>NZ_JBAKFM010000009.1:0-1114 GCF_040838495.1 Spiribacter pallidus | reverse complement strand
CAAATCGGCGGTGGTGATCGATATCTTCAAGGGCAAGACCACGCCAGTTGAGGTAGCCCGGCAGCATGACCTCACCGTTGCCGAGGTCGAGCGTTGGGTTGAGGAAGCCGAGCGGAGCATGGAGAACGGCTTTCGCACGCGACCCAGGGACGTGCGCGAGCAATACGAAAAGGAGCTGCAGGAGACCCGAGAGGCACTCGGGGATGCCCATCTGCAGATCTACGCGCTAAAAAAGTATCGGCGCCTGCTCGACGACGAGGAGAACTCGTGAGATCGCTGCAGGCGGAGCTCCTGGCCGAAGGTCATTGTGTCTCGCTCAGCAAGCTCTGTGGCTGGCTGGGCGTCCCGAGGCGGTCGATCTACTACAAACCAAAGGCTCGGCCGAAGGCCACCGATCCAATGCTAACAGATCGCGTGAAGTTGGCCATGCAGCGGTTCCCGACCTATGGATACCGGCGCCTGGCGATCGTCCTTGGCGAGAACAAAAAGCCGATCCAGCGGATCTTGCAGATCAAGGGCTGGCAGGTGCGCAAGCGGCCTCAGGGCTTTCGGCCAAGGGCGAAGGCGCTGCCATCGGTGACTCACCAGCCCGATGAGCGTTGGGCGACAGACATCTGCCATGTCTGGTGCGGTCGGGACCGGCGCGGTGCATTGGCTGCCGTGATCGACTGTTGTACCCGAGAGATCCTTGGCTGGCGCTTATCCAGCAGCGGTGCCACGGCAACCGCGGAAGCCACGCTCGAGGAAGCCTTGATCAGCCGCCTGGGGCACCTGCAGCGCGTTGAGCGGCCACTGATGCTGCGATCGGACAACGGGTTGGTGTTCTCCTCGAAGCAGTACACCAAAACGGTCACCGATTACGGACTGACCCAGGAGTTCATCACGCCCTACACACCAGAGCAGAACGGGCTGATGGAGCGTTTCTTCCGATCCCTAAAAGAGGAATGCATCTGGCAGCATCGGTTCGAGTCGCTGGCTCATGCCCGCCATGTGGTCGGGCAATGGATCCGGTTTTACAACAACGAACGGCCGCATCAGTCTTTGGGCTATGCGGCACCCAGTGCACACCCGGCATTAGCGTCATAAGGTGTGCAGAAACCCGGGGGTCATTACA
>NZ_JBAKFM010000008.1:0-1123 GCF_040838495.1 Spiribacter pallidus | reverse complement strand
TGTAAACACCGGATCCAGAAGGGCCCTTTTCACCGGAGTGAGATGTCCCCCGATCATCACATCAAGGTCTCGTCTTCCCCGGGTTCCTCTATAGCGGCCTCCTTGACGGTCTGAGATGAGCGGTTTTTGGCGAGCAGCCCGGCTTTGCGCTTTTCTTTGAGTCGGTAACTCTCACCTTTGATATTCACCGTGGTGGCATGATGGAGCAGCCGATCCAGGATGGCAGTGGCCATCACCGGATCGCCGAAGACCTCTCCCCAGTCAGCGAAGCCCTTGTTCGAGGTTAGGATCAGGCTCGCCTTCTCGTATCTGCGGGCAACCAGTCGGAAGAACAGGCTCGCCTCATCGCGGCTCATAGGCAGATAGCCCAGTTCATCAAGGATGAGGACCTTCGGGTAGGTCAGTTGCTTTAACACCCGCTCGAGCTTTTGCTCAGCACTCGCCTTGCGTAACTTGGCGAGGAGTTCATCGAGGGTGAGGAACACCACCCGATGACCGGCCTGCGCCGCCTTGATGCCCAGCGCGATGGCCAGATGCGTTTTGCCCACCCCGGGTGGTCCCAGGAACACGGCGTTGTTCCCGCGCTCGACGAACGCCAGCGAGGCCAGCTCCCGGATGACCTTGCGGTCGATGCTGGGTTGGAAGCTGAAGTCGAAGGCCTCCAGTGTGTGCATTGCAGGGAAGCGTGCTTGGCGCAGTCGCGTCTCCACGCCCCGGACGCTCCGGGACTGCCACTCGGCTTTGAGCGCTTCACTGAGGAACGCTCGGTAGTCGAGATCCCGCTTGGCAGCCTGTTCGCAGACGGTGTCGAGCTGCTCGTCTAGGCCTTGGAGCTTCAAGCGCTCCAGTAGTGTGCCGAGTTCCATCACAGCACCTCCGTGTAGTACCCCAGGTCACGGGTCTGGACCCGCACCTGGTCCCATAGGCAAGCGTGATGTTCGGCGACCGTGACGAAGCGCTCGCCGTCAGTGGCAAGCCGGTGGTGGGCGACCGGGTGTCCTGCGAGATCGCGGATCTCGATCTCGCCGTCCAGCGTCTGGCGAACGCTCACTCGCTGCTGGGCTAGATGCCCCGGCACGCTATAGCGCACACCGCGGACAGAGATATAGGCATCCAGGCTCAC
>NZ_JBAKFM010000007.1:0-1283 GCF_040838495.1 Spiribacter pallidus | reverse complement strand
TGAAGTGGACCCCGGTTTTCGGACCAGGTGAGAAGTAAAGATTCGGAGGCTATCCTCGGCCCATTGCAGAGGAGCCTTCACCATGACCCGAGGACGAGGCAAACGGCTCAGTCCGGACTTCAAGGCCCGCGTTGCCCTCGAGGCGGCCAAGGGCCACAAGACCGCCAGCGAGATCGCGCAGGAGTTTCAGGTTCACCCGACGCAGATCAGCCAGTGGAAGCGGCAGTTGCTCGATAACGTCCCTGAGCTATTTGAGTCGACAGCGGCACGGGCCCGCCGCACGCCGAGCGCCGAGGAGGTCGCGGCGCCGCTCTACGAGGAAATCGGCCGGCTCAAGGTGGAGCTGGATTTTTTGAAAAAAAAGTCCAGCCAGCTCAAGGAGTAGGCCGATGGCTGATCGAAACGGAACACACCGAGCTTTCGATTCGTCGCCAGTGCGAGCTGATCGGCCTGCCCCGCTCGCAGTATTACTACGCGCCGGCCAGCGAGACGCCAGAGAACCTCGCGCTGATGCGGCAGATCGACAAGCAGTACCTGCGCACACCGTTCTTCGGCTCCCGGCAGATGACCCACTGGCTCCAGCGCCAGGGCTATCGGGTCAACCGCAAGCGCATCCAGCGGTTAATGCGACTGATGGCCCTGCAGGCGATCGCGCCGGGGCCTCACACCAGTCGGCCGCATCCGGCGCATGCGGTCTACCCGTATCGGCTGCGCGGCCTCGCCATCGAGCACAGTTGCCAGGTCTGGTGTGCCGACATCACGTATATCCCGATGCGGCGCGGGTTCATGTACCTGATGGCCGTGCTCGACTGGTTCAGTCGTTATGTTGTCTCATGGCGCCTGTCGAACACGCTCGACACCGGCTTCTGCGTCGAAGCGCTGGATGCGGCCCTCGATCAGGGTCAGCCGCTGATCTTCAATACCGATCAGGGCGCGCAGTTCACCAGCACCGAGTGGATCGAGCGACTCAAGGCGTGGGACATCCTGATCAGCATGGATGGCCGTGGCCGGGCCCTCGACAATGTCTTCGTCGAGCGACTGTGGCGAACACTGAAGTACGAGGACATCTACCTACGAGGCTACGACAGCCCGACGGCCCTGGAGCGAGGGCTCGGCAGTTACATCGACTTCTACAACACGGAGCGGCCACATACCGCGCTTGATCAAAGAACCCCGGCTGAGGTCCACTGGGATCATATGCCGGAAACTTAGTGCCGATGAAGACGCCACCGGTCTTTACAACTTAACCGCTACCAATGGTCCGAAGGATGGGGTCCACCTCA
>NZ_JBAKFM010000006.1:0-5971 GCF_040838495.1 Spiribacter pallidus | reverse complement strand
CCTCACCCTGAAAGATGTCGACATTGACCACGGCGAGGTGCGGGTGACGGTGTCCGAGGGAAAAACCGCAGCGGCAACCCGCTCGATCCCGCTGGATGTGCTGGCGCCGCCCAAAGTGGTTAGGTGGTTTAGGGAATTCGCCGAGGCACGACGCCAGCAGTTTGCCGATCCACGCTTTAAGGGCTGGAAGATCAATCAGATCGCGCTTTTCGGGCCCCGGGATAATCCCGATAGGTATACCCGGGAGGCCTTGATCGATCCGATCATCGGCCTGATGCGCGAGCATCTAGGCGGCGAGGTGGATTTTCATCTGCTGCGGCACAGCTTTGTGTCCTGGCTGATCCTGCGCGTCTACGCCATGCGCCACCCCGGCTTTGCCGAGACGCTGCCCCAGAAGGCGGCAACGATGTTCCAGCCGGAGGCTTTGGCGCAGTTGCGCGAGCTCTTTGATGGCGAGACTCGCTCACGCGCCGGCACGGATGACCACATCCTGATGAAGGACCTGATCGGGCATGAAGACCTGCGCACCTCCATCCTCCACTACACCCATACCCTCGACTGGATCCATACCGATGTCATGCGGCGGGCGTACAACGAGGGGCCGCGGGTGAAGGTGAGATAGATGAGCATTATGAGCAGCGCCAACAAAAAAGGGCCGGCAACCGTGGCTGCCAGCCCTTTTGAGATCATGGAGATTGTGCGGGAGGGCGTTACAAGCGCCCGTCCACCGCATCGGCGTCAAAGGCGTATTTCACGTCGTAGAGATACCCATCGGGCTTGAGCCATTGGCGGATGCCGGAGGCACCCAGCGCCACAAACGGC
Organism: Spiribacter pallidus; assembly: GCF_040838495.1. NCBI lineage: Bacteria > Pseudomonadati > Pseudomonadota > Gammaproteobacteria > Chromatiales > Ectothiorhodospiraceae > Spiribacter > Spiribacter pallidus. Next base: position 5,149 of record NZ_JBAKFM010000006.1, on the reverse strand, counting down.
CGATGGGCCACGGCGAGAATGGCGGCGTCATAGCCACCGGCGTTATCGGCACCCGCACCGGCGAGCCCTTCCAACGCCTCCACCGGCACCAACTCCAACCCAAACTCCTCCCGTGCCTCCTCGGCATCCACTACCGGGTCATGGACGGCGACCGTGGCGCCGTAGTCCTGGAGCTCGCGGACGATGTCGATCACGCGGGTGTTGCGCAGGTCCGGCGTGTCTTCCTTGAAAGCGAGGCCCAGCACGAGGATGCGGGCCTCGGGGATGCAAACACCCCGCTGGATCAGGCCCTTGACCACCTCGTGGGCCACATGGGCACCCATGGCGTCATTGAGGCGCCGGCCGGCGAGGATCATCTCCGGGTGGTGGCCCACGGCCTGGGCCTTGTGAGTCAGATAATAGGGATCCACCCCAATGCAGTGACCACCCACCAACCCCGGGCGAAACGGCAGGAAATTCCACTTCGTGCCGGCGGCCTCGAGTACGGCTTCCGTATCCAGACCCAAGCGGTTGAAGAGCATGGCCAGTTCGTTGACGAGCGCAATGTTCACATCGCGCTGAGTGTTCTCGATGACCTTGGCGGCCTCGGCGACCGCGATGCTCGGGGCCTTGTGTGTACCGGCGGTAATAACCCGGGCGTAGAGGGCATCGACGAAATCAGCGACCTCAGGCGATGAACCGCTGGTGACCTTGACGATATCCGTCACTCGATGGGCCTTATCGCCGGGGTTGATGCGCTCGGGGCTGTAGCCGGCGTGGAAATCCTCGCCATAGGTCAGCCCCGAGACCCGTTCGATCACCGGAATGCAGTCCTCCTCGGTGGCGCCAGGGTAGACGGTGGATTCATAGATGACCACAGCACCGGGCTGGATGACCCGACCGACGGTCTCGCTGGCCTTAAGCAGTGGCGTGAGATCCGGGCGGCGGTGTTCATCAATGGGCGTAGGCACGGTGACCACGAAGACATTGCAGTCGCGCAGGGCCTCGGGATCGCCGGTGTAGCGGATGCCGTGGGCGGCGGCGGTGGCCATTTCCTCCCCGCTCAGCTCTTCGGTGCGGTCGCGGCCCGCCTCGAGCTCGCGGATACGGCGTGGATCAATATCAAATCCGGTGACGGGATAGGCCTCAGCGAAGGCCGCCGCCAGCGGCAGACCGACATAGCCGAGGCCGATGACGGCCACGCGGGGGTCACTGGGCAGATTCATGGACATTGAGGATTCCGTTGGTGCGGAGGGGTGGTTATGACGCGTGTGGGTAAGGGGTGTGGGCGGCTCGCTCTAACCAGCCACGCTCACTCCATGCGCGCAGGCAGCAACTCTTCATACACCGCCATCGTGCGCTCAATGACGATTCGCTCATCAAACTCGGCCCGGGCCTTTCGCCTTGCCGCTTCTCCCAGCCGCTCGCACAGCGCGGGATCGCGCACGAGTCGCTCGATGGCGTCGGCGAGCGCCGCCGCCTCCCGTACCGGTACAAGCAGGCCATCGACTCCGTCAGTGACCACTTCACGACAGCCGGGGACATCGGTGGTCACCAGCGGCAGGGCGCACCCGGCCGCCTCGATGAGGCTTTTCGGCAACCCCTCCCGATAGCTTGGGAGCACCACTGCATGCACTGACTGAAAGAGATCCGGCATGTCGTCGACCTTACCGAGCCACTGAACGAGCCCTTCGTCATGCCAACGGCGGATAGCCTCTTCAGGCACGGCAGCGGGATTGCCGGCATCGGGCTCGCCGGCGAGCAATACCTCCACCGCCACGCCGCGGGCCTTCAAGTGCCGCGATGCCTCAACCAGTTCGCCAACTCCCTTGTCCCAGAGCAGCCGTGCGGGCAGGACGACCCGAAATGGCGGCGAGACCAATGGTTCGCGAGGCGGAGTAAATCGCGCCAGATCCACCCCGGACCCCTTAATCAGTCGGATGTGACTAGGATCGATCAGACGCGCCTGCTCGAAAACCGCCACGTCGTCCCCGTTCTGCAGGATCAGGCGGCCTCGCCGCCCACCTAACGCGGCGCGCAGAACCCCTCGAACCACGGGCCGCAGAAACCGCGCCTTCGTCGACTGGCTGGTAAACACATACCCCATTCCCGCCACGGCACTGACCCGGGGCCGGTTGCCGGTCAGCCGCGCGGCGAGCGCCCCATAGACCGCGCATTTGATGGTAAACCCGTGCACTAGATCGATGTTCTCGCGCCGGATCAACCGAATCAGCCAGGTCAGGAGGCGCAATTCGCGCAGCGGGTTCAGACTGAGCCGCTCCATGGGTGCGGGCATCCAGCGCAGGCCAAGCACCTGCAGCCGCTTACCGTCCGGCCCCGGCGGCGATAGCAGCAGCACCTCATGGCCCGCTTCCCGCAACGTCAGGGCCAGCGAGCCACGAAAGTTGTAGAGATACCAATCGGTGTTAGCGAACAAGAGGATTTTCGGGCAACCACCGTGGACCAGAGAGAGATCTTCCGATTCCGGAGTTGCCCCGAAACGATTAAGGGATGCCATTCAAGTTCTTAAGACGGTTAAATACCGGATCATCGGACAGCACAGGCATTGCGGAAGCGATAGCCTCCAGACAAAGGATTAAGTCCCCCGGTGACCATCGTGAGGTAGTTTTGATAACTGAGCCCAGAAACCGCAAAGCCGCCTCAGGAAAACGTTCGCAAAGCCCCGATTCTCTTAGCCGGTGGATGAGGCCATAGGGATATGCCACCGGAACCAGCCAATGCCTCACCAAACATAACGCCTCAGGGAAGTTCTCATCGGCGACGATACAGAGCTCGGCAAGCGCTTCGGCAACCCGCGACGAGACCATATTCTCTGTCCGCAGCCATACCTCATCGACGAATGGCACCACACGATGCTCGAAATACGCCTGGCGTCGGTCATCCGCGGCGGCCAGGCCACGCGTCAGCGCCCTCGCAGCCTGCGCGAGCCCCTCATCGCCGATGGCTTCAAGCGCCTTCCGTAGCTCGGCGGCTTCAAATCGATTGTCCTGTTGCAGCCCCAGGCTGACCAACATGGCAGCGTAATTGTCACCCAAGACGCCCAGCTCCGGATAATGACCAGCGGTCTCGAGGAAACTCGCTTTCATCGTGAGAAGCATCGGCGGATGCAAGCGGCCCGCGCTGAGGAAACCCTGCCAGACAGCGGCGGCGGCATCAGGCCGCGTCTGCCAATCAAACCAGGGCAGCAGGTTATGTGTCGTCCACTCGGGGTCCACGCGGAAGAGCGTCACCGCGTCACGCGCGAGCACCACACGGCCACGAATATAACGGGGCTGCGGGCTATTCAGTACTTGCTCGAACCGCAATCGGATTAGTTCACGCAGGCCTTGTCCATCTTTGAGGGCCTCCCCATGCCAGGCATTGATCAGCGCCTGCGTGGTATGGCCAATGGGCTCATTGATGGCCGCTATAAGTGGATCATCCCCAAATGCCTGGAACTCTTCATCGTTCTCGGCAACCTCCGAGGCATGGAAAATCCGATCCACCAGTGCGAGAAGCTGACGATCTGCCGGCTGACGAGCCTCTGCGACCCGTTCAATCCAATGAGTCACCGCCGGCAATATCTCGGTGAACTGGTCATCGGGCATCCGCATCAGCAGCGGAGCTAAGCGGCGCCACGACTGACGCAGGTGATGTTGACCCCGCCATGCGTTGAGGGCCTCGGCCCATCGATCGGTCACCCAAACATCACGACAAGCCAGCGCCTTGAGTGCGCAAACAGCGGCGGGGAAGGCGTGGCGACAGCGCTCCGCCCAGGCATCATCATTCCAGTCATCTCGACTAGGGTGCCGCTGTAGCCAATCCACGAGGTCTTTGCATCGGTAAGGCGTTGGTATCGGCTCGCCGAGCTCACTGCCATCCAGCCAACGTAGCGGAAAGTCGTCACCGTCATCCGGGGCGATAGGCCACTGGGGATACGCTGTCTCCAAACTTGCCAGCCGCTCATCCGCGTCTTCCCCCAGCGCGTCAGTGTCTCCCTCTTTTAGCCTTATGAGTCGAAGCCAGACCGAGCGATCAGCCGCGGCGCGTCGCCGCTCGTCGTCATCCGTGCCATCGACCTCATGCCGGTCTGAACCCGCCAGGATCGCGGTTTCCAATCGCCACCGCGCTGGTGCACCGATCCGCGCCCCCAGGGACACCAACAACCGCATGACCTCGCGCTGAACCTGTGGGGACCACAGCCAATGCGCGTCCTCATCCAACAGCCAATCAACGGCATCCTCTGGGGGGATCAAATTCCCCTGCGCGGCCGCAAACAGTGCGAGCCTTTTGAAGCACGGATACGGCAAATGCCACCAGGTCTTCGCCGCTAGAGCCGCCCGTTCCGGCTGGATCGAGGCCGTTGCAAGCCAGGCATCCCGCGCGAGAACAATCAACGCGACCCATTCGTCATAGTCGGCATTCTGCGCGTGATCGGTGATTGAGGGCCACGCAAGGAAGGACCGGTCCTGATGGTCATCCGCACCGCCCATCGCCCGCATCAAATCCAGCGCATCCCGGAGCAGTGCCGAGAAGTCATCGAGTAGATCCGGGAGGCCCGTTTGCAAATCTTCATTGGCCGCCAGTTCATCCAGCGGCGTGAACACGTGCTTCGCCCTGAGGCGGACTTTCCAATCCACGAGGGCAGTCATGTCGCCGGATGAACCCGCCGCCGCGTTGCCACCCCCCAAGTCACGCCATGGCCTCAGCGGCGGCCCCAACGCCAGGCAGGGCGTCAGAAATGCTCGAAGCTGTGACCGTAAGCCAGCGCTCAGGCCGCAGGCTTGAAAAAGCTTTGGCCACCCAAACAAACCCAAGTCGCCTCTGCCTGTGTACACGCGCCCCGCGAGAATCAGATGCCAAAGCTGGCGAAGCCGCGGATCCAAGGAGGGAGCAGCCTTTCCCTGTTCGGCATACTGCTGGGGCGTTTCGTTTTGGCCGGCATTAGAAGCTGGGGATTCTTTTATCAACGCCTCTTCGATTTTAGGGGCAAACGCTGGATGTAACTGACCGCCTTGCTTCACGACCCACACCACAAGGTCCGGTTCTTCAACATGCCGTACAAGCCACCAAGCGAGGTGTCGCATGACCGGGTCCAAGCTGACCGGCTGCCGCGATCGATCAACGAGCGATACCGGAGCGGCACGACTTGCGTCGGTCGGGTGACTGA
>NZ_JBAKFM010000005.1:0-37274 GCF_040838495.1 Spiribacter pallidus | reverse complement strand
TGTATTCGGCACGCTTTCAGATCGTGCTGAAGATGCTAAATCTGGCATGCAGTCGTTCATTGACGACTTTAAGCTGGTCGGCATTGAGGTTGATGATCTGCGGGGCAAAAACGGCGAGCAGTTGTTCAGAACGTTTGCAGATGCTATCTCGCAGACAGAGAGTTCAACTCGCAGGCACACTGCTGCTGTTCGGATTTTAGGCGACGACATCGGTAACCGCCTGCTACCTCTTTTGATGCAGGGTACTGACGGAATTGACCGATTCGGCAGTCAAGCAACATTAGCTTCTGAAGACGTAGTACGTGCTGCATCTGATATGCAGACACAGCTAAATGCTGTTGTCGGGCAGATACAAGGCGAACTCACCGTCGCCATGCAAGAGTTCTTAGTTGAGAACAGAGAAGCTATTTTGGGAGCAGCAGAAGCTGTATCAGAACTAGCGAGTGCATTTAGAGAAAACATTGACGCTATTGAAACTGTTGCCAGAATTGCAGGGACATTAGCTGCAATAAAACTAGCTAGTTGGGCGTATGCTGCAGCAGGAGGCGTTGGCTCCCTTGCAGGAGCATTCACCGGATTAAAAACTGCAACGTCATTCCTGCGAGGGCCAGCAGGAATGGCTGTTTTGCTTTTAGAGTTAAGCCGTGGGATCGATAGGGCTGCAGAATCTGCAAAGAACGCAGAAGGTGATATTGAAACTATATCTGAAAAAATAGGAGCATTATACCTAGAAGCAGAAAAGTTTATTTTGGCTGGTGGTCAGTCAATACTTGATTTCATCTTCCCAGAAAACATGCTCTCAGAACCGTCTAGAGCGGCCTCTCGTGTAGAGCAAATAAAAGACATCTTAGATAAGCTGGATGTACTTACAAGTAGACAAACATCGCCTATGCAGCCGCTTAGCGCAGAAGCTGAGCGAAGAATAAATGAAGCAAACCGGGCTCTTTTCTCTTTTGGTCGAGAGATTGAGGAAACAGAAGAAAAGGTAACACGTCTAGACAAAGTTGTTGTAAAGCCTGACATTGAGCCTTTTAGCAATGATCTAAGAGAAGTTCTAGGTCTGACCGTACAGATCCCAGGCGAACTGGAAGAAATACCAAAGGCTGTTGAGAAGGCAAACAATTCTGCAGATGACATGCAGGATACCTTTGAAAGCGTAGCAGACAGCGTAGAGTCCGAGTTCTCTGACGCTTTCTACAACATCTTTGAGGACGGCTTCAGCGCGTTTGACGACTTAGCAGACGGAATCCTTGACATCTTCAAGCGCACGCTTGCTGACATGGCTGCTGTGGCTATCCGCCAGCAGATCGTTATTCCGATTACACAGCAGATTGTTGGTGGCGCTGGAGACATCCTTAGCGGCGGTCAGAGCCTATTGTCTGGCGGTGGCGCAGGGGACTTGCTTGGTAGTTTGACGCAGGCAGGTGCTGGCGCAGACATAGCCTCTAGCTTTGCAAGAAGTGGCGTTGGTCAGTCTCTGGGCCTTAGCACAGCAATCTCTCCTGGGCCGGGTGCCCCGGGCAACTTAGCCCTCACTCAGACAGGCTCTAACATTTCTCAAGCCGCTGGCGCAGCTACATCTTTAGCTGGTATGGGCGGCAATTTGGTCGGAACCGCGATAGGCGGCGGCTCTATGGAATCGAGCATGGGTGCTACCGCTGGACAGTTGGTCGGCGCAGCGATAGGAGGGCCGGTTGGCTCGTTTATCGGTGGTGCTATCGGCGGTGCTGTTGGGGGTGCTCTGGGCGACTCTGAGATGGACAAGGCGATTGCCAAGCAGAAAGAGTCGATAGAGAAGCGCCAAGATGAAACCATCGCAACTATCGCGCAGAACACAAGGCTTAGCGAATCAGAGAAAGAGAGGCGCACTGCTGCCCGGCGCGAAAGAGAGCTTGCTGGTGCTTTAAGTGAAGGCAATCGCATTCGGCTTGAAGGGCTGCACGCACTTGAAGAATATGCGGATCGGTTGCAAGAGATAAACCGCATCAACGATGAGCGGAATGAACTAGAGCGTCGTTATCTAAACGTGATCGGAGATACAGCTTCTCTGCGGCAGTTAGAGTTAGACGCTACTGAGTCAGCGAACCGAGGGATACTGAGCTTCATCTTTTCTCTTGAGGACGCGGCCAAGAAGGTGCAGGAAACTGAATCTAACGCGAGAGAAGCATTCAGAGCTTTGCAGAACACGGTTCGCCGTGAGCAGGATGCCATAGAAGAACGGCTGTCCGGCCCGATTGATGCTCTGAACAGTGCGCTTGACAGTCTTGAAGGCAGGACTCTAACGCAACGCCCTCGACTTGCTAGAACGCAAGCACAGAAATCCCTGAGACTAGCGCGTGAAGAAGGTATAGACACGCTAAGTGAGCGTAATCTTGAAAGGGCGCTAGATGTAGTTGCTGAGCCAAGCCAGCAGCTGTTTGGCAGCTTCACTGACTACCAAAGAGACTTTAAGCAGACTGAAACCTTAGTGCGTGAGCTTCGAGACGATGCAGAGCGCCAGCGTGATACTCAGCTTGGGACATTACAAGCACAACTCGACCAAGGGCGTGAGCAGCTAAACGCACTTTTCGGAATCAACGATAGCGTTCTTACTGTCAGTCAGGCAATGAATAATCTTGGTGCTTCGATTAGTGCAGCGGAATCTGCTCAGCAAAGTTTTGCATCAATCAGTGCGCCGGAGAACGCGCCCAGCTTTGAGGAGCGCCCTACACCTCCTAGCAGCTTGCGTCCGGGGCAGACAAATGACCCGCTCTGGGAAAGTATTGTTGGTCGAGCTTACGAAGAGCATATCGCTGCTTTCGGCACTGACTGGTTCGGAAGCCGAACTACGAACCAAGAACGTCAGGCACAGTTAGCAAGAATGCAAAACGCCTACCTTGATGCTAAAGGATTTGCAGACGGTGGTATGCACGAGGGTGGCCTGCGTATGGTGGGTGAGCGTGGCCCTGAGCTTGAGGTAACAGGCCCGTCAAGAATCTACAGTAACAACGATACTAGAAAGATGATGGGAACGGATGAAATGATTGATGAGATCAGATCATTGCGTGAAGAAGTCGGTGAACTAAGAAGGGAGCAAGGTGAGTCACAGTATCAAATAACTCGTAATACCAAGCGCACACGCGACACGCTTGAGAAGTTCGATATTGATGGTTTGCCACCGGAGCGTACATAGATGATTATTATTAGGCCAACCGACATCCCGCCATACGAAGTCACAAACCCTGAGGCTGTTCTCACCTCTAGCACGGTTCCAGAAACAGCGACAGGTGAGGACAAATACGATAACACTGTGACCTATAATACGGGTGACATTGTATCTGTGCTGGGAGATGTTCAACGTCGTTACGAATCGCTCACTGACAGCAACCTTGATAACTTTCCACCAGATTCGCCAAACGAATGGCTTGATCTTGGCTTTACTAATCGTTGGAAGATGTTTGACGGCGGCACAGGCACTCTGACTAGCCAATCAGATAGCATTGAGGTTGTGCTTGAGCCAGGCGGGCTGGTAAATGCGCTGAGTTTTTTCAATGTTGACGCTAGTGAAATTGAAATTAAAGTTGAGAATGGTAATGGTGTTGTTTATAACAAGACCGCCGATTTTGTTTTGCAGACATCATCTTCAAACTGGTACAGCTATTTCTTTGAAACATTTGGTGCGCGGTTCAGAGATTCTGTGGTTTTGGACATACCGCCAATAGTAGACCCGAAGATAACGGTTACGATTAGTCGTCCGGGTGAGCCAACGGCTTGTGGTCTCTTGCTTATCGGTCGGCAACAGACCCTCGGTGTCACTAACTATGGTTCCAGTGTAAGCATTAGGGACTTTTCTGTTAAGCAAACAGACGAGTTTGGCAACCCGACGGTGGTTGAGAGAGCTTTCGTAAAGCGCGCAGAACTTGATTTGATTGTGAACACTGCGGACGTCGCTAGGATACAGCGTATTCTTGCAGACCGAAGAGCTGAGGCTACAGTTTATATTGGCAGCCCAGATGCCGCATTGTTTGCGGACGATCCGATACACGAAGAGACGTTGGTGTACGGGTATTACGTTGATTTTGATATAGTGCTTTCAGACAAGCGCACATCGAGAGCAACACTTGAAGTAGAGGGACTATAATGACAATCACGAAAATCACGGCGCTACCTCCTGCGCCTGTTATTACTGACACAGAGTCACAATTTGCGAGTAAAGCATCGGCTTTTGTTTCTGCTTTAGACGGCTTCGTTACCGATGCAAACGCTCTGGCATCAGACGTTGATTCGGCGCTGGCTGGAAGTCTGGTACAGTTTGACGGCTTTGCAGGTGTTTGGTCTGCGGGTACGTTTAACTCCGGGCAGGTTGTTTTCCATACGCCAAGCGATGCGTTTTACATTGCTCTGCAAGACGGCGAGACGGCAGAGCCGCCGGGGGGTAATTGGCGGCAGCTTGGCACGGCAGAATCTACTAGCTACGATAACACAACCAGCGGGCTTGCAGCGACCGACGTGCAGGCGGCTATTGATGAGGTGGCGGCAGCATCACCTTCTGGGTATTTTGCAAAAGCCAACCGTGACTCGGTAGCTTGGAATAAGACCGGAAACGATACAGCTGAAACCGGACAGACCATCTATGTCGAGGTGGGCGGCTCGGTACTAGAGATTGCTTCAGGCACTAGTATTGCTATGCCAACCCTTAGCGCTGGCACGGATTACGCCATTTGGGTAGCTCCTGACGGGACGCTAGAGGCAGACGCTTCTTTTAACGTAGCTCCTACTGCTGGTGGTCGTCGTATTGGCGGTTTTCACTATGCGCCGGGCGGCAACGCATCATTCAGCCTTAACGCTGGCGATGGTGGAACAACGCCTCAGATCAACGAGTTTAGCTTTTACGATCTAAAATGGCGGCCTTCTGTTGCTGATCCCCGTGGTTTGACTCTGGTGGGCGACGGTGCTTTTTGGTGTGGCATCTACCATTTAGCAGGAGACCATCTTGTTGGGCCTCCGCATAGGCATGGTGTCAATCCTGCTCGTGACGGAAACCCGCCTGATCTGATTGACGGGTCGGGTAATTACCCCGACGCACAGCCTATGAACATCTTTGAGTCTCTTTGGTATCACGGATTCCGTACACCGCGCGTAGAGGACTTCCAGCTTCTAGCTTTTGGCACCAAAGAAGCGGCATCGCGTGGTAGCGATCCGGGAACGACCGGACTTCCCGGTGGAAGCACAGACGCACAGTTCACCTCGCACTGGGGCGTGATTCAAAGCACAGGCGTTATCAGTCTATGGAGCAACGACAGCATCCTTTCTTCGTCTGCCCAAACACTGCCCAACCCATCTCGCGGCAATCGCTTCCGTGTCGTCCGTTTCGCCACTTTGGGCGGTGCTTGGCCTAATGGGTCGGAATCTGGCTCACGTTATGTCAATACGGATCCCGCGCCTGATTCGAATGCGGGTCTCGGCGGTCGCGGCGTCTGTGACCACCTGATCCTTGAGTAAGGCGGGCGAAAGCCCGACTGACAATCTCGTAAAAGACCCGAGGATGTCAGCCGAGCAAATGCGAATAGTAGAGAAATATGAGCGCGTCATCTCTTATCTCTACCCAATAGCGCAGAGCATACCAAGGAAGCATGGCGTAGCGAGGGAATTGTTTATTCGCTGCCTCCTTGAGCAAGTAGACCTGTTTATGGTAGCAGGCAAGTCCAACCAAATATCTAAGTTGTACTCAGCAGACGCTGGACTAGCGATGCTTAGGTTTTGGTTAAGGTTTCTTAGGACAAACATTTCCCATTTGACTAAGAAGCAGCACGAACATTCTTTAGCACTTATATCAGAGCCTGCATCAATGTTAGGCGAGTGGATAAAGAATAAGAAAAAAGGGTGACTGGGGTAAAGAGGCCGTTTCGCCAATTTGGGCGGTAATTGGAATAATGGGTCGAAATCTGGCTCACGTTATGTCAATACGAATACCGCGACTAATTCGAATACGAATATCGGCGGTCGCGGCGTCTGTGACGACCGAACCGCGCTCTGTGTACGCAAAGGCTACACAGGCCGATCACTTAACACAGGTGGTCAGCTCAGTCATCCTGCTTCGGCAAATACACTACTAGGTTTGGCATAACGTGGAGTATGCAAAAAGCTGAAATACGGAGCCAGCATTTTTATTATGGGAAAGAAGTACAAACGCTTGTTTGAGGATATTGTCTCTGAGACTAACTTTGACATAGCGTACAAAAAGACGGCAAAGGACAAGCGTAGATCACACAGTTACCTAGAGTTCAAAGAGTATGCTGCTCTTAACCTAAAACTGCTGCGTGAAGAGATAGCATATAAAGCCTATATTATGGGCGATTACAGGCAGTTCAAGATATTCGACCCAAAAGAAAGACTTATATCTGCTCTGCCATTTAGAGATAGAATAGTTCAACACGCAATCAACAACGTGATTGAGCCAATCTTTGAGAAAACGCTGTTGCCTTATACTTTTGCTTGCAGGCCCAATAAAGGCACACACGCCGGGGTTGTCTACATTCAATCTTGCTTGAGAAAGCCACAAGCTACACACACACTGAAAACAGACTTCAGTAAGTACTTTCCTAGCATCAATAGATCTAGGCTATATCAAGAGATTGAAGCTAAGATTAAGTGTAGAGATACGCTTGATTTAATCAAGACCATAGTTCCTGATACTGGAACAGGACTGCACATAGGTAGCTTAAGCTCTCAGTTGTGGGCAAATGTGTACGGTGGCATTGCTGATAAGTTCATACACCATGAACTCAAGCCTTTTGCTTGGGCTAGGTACATGGATGACATTGTGGTAGTAGATAACGATAGCGTTAAACTACGAGATATGAAAGATCGCTTAGAGCAATTCTCTAAGGAAGAGATGCGAATGGACTTCTCTAAATGGTCAGTACAGAGTCTATCAAGAGGCGTTAATTTTCTAGGCTACAGGATGTGGCCGGGATATAAGCTAATCAGAAAAGACTCTGTAAAAAGAGCTAAGAAAAAGATCGCCATGTTCAAGAAGATGAACGATCAAGGCGGCTTGGATAGATTTTCTGCTGCTTGGAAAGGGCATGTCTCTTGGGCAGACTCACACAATCTTCTTAAGACATTGGAGATAGACTATGTTTAATTCACGAAAAGACCTTGATGCTGCGCCAGCAGAACAGAGAGAAAAGTTCTTGGGGCTTCTTGCAGCCTCAATTAACAAATGGTCTTGGGATGGCGCTGAATGGGTGTTAGAGCAAAACACAACAGAGATTGAGAAGTTTGGCTTTACTCTTGATGACTTTCCAGAAGCAGCAGTACCTGATAAGCCCGACTACAACCCCGACGAACGCGCATTGCAGCAGGCCAGAGAATCCGCATCCCTATCCCGCGCTGACTTCAAGTTAGGCCTGCTAGAAATGGGCGAGCTAGATAACGTTCAAGCACTGATGGATGACCCTGCTACCGACCCTCGCATTAAGATTATGTGGGAAGATTCTGGGCGGTTTGAGCGTATGCACCCTGATCTACTAAGCCTAGCACAAGTTATGGGATACACAGAGGATCAGATTGATGACATATTCGGCATCAACAGTTGATTCTCCCTCCGGCTCGGAAACTTCCTCGCCCTCCGTCGATTATATCAAATCTTCACACGGTGCTTCCGTGGGGTCACCTTGCGTGGACGTGTGTGAGTCAGACAGTGACTTTGTTTGCATCGGGTGTAGAAGAACAATAGAGGAAGTACTCAAGTGGCCTGAATACACAGACGAGCAGAAGAAAGCCGTCTTAGACCGACTCTTTGGAGACAACTGACATGGAACCAACACTAATCATCAACGTCCTCCTATCTGTTGTCCTGATGGGTATGGGGTGGTGGATGAACACTATCTGGCAAGCAGTCAAGCGTCTCCAATCTGATATGTCTGAGATGGAGCGGCACGCTACCGAGACGTATGTTCGTCGTGATGATTACCGTGATGACATGTCAGAAATTAAAGCCTTAATCCGTCAGATTCTCTCCAAGCTCGATGACAAGGCAGATAGATAACATGGCTATTACAGATAAACAAAGGAAAGAAATCACACAAATACAACGGGCCATTGAAGGTGCTAAAGGCTCTGCTGAAATCAGCGCAGCCACTGTGTCTGTCCTGTTAGCAGGTTTAAGCAGCATGTTTGGTATCCCTTTGACGCCAGAAATGATTGCGGCGGGTTCTGCTTTGCTCGCTGGAATTGGCAACAGAATTACAAGGGGATAATGATGAGAGTAAGTGTTCTAGCGCTAATCCTCACACTTCTGTCGGGCTGTGCAGCAATAGAATTTGCAGAGAACAACCCCTATGTCGCCGCCGCAGCGGTGCAAGCAGCTACAGTTAAGTTTATTGATGAGTCAAGCACCTCACTGTACAGAGCTGGGGATGTCATTGCTGTGGCTGAATTAACAAAAGAACAAGTAAACACAGATCAAGCAGCCACACTCTCAGCGGTGTCTGATCTAGTAAGAGGTCTAGTAGACTGGAATAGTCTTAATCAGTATGAAACGCTACTGTTATCATCGGTCATTGATTCTATAGAAAGCAGGTTGCTTGATGACATCGGCGCTGGGCTTTTGAGTGAACAAGATAAGGTCAGGGTCAATCATTTCTTGGACTGGGTTATTGAGGCAGCAGAAATGTACAAGATGAGGAACCAGTGATGTTTCTTAGTAGCCTTAATCTCAAATATAAAGTAGAAGATAACAGATGGGTTCTATCGCGTGCTCTACTGTATAGAACAGAAGGTGGCTGGGAAGTTGAAGTACCGAAGGGGTACAGCACAGACTTAGACTCTGTGCCTAGAATCCCGTTTGTGTACGCTTGGTTAAAAGGTCAAGCAACGAAATCCGCTGTTGTGCATGACTGGCTATACGATCAAAAGTACAACCGCAGGAGAGCCGACAAGATTTTGTTAGAAGCCATGAAGGACGAAGGAGTCGCTCGAACAAAAAGATGGGCAATCTACTTAGGAGTGAGAGCCTTCGGGTGGTTAGCGTATCTGTAACGCAATATGTCTGGCCTATAGATAAAAAGAAGCCCGCGTATAGCGGGCCACATAATAAGAAGCTCTTTTGTCCCTGCCCGGCCTAGCGCCGGGTTTTTTGTATCTAAAGGTAGTCTTTTAGTGCGTTGTACCTAGATGGATTCTGTGCGATAAGAATACCTAGAGTATCTTCGTATTTATCTCCAGCCAACAGGATAGCGTTATCTACAGCCCGAGTCTTGACTTGCTGTGCGTACTGACTGTCAAGCAACTCAGCCGCAGCTTGGGCGCTATCATCGTTGTCGATGGCGTGCAGCATGCCTTCAAAAGTAAGCAGTCCTGCGACACCCATATTGTAAGCCATATCTAACAGAACAGTCTGCTCCTCTTTGTTACACATTGGCCAAATAGCGAGCCATTCTTCAAGGGCATCCTGCGTCTTTTCAAGATCGTGCCGCAACAACATCTCAGCCCAATTCTCTGCTGCTGAAGCATTGATCCATTCTGTGCGGTTAAACAGTACTATCAACTCATCAATAGACAGAGAGTTATCCTCTAAGTTGCGTCCGTAACCGATAGTAACCTTGCCCACAGTATCCTTATAGGGCTTAGTCTCATACCCTTCGTGCTTTTTGACACGCTCAATCAGTTTATCACTAATCGTCATCTTTATTACCTCGACGGTTGAACAAGTGATACAGCAAGTCCTGTGCAGCCTGCTGCTGTCGCTGTTGGTTATAGGCGATGTATCCAATCAACAGCGCCCAGATAAGCATGGGAGTGAACACAGCAAGCCAGGGCCAAGCAATGTGGCCCGTTAGCTTTAGTCCAATTAGCAAAAGTGCCAGTGCTTGCAGAAACAGCATTATTCGCTCCCGTACTCCATGTGAATCAGGATTTCTAGCGTGTGGATGGCTTTCTCCAAATCAACCTTCCCACCCTTGTCGCCGTAGCGAGTGATGTAACTGATAGCCTCTGACTGTAGGTTGTTAAGCCCATTCTTGTAACAGTACTCAGCGGGCTGGATCGGGTACTTGTTGTAGTGACTGCCAGATACTTGCTTCTTCATGGGGTTATTGTTGAGGCCCATGGATTCAGCAAGCGTGGTTGGTGGCACTTTAGGCCCACGCTGGTGGGTAATACGATTCACTAGCGGGTCAACTACGCCCCGCTCTTCCCGTGGTACGCGGTCGTAATCTTCTTCTGGACAACCCATCAACCTGTTCTCCCACATAAATGTATCGTCTGTGTGCAGTTCAGCCATATTATTCCTCGCAAACGTAATCGGTGATCTTAGAGAATACCTTGCCGATCTGTTCAGCGCAAACCTTGGCTACTTCCTTATGTTCCTTCTGAGTACCGTTACCAGATCGTAAAGCGATGTAATGAACCCAAGAGCGTAGACTCCCGTTCATGTGTAGCCTTGAACCCATCATACCCTCTGGCAATACGGCCCTCGCTTGCTCCTTAGCAATGCCGTTGTCAATGGCCCAACGGTAGGCGTGTTCTGCTGCATTACGGACTTGCCATTGCTGGGTTCTCCAAGCATAGTGCTTACTAAGGTTCTCATCACTCTCGTCTGGGTCAATCTCGATTGAGTTCTGCCGATCCTTGGTGTCCTGTAGCCTAGCCTCTCGCTGCACAAAGTCCAAGTCTTTAGTTGGGTCTGAGTACCGCTGACTATACTCTTGGAAAGCAAAGCTGCGGTGACGGACAATCTGGTGGGCAATATCGCGAGTCGTCTTGATCTCGATAACGACATTGACCATCTCCAGAGGCGACCAGTGTGCTTCCCGAGTAAGGAAGTCTACAAGCCTCTCAGCAGTCCGCTGATTGTACTCGTTCTTCGGGTTACTCACCCGAGCAAAGTAAGCTACTAAGTCTAGTAAGCCTGGCTCTTCAGCCCAGTTGTCCAGCAACTCGGGGTTAAGCTGTGTGTAAGCAATCAAGTTAGCTTCGGTAGTCACTTCCTTTCTCCAATTCCAAATGAGATTGTGTACGAGGCAAGGGACAAGATAAATCCTACACCCGCTGTGCCTACGTCAATTAAGATATTGTACTGTTTCTTATAGCCAAAGTCACCTCTAGTAATGTCTCCTTGAAGCAGCCACCTGTCTGTAAGGTCTACTAGGCCAAAGCCTGCACCCCAGCAAGGAGTATTATCAAACTCATCTTTCCAGTACCACTTATCAAACCACTTCATCTCTAAAACCTCGTAACAACGTCTGTTAGTCCGCTATTCCAGTTAGAAATAGCCTCTTCCCTGCTGTCACCAAAAACCATTCTGCCGCAACCAGTGTTGTGTAGTTGGCAAACAACCAGCCAAGAGTATACAGGGCCGTTTTTACCAAAGTATTTTACCATCTCTGGATACACAGTATCAATCAAGTCATTCGGTGCGTTCCAATCCTTGCCACAAAGACAGCAAGGCTCTAGTTCACTCATAACCAAAACTCCGCACATTACACTGACTTGCTAACATGATTGGGTTATGCTTTGGAACGCATAAACCTATAGTATGCGATACAGCCCATATCATCCTAGCCCAATCAAACCTCCGATTCCGTGATTAGCGATAGCGTTCGTGATGATAGCTGTGCAGGTGAGAATGTGGAGGATGACCCACGCTGTGCGGATCAGAGCCACCACATCTGCCCTGCGGCTATCGGAGTAGGCTTTAGTGCCTATGGCCTTGCACCAATACTCCCAAGCCTTTCTCATGTTACGTCACGATACAGCCGTCGGCGCCGCAAGCAATCTCTCCAGTCAAGTCAGTATTATCCTCTTCTTCCTTTACCTGTGTCAAGTCGATAGAAGTAAGGGCCGATTCCATGATCTCGTACTGCTCTTGTGTGATGTCCTCAAAGGGTGCCTGCTTGTAGGTGCCACCCATGTAAGGCAGGACAGAGATACCGTTGAAGTGATTACGGTTCTTCCACATCCAATCGCCTACCTGCTGCCACTGGTCATCCTTGACAGATACAGTGACAGAGACGTTATGACTGTTCTGGCCATCACGGTGTCCTGCTCGTACCCACTCTTCGTTGAACCGAGAGACACGCTTGAGAAGTTCCATCGGGGACTCATGCCGAAGAATAGCGCCCTCCGGTGCCTTCTGTGGAATCTCGATCACAGCCTGATCGTTAGGACGGAAGTACTCATCCTCAACCAACTCAGGGTGATTCTCTTGTAAATAGGTGTAGATAGCCTCGTCCTTGCCTACGCGCATACGGCGAATGTAGAAGTCATTGTGCCAAGCGTGAATACCGGAGCTAGTTCCTAGCACAAGACTGCTGGTGCCTGACGGCTTAATCGTCGTGGTACGCGCCGCCTTGTTGATGCCTAACTTCTTAGCCACGCGCTCATTCTCTTCCAGCACAGCCTTGGTTGCCTGCTCTAGGTCAAGATCAAGTACAGCGCCAGACGCAATGCCTGTCATACCTACCCCGATGAGAGCATCCTTCTCTGTCGTCTCCTGCCACACGTCACGCAGATAGTGAAAGTCAGTGTAGCCAGCCTGTAGCGTACCGATAAAAGCCGCTGCTGCTGCCCTTTCGTTCAAGTCCTGCTGATTTTTTACATCAGAGACATTTAGCTCGCATAAGTTCAGTTATGTTCAACGATGGTCGCTAATCATCGTCGGGGACGTTAGACAAAACCCAACGGGCAAAATTGTGGAGATCGACGTTAGTAGCCGCAGCCTTCATCGCGTTAGCTCTCTGAGAGATCACCTGTATATTGTCAGGTGTGTAGCCACGCGAATTGTCGATTCTGTCAAGAGAAGGCGAGTTATGGTACGCGCCGGGCCGACCAGAGTTTACGTTAATTTCGTAGCCAAGAACGGGACATCTGTCAGGGATAACAATGTCGTCTACTGTTATCGAGAACTCTCTGCCGTTGTTCTTAGCCCTCTGTTTGGCTCGATTATACATCCTAGTCTCTGGTCTGTAAGACTTCACGCGACTGCTGTTGCATTGCTTACACAGGGTCATGCCGCTTGTCTTCTCAAAAACCTTGCCACACCCGGTGCATTCCCGATGTGTATCAGAGACTAAGTAACCTTCTCTGTTCTTCTCCATTTTGCCTCCAGCAATTCTGTAAACTTCAGGGTACACCCTATTTTTACATTTTGCTGGCGTCTTGTCAACCCACCTACATGTTTCCATGTAGCTCAGACTATATCATCACCCTTCATGGGTGCCGGGCGCTTCGGGCCGCTTGGCCCTACTCCTTTCGGATAGTCGTTGAACCTTCCTCTTTCGAGGCTTGGCTGCTGATTGCCCTCGACTCTACGTTAGGGGTTCCCAGCAATTCACCCGGTTTTACTTCTGCTAACTATTAACAGAATTGATAGGGGCGCAGACCAATTTCCGCGCAAGGGTTAGTGCCCCAGTCCTTGTCATTGCTAAAAATCACACCCGGCTCACCAGACTCTGACGCCACGATCTTGTCCCACAGTTCGTCAAAGTCTCGACGGCTGACCTTGTGTCGAAGGATGACAGCAGAGTTGTTAGCACGCCCACGGTGAGGTGCAGTCTCCCACCAAGCCCCATGCTTGGCTGTAATCATCTCTTCATCGTCCATGCTGAACAGCGAAATAAGTGCAGCACGACGAATGCCTCCAGCCAGAACGGCATCAGCGATGTAGCACATAATGTCGTGGACTTGGATCGGCTGTAGCTGTACGCCACGCCCGCCGTCCTCTAGCGCAATGTCAAACACCTTTTCAATGTTGTGCAGACAGTCCTTTAGCGGCTGTGGGCCTGGTGCCTTACCACCGCTAGTAATCAGTGCAGCGCCTTTGGGGCGAATGTCAGAGAAGTCAAACACAGGACGCGGCTTCCCGTAGAAGTACGCCTCACACAGAATCTTTACTGCGTCCGCCCAACCTTCGATGCTGTCTCCAACTAGGAACCGCTTTTTCTTTTTCAGCGGCCCGACAACAGCAGGCAGTTCACGCACATGGTGCTTCTGTACACTGTAACCTACACCTGTGCCGCCCAGCAGCAAGAACATGGCCTCTGCAAAGCTATCCGGGTGATCTACTGGCATGTACGCACAGTTGAAGATGCGGTTTGGGCTATTCTGGATCGGCTTGCCCCCAAACTGTAGCGAACGCATAGATGGCAGCACTTTTTTAGGCAGCACAAAGTTCTTGTACACCTGCTGAATCTCTTTCTTCAGCTTAGGGTACTTGTTGATGTGCATAGCCATGTTGCGCTCAACCAGTTCTTCCCAAGTCTCGCGCCGACCAATTTCAGGAATGTATTTGCTGTACTTGGTAAATACCGTAATGTCGGACAAAATCTCTGCTGACTTCGTTGTGATTGCTTGTTCTGTCATAGTTTCTCGAACCCTTTATCTGTTGAAAACCAAACTTCGTTTACTTGCGCTTCTTCTAGTGCTAGTCGGCAGATCGGGCAAGGCTTGCTGTTGCGCAGTTCGCAACGCTTGTTAATCCTTGCCACTACTACCGTCTCTATATCATCTCTCGCTCTAATTAATGCGGCTATCTCTGCGTGTAAACTTACCTTCTGATCCTTGCCTGTACGTCTGGCGTACTCTGCTTGCATCGGGTGAGTCTTTCGAGAGTTCGTAGCCCAACTAACAATCTGTCCTTTCTTGTCCAAACAGATTGCAGCGTGACGAAACTTTGCCTCGCTTTGCTTTGCGTAGTCTATCACCTTGTCAATGTAGTCCTCTCTAAGCTCGTCCAAGGTGCCTCCTACTGTGTTGTTGATGTTAAATACTCTTCAACAAGGGCACAGATATTCTCAAACAGTTTTTGTGTATCAGATAACTCGCCATTCGGCCCCTCGAACTCAGAGTCAAACATAGCCGTGTGATATGCAGCAAGCCCTGTTTCTGGATGCTCTAAAATAGTCAACTGACCGATAGCCGTGTGTTCATTCAAGAACTCTTTTACATCTTCCTGCTCCTCATCAAACTCTTCACCAAACTCAACTGTTTTATCAGACATCGTACAATCGCCTCACTAGGTCAACGGAACAAACACTGCGGCTCATCTCACCGCAGTTCGGATCATAAGTAATAACCTTCATGTCTCGGCCAGACAGATAGCCGTGTTGTACCGCATATGCGTCACCAGCAGACATCGTGCGGAACTGCTCTACAATGCAGCCGTTGTACTCTACACGGTTGTCGTGGTGGTGATGCCCACGGAAGAAATAGCGGTGTTTTGTCTGGCCCCAGTCTTCTGGTCGCTCAGTCGCCATGATACCGGGCAAGTCTCGATCCTTGGTCTGATGACCGTGTGTTGCTCCGATCAAGACTTTACCGAACTTGATATACTGCCGACTGCTAGGGCTATCCAGAACTTCTACTCTAGGCTCGTCCCTGTACAGCATCTTGAATGCAGAACGTAGCGCGTGGCCCAGAATCTCATCGTGATTACCGGCAATGCTGACGAACTGCACTCTTTCGTGCCTCTCCAACGCTTTCTCGATGCAGTGGCGCAGAGCAATCATCCCTTGGTTTATGACACGCGGCATACGAGTATCTACGTCCAAGACGTTCTTGCTGCGGCTGGTCACCCCGTCCATGTTCTCGGCGTGGAAGAAGTCTCCAAGCTGCATTATGACGCAGGTTTTAGATCGCGGGGCCATGTCTACAAGATAGCCAACAGACGCTGTGAGTGCAGTAATTGCTTTCTCAGTGTCATAGTCCTCTCCAACTTCTTGGCCCCAAGCGTACATGCCAACGTGCATGTCAGTGATCGGTATGACCGACATTAGGTTGTCAGCAACGTCCGAGGATTTCTTAGGGGTTGCAGGCTCAATCTGCTGGGTCAGAGCCTCTACGGCTTCCTTGGCTGCTTCAATCTGTTGCTGTTTGTCAAGGGCTGTCTTGACCCACTCCAATTTAGGCTCGCCAGTTTCGGCGTCAAGTAAAGTGGACGTTCCACGGACAATATGTCCTTCAGGAATCTCGAAGCCGGTGGGTTGCACCTGCTCACCTGCCTCTTTAGATCGGATGTTAGCAATCCTACGCTCCAATGTTCTACGGTTAATGCCAAGGTGGATAGCAGCAGCCGCCTGACTGCCCATCTCTTCCACCGCTGCAATGATCTGCTCATCTGTATACCGTTTCATCTCTAAACCACCCAGTCGCTAGGGATTTGCTCGCCAACGTGATATATAAACCCGTTGCGCTCACACCAATCAGAATACCTTTGCTTTTTCTTTCTTGTCAACCAGTTGTTAGCTTGGAACAGCATCCTAATGTCAAGATCGGGGTTGCAGCGTCTCACTGCCAACATCTTAGTCCGCATCTCTCCAGTAAACTTTCCCTTGATCTCTACAACGATGCCGTTTCCAAGTACCACATCAGGTGTGTAGTTACGCTCTTTGAGTATTACTTTGTGACCACAATTTGCACAGTATGCGGGCCTGACTTCTGTGGTGTAAGCAATTTGGTAAGGTTCGTAAGTAAAGTCAATACGCCTGTTTCTTAGATTATTGCAAACACGTTCTTCCAGCTTGCTTCTGTAGTTAGGTTTCTTCGTCGGCCTCGCCATAGGCGCGCTCCCAGTCAAAGATACTCCAAGATGGATAAAGGAAATCGCTTTTGACCATCCTACGATGTAAAGATGCGTTTTCTCTTTTGATTTTGTAATTCTCCTCTTTTAGGGCTTCTATGGTTGCCTCAAAAGTCGATATCGTTGACGGGAACATCCATCTGGCTAGTCGTGGCACGTCTTTCATAAAGCAAAATCTCTATAGCTTCTGATAGATCATCTAAAATAGAATCTGCAATCTCATCGTCCTCGTTAAACTCTTCAATAATCTCTCTCATCAAGTCTAGCAATTCAGTGTTCTGATACATTTGGTGGCTCCCAGTAATCGTCTTTGTGCATCAACAAGTACAGCATCTGACAGTTTATGTGCAAAAGTTGTACGGCTGCGTCTGCACTACCTAGCTTTTCTGCAAAATGCTTGATGTACTGATCTTTACAGACCTCGTAGTAATCAATGTCTGTATCGCACTGCTCAAGAATCTTAGCAGACTTTTTAGGGCCAACACCTTTGATCCCGACAATGTTGTCAGCACCGTCGCCTGTCAGTGCCGATGACCAAAATGCAAACAACGCATCTTCAATATGCTGGTAGTAAAGGCTGCCTTCTTTATTGTGCGTCGGCCATCGGTAATGCCAGCCCGGTACAGTGTCGAGATCTTTATCGATTGAACACAAGATCACAGAGTCATCGTCGTTCTTGTAGGCATCCCAGCCAACAATCGACAGTTCATCGTCTGCCTCCAAGCCCTCTGATGCAAGCCGAGAGCCCCACTCATCAGCGAGATAGTCTCGGATGTTCTGGTGGTGGTACGGCTTAACAAAGTCTTTGCGATTAGCCTTGTACTCTGCGTTGATCTTGCGTCGAAAGTTGTTTTCTATCCCGGTCGGCGTCAAGAAAGACACCATCTCGCCGGCGTTCAACGCATCTCGCAAGTTGAACATGAAGTCATCTACGCGATCTGTCACTACATCAATGTCATGCGGGTAGGGCAAAATATGGTCGCCATCGTAAACAGCAGCTTCTTTTGCATCCCGCATAGAATCGTAGACGTTGCACACATTGCCGTCTTCATCAGCAACAGCATAATCTTGCGACGCGAACGCAATCGCATAACAGATTGGGTCAGCATCGACGATTGCTTTAGTAGCCATTCCTCAAAACCTCTTCTATCTCTTGCTCAAAGTCTTGCTTCTGCGAGCGCCTAGATGGCCCTAAGTTCTTTCCGCTTTTCTTTACCCACTTATCCTCTTCTGTAAAGTAGTTTGGAGTATTTCGCTTAGTCTTACCCATCTCAATCACCGCTGCTACCAAAGCCGCTAAAGCCTCTGTGTGTGTTCCCTAACCGAGCAACATCCACAGGCTCCATGTGTTCGTACTGTTGAATCACAAGTTGGCCAATTCTGCTGCCCTCGTTGATGCGTGTATAGCCAAACGTAGTTTTGGTAAGCACAACCTTAATCTCGCCTCTGTAATCACAGTCGATGACACCAGCAAGCACATCAACCCCGTGTTTGGCAGATAGGCCAGATCGAGGCCAGACAAGGCCAACATAACCTGCCGGGATGCTGACAGCTAGTCCTGTAGATATAACAGATACGCTCCCATAGTGAACCATACGTGGCTGTACCGAATACAAATCAAGCCCCGCCGAGCCGGGTGTGGCTCGGGAGGGTAAGACAGCGTTATCAGATAACCGCTGCACTTCAAGTTTCATTATCTTTTACCTTTATGTTGACAACTCTTCCGCAAACACTGCACTTATCGTATTCAACTGTCTTGTTTTTTACCGTTTCTTTGTGGTGTCTAAGCGAACCTCCGCACTTGCAGTACATAACTAAAAGGGCAAATCGTCATCAAAAGGCTCTCCGTCATCCTCAGCTTGCTGGGATGCTTGCTGATTCTTTAACTCGTTTTCTTCTTTCTTGCGCGTTTCATCAGCAGTCACACCATGCTCTGCATAAGGCACGAAATACTCTGCAGCAATACGCACCACCTCAGAAGCTGCATCGTCAAGATTGCTCTTAGCACTCAGAGTTCCGGCGACGATCTGTGCAGCGTACCCCATTGCAGACTGTCGCATGATAGAAGCCTGACGATTGTCGTTGTTTACAGCAGCCCCGCCAGAATTATTGCCACGAGTATCCCCACTAGGAACACTGCTAGTATTCCCTCGACTACCATTTCCACTTTTCTCCTTTACAGTAATGTCACTTGTGCGGATGTTATAGTAAGTGCCACCCTTGTACTCTCGGCTAGAAGCCACAGCTTCGATTTCATCACCTTCCTGTAGCTGATACCAACCATCACCGATCTTCACGCTGGCGTGAGGCTTTTTCTTCTTGCCGAGCCCGTACCACTGGTCGTTGATGTTGACGTTTACAGCATACTGATTGCCGTACTGATCCTGCTCGCCAAAATCCTTGACGAAAATCTTTGCAATCTTACCTTCTACAATCTGCTTACTCATAGGTATTCCCCATCTTCGCTTCTTCAAACATATTGTTGATCTGCTCTGCGGCCTTGACAGAATCAATGTAGTAGCCTACGCCGTTAAGCATGTGGACAACTTGAATCAAAACCTCAGTCCAAGTCTGCCCATCAGGTAGCCGCTTTTCTACAAATGTGCCACTCTCATCATCACGGATTGTGATAACAAGAAGATCGTCTTCGTTAAAGATGTCGTCTTTCATCAGTGAGTCTGGCTCCAGTCTTCGCCCACTTGCACTTCTCCAGCCAGCGGGCAACGTAGCTGTAGGAACTCTGTAGCCTTTTCAAACGCCCAGAGGACACTATTATTGTACCAAGCAATCCAGTCTTTGTGAACCTCCGATTGTACCTCATCGTGGATGTTGCCAACAAAAGTTACGTCGGCGCCGTGTTTCTTTATCTGGCTGTCAAGATAACAAAGCACAACCTTCATAGCAATACCGCCGCCGCTTTGGAACAAATAGTTTAAGGCTTTGTGCTTCATTAAATTGCCGTCACTGTCTCGCCGCATCCACACCTTTCGCCCGTCGAGGCCGATCAAGTAACCACGGCTGGCGGCTTTCTCAACTTTAGGTTTCAGTGTAGAGATGCCCGGAAAAACGCCTTCGACCGCCTGAATGATGCGCTCTCCATCTGCT
Organism: Spiribacter pallidus; assembly: GCF_040838495.1. Taxonomy (NCBI): domain Bacteria; kingdom Pseudomonadati; phylum Pseudomonadota; class Gammaproteobacteria; order Chromatiales; family Ectothiorhodospiraceae; genus Spiribacter; species Spiribacter pallidus. The sequence goes on along the minus strand of NZ_JBAKFM010000005.1, from coordinate 17,608 downwards.
TGCGATAAATTAAGTATTGACGCAACCTTGCGAGGACTAGCGCCATATACAGTAGAGTAGACACATGACTTTGCCTCATCTCGTGTCTCCACACCGCATTCGCGACAAGCGTCCAGAACTCGCGTGTGTGGGTCAGTGCCTTGGGATTTATCACCGTGTATGAGCGCATCTATAAACTCCTGCGAATTGATGTAGTGCGCTGCAATACGCAGCTCCAAACCTTCAGCGTCAAAGCCTACTAGTTTGTAGCCCGGCCCTCTGTGCGTGAACAAACTTCGCATCTCGGTGCCAAAAAACACGTCAGGGCTTGCTTTAGGAACATTTGCCACGACTTTGTGGGTCATACGGCCAGTATTAGTGCCATTAGGATTAGCACCAGCAGGCACCCTGCCGTCAGGCCTAAGAGCCTCTAGCCAACCCTTGATTTGGTTACTGCGGTGTACGCATTTCGTGTATTTGGATAGTTTGCTGCCCAGGTCAGGCATAACCTTGGATAAGTTAGGGCAAGGCTCACCGTCTGGCTTGATCTGCGGCACACCTGTGGCTGTGTAGGCCGTAGGCTCCCATCCAAGCTGCACGAGCCGCTCCGCTACTTTGGCGTGTTGTGTAAGTTCCAACTCATGCCACTCGATACGCCCAAATGGCCCACCAACATCGCCGTACTCTTCAGCCATCTTACTCAAGCTGCCGTCTTTCTTGAACGGTTTGTCTACAACAGACTTGGCAACATAGTAATGTCCAAGGAGGCTTTTGATCTCTTGATAGATAGCGTCAGCCTGGCTGTCAAGCTGTTCGACGTACTGCCGCGCCAGATCAGCACGAAAGGGCCAACCATCACGCTCTTGCCGAGCAATGATGGTAGCCACTCTATGCTCAATCTTCATCGGTGTACGCCAATCTACTTTCACCCGTCCATCTCCTTGAGCAAATGCTTGTAGACCTGCTCAGTAACTTCAACATCTTGTTTACAATAGTCTAGCATCTCTTCACTGAACTGGTCAAAGGCATTGTGTTGTTTACCGTATTGCCCTTTGTAGATGCCAGTCCTGTAACCCCAAGCCTCTAAGCTGTGCGGCCCTACACGCTGCGGCAAACCCGCTGGACGCTCTCGGTCAGGGTTAAGCAAACGAGACATCACAAGCGTGTCAATCTCCATCTTAGGTTGTGGGTAGAACTCGCCGATAAAGTGTTCCTGATTCAGGTCACACCACTTGTCAATGGCGGGCAAGTCAAACCCGATAATGTTGTGCCCAATGACTACCTGGCCGTCCAGACTCCTAACAAACTGTTCAATCTGATCTGGTCGGTACTCCAGCACTTCACCTGTCAAGTAGTCCTTGACTACTGCACAATGGATTGTGGTCATCTGCTCAAGCAGCCCGTCTGTCTCTATGTCAAATACTAGCATCTTAGTAGTCATACTCTGGTGGCTCCGATAGTTCCAAACGACCTGTGTTCATGTCCATGTGCAAAACGTCGCAGGGTCCGGTAAAGCCCCACTCTCGGTTTTTCTTAACGTTGATGCGCATTCTACCCTTTCTTTCGTCCTCTGTCTTTTCCGGTTCAATCGCAGCGATCCAGAAAGCAAGCTGCTCGAAACTGCCAGAGCCCCTTGCCATAGCTGGGTCGATGTAAAGCCACTGCGCGTCGTTGATATCATCTTTGACGTACACTTTCTGATCAAACCGCTTGATGTGAGCAACCATAATCATCGTGCTGCCCGTTGCAGCGCAAAACGCGGCGACCTCAGACAGAACATTGTCAATTAGCTTTCGCTCATTGTCCCGGTCATCGTGCGAGAACAGGATACTAATATGATCGAAGATAAAACGAGTAACACCTTGGCTGCGATAATATCGTAGAAGATGTAGGAGCCGGTCAACAGAGAGACGGCCGGAAGGGCCAAGATCAATAAACCAAGTACGCTCATTGTTAATAAGATCATTGTAGCTGTTCCTCGCGTCTTCCTCTGGGATAATGTCAGGGTTTAGTCGGTACTTAGCCAAAGGCACATCATTGTCAAGCGCAACAAGACGTTGCGTAGCTTTCTTGATGTCCTCTTCCAAGAATAGCCAAGCAACTTTATCGTCTGTGTTTCGTATAAGTTCATATCCGACTTCGGCAACCCAAGTACTTTTACCAACTCCGGGGGGTGCCATGACCACGCCAAGTTCGCCGTCCCGTAGGCCACCCATCTTGTTGCTGAACTCAGGAAAACTCCTAAGCATGTATCCGGGCTTGATCGGCTCACGGATCATGTCATAACTGATCTCGCTGCCGGGAATAATCATCTCAGGCTGATAGTCTTTGCTACGGTAGCATGCTTTGACTAGTTCCTGCCCTTTGCCTTGCTTGATGCAATCGTTGGCGTCTTTGCACCCCTCTGGCATCTCCACGATCTTAACCTTGACTTCCGTGGAGTAAATCTCAGCAAACTTCTCTACAGCCTGTTCGCCCTGCTCATCAGCATCAAAGGCAAGCATCACAGCTTCAAAGCTGGTGATGTAGTCCCAGACTTCCCTTTTCTCAATACCGCCGCATCCAGCGCCGTTAGGAAGCGAGACTACGCTGTAGTCCTTGCCCTGCTGTTTTAAGGCTTGCCAAAGCGCGATTGCGTCCTCTTCGCCTTCGGTGATGAGCAACAGCCGACCGCCGCGAGAGAAGACGGACTGGCCAAACAAACCGTTGTAGTCACCAACAATCTCCGTGTCCTTCTTGGTCAAGCGATTCTTACGCTTGTACCCACCGCCGTTTCCAGCAGGAAAGAAGATTGCTTGCTCGTCTGGCTCACCGTTCTCTGGCCTAACTGCCTGGCGGATGCCGTAGCGCTCAACAGCCTCGCTAGACAGACCTCTGTGGGACAGATCAGCAAGAGGGAAGTTATTGATCTCTCTGGGACTCCAAATGCTCATTTTTCTATCTCTACGCGAGCGATAAGTTTTTGTATCACTGCCGTCTAGTTCGCTTTGGCGGATGTATCCGCAGTTGCTGAAGCAGTAACCGCCGTGATCTTGGTACAATGCCATGCTATCGCTACTATTACAGCGAGGGCAAGGCTGTCCTGATAGTGCGTACTTTGACATGGCTTAGTCCAACAAAGTGTCTTCGTCTGAAGGGTCGCTCAAGTCGTTAATGTCCTCGGGCAGATCGGAAAACAGTGCTTGTGGGTAGTACTCTGCGTTGTCAGGGTCACGCGAAATCGCTTGGCACAGGTAACAAAAGTCATCCGGCATGCCCGTATACTTGTCAACAAACATCATCTCACGTTGGGACAATGGTTTGTTACAGCAACGACACCTCATCGGTCATCTTCCTTATCGTGCTTGACTTTGATCTGGCCCAACTGCGACAGATACTGCTGCTCCATCCACTGCGACTCTTCATCTAGGCCCAGTCGCCAAGCAGCAGAGATACGCTCTCGCCAATCTGTAATCCACTGTTTAAGTTCTTTTTCTGTCATCACGCTTTTGTTCATCTGTATTCTCCTTACGTTCAAACTGATCACATCTTCCAAAAGGGCAAGCAGGGGTATCGTAGTATCCGCACCAGTAGCCCTCATAGTGTCGGCAGTTTACACAAGCTATGCGTCCAACCATCCTTGCTCCTTTAAGATTCGGTACAGTGAATTCCAGTGCTGTTTGATAACACTCTCTGTCGCCTCCTCGATGATCGCAAGCATCTCATTGGCTTTCTGAGACTTGTGGTTCTCGTCGCGGATGGGTTTCGCTCCCAGTTCGTAGGTCACCTGCATCATGCGCTCTTCAAAAGGAAGCTCAAGAGAGATCTCTTCCCAGACCCACCTATAACCCTCTTGTGTCTCCATCAACCAACTGCCCATGACCTCTTCAACGTAATCAAGCCACTTCTCATGGTCAGCAATCCTGTCTGCAACCAAGTCGCACTGGTCAGCAGCGTCAAATCGAATGTTGTAGTTGGTCATCTTCTGCATCCCCTATGTACTCAAGTGATAGAAACCTAACTGATATATCAGTGTCTCCCAAGCTAACAGTTGGGTACTGCTTTTGCAACCACGACATCGTTTCGTTTGCTTTACTGATGTTGTCAACGTCAACGTAAGCCTCCGCAGGAACGAGCATGACGATCTTGTAGCGCTCTTTAGATGGCATATTCAATCACCTTAGCGACTATCAAGGTCACTGACCTGTGGATCGTGCTTAAAGGCAGATCCGGTTGTGTGTACCGCATAGTGTCAGCGCCAACAAAGTACAAGTCAAGCCAGTTGTGAATATCACCACGCTCTAAGCGATCACGGATCGCGCGGAAGACAGGCTCTTCCACATCAAGCGGCATGGCAGCAATATCACTGGAGTCAAGGTCAAGGTGTGCTAGAGCTTCCATCAGTTACAAACCTCTTTTGCATGTTCTATCCGTGACTGTGCAATGCCAAAGTATTCGCTGTCAAGTTCGATACCAATAAAGTTACGGTTTGTGTTGACGCAAGCTACGCCGGTTGACCCGCTTCCCATCGTGAAATCAAGCACCGTATCGCCTTCGTTGGTGTAGGTCTTGATTAGGTCTTCTAGCAGCGCAACCGGCTTTTGAGTCGGATGGTGGCCGCTGTAGTCTTTACGATATTCGAGGACGTTGCTCTTGTATTTCTCACCATTAGCTAAATTAAAGACCTTTGGATACTTTTCTTTTGTTTCTTGTCTAAATGTTTTTGTAATGTGTTTCATTTGTTCATAAGACATCTGAAATCTACCAGTGTCTTGCTGCATTTTTTTGAGCTTCTGTTTAGAAGGTATCCCAAACTGCCTGCCGTCTGTGAAGTAGTGGCTTGCTGAAGACCCCCAAGCCTTAACTGCTTCGGTTCTACTCATGCCCGATTTTTTTAACTCTTCATCCATGTAAGGTTTCAAGGGGTGACCAATAAAAGAGTCAAAGGCTTTGAAAAAAATACAAATATCCTCAACATAGTTGACAGGTGCTTTTTTGGATGATAGGTGGTTTGCAAAAGAGTCTTTAATCCAGTTGAGACGATAAGAGAAAGGGATAGACCCGTGGGGGTTGCTGATAAGTTGGCTAGTATATGGCTCTTGGCTGAATAACGCCAATGTCCCGTTAGGTCTTAAAACATTATTAATGATAGATAGCATTTTTTTATGATCTAGACAAGTATCCCAGTCTGTCCCCTCCCAAAGACCTTTTATAGTCCCGTATGGTGGATCAGTCAAAACCATGTCAACAGACCCATCCGAAATCTTCTGCATTTTCTCAAGGCAATCGCCTTGCATCAGTGTCACTTCACTCATCTTCACATACCTCTTCAAAGTTACCGTTGTAGTCGGGCCAACCGACCTCACCTTCAGATTCTACCCAAGCAGAGACCATCTGGCAATACCTAGCCTCTTGCTCACTCTCTTGCGAGTACAGATCGTGGCTGATCCAAGACAGTATGGCCAAGGAAAGTATGACTAGGATGGTGGTAAGGGTCTTTTCTAACATCGTAAATGCCTCTAGGAGCTTCAGAGAGCGTCTGTGTGAAGAGATCGGGGCAAGAGTAAGGGTACCCTACTGCTTACCCCTGTATCGTTTGTTAGAGAGCCTGTTTATTCAGACTCTCCGTAGATGACAAGCAGAGCTCGAATGTACTGCTCTTGGTTGATGATGCCTTCCTTGAGGTGGTTGCCGAGCTCGTTGACCAGATCGTTGATTTTGATGTAGCCCATGTCACTGTCTCCTTGGTGCTGTGTTTAGGTTCAGTTGTAGGTTAAGGCTTGTATCTCATGCTGTCAACACCCCTAGAGTAAAAAATTTTATCTTAGCGAGAGAGGGGCGTTTGGTGGTTTGTCTGTTTTAGTTTAGTTGGTGCCAGGGCTCTAGCTTGGCAGCGAGGACAGGCCGAGAGCATATAACAGCTATCTGCTGTCTGATGTCTATCTAACAGTATATCTAACATACTATCTAACAATACTATCTATCTAACATCCTATCTAACAGACTATCTAACAGTTATATCTATCTAACAATCTATCTAACAGTAATACTATCTAACATACTATCTAACAGTATCTATATATCTATCTGTTAGATAGAGGGTAACATAAATTTTATTCTTGTCAAGAAGATTTTATCTAGTAAATTAGATAGGTCTGTCTAGTAAATCTACCTAGGCACACAAAGTGTGCTACAGAAATAGGGGCGACGGCACGAAGGGGCGACGCGGGGGATTTGACAAAAGCGGGAAAAGATGCGATAATACTAATGAGGAATGGGAAAACAAAAGGCAAGCGTTATGGAAAGCATCTTATTAGCAGCAGCACTAGCCGCTTGCGCAAAAGATGCACAGGCTTGTTCTTACACAGAGACAGATCGGGGAATTGTCATCACGGCTTGCGATTTGCAGCCGGAACAGAACGGCAGGCCGATCACTCTGGAAGCGTATTTCCAAGGCAGAAAACATATTATCACGCTAGAGCCAAAGTGTATTAAGTTCTAGCAAGCAACAGCCGGAGGCTGGAAAGATGGCTGGAGGCCGACCAACAAAGTATAACAAGCAGATGCAAGACAAAGCAGACTCCTATGTAGATGGGGGTTTTGCTGATGTCGGAGATGTCGTCCCTAGTCGTGCTGGACTAGCTTTAGAGCTTGGTGTAAGCCGCTCAACACTGCAAGAGTGGGAGAAAGAACACGATCGCTTTTCGGTCACGTTAGACCGCCTAAAGTGGTTTCAAGAGCGACTGAGCCTTAACGGCGGGCTAAAAGGCGACATGAACAGCACGATTGTAAAGCTGTTGCTAGCCAATCACGGATATTCAGATCGCGTTGCTCAAGATGTTACTAGCAGCGACGGAAGCATGAAGGGTGTAGATCGAGTACAGATCGAGGTTGTTGGGTCAGAAGATAGCGAGCAGTAGTGCAGCTAAAGATCAAAGCAACAAAGCCCCAAGCTGACTTCCTGACGCTAGATAGACGATATCGCTTATTCTGTGCAGGATACGGAGCAGGTAAATCAGAGGCGCTAGTAGCAGCGGCCATGATAGACGCCTGCCAGAGTTCAGATGCACTTGTTGCAGTCTATGCACCAACATTCGATCTAGTCCGATTGATCGTGGCAGCGAGGCTACAAGAGAAGCTGGCTGAACACGGCATCGAACACAAGTACAACAGGCAGGATAATGCAATTTACACTAGCACCCCAGATTGGGGTGATTTTATCTTGCGTACTCTTGACAATCCAGAGCGTATTGTTGGTTACGAATCCTACACGGCTCACGTTGACGAGCTTGATACGCTGAAGACAGAACACGCTAAGGATGCCTGGAACAAGATCATAGCTCGTAACAGGCAACAGCCCAGCGGCATCAACAATCCGTTCAACCAGGCGAGTGCATACACAACGCCAGAGGGTTTTAGATTTGCTCACTGGCGTTGGGTGCAGAACGCAACAGACGAACACGGGATTGTACAGGCACCTAGCTACAGCAATCCCTATCTGCCAGAAGGCTATCTAAACAGCTTGAGAGAAAGCTATCCAGAGGCATTGGCAGATGCTTATATTGAAGGCAAGTTTGTCAATCTACAAAGCGGTACAGTCTACTCCTCATTTGACCGAGGCCGCTGTCACAGCAAAGAACAGATTGCTGAAGGAGAAAGGCTGTATGTGGGCTTGGACTTCAACGTCGGAAAGATGGCTGCTGTTGTATATATTAGAAGAGGCGAAGAGCTCCACGCAGCCGAAGAAATCGTTGACGCTTACGATACTCCGGCAGTTATTGACACTCTGCAAGAGCGTTATCCGCAACACACCATCTGTGTCTACCCAGACGCTAGTGGAACTAGCAGAAAAACAGTCAACGCCTCCCAATCGGACATAGCTCTGCTGCAACAGGCAGGCTTCCAAGTACGCGCTCCCAAGCGCAACCCTGCTGTCAAAGATCGCATCATAGCGGCCAACAGAGGATTTGAGCAGGGTCTAGTCAAAGTCAACACAAAGCGTTGCCCAGAGTTCACACGCTGCCTAGAGCAGCAAGCATACGATAAGAACGGTGAACCGGATAAAACCAGCGGACACGATCACCTTAACGACGCTGGGACTTACCCGATTGCATACGAGATGCCAGTCAGGAAGCCAGTTAGCGACGTACAGATCAAGTTCGCTATTTAAGGATACTCAATGAGTGTAAAGACGCTACATCCAGACTACCAGATTTACAGCCCGAAGTGGCGTCTTGTACGAGATGCTGTTGAGGGTGAATCTGCTATTAAGCGCGTACCAGAGCGGTATCTGCCAGAGTTCGTGCCAAAAGACCCAGAGCGTTACAAGCGATATGTAGAGCGGGCTTATTTCCTGGGGGTAACAGGACGTACCCGCGCTGCTATGTCAGGCATGGTGTTTCGTAAAGACCCCAGTTACGAGATCCCAGAGCAGCTAGAAGAACTGGTGTTTAACGCTGACGGAGCAGGCACCAGTATCGAGCATATAGCTAAGGAAGCATTGGGTGGCGTACTAGATACAGGCCGTCACTGCTTTCTACTTGACTATCCGACTATTGACGACAGTATTGATTATGAGACAGAGCAGAACATCGGCGCTAGGCCGCTGCTGCTGTCATATCAGGCAGAGTCTCTGATTAACTGGAAGTACGAGAAGATCAACGGACGCCGGGTGCTGACCCTGGCTGTGCTTGTTGAACTCGTACAGGATGAGAACAAAACAAATGAATTTGACCATGATGTAGTCAAGAACTATCGCGTTCTACGGCTTCGTGATGGCGTATATACACAGCAGATGTATGACGATGGTGGGCAGGCTAAGAGTGAAGAGTTTATCCCGCGTGTAGCGGGCGGAATGCCGCTAGATCACATCCCGCTTTACATCGTGGGTGCAGAAAACAATCTGCCAGACATTGATGATGCACCGCTGTACGATCTGTCAGTGTTGAATGTTGCACACTATCGCAATAATGCTGATCTGGAAGAAGCAGGTTTTATCACTGGACAGCCCACGCTTCACATGAACATCGGGGAGACGAACCCCGAAGTCTTCGCAGAGCAGAACCCGGATGGCGTACAACTAGGCAGCCGCCGAGGAATCATCACTCAGGGCGGCAGTGTAGAGCTTGTACAGCCAGAAGAGCGCAGCCTACTAGTTCAGCTAAAAGAATCCAAAGAGAAAGAGATGGTGGGCATTGGCGCTCGTCTTATTCAGCGCGGTGGGCCATCCGAGACAGCAGAGGCAGCACGGATCAATGCATCTGCTGAGAGCAGTACGCTGGATCAGGTTGTAAACAACCTCTCCTACGCTCTCACAGGCGCTCTGATGGACGCAGGGCGGTTTGTTGGTCTTGCCCCACAGGCTGTGGAAGAAATCCGCTACGATCTGAATACAGACTTCTTTGAGACTGATCTGGATGCACAGCAGCTAATGGCGCTGATTCAGCTAGGTGATGTAGGAATCCTTAGTCGGTCACTCCAGCGGGAAGCTATCCGCAAGGGGCGTATCCATATCCCGCATGAGACTGAAGATCAGGATATTGACAGCGAGATCGCTGGTACGCCGCTGTAAGCCATGGCACTAGATGATTATCTAGCAGATGTCGGCACCCGCCGGCAAATCATGATCCAGCGATTTGCCAATGGAACGCTGGAAGAACTGCGACCGATCCTTAACAACTTGCTGGAAGAGTTATCTCAGCGCATCGCTACAACAGGCCAGAGTCGAGCAAGGCTGGGGAAGTTGATGGCTGAAGTTGAAAGTCTTATTCAAGCTGCTGGCGGTGAGATCAACCAAGGTTTACGGCAGCGGATACTAGACTTTGCAGAGGATGAGACTGCTTTCCAGCAGAGCATGTACCGAGAGGTAACAGACGTAGAGACAACGCTGCCTACGAATGAACAGCTAGAAGCAGCGATAATGGGCAAGGCCACAGAACTGGTGGTCGGTGCAGAAACACAGCGCATGACTGTTGATTCAATGGTGCAGAGATTCAGCACCAGCAACGCCAAAGAGATCAAGAATACTATCTCAGGCGGCTTCATCGCCGGTGACACGACCGATCAGATCACCCAGAGGGTGAGGCAGAAGGTAACAGGACGAACAGCCGCACAAGCCCGCACAGTAGTTGCTACAGCAGTCAACCACGCGGCAACAGAAGCTAAAGAGCAGTTTGCTAGACAGAACAGCGATGTAGTGCGAGGGGAAAAGTACCTGGCAACCCTAGACAGCCGCACAACGCTGACTTGCGCAGGATTTGACGGCGAGGTATTCCCTGTGGGTGAAGGCCCAAAGCCTCCTCTACATTACAACTGCCGATCTACTCGCGTGATTGTTCCTACAGAGGGTTCACTACTTGACGGGCTAGAAGGTGAACGCCCAGCAGTAGTAGACGGTGAAGCACAGATTGTATCAGGCAACAAGACATTCCGAGGCTGGCTAAGAGATCAGCCTGTTGAGTTCAGGGATGAGTTTTTTGGCAAGTTCCAGAACGGCAGAGAAAAGCGTCTGCTGTTCGATCAGGGTGGACTTGACCCTAACGACTTCATTGACTCAAGCGGCGCACAGATGACGCTTGCGGAGCTAAGAGATAAGCACCCGCTTGCATTCCAGCAGGCAGGGCTTTAACCCCGACTAGAGGTCGGACAAACGCAGAGATAGCCGGAGGCTACAGATATGTCAGCAGAAGAAAGCATCACTAACGCAACTGAAGAGCAGACCGATCAGGCTACCACGCAGAATCCTGCAACGGATGCTGGTAAGACCTACACCGAGGCTGAAGTACAGCAGATGATTAACGAACAGGTGTCTGGTCTCAAAAACAAGGTCGAAGAGTTGCTAGGTGAAAAGAAAACTGTTGCTCAGAAAGCCAAGGAATTGGAGGAAGAGCAGCAGCGCGCTCAGGAAGAGCGTATGAAGGAAAAGCAGCAGTTCAAGGAACTGTACGAAAAAGAACAGCAGGCGAAGCAGGAACTAGCTGAGAAGTTTGAGACCTTTCAGCAGCGTATTCAGCGACAAGAAATGCAGTCTGCTTCGCAGAGTATTGCATCGGAATTGACTCGGGACTCTGCCCGCGCAGAACTGCTCACCGAGAAAGCCATGCAGTACGCAACCTATAACGATGATTCAGTCAGCTTTGAACTAGGTGGCGTTCCCGTGGATCGAGAAAAGCTAGTCGAGCACCTGAAAGAGAAATACCCGTTTCTTGCAGATGGAAGCGGCGCAACTGGAGGCGGAGCCTCTGGTTCACAGAACGGCGGGGCCGTAAGCAATAAATCATTCGCAGAGATGACAGGCGCAGAACTTTCACAACTACGGGCAGAAGACCCGAGTGAATACCAGCGCCTACGAAATGAGTATTACGGCCAGTAAATAATTAGGAGAAATCTAACATGGCTACTACACGTCTAAGCGACATCATTGATGTCACAGTATTCCGCGACCTTCCTCCGGTCAACGGCCCAGAGAAGACGGCTTTCTTCGACAGCGGTGTTGTTACCCGTAACGCACTTCTTGACGAGCTTGCAGGCTCCGCTGGCAAGGTTGCCGAGCTTCCTTTCTGGAAAGACCTTGACGGCAGCGTAGAGGTCAACTACAGCAGCGACGATCCTAGCTCAACTGCTACGCCTCAGAAGGTTGTACAGGGTGAGCAGGTCGCTCGTAAGGCTTTTGTCAACCAGGGGTGGCAGGCTGCTGATCTGGCTTCCGAGCTTGCTCTTGGCGCTCGCGCCATTGATCAGGTTCGTAACCGTACGGATCGCTATTTCGAGCGTCAGTGGCAGCGTCGTCTCATCGCTACCACGAACGGCATCATTGCCGACAACGTGGCTAACGATGGCGGCGACATGGTTGTTGACGTAGCTGCCGATGCTATCGCTAACCAGGATGCTGGCACGCTGTTTAACCGTGACGCCTTCGTAGAGGCAACCAATACCCTTGGTGATCGGTATGACGAGCTAAGTGCTATCGCTGTCCACAGTGCTGTTTATGCACAGATGGTCAAGAACGATGACATCGACTTTATCCCTGATTCCGAGGGTAATCTTGTCATCCCAACCTATCTTGGCCTTCGCGTCATCGTAGACGATGGTATGAACGTCGAGGCAGGCAGCACCGACGGCTTCAAGTACACCTCAGTACTCTTCGGCGCTGGTGCTTTCGGTTATGGCGTGGGCAACCCCGAGGTTCCTGTTGAGATCGAGCGTTATGCCGATCAGGGCGACGGTGGCGGCATCGAGACCCTGTGGGTGCGTAACACTTGGATTCTGCATCCCTTCGGTTTCAAGGCTACGGGTACTCCTTCTGGCGTTTCCTTCACTCAGGCCGAACTGGCAAATGCTGACAACATCGACCGTGTGATCGAGCGCAAGAACATCCCGCTCGCATTTCTCATCACCAACTAAAGGCGGTGATCCAGTTGGCAAGCCCCCTCTTCGGAGGGGGTAAGCCTTAACTTGCAGGAGTTTTACGGATGGCGAATAAAGATGGCTTAGAGCCAAACAAGCCAGTAGATTTTGAAACTCTACAGCGTGTAAAACGCGCACAGCGAGAGGCAATTAAGAATGCCAAAGCAGAATCCAAAGGTAAAGGACGACGCCGCACTACCCGGACTGAGGACGTTCGCGAGACCGGGGAGCCTAGCGTTTCGGACGTACTACCTACAGCAAAGACGAAAGGATCGAAAGGAATCTAACGAGTCGTGACTTATACCGTCGATCAATTTGGGCCTAGCGATCTGCTTACCAGCAATAAGCTGGGCACACGGCGGATTAAGTATGATTTTGGCAAGACCTCCTTCTTTGAGTCTCGGGAGTTTCGAGTATTCAAAGAATTTGACATTGCTCCGGGCGTTACCGAGACAATCAAGGTAGTTGCAACAAAGGATACCATTGTCGAAGTCTTTAGCGCATCTCTTGTCTTGGGCGCACTAAGAGTCGAGTTAGTAACAGGCGGTACAGACGGAGACGATTTCACAGAGAACCTGCCGATCTTCCGCACCAACCGCACCAGCGTAGCGCCAGAGAATGAGTCCAGCATCACAATGCAGAACGGCGGGACGCACACAGGCGGCACAATCAGCGACATCTTGCTGCTAGTCTCTGGAAGCCCTGCTACTCAGGCAAGAGCAGTGACAGCGACGGAAGAGCGTCCTCTAGGCTTCGCCCCTGGTACATTCTACATTCGTCTTGAAAGCACAGGGAATTCTGATGCCAGAGGCGTATTCCGAGCAAGGTGGGAAGAACTCTAATGCCACTAGAAGTAGGAAAGCGGTATCGAATCAAGGGACGTATTGTAGACATCGTTGACTCCAACGCAGCAGGAAAGAAGAAAGCAGCTGTCACTTCCGATGGCAACAGAATTAACTTCGGTCAGGCTGGAGAAGTAGTGCAGCCTGGAACGCCAGCAGGCGATAACTACTGCGCCAGATCATCAGGAATCAAATCAGGGCGCGATCTGAGCCCTAACGATCTTGCCCGTGCAGACTGGCACTGCAACGGCAAAACAAGTCGAGAAGAAGGGCCAAGTCCAGTAGGAGATGACTGATGCCAGTACAGCGTTGCCAGAAGAACGGACGCCGAGGCTATAAATGGGGCCAGTCGGGGACTTGCTACGTCGGTCGAGGCGCTAAGGCTAGAGCAGAGCGGCAGGGTCGAGCAATCCGAGCATCAGGGTATAGGGGCTAATAGATGGCATACGGAACAACACCAGGTCTAACAACTTACGCCTCTGAGCGCGGTATCACGATCAGCGGCACAGCAGCAGAACTGCTTGCACTAGCGCATGACTATATTGAATCCCTTGACTATATCGGTCAGAAGACTGTTGACGATCAGGCAGAGCAGTGGCCGCGCAAGAATGCTTACGTTGATGGTGTAGAGCTAGACGACAGCGTAGTGCCACAAGGCATGATTGATGCTGAGTATCAGGTTGCCATTGCTATTGACCAAGGCAACAGCCCTTTCGCTACTGTTACACCCGGCATCAAAGCAGAGCGTGTAGATGTGCTATCGGTAGAATATCAGGACGGGGCATCTAACCGCAGCTTTGATCCTATGGTTCGCTTAAAGCTGCGTAAGTATCTAGCCGGTAGTAGCGCCAGCACTAACATCGTCACTGTGAGCCGTGGTTAAAAATGGCGAAGTTTGATTACATCAAAACTAAATCAACAGCAGACAACTTGCTAGACAAGTTCGGGGTGACCCGCACTTTCACGCGAGAGACTAACACAGGATTCGACCCATCGACAGGGACGACCACAAATACCACTGAGACCTTCACAGCGGCCGTTGTTTGGCTTTCTTTTAACAAAGACGAGATAGATGGCTCTTTGATCCAAGAAGGCGATGCACGGCTGTTAATTAGCGGAGAGGTCAAAGTAGGGGACGAGGTAGATCGAGAGGGTAGCACGTGGCGCATCGTCAATACTAACCCACTCTACCCAGCCGATACGCTGGTGTACACAGAAGCACAGGCGAGGCAGTAGCAATGTACAGCATAAGAGATGTTAGCGCAGCGCTGGATGGTCACCTAGTGACGCTGCCCAACGCGCCTCAAATTGCTTGGCCGAACGTGCCCTTCACCGCACCAGCAGAGACATACTTGCGAGTAAACAACTTGCCCGCCAACGGTGAAGTGTACACCTTCAATTATGCGCAAGATGTTCCGGGCGCGTATCAGGTAACTGTCGTTGCAGAATCATCACAAGGAGCGGGCGAGGCAGAAAATCTGGCAGACGCTGTGATGTCGCATTTCAGAGTGACAAAGATCGGCGATGTAACTATCGAGTCAATTAACGTAGCCCCTGCTGTAGTAACTGAAGATACATTTGAGATTCCTGTCAGCATCAACTGGCGAGTTATTGATTGATGGCGGACTTAAACGATTTTATCAAGAATATCCCTGAGTACAACGAGGGTATTGATAACATCGCAAAAAAGACGGTCTTGAAGCTGTCACAAAAGATTGTAGAAAGAACTCCCGTAGGCAACCCTGACCTGTGGGATTCGGCACCACCACCCGGATACGTCGGGGGTCGGGCAAGAAACAACTGGTTTCCTTCTTTCGGTGAACCTAGCAACGAAAGCACCGAAGCAACTGCTGACGAATCAGTAAACAGGGTGTTGGCTATCTTGAATCAAGTTCCGGGTAATGTGTTCTACCTAACGAACAATCTGCCATATATCCGCAGGCTTGAATACGACGGATGGTCAACGCAAGCACCCAGAGGGATGGTAAGGGTAACTCTGAGAGAAGCCCAGCAAGAAATCAAAAAAGCCGCAAGGCAAAACCCGGATATTCGATAAGAGGAATCTACTATGGCAAGTGGAGCATTTACATCAGCAGGCACTAAAATCAGTGTCACGGCCACTGCCCCGACTACTTACGACGACAACACCACTGACGGCCTCCCCAGCCTCACCTACACAGAGATTGGCGAGGTTAGCGATCTAGGCGAGTTCGGTCGTGAGTATGCCGAGGTAACCTTCAACCCACTTGGTGATCGTCGCACAGTCAAGCGTAAGGGCAGCTACAACGACGGCAACGTGTCGATGACTGTTGCACGTGTCACGTCTGACAGTGGACAGGCTGTACTACAGACCGCGCTAGACGATGACGCAAGCTACTACTTTGATGTCGAATTGCAGGACGGTACGCATCTGTACTTCGCTGGTCAGGTCATGAGTTACACGACTAACGTCGGCTCAGTCGACCAGATCACGACTGCCAGCGTCACCATCGGCATTACTAACGACATCTTTGAAGTCGCCCCAACATAAGGAGTTAGACGATGGCAGCAAGTGGAGCATTCACTAGCGCAGGCACAACGATTGAGATTAGCAATAACCTACCTGCAAGTTACGACGCAACTGGATTTGAGGCACTTTCTTTCACCGAGATTGGTGAAGTCTCCGACCTTGGGGAGTTTGGTCGGGAGTACGCAGAAGTCACCTTCAATCCGTTGGGCGATCGTCGGACTGTTAAGCGCAAAGGCTCATACAACGATGGAAACGTCAGCATGACCGTGGCCCGTGTGCCCGGAGAGGCTGGTCAGACCATCTTGCAGACCGCACTTGACAGCGATGAAAGCCAGTCAATCAAGGTAACTCTACAGGACGGCACGGTGCTGTATTTCACTGCACAGGTAATGTCTTACACCACCAACGTCGGTAGTGTTGATCAGATCACGACTGCAAGTGTAACCCTCGGGATCACCGAGGATATCATTGAAGAGGCTGCATCGTAAAGCCTCGACTATAAGCGGGGCTACGGCCCCGCTGCCTTTACTTTTTTAGGGACGCATTAGGAGATATCACTGTGGATATTACCAAGTTCAACACTACAGTTGCATCAGACAAGGCGCAGACGATGCACCTTACTGACCCCTTCACTGGAGAGACTCTATTTGATGAAGAGGGTAACACGCTTGACTTTTACCTCTACGGGATTCAAAGCACGGCAGCACGGAATGCCCTTGCTGATCGTGAGCGAAAGAGCAATAAGAAGAAACTAAACAACGAGGAAAGCCGGCGTCTTGGCGCTGAGTTTCTTGCGGCTCTGACTAAAGGCTGGAGCAAAAACATTGAGGTCGAGGGCGAGCCCTTAAAGTTCACCCAAGAAAACGCTGTCCAGCTATACATGGATCAGGACTGGATCGGGCAGCAGGTTATCAGTTTTGTGAATAATCTGGAGAATTACGCCCCAAAAGCATAGAAACGCTGAGGCTCTATGTACGTCATCTGGCGTGGCTGCATGCTGCGCCAGAGACTAAAAGTAAGAACGAGCCGCGCAAGTCTCGGTGGCAGATACTCAAGGAAAGAGAAAGCGAGTTACTAGCACTGCCAGAGGTTGAGACAGACAAACACATCCTAGACTGGATAACAGAGTTAGGTTTTTGCGAGCAGGGCTTCAGCGGGCCTACACCACTAAGTTACCAAGAGATTGAATCGTGGGCGAAGATGACAGGCGTTATCCCTACTTGGGAAGAGTCCAGATTCTTGAAGATGTTATCTAACGAATACTGTTCACAGTACGCATCTTCTACTGACAGAGATGCACCACCCCCATACAGCAACGAAGAATACGACCGGCAGAAGGTCTCAGATAAAATACTAAGCGCCTTCCGTGCGCATAGCAAGTACCGGGGAAAGTCTAATGACTGATGTCTATAGTATTGCTTTCAAAGCTGATACTAGAGAAGTAAACAAGGCAAAGAAAGACCTTGGCGGACTAGGTGACCAAGCCGGCAAGTCAGGGCGGTCAGTATCCAACTTTGGCGAGCAAGTAGATAACACGACCCGCCAAGTAGGCGGCATGGAGCGTGCTACCAAACTTGCTACTCGGGCTGTAACGGCTCTTGGTGCAGCGCTATCTGTTCGAGAGGTTGTGCAATTCGCTAACGCCGCACTGTCTTCTGCACAAAACATAGAGAGACAAGCAAGGGCAATCTCTGTCACAACAGAAGAGTTCCAGCGGCTTCGGTTTACTTTTGCTCAGTTTGGGGCAGACTCTGCCGACATTGCTGATGTATTCGGCACGCTTTCAGATCGTGCTGAAGATGCTAAATCTGGCATGCAGTCGTTCATTGACGACTTTAAGCTGGTCGGCATTGAGGTTGATGATCTGCGGGGCAAAAACGGCGAGCAGTTGTTC
>NZ_JBAKFM010000004.1:0-256605 GCF_040838495.1 Spiribacter pallidus | reverse complement strand
GGCCTTGAAGTCCGGACTGAGCCGTTTGCCTCGTCCTCGGGTCATGGTGAAGGCTCCTCTGCAATGGGCCGAGGATAGCCTCCGAATCTTTACTTCTCACCTGGTCCGAAAACCGGGGTCCACTTCACTAAGCCTGAAAGTCGACGCTTTGGTGCTTCGTTGAGCGAGGCGGGGGGAGATGCCGAAAGGACGTACCGAATTTCTCGGTGGGTACGTGGAAATCGCCCTTTTAAGTGCATCGATCCGATCGGCTTCGTTTTTCATGCATCGTAATCGCCGTCGAAATTTGTTGCAGTCCGTTACGTAGAGCACCAAGTGTTCGGTAAGCAGCTCGGGTTATTTTGGCCCATTTAGGTCGGGGCAGATTGCCGCGATCACCGATTTCGCTCGTCACGATTTTTGTGGAGTACGTTATAGCAGGGTCTTTTAGGCCATAGATTTGGACTTTGTGGATGTGGATATTCCGAATAAAGACGTCCACTGGGAGATACATAGATCGGCTTTTTCTTAATAGGTTTTCTGCCGCTTTGGGCGTGAGGCGATAGCCGGTTGTGCGTTGTGGCACCTTATAGTATCTGATGACCTCTAAATCCGAATTGGTGGGAACGCGTTTAGCGGGTTTCGGTCTTGTGCCCTCAAGTCGAACGAAACCGAAAGACCCTGGAAGCTGAGCAACTTTTGTGAGAGTCTCCGCTGGGTGATCCAAGAATACGAAGTCATCTTCAAATATGAAAAAATTTTCTTTCCCAGATGCGCAAATACGCCAAAGCTCTCGATGACTTGAAAAACAAGCAATCTCGTTAATATGGTGGCGACGTCCGTTACAAAGAAGGAATTTCTTTTCATTGAAGGCGTTCCAATATTCCTCAGACAGCTGATTTGCGCTGATTGCGTTAAAATATTGAAATTCTAGATTGGCGGCATTCATCTGCGCGCTGGTTTTATGACGACGGTACGTGGCCCATTGTAGACTTATAACATGTATTTGAGAATTCGGGAGACGCATGGGTGGTTACTGACTCAGGACGGCGTGGTAGCAAGCCGCAGTCTGCGATATTGTGGTATTGACGTTAAAATGAGAGAAAACTCTTTTTTTGCAGGCGAGGGCCATTTGGTCTCTCCAATCTGGGTGTTCAACTAATTTCTCGATCTTTTCTGCGAGCTGGATAGGATCGTCTTTAGGCACAACGAATCCGGTCTCTCCACTCGTTATTAATTCTGGGAGACCGCCAGCGTCAGTTACGATCGCAGGGATACCCTGAGCCATGCCTTCGATGACGGCCCGAGTGAGGCCTTCTCGTCCTCGGGAGGGCGCCACATTGAGGTAAAGCGCCGGGAGGAGATAGGCGGCATCGTCACGGTACCCGGTCAAATGCACACGGCCGCGCAGTGCGTGAGTAGACGCAAGATTTGTTATTTGTGGGTCGCGGACCTCACCGATTAACACTGCGTGGACTGAGGGTGGGAGATGCTTCATTGCGCGAAGCAGAACATCAGCGCCTTTAACGCGGCGCATGTTAGCGATCATGCCAATGATTGTGACATTGTCAGGGATGTTGAATAACTCGCGGATCTCTTGGCCAGCGGTAGCTGTGTGGTCACCGGTGTACCAGGACAGGTCGTGTCCCTTGTAAATTGTTATCACTTTGTGAGCCGGGACGCCGTTCTCGACTAAATCCGTCGAAACCGCATTGGAGACACAAATGATTTTGTCAAGATTCGGGTTGAGCCACTTCAGATAACACGTGGGATCATAGCGGGAGACGTGGCCTGTTGCACCGCGATACGCTATGACTTTGTTTTTTTGTCCATAGCTTGCCCAGAGAAAATTCGTCGTAGCCTGGTTTGACAGTCCATGAAGAATGTTAAAGCCTTCGTGCCTCATCCATCTACGTATGCGTAGGATGTTGGGGACATCTAAGCCGCGTTTTAAATTGAGCGCTCGCGTAGGGATGCCGGCAGCCTCTAATGTTGCTAGCTGTTCCGAGTCCGAATTGTAGGCAGCATGAATGTCAAGCCCTTTTCGCCGCAGTCCAATAATCATTTGGGTCTCGGTGATATGACCTTTATTGCCGGCGATGAGAACTTTCGGATTTTCGGCCATTACCAGTGAGAACTCTGCATATCGATGAACGTGCGTCTTAAAGAGCTACGGTGTCTAGCTGAGTGAGCGCGTCCGAGACTTCCGTCGGGGTGATCCCCCGCAGACAGTCCAGATGCTCAAGCGGGCACTCCCGCTCGAAACAGGGACTGCAGGAAAGGCCCCGGTACAGGATCCGGGCCTGATCGCTCAGCGGTGGAGTATATTGCGGATCCGATGAGCCGTATAGCGCCACCAGCGGCGTGCCGGTGGCCGCGGCGACATGCATCAGCCCGGAGTCGTTGGTGACCACCGCGCGGCTGGCGGCCAGCAGATCGATGGCCTGTGCCAGCTCCGTCTGTCCGGTCAGGTCTTCGACGCTGGGCGCCTGCTGGGTGATCTGCGCGGCGATGGATTGGTCGTTGGGCGAGCCGATCAGCCAGACCCGCCAGCCTTTATCCAGGTAGGCACGGGCCAGCGCGGCAAAGTAGGCGGCCGGCCATCGCTTGGCGGGGCCATATTCGGCGCCGGGGCAGAGACTCAGCACCGGTTTGTCCGTGTTGTCCTCGTCGGTGGCCTGGCGAGCCAGCGGCCGGATGCCCCGGTCGCCGGGCTGGTCGGCCGCGGGCTGACGGGGTTTGTCCAGCCCCAGCGCCCGAATGGCGGTTGCCTGCTGCTCGAGGGTGCTCGTCAGCCGGGGGTTGGGGACGCGGCTGACCGGGACCAGATCGGTCGAGGCCGATGACTGATCCGCATCGTCCCCCGCCTCGGTCCGCGACCGGTTCTGCGGCTGCATCATTGCCTCGCCCCGGGGCAGGGCCAGTCCGACATAACGATCGACGGTGCGGTAGACCGCCTCCTCGTCCAGTGGCCGGATATCGTTGAGGATCGCGTAGCGGTGTTCGCCACGGTAACCGGTGCGCACCGGGATACCGGCAAACCAGGGCAGCAACGCCGCCTTGGCCGACCGCGGCAGGACGATGGCCTGGTCGTAGCCTTTCTGGCGCAGCGAGCGGGCGATGCGCCATCGGGTGCGAAGCCCCAGTTCACCGTGGGCGACCGGCAGCCCGATGGTCTCGCGGACCTCGGGCATGCGCGCCAGCAATGGACCGCTCCAGTCGGGCGCGACCACATCGATGGCCACCTCGGGGTGACGTTCTCGCAGGGCTTTGAAAAGCGCCTGGGCCATGACCATGTCGCCGACCCAGGCCGGCCCGATCACCAGGATGCTCTGGGGGTTGTCTACTGTTTTCACCATGGCGCGCCCTCCACACGGTTGTAGTGCTTTTGCAGCGAGTTGCGATAAGCCGGCCGCTCGCCGGGCGGTGGGTGCTTGAAGCGCCGATGCACCCACAGATACTGCGCCGGATGCGCGCGAATGCCCCGTTCGATCACCGCGTTCATCCACTGCGCATCCAGTGTATCCGAACCGGTGGGGAAGCCTTCCAGTGGCGGTTCCAGTGTGACCTCGTAGCCATCGCCACGGGCGTTGGCATGGAAGAAAAGCGGCACCACACGGGCCTTGCTGAGTCGCGCCAGCCGGGTGAGGCCGGTGATGGTGGCCGCCGGCACGCCCATGAACGGCACAAAGACGCTGTTGGCCACGCCATAATCCTGATCGCCGGCATACCACACCGGTGTGCCGTGCTTGAGTGTCCGCACGATGCCGCGCAGGTCACTGCGCGACAGGGCATCCACCAGGGTGCGCCGGCGGCTGCGAAGCATGGCCCGGTCCATGAGCGGCTTTTTGCGCAGCGGTTTGTAGATCACCGCCATGTCCAGTTGTGGGCCGATCAGCCGAGCGGCCAGCTCTACGCAGAGAAAATGGCCGGATAGCAGAATGACCGGGTGGCCATCGCGCTGCGCGGCGGCCAGGTTCTCAAGCCCATGCACCTGGCAGGGCATGCGATCCACCGCCTCGCCCCCGAACCAGGCGAGCGCGGTCTCGGCACCGGCCCGGCCCATGTACCGGAGGTTTTCGCGCATCAGCGCCTCACGCGCATCGGGGCCGAGCTCGGGCATGCACAACTGAATGTTGCGAAGCGCAATCCCCCGGCGACGGCGCGAGAGGCGCGGCAGAAGACGGCCGGCGGCATCACCGATGGCCAGGGCCAGCCGTGGCGGCAACCGGCCGATCAACCACAGCATCGCGATCATCAACCACTGGCCGGTGTTATGGGGGTGATAGGCGGGTCGGGTCTGGGGGTCGGGCACTTGTTGGGGCACTTGCTGGTGGCTGAGGCACGTGATGGCAATAGCGGGCTGCTAAACTTCTTTCATTATTCCACAAAAGCAATGGCCCGAGGGTCCGATGCAGCTCGAAATCCCTGATCTTGAAAACGCCCGCGTGCTGGTGGTGGGCGATGTCATGCTCGATCGTTACTGGCAGGGCCCGACCGGGCGGATCTCGCCCGAGGCGCCGGTGCCGGTCATGCGGGTGGATGAGGAGGACCTTCGCCCGGGTGGAGCGGCCAATGTGGCCATGAACCTGGCCGCGCTGGGGGTTGAGACCTACCTGGTGGGGCTTGCCGGTGATGACGACCACGGACGCCTGCTCACCGAGCAGCTGCGGGCCGGGGGTGTGGTGCCGATGCTCGCTTTTGTGGCGACCCACCCGACGATCTGCAAGCTGCGGGTGATGAGCCAGCGCCAGCAGTTGATGCGGCTCGATTTTGAGCGGCCCTTTACCGAGGCCGAGGCCGCCGGCCTGAGCCCCCGATATGACGAGGCACTGGCCCACGCCGATGTGGTGATCGTCTCGGACTATGCCAAGGGGACGCTCTCGCAGGTGGCGGCACTCATCCACCAGGCCCGTGCCGCGGGCAAGCCGGTGCTGGTGGATCCCAAAGGCACGGACTGGCAGCGCTACGCCGGTGCGACGCTTTTAACCCCCAATCTGCCGGAGTTCTGGCAGATGCAGGGGCGCGGGTCAGGTCATGGCGCATCGCCGGCGCCCCCGGAGTCGGCAAGTGGTGGAGGCGAGGCACTGGCCGAGGCTGCTCGACCCATGATCGAGGGCCTCGACCTTGAGGGGCTTTTGATCACCCGCGGCGAAGACGGAATGACCCTGGCGCGGCGGCAGGCCCCGGCGCTGCATCTGCCTGCCCATGCCCGCGAGGTCTTCGATGTCACCGGCGCCGGCGATACGGTGATCGCCCTGCTGGGGGCGGTCCTTGCCAGCGGCTCGGATCTGGCCCATGCCACGGCGGTCGCCAACCTGGCCGCTTCGCTGGTGGTGGCCAAGGTCGGCACCGCCTCGGTCACCATCTCCGAGCTGGAGGCCGCCGCCGGTGTCTCCCGGGCCGATGAGCAGATTGTCGATCGCAACGCGCTCAAGGCGTTGTTGGCGCCGGTGCGGGCACGCGGTGAGCGGATCGTCATGACCAACGGCTGCTTTGATCTTTTGCATGCCGGGCATGTCCATTACCTGGCCCAGGCCCGGGCGCTGGGTGATCGGCTGGTGGTGGCAGTGAATGATGATGCCTCGGTGCGGCGATTGAAGGGCGAGTCGCGTCCCGTCATGCCGCTTGCCCAGCGTATGAGCGTCCTCGCCGCGCTGGGCTCGGTGGACTGGGTGGTGCCGTTTGCCGAAGACACCCCGGCGGCGTTGATTGGCGAGATCCTGCCCGATGTGCTGGTCAAAGGCGGCGACTATGCGCCCGAGGCCATTGCCGGGTATGAGGCGGTGACCGCCGCCGGTGGCGAGGTGCGGGTGCTGGATTTTGTCGAAGGTGAGTCCACCAGCGCGCTTGTCGAGCGGATTCAGCGCGGCGCTTTATAGGCCGCCATCAACGCCGGCCAGCCCGAGGCGGCCGCCGCGGCCAGGGCGGGCTCTTTCTGGATGGATCGCCAGAGGCGTTGCAGGCTGCGTGCCTGGAAGGCCAAATCGGCATTCAGCCGGCCCTGATCCCAGTCGATCAACCAGATGGTGTTGGCCTCGCCGATGAGGATGTTGCGCACGTTCAAATCGGCATGGCCGGCGCCGGCATCGTGAAAGCGGCGCAGCGTCTTGCCGATGGCCTGCCAAAGGCCATCGCCCGCCGGGTCTCTCGCCAGCACCCGGTCACTCAAAGGTCGGGTGCCGGAGAGCCGCTGGGTGATGAGATCAGCGGTGTAGAAAAGCCCCCGGCGGATCACCCGGCCAGCCACTGGCGGGGGCACGGGCAGTCCGTGCCGATACAGCGCATCGGTGATTCGCAGTTCGCGCCACACCCGGGTGTTTTCGATGCCGCGCCACAGATAGCGGTCGCGGCTAAAGCGCGCCGGCAGGCCGCCACGCTGGTAGTGACGAAGCGCCATGGGGGTTTGCTGCCAGCGAAAAAACCACACTTTCGACCGCCCCTGGGCTTCGCCGTCGATGCGCCCGGCGGCGGCCAGCTGGTCGGGGTCAAAGGCAAGCGCATCGACCCGGTCCGACGTCACCGCGGTGGGGCTGATAAAGTAGCGATTTCCGTGTTGTTGGACGGTCAAATGGGGCATCAGACGACCATGCCAAGCCAATCAGCGCCGCAACGGATCTGCCTGATGCGCCTCTCGGCCATTGGGGATTGCTGCAATCTGGTGCCCATGGTGCGTACCCTTCAGCGGTTTTGCCCGCAAAGCAAGATCACCTGGGTCATGGGCCGAGCCGAATCGGCCCTGCTGGGCGATCTGAATGGGGTGGAGGTTATCACCCATGACAAGCGATCGGGGGCCGGTGGCCTGCGCCGGCAATTGAAAGGGCGCGATTTTGATGCGCTTTTGCTCATGCAGGTGGCCTTGCGGGCGGGGCTGGCCTCACGGGCTGTCAATGCCCGCCGGCGCATCGGCTTTGACCGGTCCCGGTCCCGGGATGGACATGGGTTTTTCATCAACGAGCGCATCTCCGCCCAGCCGCGCGGTCATGTCATCGACGGGTTCTTCGGCTTTGCCAATGCGTTGGGCATTGCCGAGCGCGAGATGCGCTGGGATGTGCCGGTGCCGGAATGGGCGAGTGCTCGGGCCGGGGCCTGGCGGGGTGATGCCGCAGCGCCGACGCTTTTGATCAGTCCCTGTAGCTCGCAGCGCTTTCGCAATTACCGTGACTGGCCGGTGACGCATTATGCAGAGGTGGCCCGGCATGCCATCGAGTACCACGGGATGCAGGTGTTGATCACCGGCACCGACAATCCTCGCGATCACCACTATGGCCGGACCCTGCAGGATAGGCTCTCGCCCAGGCCGGTCATCAATGCCACCGGACAGACCGATCTAAAAACCCTCTTTGCCCTCATTCAGCAATCCACCGTGGTATTGGCACCGGATTCCGGGCCCGTCCACATGGCGGTGGCGGCCGGGACACCGGTCATCGGCCTGTACGCGACTTCCAACCCCCAGCGTACCGGCCCTGTCCTTGGCCGCCATTGGGTGGTCAATGCCTATCCCCAGGCGGTTGAACAGGCCTTTGGCCGGCCCGTCGAGGCCCTGCGCTGGGGCCGCCGGGTCCGCGATCCAAAGGCCATGTCGTTGATTACCACTCAGTCAGTCTGCGATCGGCTGGATGCGCTGATGGACACGCCACCGGCGGAGCGGCTGGTGTGATGACACCGCTTGTCTACCGGGCCCTCAGTCGGCTGGCCCTGCCCGCGGTGTTGGCGCGTCTGTACTGGCAGGGTCAGCGGGATAAAGCCGGCCGCGCCGGGCTTGCCGAGCGGCTGGGGCGGCCCGGCGAGGTGAGCGGCGGGCCGGTGGTCTGGGTCCACGCCGCCTCGGTGGGCGAGGTCCGGGCCGTTGCCCCGCTGGTGCGGGCGATGGCCGCCGCCGGTCGATCCATCCATCTCACCACCAATACCACCACCGGCCGACAGACCGTCGAGCAGCTTGACCTGCCCGTGGCCGGCGTCACGCTGGCGCCGCTGGACAGCCCCGGGGTGGTGGCGCGGTTTTTATCCACGTTGAGGCCGGTGGCAGCGGTCATGGTCGAGCTCGAGCTCTGGCCCAATCGATTGCTGGCGTTACAAAAGGCTGGAATCCCCGTGGCGCTGGTCAATGCCCGGCTCAGCGAACCAAGCCTGCACCGCTACCAACGCCTGGGGGCGTTGATCCCCGCCGCTCTGGGCGGCGTCCGGCGGGTCGCAGCGCAGTCCCCGGATGACGCCCGGCGTCTGGCAACGCTGGGGGTGCCGGCACAACGTATCCGGACAACCGGCAACCTGAAGTTTGATCAGACCCTGGATGAGGCACAGGTGGCAGCGGGCCATCGCCTGCGCGAGATGCTCGGGCAAAAACGACCCGTCTGGGTGGCGGCCAGTGCCCGCAGTGATGAGATCGCGCCCATCCTCACCGCCCATGAGCGTTTGTTGCAGGCCCACCCCCAGGCCTTGCTCATCCTCGTGCCCCGGCACCCCGATCGGGTGTCTTTGCCACCGTCAGCCGCAGCGCAGGCTGCGGACTGGCAGTGGACGACGCGATCCAGCGGTGAGAACCCTAGTGCCACCACCCGGGTTTTCGTGGGCGATACCCTGGGGGAGTTGCCGGTCTTTCTGGCCGCCGCCGATGTGGCCTTTGTGGGGGGGAGCCTGGTCCCGGTCGGCGGCCACAACCCGCTCGAGCCGGCGCTGCTTGGCCTGCCGGTGCTGATGGGGCCCCATGTGCGCAATGTGGTCGAGGTGGATAAACTCCTCGCCGAGGCGGGCGGGCGCCGCCGGGTCATGGATCTCCATGAACTTGCCGATGCACTGACCGCGCTTTTCAACGAACCGGCGCTCGCCCGGCGGATGGGACAGGCCGCGCAATCGGTGGCGGCCGCCCACGGCGGCGCCTGCAAGCGGACGATGGACTGGGTCGCGCCGCTTTTGCCTTAGGATTCGTCGGTGAGCAGGGCGTCGATCTGCTCGAGATCCGCCAGCGCCAGCGCCCCGGCGGCGGCTTTCAGTTCGAGGGTGTTGAGCAGATAGGCATGACGCGCCTGTTGAAAGTCCCGCTCGGCGTTGAACCGCTCGCGCTCGGCATCGAGGACATCCACGATGGTCCGGGTGCCGACCTCGAAGCCTGCGCGGGTGGCATCCAGCGCTGCCTGGGTTGAGGTGCGGGCCTGGTCGAGGGCTTCAACACGGCGCAGCGCGGTTAATACCCCGCGGTAAGCATTGGCGGCATCGCTGGCTACGCGCCGGCGGATCTCTTCAAGCGCCTCGCGGGCTTCGGTGTAGCGAAACTGGGCCTGGCGGATGGCGGCGCTGGTGCCACCGCCCTGATAGAGCGGCAGATTAAGCTGCAGGCTGGCACTTAACTCATCCGAGTCGCGGTCGCTGCCCAGCCGATCGTATTGCTCGATGCCGTCGAAGCCGGCGACCAGATCGACGGTCGGACGCCGGTCACCCCGTTGGACCTCGATATTGGACATGGCGGCCTCGGCGGCAAAGCGTGCCGCGGCCAGTTCGCTGTTGCCGCTGCGGGCCCGCTGGCGCCAGGTGCCGGGATCGGCCGGCTTGGGCGGCTCGAGGCGGATGCCTTCGCGCACTGCGGCGAGGGTCGCCGGGCTGCGGCCGATGAGCTCGCGCAGGGCCTCGCGTTGGTTCTCGAGGCGGTCCTTGGCCTGGAGCCGCTCGGCCTCGGCCAGATCGGCCTGGGCGCGGGCCTCTTCAACATCGGTGCGGGGGATGACGCCGACGGCAAAGCGCTGCTCGGCCTGCTCGAGCTGGCGGTTGATGGCCTCGAGGCTGGCCCGGGCGGCTTCAAGCCCGGCCCGGGCATCCAGCACGGCAAAATAGCGCTCGGCCACCCGCAGGGCCAGTGCCTGCTCGGCGGCGGCATAGCGGGCTCGGGCCTGGGCCACGCGAGCGTCCGCCTGGTCGACGGCGCTGGCGGTGGCATAGCGGTAGATGGGCTGGGTCAATGTGACACCGTAGCTCAGCTGCCGGTAATCATCGCTGACCTCGGGTCCGCTGAGGTTGCTCTGCGCGTCGATGAACGAGGCGGTGGTATCCAGGTTGACCTCCGGTCGCAACGCCGCCCGGGCCTGGGGCAGAGATTCTTCGACGGCTTTGCGATCGGCAATGGCCTGCTGGAAAACCGGGTCGCTTTCGCGGGCCTGTTCGTAGACCGAGATCAAATCGGTGGCGGCGGCCGTATTGGCTGCAATGCCGGCAGCAAAGGCGACGGGCACGACTGTTGCCAGGGACCGGAGGCATCTCATGGTGAGCATCCTGTCAGGTTGGTCGGTGGGTGCCGACAGATCAAAAATCAAAGGGCTGGCTGACGGGAGCGCCAACCAGCGCCGGGGCACTGGTGTCGAAAAGGCTCTCGGTTGCCCATTGGTCTTCGCCGACCCGGGTGATGAGCACGGCTTCCATGATCGGCGGCTGGCCGACGATCAAGAAAAGCCGCCCGCCCATGGACAACGATTGGTGAAAGCCCGGGTGCATCTCCGGCAGCGAGGCGGTCACGGCGATCACATCGTAATGCCGGCCGTCGGACCAGCCCCGAGCCGCATCACCGGTGTGTAGATGGATGTTATCGACCCCGGCCCTTTGCAGATTGTGCTCGGCCTGCTCGCGCAAATCCGGGAACAGCTCAACGCTGGTGACATGGGCGCTCAGCTGGGCCAGGCAGTGAGTGAGATACCCCGCCCCGGTCCCGATCTCGAGGGTTTTCTCGGTTGGCTGCGGGTCAAGCGCCTGGAGCAGACGGCCCTCCACCTTGGGCTCGAGCATCACTTGGCCGTGGCCAAGCGGAATCTGCATATCGGCATACGCCAGATTGCTGTACTTCGCCGGTGCATAATGCTCGCGCGGGACGCGCTCGAGGGTGTCGAGAATGCGCTCGTTGAGCACCTCCCAGGTCCGTAGCTGTTGCTCCACCATATTGGCCTTGGCTTCGGCGAGGTCGAGATCGGTCATGGTGCATTGTCCATTTGGCATGGGGCCGCTCGGGCCGATGTTCACCTGCAAAGGTTAAGGGCTTTGCCGGGGGGCCACAAGAAAAACGCGGGCGAGCACGGGCAATACCCCGCATATGGGGGATATGCCACCCTGCCCGGTTGTGCTTGAGTGAAGGCCGGTCGGTCGCCGGACCGGCTGGGATGGCAGCACGGACGCTGATGACTCTCAGGCCCGGCGGCCGGCCATCTCTTTGTCCTCGATGCTTGCAGCCCCGGGGTGAGGCTGGTATAAAACGCGGTTTCCTGAGCGCAAATCACGCTGCGCCATCGGTACATGGATATCGGGAGGCCCCAATGGCCAAGGTCTGTCAGGTCACCGGCAAGCGGCCGATGACCGGAAACAATGTCTCGCATGCCAACAATAAGACGCGGCGTCGGTTCTTGCCGAACCTGCGTTACCATCGTTTTTGGCTGGATAGCGAAAGCCGCTGGGTCCGCCTGCGGGTCTCGAGCAAAGGCATGCGGATTATCGACAAGGTTGGCATCGAGCAGGTCGTCACCGATCTGCGCAGCCGCGGCGAAAAGGTGTAGGGGATAGATCATGCGTGACAAGATCAAGCTCGTTTCGTCCGCTGGCACGGGGCATTTCTACACAACGGACAAAAACCGCCGTAACACGCCCCACAAGCTGGAGTTCAAGAAATACGATCCGGTGGTTCGCAAGCACGTGATCTACAAGGAAGCTAAGATCAAGTAAGTGCCGGCTATGGAACCGCGGATCACAAGGCCCGCCCTCGAGCGGGCTTTTTTATGCCCGGGTCAAGGCCGCCGTGCCTGAGCTGCCCGAGGTCGAAACCACGCGTCGGGGCTTGCTGCCCTATGCCACCGGCCGGCGACTGGATGGGCTACGCATCCGCGATCATCGGCTGCGCTGGCCGGTCGATCCCGGCGTCGCCGGACGGGTTGCCGGCCGCGACATCACCGCCCTCGAGCGCCGCGGTAAATACCTGATCTTTCGGCTGAGTGGCGACGCCTCGTTGCTGCTGCATCTGGGGATGTCGGGGCATGTGCGGGTTGTTGCGCTCAATACACCCGTTGCAGCCCATGATCATGTGGATTTTGTGCTCGACAGCGGGGTGGTGCTGCGCTTCAACGACCCGCGTCGCTTCGGCAGCCTTCATGAGGCCGGGGCACTACCCGATGAACATCCGCTGCTCGAGCGCCTGGGCCCGGAGCCATTGTCCGATGCCTTCGACGGCGGTCATCTCTGGCGGATCAGTCGGGGCCGTCGGGTTGCCGTCAAGAACCTGATCATGGACAGCCACGTGGTTGTCGGGGTCGGCAACATCTACGCGGCCGAGGCCCTCCATCGATCGGGCATCCATCCGTCGCGCCCGGCCGGGCGTGTCTCGCAACAGCGTTATGCGCAGCTGGCCACGGACATCAAGGCCGTGCTTGGCGAGGCCATTGAGGCAGGCGGCACGACGTTGCGTGATTTTGCCCGCAGCGATGGATTGCCGGGTTATTTTCAGCAAACCCTGGCGGTCTATGGGCGCGCCGGCGAAGCCTGTCATCAATGCGGACGGGCATTGAAATCAATCCGGCTGGGACAGCGGGCCACCGTCTACTGCCCGGCCTGCCAGCGCTAGTGGGCTTGATGGCGGTTATACCGCCGCAACATGACCATCACTGCGGGGGTCGGCGGCACCGGCCTGGTAGCCGTCGGGATGGGCCACGATGGCCCCGGCATGCCCCATGGTGCTGTCGTATGCACCCAGGGTCTCGACCTCGTGGCCGGCATCCCGCAGAGCTGTCATCAATGACTCGGGCAGGCGCGATTCGAGCTTCAGGCTGGTGGTGCGCTCGCCCCAGGTCCGCCCCAGCAGCCAGCGCGGTGCCGAAATCGCCTGTTGCAGCGGCATCTCATAGAAGGCGTAGCGCGAGAAGATCGCCGCCTGGGTCTGGGGCTGACCCTCGCCGCCCATGGTGCCGTAGGGCATGCGCCGGCCATCGTCAAAGATCGCCATCGCCGGGTTGAGGGTATGAAAGGGCCGCCGTCCCGGGGCCAGCGCCTGGGGGTGGTTGGCGTCGAGGCCAAAGCTCATCCCGCGGTTTTGCATCAATACACCGCTGCCTGGCAGGACAACGCCGCTGCCGTATTCCCAGTAGATGGACTGGATAAAGCTCACCGACCGGCCCTGTGCATCCACCGCCCCCATCCAGACCGTATCGCCATCCGCCGGTGGATACGGCCAGGGCGCCGCCGTCTGGCGATCGATGGCCTTGGCCGCCGCATCGAGCCGCTTCGCTGTCAGGCATTCTCCGGCGGGCCGGGACATCCAGCGCGGATCGGTTACCACCTCGTCCCGCACCCGAAAGGCTTGTTTGGTTGCCTCGACCAGGCCATGGACGTGCGCAAAGCCCTCGCCTGTGTTCACCCCAAGCCGCTCGAAGATACCGAGAATCATCAGCGAGGCCAGTCCCTGGGTGGGCGGTGGCATGTTGTAGAGCCGCGCATGGCCGATCTTCAGGCTCAAGGGGTCGACCTCGAGGGCCTGGAACGCGGCCAGGTCCTCGAACACCAGCGGACTGCCAAGGCGCTGCAAGTCATCGGCCATGGTCTTTGCGACATCGCCGCGATAGAAGTCATCCAGCCCCGCCCGGCCCAGGTGTTCCAGGGTATCCGCCAGTCCGGGCTGCACAAGCGAGGCGCCGGCATGGGTTGCCGCAGCGGTTTGTCCAAGAAACGTCTCGGCAAACCCGGGGGCGACGTCCAGGGCCTCGAGTTTCTGCCGCGTGAGGTTGGCCTGGCCTCGGGTGACGGGCACGCCCCGCCGGGCCAGCTCAACCGCCGGCTCGAGCAGTCGCCAGAGCGGCAGCCTCCCGGCGCCGCTACCGGGTGATTGGAGTGCCTTGATCCACCCGCCGATCGTTCCCGGCACGGTCAGCGCCGCCGCGGCGCCCCGGGCGGGGATCTCGGTCATCCCTCGCTGCCGATACCACTGCGGCGTGGCTGCCGCCGCGGCCGGTCCGCAGGCATCCACCCCGGTCGGGGGTTGGCCGGGTTCGGCGATCAGCCAGAAGCCATCGCCGCCGATGGCGTTCATGTGGGGGTAGACCACGGCGATGACCGCCGCGGCGGCGACCATGGCCTCGACGGCGCTTCCGCCGTCGCGCAGCACATCCCGGCCGGCGTCGGCGGCCAGATGATGGGGTGCGGTGACAATGCCGCGGTTGCCAAGGGTGTCGTTGATCATGGTCCGAGACGACAGTCGGTCTCAGTCGAGATGGGCCCGCAGCGTATCCATGAGCGCCGCCTTGTCCTCGAAGCCGATACCCGGCACGTCGGGAATGCGAACCTGGCCATCCTCGATGGGTGTGCTATCGGCAAAGCCACCAAACGGTGCAAACACCCGGGGGTAGCTTTCATTGCCGCCGAGCTTGAGCCCCGCAGCGATGTTGAGTGCAAATTGATGGCCCCCGTGGGGGATGCAGTTGCGCGTCGAGAAGCCGGCGGCCCGCAGCTCATCGAGCATGCGCAGATATTCGACCAGGCCATATGAGAGCACCGGGTCCATCTGCAGGATGTCCCGATCGGCTCGCATGCCGGCATAGCGCATGAGGTTTCGGACGTCCTGATGCGAAAACAGATTCTCGCCGGTCGCCGTGGCCCCGCTGTACGCCTTGCCGAGTGCTTTTTGTATTTCGTAGTCGAGCGGGTCGCCCGCTTCTTCAAACCAACGCAGCCCGTAGTGCTCCATCCCCCGGGCATAGGCGAGTGTCGTGGCCTCGTCAAAACGCCCGTTGGCGTCCACGGCGAGGCACTCGGGCTTTTCGATCACCTCGAGCGCGGCGTCGATGCGCCGCAGGTCGTCCGCCAGCGGCACGCCACCGATTTTCATCTTGGTGGCGGTATAACCAAGCGTCAGATACCCACGCATTTCCTCTCGCAGTCGCTCGAGGTCGTCATCGGGGTAGTAGTATCCGCCGGCCGCATAGACGGCGACACGCGCATCGGTGCTGCCGTCACCAAAGCGCTCTGCCAGGACCTGCGCCAGGGGGCGTGCCTCGATTTTGGCGACAATGTCCCAGACCGCCATATCGAGTACGCCCACCGCCACCGATCGCTCGCCATGGCCGCCGGGCTTTTCGTTTTGCATGAGGATCTCCCAGATCCGGAATGGATCCAGGTTCTCGCCGGTTTCATCGACGATCATCTCAGCCGTTGCATCCCGCAGCCGCGGAATAAAGCGATCCCTCAGCAGGCCCTGTTGGGCATACCGGCCATTGGAGTTGAAGCCATAGCCCACGACGGGCTCGCCGTCGCGGATCACATCGGTGTGGATCGCCACTACCGAGACGTCCATCTTGCTGAAGTCGATGTAGGCGTTGGCGATGGGCGAGGCGATGGAGGCCCTGGCCTCGCGGATGTCGGTGATTTTCATGCGGCGCTGCCTTGTGCTGACTCAGCCCTTGAGCTCGGCGAGGAGCCGGTCGGTGAATGCGTTGGTCGATGCCGTCCCGCCCAGGTCGCGGGTCAGGACCCGCCCTTCATGGGTGACATTTTCCATGGCGCCCATCAGGTCATCGGCGGCGGACTGCTCGCCCAGGTCTTCGAGCATCATGACGACCGACCAGATCATGGCGATGGGGTTGGCAACACCTTCTCCGGCGATATCCGGGGCCGAGCCGTGGACGGGCTCGAACATTGAGGGCACGGCCGGATCCGGGTTGATGTTGGCCGAGGGGGCAACACCGATGCCGCCCGCCGTGGCCGGCCCGAGATCCGAGAGGATGTCGCCGAACAGGTTGGTGCCCACCACCACGTCGAACCAGTCCGGGTGGGTGACAAAGTTGGCCGCCAGGATGTCGACGTGGTACTGCTCGACACTCACATCGTCGAAGCGTTCGGCCATGGCGGCAACCTGCTCGTCCCAGAAGGGCATGCTGTGTTTGATGCCGTTGGATTTGGTGGCATAGGCCAGCTGCTTGCGGGGACGGGCCTGCGCGGTCCGGAAGGCGTAGTCGAGTATTCGCTCGCTGCCCTTGCGGGTGATGACGTTGGCCTGGATGGCCATTGCCTCGGGTAGGCCGTCGTAGAGGCGGCCACCGATGTCGGAGTACTCGCCCTCGTTGTTCTCGCGCACCACCAGGTAGTTGATGTCTTCGGGGCCGCGGTCACGCAGCGCCGAGGTCAGGCCACGCAATAGGCGCACCGGGCGCAGGTTGACGTACTGTTGAAATGCCCGACGGATGGGCAAAAGCAGGCCCCATAGCGAGACATGATCGGGCACCCCGGGATAGCCCACTGCCCCCAGCAGAATGGCATCGTGGGGCCGCAACGTCTCGATGCCATCATCCGGCATCATCTGGCCATGGCGGGCGTAGTACTCGCAGGAGTAGGGAAACTCGGAGAATTCGAAATCCAGTCCCGGGCGCCGGGCCAGTGCCTCCAGGCAGCGCACGCCGGCGGGGGTGACCTCCTTGCCAATGCCGTCGCCAGGGATAAGGGCAATATGATGGGCCATTCTGCGTGGTCTCTTCTACTGAACAAGACCCGCTATCCTACCCCAACCCCGGCTCAGCCGTCCTATCCCGGCGTGGTCTGCTGCGCCTGTCCGGCCCGCATCTCGACGAGTCGGTCGGCCTGCGGCAATGCCGTTTCGGCATGGCCCAGCAGCAGCGCCGTGCGGTTGGCCAGCCAGTCGGTCAGCGCCTGATCGATGTGCCGGGCCGTCCCGGCATCCAGACCCGAGAAGGGCTCGTCGAGGATCACCAGCGACGGGTCGCGGAGCATCAGCCGTGCCAGTGCCACACGGCGGGCCTGTCCACCGGACAGGCGGGTGCCGGACTCACCCACCCAGGTATCAAGGCCCTCGGGCAGCGATCGGGCAAAGCCATCCAGTGCCACGGCCTCGAGCACGCGCCAGAAATCGGCATCGGTGGCGGAGGGGTTGGCGATTTGCAGATTATCCTGCAACGAACCGCTAAATAGTTCGGTCTGCTGGGTCAGAAAGGCCACCTGGTGGATGCGCTGAGCCGCCGGCATATCCGCCATGGGTGTGCCATCGAGCGTGATCTTGCCTTGATCGGGCTGGATTTGTCCGGAAAGGGCCAGAGCCAGCGTGGATTTGCCACAGCCCGAGGGGCCAATCATGGCGAGATGCTCGCCGGCGGCGACGGCAAGGCTAAGGTCATCGACCACCCGAGCGCCGGCGCCTCGGGTGATCGTGAGCCCGTCGATCTGGACATCGACCGGCCCCGATGCCGCCCCACCCGTGTCGCCGGCGTTGTCGGGTATATCGCTGGATGCCCGGGTCGGGCCGTCGGGGCCAACCCGGGCCAGCCCATCATCCAGCCGCACCGCCGATGCGCGGGCGTGGGCGAGGTTGAGCCCCGCGCCCGGGAGGACCCCGACGGGTTCGAGAAGCGCCAGAACGGCGAGTGGCATCATCACCGCGACCGCTCCGGTGACCGCGCCGCGATGAAACAGCCACAGGGCGGCCAGCAGCACACCGACCGCCACCAGCTGCACGGCACCATGCAAGAACGCCTCGCGCCGGGCCATGGCCATGGCAAGCGCGGCCTCGGCCTGACGGCTTGTTGTCTCTAGGTCATCTAACCGTCGCTGATGTGCGCTCAGGCTGCCAAACGCAAGCAAGGTGCCAAGCCCGTGGATATGGTCGATCAGCCCGGCGCGCAGGTCGGCCTGGGCGCCGGCAAGGCGGGTGGTCGACCGCTGTCCACTCTGCCAGGCGGTGAGCAGCGCCATGCCGGCGACCACCAGCAATGCCCCGCCCGCCGGCAAGGCCACCAAATGGCTGCCGATGCTCAACAAGGCGGCGACGATCAGAATGGCCAGGAACGCCACCAGAGGCGGCGCCAGTCCCCGCAGGAACAGCCCATCGAGCCGATCCACATCGGTGGTCAGCCGATTGAGCAGCTCGCCGCTGGCAAAATTCGCCCGGTCCTCGGCGCTGGTGGCCGCGAGCCGGCGGAATACCCGTCCGCGCAGATCCCGCAACAGCCGCAGGACGCTGTCGTGATTGGTAATGCGCTCAAAATATCGGGCGGCTGTCCGGGTTACGGCAAACGCCCGAATGCCCCCGCCAGGGATGTAGATTTCGAGGCTGGCGGCGACCCCGGCCGCCAGTAACGCGCCGGTGACAGCCGTTGCGGTAATGAACCAGCCCGAGAGCGCCAGCAGACCAATGCCCGACGCCGCGGTGGCAAGCATCAGGATCGCGCCCAGGGCCAGCTGGCCGCGGTAGCGGCGCAGCATCCGCAGGTAGGGGATGAGTTCATGCATCGCCGCAGTGCTCCAGAACGCCGTCACGAATGCGGTAGATTTGATCGGCATGCCTGCGCAGGACCTGATCGTGGCTGGCGATAATCAGCGCCCGGCCCTCGGCGGCCAGGGCGTCGATGCCGTCGAGGACATATCGCTCGGTCACCGCATCCAGTGCGGCTGTCGGCTCATCGAGCAGGATCAGCGACGCCGGCGAGGCAAAGGCCCGGGCAAGGGCCAGGCGTTGGGCCTGACCACCGGAGAGGGTCTGGCCACGTTCTCCGACCCGGGTGTCGAGACCGGCCGTGAGTCGCGCCGCGAACTCCATCACCCCGGCGCGCTCGGCGGCGGCGAGCACCGCAGCGTCGTCGGCATCGGGATCACCCAGACGGATGTTGTCGGCCAGACTGGCCCGGGCGACATGGGGTGGCGCCGCCAGCCAGCCGAGCGTCCGGGTGCTGTCGGCATGTCGATGGACCTGCCCAGCCTGGGCGGGCAAAAGCCCGGCGATCGCCTCGAGCAACGAGGTTTTGCCGCTGCCGGAGGGCCCTTCGATGAGAATGCGCTCGCCGCTTGTGGCGTTCAACGCCGGCACATGGATGACCTGGCCCCGGCCGGGTCTGGCTATGGTTAGCGAGTCGACAGCCAGTACGTGGCCGGGCGGCAGGCCGGCCGGCTGTCCGGCAACCGGCGGGTCCGATGGACCGCCCCCGGTCTGAGCGGGGGGGTCAATGTCGAGCTCGGCGAGTTGCTCGGCGGCGCCCAGGGCGGTGGCACGGTCGTGATAATGCTGGGCAAGGGTGCGCAACGGCTGGAAGAACTCCGGCGCCAGCAAGAGCACGAAAAGCCCATTGAAAAGCGTCAGCTTCGGGGCCGGGCCGAAGTCGATATAGCCAAGCAGCCCGAAACCGACATAAATGGCGACCACCGCGATGGCGACGGAGGCAAAGAACTCGAGCACGGCGGATGAGAGAAAGGCAACCCGCAGCACCCGCATGCTGCGGATCCGGTATTCATCGGCGCCGCGGATGATGCCCTCGGCGGCGTCTTCGGTTCGCCCGAAAAGGCGCAGCGTGGTTAGCCCCCGCACCCGGTCGATGAACTGGCCCGAGAGCCGCTGCAGCGCCAGGAACTGGTCGCGATTGAGTCGCTCGGCGCCCATGCCCA
Organism: Spiribacter pallidus; assembly: GCF_040838495.1. Taxonomy (NCBI): domain Bacteria; kingdom Pseudomonadati; phylum Pseudomonadota; class Gammaproteobacteria; order Chromatiales; family Ectothiorhodospiraceae; genus Spiribacter; species Spiribacter pallidus. The sequence continues at coordinate 237,234 of NZ_JBAKFM010000004.1, read as the reverse complement.
CCAGCGCCATAAAAAGCGGGATGAGGGGCGCGGAGAGCAAAAGGAAGGTCGCCGCCAGCCAGTCCAGCGCATAGGCGGTCAAAAGGATGGCCAGCGGAACGAGGATGGCCACCTGCATCTGGGGGAGATAACGCGCGAAATAGCCATCCAGCGCATCCACCTGATCGCTCAATTTGGCCGCCAGCTCGCCGCTATCCATACCTGCCAGGCCGGCGGGACCCATCGTCTCGATGCGCCCTAGCAGCCGTTGACGGACACTGGCACGGGCCCGGTCCGAAGCCTGGATGGCGGCCGCCGCCCGCAAGGTCTGGGCGACCGGACGCAGCAGAACGACAACCACTAAGGCCAAAGCCGGTGCAATCAGCGATTGCGGCGGTTGGTCGGCGCGGATGACCTGGTAGACAAGCCAGGCAATCAGACCCGCTTGGGCGATGATCAGCAGGCCTTCGGCGATCCCGCAAGCGGCTGCGACGCGCAGCTTCGGCGCAACCGCCGAGCGCTGCGCCTGCAGCCATTCTTTGCCGGTCATCGACGACCGGACAGCGTTGCAGCGCCTCTAGTGATAACCCTCACCCACCCGGACCTTGCCGCGGAAGACCCAGTAGGTCCAGGCCGTATAACCCAGCACCACCGGGATGACAAAAAGCACGCCCAGGAGCAGGAACATCTGCGACTCCCGCGCCGATGCGGCGTCGTAGAGCGTGTACGCCGGCGGTACCACATAGGGCCATTTGCTCGCCAGCAGACCCAGATAGGTAAAGATGAAAAGCCCCATGGTGGCGACAAAGGGCAGGCCTTCGCTGCGCCGGCTCACAGCGCGGTAGATCATCGCCGCGCAGAGCAACGCCCCGGCGGGCAGCAGCCAGATGACAAACAGGTTGCTGAACCAGCGATCGCGGACAAAGCTGTCCACCAGCGGCGTCCAGAAACTGATCACCAAAAAGACCGCCAGCACCCCGGTGAGCAGCTTCGGCGTGACCCGATAGGCCCATTCCTGGATATCGCCCTCGGTTTTCATGATCAGCCAGGTGCTGCCGAGCAACGCATATCCAAGTACTAGACCGATGCCGGTCACCACTGAAAAGGGTGTGAGCCAGTCAAAGGCACCGCCGACGTAGGTAAAGTTCTCGGTTTCAAAGCCCTGGATATAGGCCCCCACCACGATCCCTTGGGCCAGCGCCGCCAGCGTGGAGCCGCCTGCGAATGCCACGCTCCAGTAGCCCTTGGTTGCCGGTGTCGCCTTGAACCGAAATTCAAAGGCGACCCCCCGGAAGATCAGCCCGGCCAACAGCAAGAAGACGCCCAGGTAGAGCGCCGGCAGCAGGACCGAGTAGACCAGCGGGAACGCACCCAGCAGGCCGGCACCGCCGAGCACCAGCCAGGTCTCGTTGCCATCCCAGACCGGCGCCACCGAGTTCATCATCACATCCCGGGACTCTTCGCCGGGGGCGAAGGGGTAGAGGATCCCCACCCCCAGGTCAAAGCCATCCATGAGCACGTACATGATCACGCCGAAGGCGATGATCGCCGCCCAGATCATCGTAAAGTCGATCATGACCATTCTCCTTTTTCCGGCGCCGCCGGCATTGCCGGGTTGATGGGCCCGCCGGCGGACATCGGACGTTTTGGATGCGCACCGGCCTCATCGGCGCCGGGCTCGGCATCGGTCATGCCACCCTGAATGAGCCGCCAGAGGTAGTACCCGCCCGAGGCATAGACCACCGCGTAGACAGCGCCGTAGCCGATCAGGCTGGCCATGGCCATCCACCCGGTCAGTGATGGTGTCAGCCCCTCGGCGAAGCTGATCATGCCGTAGACCAGCCAGGGAGCGCGGCCGGATTCGGTCGTAAACCATCCGGCCAGCACCGCGATAAACGGCGCGGCGATCATCACTGGCAAGAATCGATGGAAAACGCCCGGCTGATAAAGCCTGCCGCGCAGCCGCAGCACCAGGCCCCAAAGGCCCACGGCGATCATCGCCAGGCCGATCCCCACCATGATGCGGAACGACCAGAAAACCACTGCCACGGGTGGCTGCTCATCCCGCGCCACTTCATTGAGCCCGGGCACTACGCCGTCGGCCTTGTGGGTGAGGATGAGACTGGCCAGCTTGGGGATGCCGAGCTCGAAGCGGTTTTCCTGCGCGGCCTGATCCGGCAGCGCGAACAGCAGCAACGGTGCACCGGCCTGGGTCTCCCAGTTGCCCTCCATGGCGGCCACCTTGGCGGGCTGGTACTCAAGCGTATTGAGCCCGTGGAAATCGCCCATGACCGCCTGTGCCGGCGCCAGAAAGAGGATCATCCAAAGGCACATGGACAGGGCCTTTTTGTTGGCCTCGACCATATGCCCCTTGAGCAGATACCAGGCACTGACACCCGCGACCACAAAGCTGCCGGTCAAAAAGCTCGCCAGCGCCATGTGCGCGAATCGATACGGGAAGGATGGGTTGAAAATGGCCTCTGCCCAGCTGCGGACATGGAGCATCCCGTCCTGGAACTCGACCCCGGCCGGCGTGTGCATCCAGCTGTTGGCCACCAGAATCCAGAAAGAAGAGATGAACGTCCCCAGCGCGACCATCACCGCGGCGAACAGGTGGGTGCCCCGCGGCACCTTGTCACGGCCAAACAGCAACACACCCAGAAAGGCCGCCTCCAGGAAGAACGCGGTGACCACCTCGTAACTGAGGATCGGTCCAAGGAAGTTGGCCGACATCTGCGCGAAGTTGCTCCAGTTGGTTCCGAACTGGAACGACATGACGATGCCCGAGACCACACCCATGCCAAAGGCGACGGCAAAGACCTTGGTCCAGAAACGCGACAGCTGCGCCCAGGCCGGGTTACCGGTTTTGAAGTGCAGGCCTTCCAGCAGTGCGATGTAAGACGCCAGCCCGATGGTGAACACCGGGAAGATGGCGTGGAACGACACCACGAAAGCGAATTGGATGCGCGATATCAGGAGTGGATCAAACTCCATGGGTCCCTGCCTTTGGCCCTTGTCGGGCCGATTGTTGCCTTTTGTTCTTGCAAGTCGTTCAGCTTGCCTGCTGTCTCTCGGTCTCGGTGCCGCTGATCGCCTCGAGGCCCGTCGGATCGGTCAGCGTAATCGCACCGCGCTCCAGCCCGACCAATCCGCGGCGCTCGAACTCTTTGAGCAGCCGGCTGACGACTTCGCGGGCCGTTCCAAGCTCCACCGCCAGGTCCTGGTGGGTGGCGGCGAGCCGGCCATCCCGCTGGCGCGCCAGCAGCCGCTCGGCCAGTCGCGTATCAAGCCGGCGGAAGGCGACCTCTTCAATGACCAGCATCAGGGTCAGCAGCCGTTGCCCGTAACTCTCCAGCACCACGCGTCGGAAATTCGGTTCTTCATCGAGCAGCCGGTTGGTCAGCGGCTCCGGGATGAGGATCACCTCGGTGTCCTCATCAACGATGGCTTCCGACTGATGACTTCCCTTGACCAACAAGCAGGCCAGGGAGAGCGGGCAAAGCTCTCCTCCTTTGATGCGGTAAAGCACGATTTCGTTCCCCGCCGCACCGGTCATCTGGACCCGGACCTCGCCGCGGATCACAAGCGGCAGCCCTTCGCAGACCTCGCCGGGACCAAACACCTGCGTACCGGCAGGGATCTCGACCTTCTGGGCGCTGCGGGCGACTGACTCCCAGGCATTATCGGATAATTGGTCCAGCGCCGGGTGAGAGATTTCATCTTTCATGATCTGGATCATGTTGCCGCTCCGCGCGTCCAATCCACGGTGACTACATCACTGAGTCGCTCCGGGTTCAAGACGACAAATGCCCCGGAGCAGGATTGCAACGCTGTCTGGAGGAAAAGTCCAATGCTCAAAACCAATGTTGGCGCGGTTGATCGCGTCATTCGTGCCGCCGTGGGGCTGGTCCTCATCGCGCTGGCGGTGTTCGGCCAGGGGATGACCTGGGGCTGGGTCGGCGTGATCCCGCTGGCGACAGCGCTGGTGAGTTATTGCCCGGCCTACAGCCTGTTGGGCATGAATACTTGTGGCCGCAAAGCTTGAGGCGAGCCCCGGATACTCGAGAGAGGAATAAGCCAATGAAGATGATGAAAAAAGCCGCGTTTGCCCTGCTGCTCATGGCTGGTCCCGGCCTGGCGCTGGCTCAGACGGATGCCGATATGCTCACGATCATCACCAGCGATGAGGAGCAAACCCAGGCGATGGCGCTGATTCTGACCATGCAGGCACAGAGAGCCGACGCCAGCCCGCAGGTTCTGCTCTGTGATGATGCCGGCGAGCTGGCGGTCGCCTCGGAAGCCTCCGACTCGGAGGTTTTGCGTGGACCGGATGCGAGTCCGGCGCAAATGGTGCGCAGGCTGGTTGATCACGGCGTGCAGGTGGATGTATGCGCGATCTTCCTGCCCAACAGCGAATATACCGATACCGATCTAATCGACGGGGTCGGCGTTGCCCAGCCGCCGGCGATCGGTGCCATAGTGGCCGATCCGGCGGTCCGTCTTTTCACCTTTTGAGCATTAGGGGGCAATCCATGTTGCTAAAAGCCATGCCATCCATCGCCCTTGTCCTGCTTTTCGGCTTGGCAGCGCCGGTCTACGGTGCTGACGTGGCGCCGGTCGTGGACGCGGAATGGGTGCAGGAACACCGCGATGAGGTCACGCTCATTCACACCTCGCGACGGGTGGAGAACTTTGGCGAGACCGGTTTCATCCCTGACGCCCCGTTTGTGGCCATGGGTGATTTCTTGACCGAGCGTCCGGGGCCGGACGGTACGATCCGCTACCTCGTGCCGGCGGCAGAGGACTTTCAGTCGCTGATCCAGGCCATGGGCGTCGATTCGGATGACCCGGTCGTCATCGTCCCGGCGGGCACCACGGTTTACGGCGATGCCACCGTCGCGACCCGCCTTTACTGGCAGATGCGCTACTACGGTCACGAGGCGGTGGCGCTTCTGGACGGCGGGGTTGCCGCGTGGGCAGCGACGGGGGGCGAGACTGTCGACGCCCCGGTCGATGCACCGGAAAACGGCCGGTTTGAGGCCGGCATGCCGCAGCCCGAATTGCTTGCCACCAGCGAAGAGGTGGCCGCCGTCGTCGCCGATGAGCAGCAGGCCCGCCTGGTGGACAACCGGCCACTCGCCCAATTCACCGGTTTAATGAGCAAGGACTACGTCCAGGGGGCGGGCCATCTGCCGGGCGCCCGGCCATTGCCCTTCAACCTCTTTGTCGCCCCCCGGGATGGGATTGTCTATTGGCGGGATGCGGATGAGGTTCGAGGCGTAGTGGATGCGATGTTGCCCGATGCCCAGGGGCCGATGATCAATTACTGCAACTCAGGGCATGTCTCATCGCTTGCCTGGTTTGCCATGTCAGAGATTGACGGCCGGGCCAGCGTTGCCCTTTATGATGGCTCGCTGCACGAATGGACGCTGGACGGACAGCGTCCGCTGGTGATCGGGCGGTCGTCTTTGTAGCGGACCGGATGCGGGCCAGCCCACATCCGGCCGGACGGCCTAGTATTCACACCCCATCGCGGCTGCCCGTTCGCGGGTGGCCTTGGGGTCTCGGCGGCTGCGTTTGATCTTGTTGCTGGCCTCGGGCCAGCCCTTGACGTGATCGAGCACCAGGTTGGTGAGCATGTCCAGGTGATCGTCCCGGTCGTTGAGCGCACGGATGTAGCGCAGCGATTCACCGCCGTGCTCTTCGAAGATCTCGGCGTTTTCTCCCTCGATTTCTTCAAGCGTCTCAAGGCAGTCCGCCGAAAAGCCCGGGCAGATGACATCAAGCTTTTTCATGCCGGATTTGGCCAGCGCCTCGACGGTCTCGTCGGTATAGGGCTGGAGCCAGACCTCGCGGCCGAAAAGTGACTGAAAGGTGACCTGCCATTCGTCGTCCGCCATGCCCAGGTGCTCGGCCACAAGGCGAGCGGTTTTCTGGCACTGGCAGTGGTAGAAATCGCCATTGAGCAGATAGCGTCTGGGCATGCCATGGAAGGACATCAGCATCTTCTCGGCCTTGCCGTGCTGGTCCCAGTGCTCGCGGATAGTGTTGGCGAGCGACTCGATGTAGCCCGGGTCATCGGCGTATTGGCCAATCAATCGCAGCTCGGGGATGAACCGCCATTGCTTGAGCTCGTCGAACACTGCGTCATAGGTCGACCCGACTGTGGTGGCCGAGTACTGCGGGTAGAGTGGCAGTACCAGGATCCGCTCGGCGCCTTCCTCGCGCAGTTTGCGCAGGCCATCGCGTATCGACGGGTTGCCGTAGCGCATGGCCAGTTCAATACTGAACGGGCCCTTGAGCTTTTTTGCCAGCCGCTCTTTGATGCCGGCCACCTGTTTCTGGCCGATCGTCAGCAGCGGTGATCCACCCTCTTCCCAGACTTCGCGGTAGGCGGCGGCGGATTTGCGTGGCCGGGTCCGCAGGATGACCCCGTGCAAAAGCAGCCACCACAGTGGGCGGTTGATCTCGACCACCCGCGGGTCGCCCAGAAATTCCGCCAGGTAGCGGCGCAGCGCCGGTGTGGTTGGCGCGTCGGGTGTGCCCAGGTTAGTGACGAGGATCCCCAGGCGGGGTACATCGTCATGGCGGGCGTTGGGCTTGGCGCTGTACATCGGCATGGCAGTCTTCCGTCGTTGGCTGGCAAGCGTGGCTCACAAGGCTTTTCTGCCCAGCATTCCACAAATCTCGCTCCATCATACGGGGTGTTCAGGTAACGCCCAAATAGAGCCGTCGTTGCCTGCCCATAGCCGGGGTCAATGGCTTGCAATCATGCTCTTTTTAGTTGATTTTTCGCATCAGGAGAGCGGGACAGGGAAGGCTTGATGATCGCCGATACAGGTGCAATGGATTGGCAGCCGGGGTAATACGATGCTCGGTGCGATTGCCGGCTCGCTGCGGCTGCAGTTGACGATGATTGCCCTGGGGCTTTTTGGACTGGCCCTCGCGGCAATGGTGAGTTCGCTTTACTACGCCCGTGCCGCGGATGATGACGCGAGTACGTTGCGACAGGCGGCGGCCATGCGTGCCGAAGTCTATCGTATGGCTTTCTACAACGAGCAGGGCAATTTCCGGCAGGTCCAGGCCAGCGCGGCGCGGTTTGATCGGGCATTGCGCGAAGAAAACCTCCATCGAATGCTCGAGCAGGCCGATCCAGCGCTGGCGCAGCACTACAGCGCGCTGAGACGGCGTTGGCATGCCGACTGGCGCCAGCCTCTGACCATGGGGCCGAGTTTTGCGGCTTTTACACCGTCGACCGATCGCATCGAGACCCTGGCGGTACAGCTTGATGACTTTGTCACGGCGGTCGAGGCCCGCACCGAGGCGCGTCTTGCGCGGCTGACCCTGCTCGAGGGCAGCATCTTTGTCATTTTTCTGGCCCTCATGCTGGTTGCCGTGCAGCACTTTCGATTGTCGCTGATGCGGCCGGTCCGGGAGCTTGCCGCCGGCATCGAACGATTGACCGGCGGCTGGTCGGCGACCCGTGTCGAAGCCGAACAGGGCGCCGGCATGGCCCCGGTGATGCTCCGATTCAACAACATGGCCGCGGCGCTGGAGCGCATCGAGCAGGCCGAGCGCATGGAAAACCAGGCCCGGGAGGCCGAAAAGCGCGTCATGCTGGCACTGCTCGAGGAGCGCTCGGCGCTGGCCCGGGAGTGCCATGACTGCCTGGGCCAGTCGCTGACCTACATCAAAATCCAGGTCACCCGCATGGACGATGCATTGAAAGCCCCTGAACCTTCCCCGGCGGCACTGCGTGAGATATCCACCGAGCTCAGACGGGGGGTGGATGAAGCGCACCAGAATCTTCGCGACCTCTTGGCGATGTTCCGGCTGCGGGTCGAGCAGCCTGACCTGCGCTCGGGGTTGCGTGCGGTGGTTGACGAGTTTGCGCGCTGGTATCCCGACATCACTTTTGATTTCCGGTGCACAGGCCGGGTGTGTGAACTCAACCCGGGACAGCGGATTCATCTGATCCATATCGCCCGCGAGGCGTTGAACAACGTCGGTCGTCATGCCCGGGCCCATCGCGCTGCGGTCACGCTCGAGGGCGTCGAGGCTGGCGCCGGCACCCCGGACTGGCTGCGGCTGACCGTCACCGATGATGGGGTTGGCATCACCGGTGATGTCGAGCGCGGCCATTACGGCATCGAGATCATGCGCGACCGGGCCAACCAGATGGGTGGCCAGCTGACCATCGAGGCCGATGCGAAGGCGGGCAGCTGTGTGGTGGCAGAGGTGCCCTGTCAATGACTGTGCGAGTGTTCATCGTCGACGATCACCCCTTACTGCGCCGCGGTCTGGCGCAGCTCATCGATATGGCTGGCGATCGCGGGCTGGCCATGGCGGGCGAGGCGAGCAATGGCGCCGAGGCGCTGGCGCGCATCGAATCACTCAACCCCGAACTCGTGGTGCTTGATCTGAACATGCCCGACATGAACGGCGTCGAGGTGCTGCAGGCCCTGCGCGAGCGGGGTTTTTCGGCGCCGGTGGTGTTTTTGACGGTCTCGGACGAGCAGACCGGTTTCTCGGCAGCCCTTCAGTCGGGCGCCAACGGCTATTTGCTAAAGCAAAGCGAACCGGACCGACTGGTCGACGATCTGCTGCGCGTCGCATCCGGTGAGGTGGTGATCAGCCCACTGCTGACCTCGGCACTTGCCCGCGCCATGCGATCGGCCGGCTGCAGTGGGCCCGAGGGCCTGGAGGGGGTGACCCCGCGGGAGCAGGATATCCTGGGCTGTCTCGGCCGCGGGTTGAGCAACAAGCGGATCGCCCGCGAGCTCGACATCACCGAGGCGACCGCGAAGGTGCATGTGCGCAGCCTGCTGCGCAAGATGAAGCTTCGCTCACGGGTCGAGGCCGCTGTCTGGGCAGCGCGCCACGGTATGGTGCCGGATGAGCCGGATTGAGCCGGCTCAGCGGGCTGGCAGGGTGAGTGTGAGCCGGTCGATCAGTACCGCTGCCTGTTCCTGGCGCTGTTTGGATAACGCTTCGCCGACAATATCGCCGCCCACGGCGCCACCGACACCGCCAACCACCGCGCCGGTGCTGTCGTCGCCGATTTCGGCACCCAGAATGCCGCCGCCGATGGCGCCAAGCAGCTGCCCGGCCCGCCGGGTCATGTCGGCCCCGGTCCGGGCGGTGCCCGAGGCGGACCAGAGGATCGTACCGTTGGTGACGTCGACCATTTGAGCGCTCATGCTCATGGTCTCGCCGAACTCAGGCAGGTTAACCAGCACCACGCTATCGACGTTGAGAATACGCCCGACCTCTGCTGCGCCGCTCGCCGCCGTGACCTGCGAGCGAGAGAAGTCCTGTTCTTCGAGTACCTGGTCGATCTGGCTTCGCTCGATGGGGCTGTAGCCAAGCCCCAGCAATGCCTGGTTGTACATGCTGGCAATCTGGTCGCGGGCGGCGTCTCCGCCAATGCCGTCGACGGAGACCACCGCGGTGCGCTCGATGGCGCTGAAGTCATAACTGCGGTTGTAATCGCCGCTGCCGCTTACCGACGCGCAGGCGCTTAACAGTACCAGCACCGCCAGAAGAATGAGGGCGTTTGCGGTTGTCCTTGAACACACCATGGTGGGGGCTCCTGTGCTGAGGCTGCCTTTATTATGACTGATATCGGCGGTGGTTGTTTCGTCAATTCGCGTTGGTGCACCGCCCTGGGGCTGGACTTGTTGTTCGTTTTTGTGATTGATTCTAGATCAAACGTTCGCCCTTACCGAATATTATGCCAGCGCTCAATTACCACCACCTCCGCTACTTTCAGGTCGTCGCCCACGAGGGGCACCTGACCCGGGCGGCCGAACAGCTCAACATCGCGCAGTCAGCATTGTCATCACAGATCCGCCGGCTGGAGGAGCGGCTCGGGCAGTCGTTATTTGAACGACGTGGCCGGGCGCTGCATTTGACCGAGGCCGGCCGGATCGCCCTCGATCATGCCGATACCATCTTCGCCACCGGCGATGAGCTGCTCGCTACCCTGCAGCAACGCACCGGCGAGCGGCAGGCGCTGCGCGTCGGCGCACTGGCAACGCTGTCGCGAAACTTTCAGCTGCGATTTCTGCGACCGCTACTGGGCCGCAGCGATGTCGAGGTGGTGCTGCAATCGGGCAGTGCAGCCGAGCTCTATGACGCGCTGATGGGGCTGCAGCTGGATGTGGTCTTGACCAACGACCCACCCCGCGCAGATGCGTTGCGGCCTTTTTACGTCCACCGCATCGATGAGCAGCCGGTGGGCCTGATCGGGACCCCCGATCATGTGGTCGACGGCTTGAGCCTTGCCGAGCGGCTATCGACCGCCCCGCTTTTGCTGCCCGCGCGCAGCGTCGGCCTGCGGACCCGAGTTGATGCCTTGCTGGCGTCGCTGGGTGTCGCGCCGCAGATCGCGGCCGAGGTGGATGACATGGCCATGATGCGTCTGCTGGCCCGGGAGGGTGTGGGGCTTGCCATCATCCCGCCGATTGTCGTCCGGGACGAGCTTGATGGTGGTCAATTGATCGAGGCGGATCGGTTGACGACGCTGACCGAGACATTCCACGCGGTGACCATCGAACGCCGCTATCCCAACCCGCTGCTGTCATTGCTGATTGATGCCCCGAAGCGGAGCGGTCATGATTAGCTTATGTCAGCAAATGTTGGGTTCGCTTCGATGGAGAGCTTGAGCGATCGGGTCTGCGCGGCGGTACGGAAGCGGATTCTCAATGGTGTGTATGGCGGTGGCCAGTTCCTCGGCGAAGAAGCCATCGCCTCGGAGCTGGGCGTTTCGCGTCCAGTTGTCAGCGACTGCCTGCAATGGCTGGCCGACGAGGGCTGGCTCGAGCTCATCCCCTATCGCGGCGCCCGGGTCATTGACTGGACACCGGATGACAGTCACGAGGTCTTCGAGCTCAGGGCCTTGCTGGAGGGACATGCGGCGCGCCGAGCGGCGGAACGGATCGATCCCTCCACGATCGGTAACTTGCAGCGGCTGATCGGACAGGAATATCAAGTGATCAGCGCCGATCGGGTGGACCACGAGCGACTCAGCCGGATCAACCTGGCCATCCACGAGACGATTTGCTCGGCCAGTGGCAGCCGGCGGCTGCGGCGGCTCATGGAGGGCTTGCTCGACGGCGCGGTCTCGGCCCGCAACACCTTTGGGCTGTCCCAGGCCTGGCTGGATAAGGCCCACCGCGAGCATGCCGAGATCGTGACCGCCCTGGCGTCCGGCGATGGCGGCAAGGCGGCGTCGGTATTGCGTACGCATATTCTGTCGGTATCCAACGGCCAGCCCTGGCCCACCGATGGCTATACCGAGGAGGCGATCACGTCGCCCCGGTCAAGCGAGTGCTAATTTAGGCTTCGAAATCCGTTGCCACCGACAGGCGGCATGGCTAGTTTCCGCGACGATAAAGGCGACAGGGACTTTGCCATGGGCACTTGGGATGCGCTCGCCGACGCCCGGCTGACCGAAAAGCTGCGACAGGCCCTGGCTCCGGTGCTGCCCTATGGGCCGTCTCTCATTCCAACGGATATCCTGATCACCGTGAGCGTTCATCATGAAACGGGTCGTCCGTTGACGATGAAACAGCTCCTCGCGGTGTTGCCCTACTCGGTGACCGGGGTCCGCTATAACCTCGCTCAGCTCATCGCCGATGGCTGGATCACCAAAGAGCGCCGTGGCGAAGATCGGCGTCTGGTCTTTCTGATCCCCTCGGATCGTCTCCGCGAGGCGTTTGCCGAGGTCCGGGCCCGGATTCAGTAGCCCGGGCCGGCTCCGCTGGCGGATGCGCTGCCGGCCGCCGGTGGCCATCCCCTTGCATCCAGCCCGCCGCATGCACAGCATGGAGGGCTGTTGACCACCAGATAAGAGATGGGCAAAGCAATGGAAAACCGTACCCTTCGCCTCGCACCGGGAGGCGGTTTCGATGCCGTGGAGATCTTCGACGCCGGACAGCCCCCGGCCCCGGGGCCCGGCGAGATCACCGTTCGTGTTCACGCCAGCTCCCTTAACTATCACGACTACGGCGTGGTCAAGGGGCCGATGGCACCCCGGGATGAGGCGCGCATTCCGCTCTCGGATGGCGCCGGCGAGGTGATGGCCACCGGCGAGGGGGTCGACGAGTTCGCCGTGGGTGACGCGGTGGTCAGTACGTTTTTTCTGGACTGGTCCGACGGTGATCCGGTCAATGAAGGGTTCGGCCGTACCCCCGGAGACGGGGTCGATGGATACGCCCGGCAATTCGTCACCCGCCCGGCGCAGGCGTTTACCCGGGCGCCCGCCGGCTGGAGTCATGCCGAGGCCGCCACACTGACCACCGCGGGTGTCACAGCCTGGCGCGCGCTCTACCCCCACGGCGGCTTACAGGCTGGCCAGACCGTGCTCACCCTGGGGACCGGCGGTGTCTCGATCTTTGCCCTGCAGTTGGCCAAGGCGGCCGGCGCGCGGGTGATCAGCACCTCTTCCAGCGATGAAAAGCTCCAGCGGCTCCAGGCAATGGGTGCCGATGCGGTGATCAATTATCGGGAAAATCCGGAATGGGGCCAGCGGGTCCGAGAGCTCACCGATGGCCGGGGGGTGGATCATGTCATCGAGGTGGGCGGACCAGGGACGCTGCCACAGTCAATGACCGCGGCAGCGGTGGGTGGTCATATCGCGCTAATCGGCGTGCTCACCGGTGTGAAGGGTGACTTTCCGCTCATTCAGTCACTGCTTCGCCAGCAGCGACTCCAGGGCGTGCTGGTTGGTAGCCGACAGGATCAGGCCGATCTGGTGGCGGCGCTTGAGGCCATCGGCCTGCGGCCGGTCATTGACCGGCATTTCCCCCTCGAGGAGCTGGTGGCCGCTTTCCAGCATGAAGAGGCCGGCGCGCATTTCGGCAAGATCTGCATCGAGATCTAGCGTTATTGGGCGGCCAGCCAGGCCGCCAGCTGCTCGCGTTCGGCTTCGGTCATCTCGGTCATGTTGCCAAGCGGCATCGCCCGCGAGGCAATGGTCTGGGCGTGGACCTGTGATGCGTAGCGACGGACATCGTCCAGGCTTTCCAGGCGCACCCCGGCCGGCGGCTCGTTATACCCGGGAAAACTCGGGTTGGCGGCATGGCAGCTGATGCAATGGTTGTTGACGATGGTGCGAATGGCACCATCCGAGACTGCAGCTGCTGCCGGATCGATGGTGACGGGCTCGGGCCGCAGGGACAGGGCGATCCCCAGGGCGAGCACGGCGGCGGTGGGCCACTGCCACCAGACCCGCCAGCCGCCATGGCCGGTGTGGCTGGCGTTGAAGTAATCGCGAATGATCCCGCCCAACAGCACCACGGCCCCGACCAGAAGCCACAACCACTCGCCGACGAAGGTCATCGGATAGTGATTGGAGAGCATCATGAACAAAACCGGCAGAGTCAGGTAGTTGTTGTGCGTCGAACGCTGCTTGGCCTCAAGCCCCAGTGCCGGGTCGGGATCTTCGCCGGCCTGTAGCGCACGGACGGTCTTTTTCTGGTTGGGGATGATGACGAAAAACACATTGGCGGTCATCCAGGTGGCCACCAGCGCGCCGGTATGAAGCAGCGCGGCGCGGGAACTGTAGAGTTCGCTGTAGCCCCAGGCCGCCGCGATGATCACAACATAGACCGCCGCCGCAAGGGCCCAGACATTCCGCCCCAGCGGGCTGAGACACAGTGCGTGGTAGAGCAGCCAGCCAACAGCCAGCGAGGCCAGGGAAAGCCCGATCGCTACAAGCGGCGAGATGCCCGAGACGGCGGGGTCGAGCAGGTAGGCCTCGGCGCCCCAGTAGTAGGTAATCCCCAGCAGGGCAAAGCCGCTGATCCAGGTAAAATAGCTCTCGTATTTGAACCAGTGCAGCGTGCCGGGCATCTCTTCGGGGGCGACCAGGTATTTGCGAACCCGATAGAACCCCCCTCCATGGACCAGCCAGCTCTCGCCTTTGACCCCCTCGGGCAGGGCATTGGCACGGCGTAGAGAGAGATCGAGCCAGATGAAATAAAATGAGCTCCCGATCCAGGCAATGGCGGTGATGACATGCAGCCATCGCACCAGCATGCTGGCAAAATCCATCCAGTAGTCCACGGCTAAAGGGCTCCTCGTTGAGGATGAACAGACAACAAACCAACCGGCGAGAGAAAAAGGGCCGGATCCTTCGGGCGGCGCGCGCCGCATTCGGCGTCCAGGGCTTCCAGGGTGCGACCCTGCAGGGCATCGCCCGGCGTGCCGGCCTGCCCAAGCCCAATATCGTCTACTATTTCGGCTCCAAAGAGCGGCTCTATGAGGCGGTCCTCCACGACATCATCCATGACTGGAACGATGCCTTCGACCATCTGCAGCCGGATGCGGACCCGGCGATGGCGCTGGACCGGGTGGTGCGAGCGAAATTCGAGCGCGTGATCAATGACCCCCGCTCGTCGCGCATCTTCGCAATGGAAATCCTCAACGGCGCCCCGTACACCCAGCGGCATCTGCGGGAGGCCATCCGCCCCTGGCTTGCGGATAAAAGCGCCGTCATCTCCGGTTGGGTCGACGACGGTCGTATTGCCGCGATCGACCCGATCCAGCTGATCTTCATGATCTGGGCGGTCACCCAGCACTATGCCGATTTTGGCGCCCAGGTGCTGGTCCTTATGGACCGCTCGGCCTTCACTGAGACCGACCTCGCCCACATCGCCGACGCCCTGAGCGCGTTTGTGCTGAGAAGTTGTGGTCTGGAACCGCTCACCCATGCCGATCACGCCCTACCCGGTCTCGCTGCGTTCGGCCCAGCCGGCGAAGATGCGCTCGAGCAGAATGACCGCGTAGTAGATCAGGATGCCCATCACGGCCAGCGCGATTAGCACTGCAAACATCAATGGATAATCGCCATTGGTCTCACCCGAGCGAAAAAGCGCCCCCAGGCCACGGCCGTGAGGCGAGACGATCTCGACCAGGTTGGTTCCAATAAACGCCAGCGTTGCCGCGACCTTGAGCGCACCAAAGAACTCTGGAAGCGTTTTGGGCAGGGCGATCTTGGTGAAAAGCGTTACCCGCGATGCACCCAGGCTGCGCAGGATATCCCGATACTCGGGCTCGAGCGTCGACAGTCCGATGCTGACCGACACGGCGATCGGAAAGAACGAGATCAAAAACGCCATCAACACCGTGTTGAAGTCGTGCTGACCGATGAAAATGAGCGCGATCACCGGCACCAGCGTGGCCTTGGGGATGGCGTTGAAACCCACCAGCAGTGGATAGAGCGCCTCGCGGGCAATCCGTGAAAACCCCATGATCATGCCAAGCAGTGTCCCGGCGAGCACCGACAGCGCCAAACCGGCCACGGTCCGCCACAGGGTCTGCCAGCTCATCTGGACAAACAGATCAAAGTGTTCGACGAACGCCGCCGGCAGATCCGAGGGCGCGGCCATCTTGTAGGCGGGCCACTGGTTGACCCACACCAGTGCCTCCCAGCCAAGCGTGAACAGCGCCAGTGCGGTGACCGGGATCAGGATCTTGTGCTTCCAGTTCATGCGTTCACGGCCTGTTCGGCGGTGGATCGGCCCTGGGCGATTCGGATCTGCTCACGCAGAATGGCAAGCATCTCGACCGATCGCGTGTCGTAGAGGATTTCGATATCGCGGTCATCGGGCAGGTCGACATCGAGCACATACTGGGTATGGGCAGGCCGCCCCGAGAGGACAAAGACCTGGTCACCCAGAAAAACGCTCTCGCGCAGGTCGTGGGTGATCAACAAAGTCGTGAATGGCTCTTCCTGGCGCAGGTTGCGCAGCGTCTGCCAGAGATCCTCACGGGTGAAGGCGTCGAGCGCGCCGAAGGGCTCATCGAGGATGAGCACTTCGGGTTTGTGGACGATAGCCCGGCACAATGAGGCACGCTGACGCATGCCCCCGGAGAGCTCGGACGGACGCTTTGCCTCGAAACCTTTCAAGCCCACCATCTCGAGCAGCTGCATGGCCCGGTCCACCCGCTCGCGGCGTCCCATGCGCGGGGCAACGATCTCCAGCGGCAGGATGACGTTATCCAGAATGGTGCGCCATTCCAGCAACACGGGGTTCTGAAACGCCATGCCCACGGTGCTGCGTGGCGAGCGCACCCACTCGCCGTGCAGCCGCACACCGCCCTCGTCCGGGAGCAGCAGTCCGGCCACCAGTCGGGTCAATGTCGACTTGCCGCACCCCGACGGCCCCACGACCGCGGCGAACTCGTTCTCGGGGACGCTGATCTGCAGGTTCTCCAGAACGGGCAGGGGGCCCGCCGCCGTTGGATAGGCGTGCGTGACCCCCTCGATTTCGATCAGCCCGGTCATTCGAGCATCCGATCGGCCTGGGCCGGCAGATAACGGGCGTCGAAGACATCCTCGATGGATGGCACCTCGTCGAAGTCATAGACCAGCTTGGTCTGCTCGATGGCCGCCGCCATACGCTCGCGATCGACACCGCCCATGCCGTTTTCGCGTACGTAGTCGGTGAGCACATTGGCGTTGATTGCAAGCTCAAGCCGCTGGGTCTCGCTGTCGGTATCCATGGCCGGGTTGGCAGGGACCATCGCCTCCACGGCGGTGCCGGGCTCGGCGATGGCGTCCTTCCAGCCCCGGGCGATGCCCGCCAAAAACCCGCTGACCGCATCCGGATTGGCTTCGGCGAAATCGGTATTGACGATAATCGCGTTGCCATAGAGCTCGAGACCGTAGTCGGCCATCAGCAGCACCGAGAGATCGTCCTCGGGGACGCCGAGGCGCAGCAGGTTGAGTGTTGAGGAAAACGAAAATCCGGCGATGGCATCCACCTCGCCGTCCGCCAGCATGGGCTCGCGCACCGGAAAGCCGACTGGCTCGACGGTGATTGCATCCGAATCGATGCCGGTCTCGGCAGCAAAGATCGGGAACTGCGCCCAGGCGCCATCCGGTGGCGGGGCCCCGAGGACGCGGCCCTCCAGATCCTCGGGCTCATCCACTCCAAGGGATTTGCGGCCGACAACCGAAAACGGGGGCTTGTCATAGACCATCATCACCGCTTTGACCGGTGCGTCCGGATTTTGGTCAAGAAACCGCATCAGCGAGTTGATATCGGCAAAACCAAAGGGGAAAGAGCCGGTGGCTACCTTGGGAATGGCATCCAGTGATCCGGACCCCTCCGAGATTTCGACATCGAGTCCGGCGTCGTCAAAATAGCCGCGTTCTTCGGCCAGAAAATACGGCGCCGCCGGGCCTTCGAATTTCCAGTCCAGTGCAAAGGGGGTATCAAGGCTCTGGGCCTGGGCGCCGGTGGCGGCAAGCCCCACGGCGAGCGCTGCGAGACGGATTGATCGAATCATCATGGTTTCACTCCTCGGACCGTTGTTGGTGCCCCTTTTAAAGCAATTTCGGTGCCACAGCGCATACCGTGAAAAGGGGCTTTTTTATGTCATCTGCACCAGCCGATTTGCCGCGATGCGGTGCGCCTGCACCAGTGCTGTGCGTCGCTCGGTCTCGCGATCGTGTTCGATTCGCGTTCTGAACGCTTCGAGAATGGCATACCGATCCAGTCCCGCGACAGCGATAATAAACGGAAAACCGAATCGCTTTTTATAAGCATTGTTCAGGCGCTCGAATTCGGCAAATTCTTCGGGCGAACATTGGTCAATGCCGGCGCCGGCCTGTTCACGACGGCTCGAGTCGGTCAGCTCGCCGGCCACCGCGGCCTTCCCGGCCAGATCCGGGTGGGCCCGGATGACGCTCAGTTGCGCTTCGTGATCGGCCTCATCAAGGATTCGGGCCATCCTCTCGCGGAGCGTCTCGACTTCATTGAGGCTCTCGTCCACCCCCATGTCATACGCCCGAGCCGCGATCCAGGGGGCATGCTCATAGATGCCGCCGAAGGTCTCGATAAACGCATCACGATCGAGCGCGGTGACGTTGAGGGCACGAAACGTGGTCATGAGGGGATGGCCTCTGCTGTCCGACGATGGGCGACACGACCCGCGGCGATGGTTTGAGCGACACAGCGGTCGTCGCCGAGGGAGAAGATGGTGAAAAGCCGCTCACTGGCATCCCGGGGTGGGACATTGCGCGAGCGCTGATCGGGGGTCGCAAGCGGGTCAAGCACAACGAAATCGGCTTCCTTGCCCACCTCCAGCGAGCCGATCTGGCGCTCCAGGCCCAGTGCCCGGGCGCCTCCCAGGGTGGCCAGATAAAGTGCGTGGGCGGGTTCCAGCCGCTGGCCACGTAGCTTGCAGGTCTTGTAGGCCTCATCCAGGCAGCGCAGCAATGAGAGGCTGTTGCCCGCGCCCACATCCGAGCCCAGGGCCACGCGCAGGCGGTGTTGTCGGGCGGCATCCAGATCGAAAAGACCGCTGCCTAGGGCAAAATTGGACATCGGGCAGAAGGCGACCGCGGCATCATGCTCACCAAGACACGCCTGCTCGCGTTCGCTGAGATGGATCGAATGCGCAAAAACCGACCGCGAGCCCACCAATCCGTGAGCCTCGTAGACCCCAAGATAATCCTCGCAATGGGGAAACTCGCCTTTCACCGCCTGGATCTCGTGGGGGTTTTCGCAAAGATGGGTATGCAGCAGGACATCCGGGTAGGCTTCGAGCAGCCGGCCGGCGCTGCTGAGTTGTGCCGACGAGCTGGTCAGGGCAAAGCGTGGCGTGACCGCATAACCCAGCCGGTCATGGCCGTGCCAGCGCTCGATCAGCGCACGGCTTTGCCGGTCACCGCTATCGGCGGTATCGAGTAATGCCGCCGGTGCGTTGCGATCCATCAAGACTTTGCCGCAGATCATGCGCAGGCCACGGCGGGCCGCGGCGGTAAAGAATGCCTCGACCGATGCCTCATGGACGGTGGCGAAAACCAAAGCCGTGGTGGTGCCGTTGGTCAGCAGGCCCTCGAGAAACTCCTCGGCGACCGAATCGGCATGGGCGCGATCAGCGAAAGCCGCCTCGGCGGGGAAAGCCACTTGCTCGAGCCATTCGAGCAGCTCGCCGGAATAGGCGCCGATGATGCCGTGCTGGGGATAGTGCACATGGGCATCCACCATGCCCGGGATGATGATGTGATCCGGATAATGCTCGATAGGGATGTCGTCGCCCAGGGTCGGCAGAATCCGCTCGGCCTCGCCCACCGCGGCGAAGCGCCCGTTTTCGCAGACCACCACGCCATCGCGGATGAAGTGAAAGGCCTCTGCGGTTGACTCGTGGAATGGATCGGCCGTGCAAAAGGCGAGCTGGCTGCGCCAGGCCCGGCGCGATGAAGCCGTCGTGCTCATCCGGGCATGTCCTCGACCTCGCGGGAGTCGCCCGGCTCGAAGGTGGTGCGCGCATCGCCATCGGCTGGCGGGCGAACGGATTCAATGGCCCACAACACCCGCTCGGGTGTGGCAGGCGCATCCATGCGCGGGTGGACCCGGTAATCGCCGATGCTCGCCACCGCGTCCTTGATCGCCGCCCAGACCGAGATGCCCAGCATCAGCGGTGGCTCGCCGACGGCCTTGGATCGAAATACCGTTTGCTCCGGGTTCTTGCGGCTTTCCACCAGACGGACATGGAAGGCCTCGGGCATGTCCGAGACCGCCGGCACCTTGTAGGTCGCCGGCCCGGCGGTCATCAGTCGTCCCTGTGCGTTCCAGACCAGTTCTTCGGTGGTGAGCCACCCCACGCCCTGGGCGAATCCGCCCTCGATCTGGCCAATGTCGATGGCCGGGTTCAGTGACTGGCCGACATCGTGGAGGATGTCCGCGCGCAGGATGCGGTACTCGCCGGTCAGGGTGTCGACGAGGACCTCCGAGCAGGCCACGCCGTGGGCATAGTAGAGAAACGGCCGACCGGCCGCCTTGTCCCGGTCATAGTAGATCTTGGGCGTGCGGTAGTAGCCGGTGCTCGATAACGAGATCCGCGACAGATAGGCCAGACGGATCAATGCTTCGAAGGTCATGTGCTCGTCGCGGATGCGCACATGGCCGTTGCGAAAGACCACCTCCTCCGGGGTCACCCGGAAATGCCCGGCGGCGAATTCCACAAGGCGCTGGCGGATGGTCTCGGCGGCGTTGCGGGCGGCCATGCCATTGAGGTCTGCCCCCGAGGAGGCCGCTGTGGGTGAGGTGTTGGGCACCTTGTCGGTGTTGGTGGCGGTGATGCGAATCCGGTCGGTTTCTACTTGGAAAACCTCGGCGACAATCTGCTGGACTTTGGTGTTGAGCCCCTGGCCCATCTCGGTGCCGCCGTGGTTTAAATGGATGCTGCCGTCGGTGTAGACGTGAATGAGCGCGCCGGCCTGGTTGAGGAACGTGGTGGTAAAGGAGATACCGAACTTGACCGGCGTCAGCGCCAGGCCGCGTTTGAGGATCTCGCTGCCGGCGTTGAAAGCGGCAATCTCGCGGCGGCGGGCTGCATAATCCGCGCTCGCCGCAAGATCATCGGTCATATCGGCGATGATCGCTTCTTCGACCACCTGGTGGTAATGGGTCACGTTGCGATCGGGCCCGGCATAGTAGTTACGTCGCCGCACCTCAAGCGGGTCAAGATCGAGGTGGCGGGCGATACGATCGATGATCTCCTCGATTACCACCATTCCCTGGGGGCCCCCAAATCCCCGAAACGCGGTATTCGAGGCGGTGTTGGTCTTGCAGCGATAACCGCGGATGCGGGCCTCCCCCAGGTAGTAGGCGTTGTCGATATGGAACATGGCCCGGTCGACAATCGCACCGGAGAGATCGGGCGAGTAGCCGCAGTTGGCCGCCAGATCGATGGCCACGCCGTGAAAACGGCCCTTGGCATCGAAGCCGATGTCATAGCGAGCGAGAAATGGATGGCGCTTGCCGGTCATCATGCCGTCATCGGCCCGTGACAGGCGCATCCGGGCCGGCCGGCCGGTCAGACGCGCCGCCAGGGCGGCCAGACAGGCGGGTGCGGCCGCCTGGGTTTCCTTGCCGCCGAATCCACCGCCCATGCGCCTTGTATCGACGGTGACGGCGTTCATGTCCACGCCAAGCACCTCGCCGACCAGTTTCTGGATTTCGGTGGGATTCTGGGTGGACGAGTGCACCAGCATGCCGCCGTCCTCGGTGGGGACCACGGTGGTGGCCTGGCCTTCGAGGTAGAAATGTTCCTGGCCGCCGATGCGAAGTTCGCCGTCGATGCGATAAGGGGCACTGGCAAGCGCGGCGTCGGCATCACCGCGTTGCTGTTGATGCGGCTCGAGCACGTAATGGGCGTTGTCCAGCGCCTCGCCCAGATCCAGCACCGGGTCGAGGGGTTCGTACTCGATGATGGCCGCATCGGCAGCGGCCCGGGCCTGCTCGGCGGTGTCGGCAGCGACGGCCAGTACCGGCTGACCCACATACTCCACCCGGTCGTCGGCGAGCAGGGGGTCGCCTTCGAACACCGGCCCGATGTCGAGCTTGCCGGGGACATCCGCAGCGGTCATCACGGCGGCGACCCCGGGCATCGCCCGACAGGGCGCGGTATCGATGCGCAGGATCCGGGCATGGGCGTGTTCGCTGAGGCGTGCCTGGATATGGAGCTGATTGGGAAACTGCAGATGGTCATCGACGTACTGCGCCTCGCCGGTGACGTGCTTCTCGCCGCTTTCGTGCTTGACCGCCCGGCTGGCGCCGGTGACCAGAGACTCGCGAAAGGCCGCTTCCATGGCCTGTTGGCTGGGTTGCTGATCGGGGTGGTTACTCATAATCGCTCACCATCACCGCCTGGCGGGGTTCGGCAATCCGGATGAAAACCCGGCGCAGCAGGTTGCAGGCCACGCGCTGGCGGTATTCGCGGCTCGCCCGAAAATCACTGATCGGGGTGAAGTCGCCATCGAGCGCCGCACAGGCGGTCTCGAGGCTGGCCTGGGTAATCGGTGCGCCCTGCAGGGCCGTTTCGCAGGCCCTGGCCCTTGCCGGTGTGGCCGCCATGCCGCCAAAGGCGATTCGCGCCTCGTCTACCCGGCGGCCATCGTCGCCAAGACGGATGGCAAATGCCCCGCAGACCGCCGAGATATCGTCCTCGATGCGCTTCGATACCTTGTAGGCAAACAGCCGGCGCTTGCTTTCAAGCGGGATGAATACCCGCTCGATCAGCTCGCCCGTCCGCAGGTCGGTCTTGCGGTAGTCGAGGAAGAAATCCTCCAGGGCCAGATCCCGGTAACCGTTCGCCGATCGCAGTCTCACGGTGGCCCCGAGGGCGATGAGCAGCGGCGGTGTATCGCCAATCGGCGAGGCCGTGGCGATGTTGCCGCCCAGCGTCGCCCGGTTGCGGATCTGTGTGGACGCAAAGCGCCCCAGCAGTTCGCCAAAATCCGGGAAAGCCGTTGCCAGGGCGTCATAGCAATCGGTAAGCGGAGCCGCGGCGCCGATATCCAGAAAGCCATCCCCCTCGGTGATGGTCTGCAGCGCCTCGACGCGGTCGAGGTGGATCAATGTGGGCAGGGCTTGATGCTGTTGGGTGATCTCAAGCGCCAGATCGGTGGCACCGGCCACCAGGCGCGCGGTGGGGTTGGCGGCCAGGCAGTCGGTGACCTCGTCGAGCGTGGTGGGCAGATAGCCTTGATGATCCCGTTTGCTGAGCGACCCATCATCGGCGGCGATTGTCCGGAGCCGCTCGAGGGTCTCGTCCGCTTGCCGGTCAAACGCATCCACCGGGCCATCGGTGTGCTTGATCTGCTGCATGGCCGCGGCGGTCGCATCGAGGATGGGCCGGTAACCGGTGCAGCGGCACAGATTG
This sequence comes from Spiribacter pallidus, assembly GCF_040838495.1. Classification (NCBI taxonomy): domain Bacteria; kingdom Pseudomonadati; phylum Pseudomonadota; class Gammaproteobacteria; order Chromatiales; family Ectothiorhodospiraceae; genus Spiribacter; species Spiribacter pallidus. The sequence continues at coordinate 214,569 of NZ_JBAKFM010000004.1, read as the reverse complement.
CCGGCCAGGGCCTCGAGCGCCTCTTCGCGGTGGTACTGCTCGGTGTTCTTGCTAAGCGCAAACATCGACATCACGAACCCGGGCGTGCAAAAACCACACTGCGAGCCATGCATATCGGCCATGGCCCTTTGCACCGGGTGCAGCGCCTCGCCCTGTTTGAGGTCTTCGACGCTGATCAGCTGCTTGCCATGCAGGGCAGCCACCGGGGTGATGCAGGCGTTGATCGCCCGGTAGCGCAGCCGTCCCGCATGGGGCTCGGCAAGCACGACCGTGCAGGCGCCGCAGTCACCGGAGGCACAGCCCTCTTTGGTGCCGGTCTTGCCGCGCTGCTCGCGGAGGTAGCGCAAAACGGTCAGGTTGGGGTCGAGGTCATCCTCATGACGCAGTTCGTCGTTGAGCAAAAAACGGATCATCCCAGCCCCTCTTTGAGTGTCTGCTTGTCCAGCCCCCGCCAGCCGGCGTCGACCTGGTCCTCGTTGGCCGATGCGATGAGCTCGCCAGCGATTGAAACCGCAACCTCCATGGGGCGTTTGCCGGGGACCTGCGCCAGTCCGATGGGACAGATCAGCTGGTTGATCGTGGCCGGCTCCACCCCGGTCTGCTCCAGCCGGCGCCGAAACCGCCGGGCCTTGGTCTCGGAGCCGATGACACCGACGCTGCCAAGATCGGCGCGATGCAATGCCGCGTGGATGAGCCGAAAGTCCAGGTCATGGTCGTGGGTCATGACCCGCACATGGGCCCCGCTGCGGATCTGGCTGATCCAGCCGACCGGGTCTTTGGCGGGACGCGGGTGAACATTGTCGGGCAGCGAATCGGGGAACAGATCCACCCGTGAATCCACCCACTCGACCCGGTAGGGCAGTTGGCCGAGGATGGTGGCCAGTGCGGTGGCGACATGGCCAGCGCCAAATAGCGCGATGTTGAAATGGCTTGCGCCAAAACTCTCGAGCAGGATGCTCACGCTGCCACCGCAGCACTGGCCCAGTTGCGAGCCCAGTGCGAATTTCTCGATGGCCGGTCCCTGCTCGCCGCTTTCCAGCCGTCGTCGGGCCCGGGTGATGATCTCGTGCTCGAGCCGGCCACCCCCGACGGTGTCATATTGATCGGTGGCGGTGATCACCATCTTGGCGTCGGTGTCCCGGGGCGTTGACCCGGCAGCCGACAGCACCGTGGCCAGCACAAAGGGTTGGTCGGCGTCCTTGCAGGCCTGCAGGGCCTGATGCCAGGTCATTGTTGCTTTCATCACCGCTTCTCACGTCCACCGACGTCAAAATCAGCATACGGATATGAAAAGCGAATGCAAAAGTTTTTGACCGATCGGTCAATGCCTCATTCAGCTGCCCCGGTAGGTGGAATAGCCGTAGGGACTGAGCAGCAATGGGACGTGGTAGTGACCGCTCGCGCCCAGCCCGAAACGGATGGGGATTACATCTAGAAAGGGCGGCTCGGCGAGTATGACCCCGCATGCACGCAGATAGTCACCGGCATGGAAGGTGAGCTCATACGTCCCGGGCGTCGCTTGGCCATCGGCCAGCAAACCGCCGTCCACCCGGCCGTCGGCATTGGTGACGAAATCGCCGATCAGCGCGGCATCGGGGCTGCAGCGCTTTAGCTGGATGGCAAGCCCGGCGGCCGGTACGCCCCGGGCGGTGTCGAGTACATGGGTGGACAGGGTAGCGGTCATGCGGACTCCCAAGATTGGCTTTTCACACGCCCAGTCTACCCTGTCCGCACCCTCTCGCTAGCCGACCAGCCCCTGCTCGCGTGCCATGGCATAAGCCGCCTTGGGCCCGGTCCATAGCGATGGCAGCAGCACTAGCGAGACCGGGATGGCGGTCACGACGATGAACTGTTGCAGCGCCGAGATTTGCCCGGCCCCCATGTAGAGCAGGATGGCCGCCATCAGCGCGAGCGTGCAGCCCCAAAAGGCGCGCAGTGCGCTGCTTGGTTTGTCATCGCCCGAGGTGACCATGGAGATGCTGTAGCTCATCGAGTCTCCGGTGGTGGCCACGAAGATGGTGGTCAGCAGCAGAATGGCCACCGCCATCACGGTGCCCAGTGGCAGCGCCTGGGCCACGGTCAGCGTGGCGACGTCAAAGCGGAAGTTACTGAGTGGCTCGGCCAGATCGATGGCGCCGCTCATCTGATAGAAAATGCCCGAGCCGCCCAGCAGCGTGAACCAGATGGTGGTGGCAATCGGAGCGGTGATGCAGACCGCGATGATCATCTCGCGAATGGAACGGCCTCGCGAGATGCGCGCCACAAACAATGCCATCAATGGCCCATAACCGATGAACCAGGCAAAGAAAAACACCGTCCACCACTTCATCCACCAATCCGGCGCGGTCTGAGCGGTCATGGTGGCCATGCTCATGAACTCGCCCAGATAGGCCCCCATGCCCTGGGTGTAGGCGTCGATGAGATACACGGTCGGGCCGAAGCTGATGATGACAAGGCCAATGGCCAGGGCCAAATAGACGTTGAATCGGCTGAGCAGCTGGATGCCCTTGTGGATGCCGCTGACCGCTGAGCTCACGTAGATGCCCGCCAGTACCGCCAGCACGACAAGCTGCGTGGCAAAGCCATCCGGCAGACCAAAAAGCACACTGCCGCCATAGGCCACCTGGGTCGCCAGAAAGCCAATGGGCCCGACCGTGCCGGCCACCACGGCGATGACGCAGACCGCATCAATCAGGCTGCCGAGCCGGCCATTGATGAGGGCCTCGCCAAAGATCGGGTAGAGCAGTGTCCGGGGCCGCAGCGCCTGGCCGCGGACATAGTGGGCGTGGGCCAGTACCAGGCTGGTCAGCCCACCCAGCACCGCCCAGGCCAGAAAGCCCCAGTGCATGAATGACTGGGCAAGGGCGCCAGGGACGGCCTCGGCGGTCCCGGCCTGGGCGTCGAATGCCGGCGGTGTCTGCGCGATGAAGTGGTAGACCGGCTCGCCGGCGGCGAAAAAGACACCGCCGCCCGCGAGCAGTGTGCAGAGGATGATCGCCAGCCAGCGAAAGGTGCTCATCTCGGGCTGGGCCAGATTGCCCATGCGTGCTCGGCCGGCCGGCGAGGCCGCCAAGCCAAGGGCGATAAAAAAGGTCAAAAGCAGCAGGATCTGGAAGTAAGAGCCCAGATATCGTGCCGTCCAGCTAAACCCGGCCCCGACCAGCGCCGAGACCAGCTCAACGTCGTAGAGGGACAGCCCGACAAAGGCCAGGACAAAGCCCATGCTCAGCCCCAGCACCCAGGGATCCCCGAAGCGGTTGTCGGTCGTTGGGGCATGATCGGACGAACCGATCGCCTCGGCATTACTCGTGGTCATTAACCAATCCTTTATGAAGCGATGATGAGTTCGTAGGTGATGCGCCCGGCAAAGCCCAGAAAGGCAAGTCCGGCGAGTCGTTCGATCCAGTGCTGGTGGTCTTCGAGGCGGACCAGCAGCCCGGTCGAGGCGGTGAGCATGCTCACCAGAGAGAACCAAAGCAGGCCGGCGAGGCCGACCGCGGCGACGATGCCGCCGATTACCCAGGGGTGGGTGCCCGGTTTGATGGCCGCACCAAAGACGCTGGCAAAGAACACGATGGCCTTGGGGTTGGTTAGATTGACCATCAGACCCAGCAGCACCGGGTTGTCGGGGCCGCTGGGCCGGCGGGGTGGCTCGTTTTCGATATGCCGGGCGGGCCCCCGGGTTGTCAGCAACCGCACCCCCAGATACCCCAGAAAACCGGCACCGCCGGCGCGCACCACCCACTCGAACCACTCAACGCGCGCCAGCAGGGTGGACAGGCCCACAGCGCTCAGGCCCGCGTAAAAGCTGATGCCCAGGCTGACACCCAGTGCAGTCAGGATGCCGGCGCCTTGACCTTTAGCGATGGTGTTGCGCACCACGGCGACAAAATCCGGCCCGGGCAGCATCAGGGCCGGAGAGAAAACGCCAAACAGCGCGAGCAAGGAGAGGGCTGATTGCATGAGGCCGGTCAGGGCTGCTTGATCAATGGCCAGCGAAGGGTGATGGTAAACCGCGGTCCCTGCACCGCTACACCCGGTTTTCGACCCGAATCCTGCCCTCGGTAATGGCGCCCGCCTCGATTTGAAGCGTGAAAGCCTCGATGCTTCCGGTGAGTAATGCGGTCGATTGCAAGCTTGCCTGCTCGCATCGCAGCTCGCCATTCACTTGTCCGGCGACGGTGACTTGCCTGGCCTGCACATTCCCCTCAAGGGATCCGTTGCGCCCCACGTGCACGACATCTGCTTCGACATCGCCCGTGAGTGCCCCATTGACATGAACACTGCCCGGGGAGCTGATATCCCCGCGTGCGATGACCCCTTCGCTGATGACCGATGAGGGGTGTTCGGGCTCAAGGGTGGGGCCCAGGGTGCCGTCTGATTTGCTGACCGGATCGTTGTCGCTACGATCGGCTTCGGGACCGGCCGGTGTGGCGGCTCGCAGACAAAACGCGGCCTTATTCCACATCGCCAATCACCTCCAGGACCTTGGCTGGGTCCAGGTGGCGTCCCGCCACCCGGATCTCGTAGTGCAGATGCCCGCCATCGGTCTGGCCCGTGTCACCCATTAGCCCGATCACATCGCCGGCGGCCACCGTGTCACCAACTTCGACATCGATCCGTGCCATGTGCAGGTAGTAGGATTCGACGCCGGCCCCGTGGTCGATGATCACCATCTTGCCCGACGAGCCATCCGCCTCGGCAAAAGTCACCCGTCCGGGCCCGCCGGCGAGGATGGCCGGTTCGTCCCACGAGACCAGGTCGATCCCCCGGTGGGGCAGAAGATGGCCGCTTACCGGGTGCTCGCGCATGCCAAAGCCCGATGTCATGTGACTGGCGGCCATTGGCACGCGGGCCGGCAGCTTGGCCATGAACTCCTCGATACTGCGGATGCGCTGCAGTGACTCGAGCGAGGTCTGCGGGACATGTTGGTTGAGAACATCCGCGGATGCCGACCGCGCGGAGATCATGCCCCCGGTCCCCAGGATCGAGTCGATGCTCTCCTCGACGGTCTGCATGTCGGTGCCAAGCACATCGACTTGTGTCTCGAGCGACTGCGCGTGCTCGGCAACGATGTCAGCGGTGAATTGGCTGTATAGATCCAGTGCCTCGACGGCGGCCTGTCGCTTTTCGGCGAGTGCCTGGTACTTGGCCGACTCGACCACCTGGTGGATGTATTTGTCGAACGTGCCAAGAGTAAACGCCACCAGGCCGGCGCATGCGACGGCCGCGACGCCTTTGTAGAGCCAGCCGCGCATCGCGGCGTGACGTTTTTGCCGCCGGATCATTCGCTCGATATCGCCACGGTCGATGGGAACATGTGTGCTGTCGCCATCGCCGATGATTATGATTTCGCCCCGGCCTTTCTCCGGCAGCTTGCTTTTCAGCGATTCAAGCCATTGATCGCCGTGCAGATTATTCATCGGTGGCCGCCTGCGCACCCGGGTCGTCGATCGCCGCATCGGCCGTCGTCGCGGTTGGCTCGATGCGGGTCAGCGTGGCGTTCAGGGTTGCGCCGGCATCGACCGTTATCGTGGTGTAGCCGATGTTGCCGCGCGCCTCGCTGCCGTCCCGCAAAAGGATGTGGCCGGCGGTGATCTCGCTGGCGGAGTGGCCTTTGATTTCGACCGAATCGGCGATGACCGATCCGCTGATATGCCCGGAGCTGCCAACCAGCAGGGACTGACATCGAATGTCGCCTTCGATGGTTCCGTAGACCTCGATGTCGCCCTCGGCGTGGAGTTCGCTTGCCAGATGCGCCCGCACACCGAAGCCGATGACCGCTGAGGATTCTGTCTCGGGGTTTTTCATGGCTGGGGCGTTGAGCGGACGCTTTGTGGCGCCACTGCTGTGGCGTTGAGTGGGTGGTGGCCAGGGAGAGAATCGAACTCCCGACACGACGATTTTCAGTCGTCTGCTCTACCGACTGAGCTACCTGGCCGCCGGGAAGCCGTTATTCAAACCGATGCGCCCGGGCGGGTCAAGACAGACGCAGGGCCGGGTGGCGATTGACATCCTTGTAGAGCAGATAACGGAAAGGTCCCTGACCACTGGCATAGCAAGCCTGTGGGCAGAATGCACGCAGCCACATGAAATCGCCGGCCTCGACCTCGACCCACTCGCCATTGAGGTAGTAGACGCCACTGCCCTCGAGCACGTAGAGCCCATGCTCCATGACATGGGTCTCGGCAAAGGGGATGCGCCCGCCGGGCTCGAAGGTGACGATATTGATGTGCATGTCATGCCCCATGTCCTCGGGGTCGATCAGTCGCGTGGTGCGCCATAGCCCGTCGGCGTTGTCCATGGCAACGGGCTCGACCCGGTGGGCATCCAGTGCATAGCTCGCCGGCACATCGATATCCGGCACCGGTTCGTAGGCCTTGCGGATCCACTGCACACAGGCGGGGGTCTCCCCCGGGTTGCTGATCCGGTAGCGCTCGCCGGGGGCCATCCAGGCGAAGCCGCCAGGCTCGAGATGCTCGGTGCGATCGGGCAATTCGATGGCCACCTGGCCGTGCATCACAAAGTAGGCCCCCTCGCCCTGCGGATCCGGTTCGGGGCGGTCGCTGCCGCCACCCGGCTGGATTTCAACCATCAGCTGGCTGAACGTCTCGGCAAAACCGCTCAGCGGCCGCGCCAGTATCCAGGCCCGGCTATCCCGCCAATGGGGGAGCTGGCTTGTGACGATGTCGCGCATCACCCCCCGGGGGATCAGCGCATAGGCATGGGTGAACACCGCCCGGTCGGCCAGACGCCGGGTTTGATCGGGGACCTCACCAATGGGTCGGGGGTATCGGGGTTCAGTCATGGTCGTGAATGCTCCGGCAAGGTGACGCGAATATCATCGGCAAGGGGCGCCTCATCGCAGTTCTCGCCGGGGCCATCGCGGTCGACCACCAGGAATTGCGAGGGCGCCTCGAGGGCGATCAACGGATGATGCCAGACGCCCGTGGCGTAGTTGACGCCCTGGTCCGGTCGGGCAACAAAGGCGCGTAGAGCCGCTGGTGCCGGTGTCTCACCCGCCGGGCCGACCACCACGATCCAGGGGTGGTTGCCCAGTGGCATGAATGCCTGACTCCCCAGGGGGTGGCGCTCGAGCATCCACAGCGCGGCGGGCAAGGCATAGGGCCTGGCCTCGAAGAGGCTGATGATGACCTCGGGGGTGGTTGAGTCGGGGCTGTCATCCGCGGCCAGCGCCTCGGCCACCGCCAGTCGGTGGTAGCGCTCGGTGGTGCCGGCGTTAATCGGGTAGTGCCGGGCGCCATCGGTCTGGATGACGGTGCCAAAAGGCGCGAAGCCCGCCGCGGTCAAAGGCGCTGCCTCGAGGGTGATGCTCATGCGCTTTGCGCCGTCGGGGCCGGATGGTGCTCACGCCAGTGCCGGGCGATGTCCACCCGGCGACAGACCCAGACCCGGTCGTGGCCCTCGATATGATCGAGAAAACGCTGCAGCGCCCGAAACCGGCCCGGCCGGCCGATCAAACGGCAGTGCAGCCCGATGGACATCATACCCGGCTGCTCGGCCCCCTCGGCGTAGAGCACATCAAAGGCGTCCCGCAGGTACTGGTAGAACTGCTCGCCGCTGTTAAAGCCCTGTGGCGTGGCAAAGCGCATGTCGTTGTTATCGAGGGTGTACGGCACGATGAGCTGCTGGTGCTCGGCGCCGGCGCGATCGACAACCGGCTGCCAGAAAGGCAACTCGTCGCCGTAATAATCGGCGTCGTACTCAAATCCGCCATGCTCGACCACCAGACGCCGGGTGCGGGGATTATCCCGGCCGGTGTACCAGCCCGTGGGCGGGTTGCCGGTAAGATCGTGAATGATCGCCACGGCCTTTTGCAGGTGCTCGCGCTCGGTGGCCTCGTCGATTGCCTGGTAGTCCAGCCAGCGATAGCCGTGACCGGCGATTTCGTGGCCGGCATCGACAAACGCGGCCGCTGCCTCGGGGTTGAGCTGCAGCGCCCGGGCCACGGCAAAGACCGTCAGCGGCAGGTGGCGGCGTTCAAACTCCCGCAGGACCCGCCACACCCCCACGCGGCTGCCGTACTCGTAGACGGATTCCATGGACATGTGCCGGTCTTCGATGGCCGGCGCATTGATGATCTCGGAGAGAAAGGTCTCGGCATGGGGGTCGCCTTCGAGGACCGAGCGTTCGCCGCCCTCTTCGTAGTTGAGGACAAACTGCACGGCCACCCGGGCGCCGCCGGGCCAGTCAGCCTGGGGGCGTTGGCGGCCGTAGCCGACGAAATCACGATCCATGGGCGTTGGCATGCGCTTGTATCTACTCCGGCTGGTAGTCCGGTGGCGGTGCCGAGCCCTCGCCAAAGAAGAACTTTTCCATTTCCTGCTCGAGGAACGCACGGGCCTTGGGGTCCATGGGCGAGAGGCGGTATTCGTTGATCAGCATGGTCTGGTGGCCAAGCCACATCTGCCAGCCCTCCTGGCTGACATGCTCGAGGATGCGCTCGCCCAGCTCGCCCGGGTAGGGCTGGCGCTTGAGTTTCGGGCCTTCGCGGCCGGTTTTGACGCAGTGAACGGTTTCGCTCATGGCGTGGGCTCCAGTGTTTTCAGCAGGCGTTGCACCGGGGCAGGCATCCCCGGTGGCTCGTCCACTCCCGGGTTATACCAGAGGTGTCGGTCGTCCCGCAGTGCCACGGCGCCTGCGACTCGGCAGTAGACCGGCGCGATGGCCAGGCTGAAGTGGGTGAATTGATGGTGGATCGCTTCACCGGCGCGGGTTGCCTCGAGGGTCAGTCCCAGCCGCTTGGCGGCCCATCGGGCGGGTCGGTCATCGGTCTCGGGCAGGCTCCAGAGCCCCGCCCAGATGCCGGTGGCCGGTCGACGCTCGAGCAGAACGCCGCGGTCGCTCTGGATGATGAGCATGGTGGTTTGCCGATGGGGCTTGTCGCGGCGGGGGCGCCGGCCCGGGTAATCGCCAACCGCACCCTGGGCCAGGGCCTGGCAACCGGGCTCGAGCGGACAGGCGTGGCAGGCCGGCTGTCGTGTGCAGACCGTCGCCCCCAGATCCATCATGGCCTGATTGAATTCGCCGGCCCGAACGGACGGGGTCACTGACTCACTCAACGCCCAGAGCCGACGCTCAACCGATGCCCGACCGGGCCAGCCGGGCACGGCAAAATACCGGGCCAGGACCCGCTTGACGTTGCCATCGAGAATCGCATGGGGCTCGCCGCGGGAGAGCGAGAGGATCGCCCCTGCCGTCGATCGACCGATCCCCGGCAGCGCCATCACCGCTTCGAGGCTGGCCGGAAATTCACCCCGGTGTTCGTCAACCAGCACCCGGGCGCAGCGGTGCAGGTTACGGGCCCGGGCGTAATAGCCAAGTCCTGCCCACAGGCTCAAGACCTCATCCAACGGCGCACGGGCCAGTGCCTGGACATCGGGAAAGCGGTCGATGAACCGCTCGAAGTAAGGGATCACGGTGGTGACCTGGGTCTGCTGGAGCATCACCTCCGAGATCCACACCCGGTAGGGCGTGGCGGGGTGCTGCCAGGGCAGGTCATGTCGGCCGTTTCGCTCGAACCATTGGATAACGCGGCTGGCAAACTCGTTTGTACTCACCGAACGGTCTCCCGCCTTGTGCATCCAACAGCCATAGCCCACAGCATAATCGCCAACCCCGAAGGAGCCTACCGATGAGTGACACCACCGTACTGGTCGCCGACGGCGCCCGCGCCCGATTCTTTGAACTGCGCGGCCCTGAACACACGGGCACCCGGGGTGGGCCGACACTGGTCGAGATCGCCAGCCTGGTCGCGCCGGCACATCAGGCCCGGGGCGGGGCGCTCTACACCGAAGGGGTTACCGGTCACAACCGCGATGCCGGCGGGGCGGGGCATGACTACGACGAACATCGGGAAGATCACGACGCAGCCGTGGAGCGGCGTTTTGCCCGCGAGGTGATGGCCGAGCTGCAGCGTCGTCGCAGCATGCGCAATGTACTGTGTGCGCCGCCGCAGATGCTGGGGTATCTGCGGCAGGCGATGGACGGCGTTGGCGAGATGGACATCGAGGAATGCCCGCGCGATCTCTCGACTCTGGGTGCCCGCGATATCCAATCGCATCTGGCCGGTGCCGGTTTGCTCGCCGAGCGGCGTTTTCCGGCGCGCTAGTCCCAACCCCGCGCATTGACGCCACGGCCCGGTGTGGCGAGCATTGACGGAGGTCGAGTACAAGGAATCTACATTGTTGCCTCTGCGATCCGGGCTGCGGGCGTTTGCCCTGGCGGTACTGCTTATCCTGACCACCGGGGTCAGCCACGCCGACCCGGTGCGTGTTGCGGTGGCCGCCAATTTTCTCTCGCCGGTCGAGGTCATCGCCTCGGCGTTCGAGGCCGCCGGTGGTGAGCCGGTTGAGATTGTCAGCGGTGCGACAGGTCAGCACTACGCGCAGATCATCAACGGGGCGCCGTTTGATGTCTTTCTGGCCGCCGATCAGGCCCGTCCCGCCCGGTTGCTGGAACAGGGCCTGGCCATCGAGGGCAGCGTCTTTACCTATGCCCTGGGACGACTGGTGCTGTGGGCCGGCGACGGCCATCAGCTGCCCGATAACGGCTTTGCCGGGCTGGTGGACCACCCGGTGACCCGGCTTGCCATCGCCAACCCCCGGTTGGCGCCCTACGGGCGGGCGGCCCGGGATGCGCTGCAAGCCACTGGGCAGTGGCAGGCCCTGCAACCACGCCTGGTCGAGGGCCTGAGTGTGGGCCGGGCGTTGCATTATCTGGCCACCGGCAACGTCAGCCATGCCCTGGTGGCCGCCTCTTATACCCATGCCAGAGGTCGTCCCGGTGGGGCCTGGGTGGCGGTTGACCCGAGCTGGCATGAGTCGATCCGGCAGGATGCGGTGCGACTTGTAAACGGCCCCAATCCGGCCGGTGCCCGGGCCTTTATGACTTTCCTCAAAAGCGCCGAGGCCCAGACCATCCTGCAAGGGTTCGGCTACCGGGCCGCTGGCGAAGTGACCGAGCCATGAGCCTCTCGGCGGTGTGGATCAGTCTGCAACTGGCGAGCGTGACGGTGATCGTGTTGCTTGTCATTGGCACGCCTCTGGCGTGGTGGCTTGCCAACAGCCGCAGCCGCTGGCGGGTGCCGGTGGACGCCCTGGTGGCCCTGCCCCTGGTGCTGCCCTCGACGGTGCTTGGCTTTTACATGCTCATCCTCCTTGGGCCGGCGGGACCCATTGGCCGGTTCTGGGTCGCGGCGACCGGCGAGACGCTGACTTTTAGTTTCACCGGGCTGGTGATCACCTCGGTCCTCTACTCGCTGCCGTTTGTCGTCCAGCCCATACGCGATGCGTTTGCCGCGGTGGGGCGGGGGCCCATGGAGGCGGCGGCAAGCCTTGGGGCGAGACCGATTGATGCGTTTTTCAGCATCGCCTGTCCACAGAGTGCCCGGGGGTTTTTGACCGCCGCGGTGCTGGGTTTTGCCCACACCCTGGGCGAGTTCGGGGCGGTGTTGATGGTCGGTGGCAGTATCCCCGGCGAGACCCGAGTGGTGGCCATTGCCATCTACGAGCATGTCGAGATGCTCGAATATGGCGCCGCTCATACCCTGTCGGCCGGGCTGTTGCTTTTCTCGTTTGTGGTATTGGTGGCGGTCTATACAGTCAATCGCGCCCGGCATCCGGTGCTGCTGCGATGAATATCCCACCGGTGGAGTTCGACCTCGCCCTGCAGCGGGATGGATTTGCCCTTAAGGCAGCAGGTGTTGTCCCCACCGGGGTGACAGCGGTATTCGGCCGGTCGGGCTGCGGCAAGACCACATTGCTGCGCTGTCTGGCCGGATTCGAGGCGGGCTGTACCGGGCAGATCCGCCATGGTGATGTGGTCTGGCAATCCGCCCGGGTTCGGCAACCCGCGCATCGGCGACGGGTGGGCATGGTGTTTCAGGATGCCCGGCTTTTCGCTCATCTTTCGGTGAGGCAGAACCTGGGTTATGCGTACAAACGCCGCCGCGGGCGCGGGCCCGACTGGCACGAGGTGGTGGCGGCACTGGGTGTCGAGGGACTGCTCGATCGGTGGCCGGCGGCGCTCTCCGGTGGCGAGGCCCAGCGGGTGGCGCTGGCAAGGGCCCTTCTCACCGGCCCGGCGTTGCTATTGCTCGACGAGCCCCTCGCCGCCCTCGACTATGGCCGGCGCCGCGAGATATTGCCGCTGATCGCCGGGATCCCCGAGCGGTTCTCGATCCCGGTGGTGTACGTCACCCATTCACGCTACGAGGTTCTCGAGTTGGCCGATCGGGTGATGTTGATGGAGCGCGGCAACATTCAGGCGGCCGGATCGGTCAGCGAGGTCTTCTCGAACCCGGATCACTGGTCATTGCTGGGCAACATGGCGCCGACCGTCATCTGGGATGCCCAGGTGGTAGCCCGGGACAATGACTGGGGGCTGACCATCCTGGCCACCGATGCAGGGCGCTTGCGGCTGGGCGGACTGGATGTGCGGCCCGGTCAAAGCCTTAGGTTGCGGCTGACGGCTCGGGATGTGGTCCTTGTCCCCGGCCAGCCGGCGGTGTCGAGTCTGCTCAATACGCTCTCGGTTCAGGTGGACGAGATCAATGACTACCCACGAGGTGTCGTTCATGTGCGGCTGAGGGCTGGGTCGGGGGCGGTTCTGTGGGCCGAAATCACCCGCCAGGCCGCCGCTGGGCTGCGGCTTGCCAGCGGCCGCCGGCTTTATGCATTGATCAGGCCTCAGGTACTGCGCATCAACCATTGATGCGGTGCAAGATTAAAGGCTTTACTCCCGCCGACGCCGGCGTCACACTCCGCGTCCTCAAAACCGCAGATCAACCGTTGGGATGAGCCGATGGCAGCAACGATGCAGTCCGCCTGTCGTGTCGAATATCGGGGTCGGGATATCGTCATCACGGGGCCGGCCGAATCGGCCCGACGCGAGGCGCAACGAATCATCCAGCGTTTTGCCTGCAGCGCGGCACCCTATCGACTGGCCCGGGTCGAAGCCGATCAGGTGATCCTGCAACCCGTCTAGACTGGAGTGGAGCGGCTGACCGGGATCGAACCGGCATCACTGCCTTGGGAGGGCAGCGCTCTACCATTGAGCTACAGCCGCACTACCCCTCTAGTATGCGGTTTTCACCAAATCGGGCAAGCCCCGGATGGATTGCGGGTCGGCAGAGCCTGCGCTGACCCCCGGCCGCTGGCTGCCTGCGTTACAATAAAGCCATGACTGAGACCTCCAGGACCATCCGCGTAACGGTCAACGGCAGTCAGCGCGAGCTGGCGGTTGAAAGCACCCTCGAAGCCCTGCTTGAGGCGCTGGGGATGAACGGCCAGCGGGTTGCGGTGGAGGTCAACGAACAGGTCATCCCGCGCAGTGACTACCCCCGTACCACCCTCCACGATGGGGATGATGTCGAGATTATCCGCGCCATCGGGGGTGGCTGAGAGAACGCAATGGCAGATAACGACAAGTTGATCGTCGCCGGTCGTGAGTATCACTCCCGCCTGCTGGTGGGGACCGGCAAATATCGTGACATGGCAGAGACCGGGCGAGCGATCCGTGCAAGCGGTGCCGAGATCGTCACCGTGGCCATCCGCCGGACCAACATCGGTCAGGACCCGGACGAGGACAACCTGCTGGATGTGATCCCGCCCGATGAGTTCACCATCCTGCCCAATACCGCCGGCTGCTACACCGCCGATGACGCGGTGCGGGTCTGTCGGCTCGCCCGCGAGCTGCTGGATGGCCATAATCTGGTCAAGCTGGAGGTGCTCGGCGACGAGAAGACCCTCTACCCGGATGTGCCCGCCACCCTCGAGGCGGCGGAGAAGCTGGTCGCCGACGGCTTTGAGGTGATGGTCTACACCAGTGATGACCCCATTGCCGCCCGTCGCCTCGAGCAGATCGGCTGCGTGGCGGTCATGCCGCTTGCCTCGCCCATCGGCTCGGGGCTGGGTATCCAGAATCGCTACAACCTGATGACGATCATCGAAAACGCCGGGGTGCCGATCATTGTCGATGCCGGTGTCGGCACGGCCTCGGATGCCGCGGTGGCCATGGAACTGGGCTGCGATGGGGTGTTGATGAATACCGCGATTGCAGCGGCCAAAGACCCGGTGGGTATGGCGCAGGCCATGCGCAAGGGGATCGAGGCCGGAAGAGAGGCGTTTCTTGCCGGCCGGATGCCCATGCGACGCTTTGCATCGGCCAGCTCGCCGCTGGAAGGGACGTTCTGGCAAGGCGGGTCGTGAGTCAGCCCCAACACCGGCCGATTCGCAGTTTTGTCCGTCGCGAGGGTCGCCTGACTGCTGGGCAGCAGCGCGCACTCGACCGGCTGTATCCGCGCTACGGGATCGACTGGTCGGGCGGCCAGATCGATCTGGCCGCCTGCTTCGGGCGACCCGCGCCGCTGGTGCTCGATATCGGATTCGGCGATGGTGACGCCCTGGCCGAGATGGCCGCTGCCCTTCCGCATCGCAATTATCTGGGCGTCGAGGTCTATCGCTCCGGCACTGGCCGGCTGCTGCGCCGGATCGATTCGGAGCAGCTGAGCAATCTGCGGGTGATGCTTGCTGATGCCAGCGAGCTGTTGCGCGACGGCATCGCCTCGGCGTCGCTGGCCGGGGTGCAGTTGTTTTTCCCCGACCCCTGGACCAAAAAGCGCCACCACAAACGACGCATTGTGCAGGCCGACTGGTTGGCGCAGGTGGCAGATCGCCTGCAGCCCGGCGGCTTTTTGCATATGGCCACCGACTGGTCGGACTACGCCGAGTGGATGCTTTCGCTGACAGATGCCGAGCCCCGGCTCGAGAACCCCCATGGCGGCTATGCACCAGATGCCGGAGACCGGCCCGAGACGCGCTTTGAGCGTCGCGGACTGCGCAAAGGGCACGGGGTCTATGACCTGATGCTGCGGCGGGTTCAGTCAGCAGCCCTTCGTTGAGGCGACTTGAACTGACGGGGTGATCTGGGCAGACTTCTCCCCAGCTTCGGTTCTGATGCCAGGGCATCGGATGAAAAGGGAACGCAGTGCAAAGCTGCGGCTGCCCCCGCAACTGTAAGCGGCGAGCGAAGCCCACCAACGCCACTGTCGCAGCGCGATGGGAAGGCCGGGCTAAGTGACGACCCGCAAGCCAGGAGACCTGCCGAGGTGATCACCCATTTCCGGTGCGGGGCGCGCCAGGAAAGCGGCACAACCGCAGAGGTGACAGTCGCCGGTCTGCGGTGGGCTGTCCGATGAGGGCCTTCGCAGACCACGTGTGTCTGTCGGCGGGAGCAATCCCGCCATGCAACAAGGCCTCAGCAACCAATGAACAAATCGGTATCACTCAGTGCGCTGGTCATCGCCGCCAGCGTTTCGACGAATACGTTTGCCCAGGGCAGCGGCACCACCCAAACCACCCAGCTTGAGCCCATCATCGTCTCCGCCGGCATTTCGCCGGTCGCGGCCGACGAGTATGGCCGCTCGCATACGGTAATCACTCGAGATGACATCGAGGAACGCGGCTACGCAACGGTCCAAGAGGCACTGGAGGCGCAGCCGGGCATATCGATGAATGGTGACGCGCCCAGCAACCGACAGATTCGGATCCGGGGGGGTGAAGGTAGCCACACGCTCATCCTTATCGATGGTGTGAGGGCTGCAGCCGGTGACAGTGAATATATCTTTCGTGGGTTAGATACGAGCTATATCGAGCGAATTGAGATTTTGCGTGGTCCGCAGTCCGTGCCCTACGGCACGGACGCGTCCACGGGTGTAATCAATATCGTGACCCAACAAGCGGATACTGGATTCAATGCGGGAGCCGCAGTCGAGATTGGCGAGGGTGACGCTGAGAGTGCCTACATCGCCTATGGAGACACAAAAACCCAAGTTACGCTCAATATCTCTAATCGCTACGACCGTGGGTTCGATTACAGCGGAGACGGGGGCGAGAGTGACTCATCACGGTGGCAGTCCATAACTACGAAAGGCTCGTTTAACCTCACACGCCGCCTCGACACTGGCTTTACCTACCGCATTGCGGACGTAGCCTACGATCTGGACGAGAACGCGGATGGATTCGGTGGACGCCCGTCTTCCGATAACGAGTCAGACTATGTGTTTGACGATCCGTCCGAGTCCTCCGAAGCGTTGGAGCGAGCGGGTAGTGGGTACATCGAGTACCGACCGCATGATCAGATTACTTCTCACAGGGTCAGCTTTAACCGAACATCGAACCAAAGCGATACGGTTACTGATGATGTTACCGAGGTCGCGTCATATCGTCTGCAGTACTCGGCGGATCGGGTAGCAGTAGCGAAGAGCAGGCAATTATTGAGCCTGTTGGTCGAGCGTAAGACGGATAGGGGGGGCGCTGACCTGCCTGATCGCCAAACCGACAGCGTTGCGGTGGAATACACTGGCTGGCTTGCGGATGATTGGTCAGCGCAGGTAGGGGTACGGCATGATTTCAATGAGTCCTTCAGTGATGTGGTCAGTTGGAATGTGGCGAGCAGTTATTTCCTCGCTAATGATATCCGGCTGCATGCATCCGGGGGCCGCGCGATTGTTAACCCGAGTTTCTTTGAATTCACCGGCGGTACATCGAGGGCGTTTAACGCTGATCTGGAGCCAGAGGAGAACCAGGGGTTCGACATCGGAGTAGAAGTACCGCTGTCTGGTCTGAGCGGATCAGTAGGGGTGACCTATTTCAAAGAGACGCTCACTAATGAAATCTCCAGTGACGACCTCAGCGCGCCCTTCACCTATGAAAATGATGAGGGTGAGAGTGATCGCGAGGGTGTTGAGCTGGCCGCGAGCATTGCGGTCAATCCATCGCTGGATCTCCGCGGCAATTACACCTATCTGGATGCGACCAATGCCGATGGGAGCATTGAAGTCCGCCGGCCGCGGAATGAGTTGAGTCTGGGGTTGACTTGGCGGGCACGGCAAATACCAGTCACCATCAATGGCGATCTTCGTCACGTCCGTGGGCTCTACGATACGCAGTTCTGGGAGCCAACCCCTCGTCCGACAGAAGAGCTCCCCAGCTTCACGACCGTCGATTTATCCGGGCAGCTTGATGTTCTGCCAGGGCTGACCCTGACCGGGCGCGTGACAAACTTAACGGATGAGGAAAATAAGGAAGTCTGGGGTTACGCCACCCGCGGCCGAGCCGGCTTCGTTGGTGTGAGGGCGTCGTGGTGAGGGGGCTGTTGGCATGGGTGTTGGCACTGATCTTGTCGCCAGCGCATGGTCTGGCCCAAGCGGAGGAAGCGCCGCCCCAGCGCGTTGTGTCCATGAACCTCTGCACCGACCAGCTGGCGATGCTGGTTGCCGATGATGAGCAGCTGATCTCGGTCTCGGCGCTGGCGGCGGATCCGCTGAACTCGGCCATGGCGGATCAGGCTGAGAAGTATCCGCTCAATCACGGCCGGGCCGAAGAGATTCATCTGCTCGACCCCGGCCTGGTGGTGACGGGACGTTTTCATGCCGGGCCGACGGTGGATATGCTCCGGCGGCTGGGCATTCCCGTGGTGGTGTTCGACCCGGCCAACTCGCTTGAGGCGATCCGGGAGAACATCGCCCGCATGGGCGAGGTGCTTGGGCAGCCCGGTCGGGCCGCTGAGATCGTCCGGGCCTTTGACCAGCGCCTTGCCATGCTAAAAGCGCCGGTCATGCGCCCCCTGCGGGCAGCGCTTTACTTCCCCAACGGCTACACCCGCGGCGAGCAGACCCTGCTGGGCGATATCGTGCGGACCGCCGGTTTTGCCAATATTGCCAGCGACGCCGGGGTGCGGACGGGGGCACATATGCCGCTGGAGCGGCTGGTGCTGGCCGAGCCCGATGTGATTATCACCGGTAGTCGGCACGACGGTAAGTCGCGTTCTGAAAACATTCTCCAACATCCGGTGCTGGAGACAGCGGCCCGCTGGGACCGGGCCCATCAGCTTAAAACCAGCGACTGGGTGTGCGGCACGCCCCAGGCACTTGCCGCGGTTGAGCGCATCGGTGCGCTGCGCGGCACGTTGATGGGCGGGCGATGACACGGCTGCTGTTGGCTCTGGGGCTATTATCGCTGGGGCTTTTGACGGTCTCGTTGCTGATCGGCCCGGCGGCCATCGGACCAGTTGAAAGCCTCACCGCTATGATGGCGCCGGCGGATACACCACTGGCGCTGGTGATGCAGGAAATTCGCCTGCCGCGGGCCATCCTGGCTTTCATGGTCGGGGCCAGTCTGGGCCTTGCCGGCGCCGCCATGCAGGGGTATCTACGCAACCCCCTCGCCGAGCCCGGGTTGCTCGGGATCTCCGGGTCGGCCGCGTTGGGTGCGGTGCTGGCCATCCAGTCCGGTCTGGCTGCCGCATTTCCGCTCGGGCTGCCGCTTGCCGCCCTGAGTGGTGCATTGATGGGTGTGCTGCTGATCACCCTGCTCGCCGGTCGCCAGGGCGGCACCTTGAGTCTGATCCTCGCGGGTATCGCCATCTCGGCACTGGCCAGTGCCATGGTCTCGCTGGTGCTCAATCTCTCGCCCAATCCCTTCGCCACCAGTGAGATCGTGTTCTGGATGATGGGCTCGCTCGCCGATCGGTCCATGGAACATGTTGTCCTGGCGCTTCCGTTCATTGTGATCGGCGCGGTGATGCTGCTCGGCCTTGGCCGGCCGCTGGATGCCATGACCCTGGGTGAGGATGCCGCTGAGGCCCTCGGGATGCGGGTGGCGAGTGTCCGGCGGCGGCTGATCGTGGGTGCGGCCCTTGTGGTGGGCGCCAGCACAGCGGTGGCCGGCACCATTGGTTTTGTCGGGTTGGTGGTGCCGCATTTGCTGCGGCCGTTGGTCGGGGCCATGCCCGGGCCTTTGTTGCCCGCGAGTGCCCTGGGCGGGGCGATCATGGTGTTGCTGGCGGACATTCTGGTGCGGGTGATCGTGCCCGAGGCCGATCTCAAGCTCGGCGTGCTCACGGCGTTAATCGGTGCGCCGCTTTTTTTGCATTTGATCTATCAGACCCGCAGGACGCTGGCATGAGCCTGCTCGAGATGCGGGATCTGTCGGTTTCGCTGGGCGGCCGCCCGGTCATCCGCCACGCGGACCTAGCCATCGGCGCCGGCGAAGTCGTGGGGCTGATCGGCCCCAATGGTGCCGGCAAGACAACGCTCATGCGGGCCGCCCTCGGCCTGATACCGGCAAGCGGCGAGAGCACGCTGGCGACACTGGATGAGACCGCCCGGGCCCGCGCCGTTGCCTGGATGCCGCAGGATCGTCATATCGCCTGGCCGGTGGCGGTGGAAGCGCTGGTTGCCCTTGGCCGGCTGCCCCACAGGCCCTGGCGCGCTTCACTGACCACCGAGGACCACCGCATCGTCGCCGATGCCCTGCGTCAGGTGGGCCTCGCGGGTTTCGAGGCACGAGCGGCCACCAAGCTCTCCGCCGGCGAGCGCACCCGGGCACTGATTGCTCGCGCGCTCGCCCAACAAACACCGCTTGTCATGGCCGATGAGCCGATTGCCGGGCTGGATCCGGCCCACCAGATGAGCACCATGCAGACCTTTTGTGATCTGACTGCACAGGGCCGATCGGTTTTCCTTTCTATCCACGACCTGGGGTTGGCCGCCCGCTACTGCACCCGGTTGGTGCTTGTCGGCGAGCAGGGGATTGCCGCCGACGGCTCGCCCGGCCAGGTGCTGACACCACAGCACCTGGCGCGGATATTCGGCATCGAAGCGCATCTATCGAATGGCAAAGAGGGCCCGGTTTTTCAGCCATTGCGGGTTCTGGGGCCGTAGCTTTTCGACTCAAAGGGTATCTCGTCGATCCCACGACGCTGGTTGATGACAAGGATCATCGCGAAAAACAGGTTGCACAGCAGGTTGCAAAACCGCGGCAGCACCGGCGGGATTTCGCCGCCGGCTTCTTCGATCCGCACCATCTGCCGGATGGCCTTTTTAGCCCCCGAGCGGGCCAGGTTCAAAAACGGCACGGGCAGCTCGCCACGGGGCAGGACAAAACCCTTGGCGCGGCCATCGGCCTCGCGGCGATAGGCTGAAAGTCGCTCGCCAGCCCAGCTGATATCCGCCTCGGTGATGGCAAGCCGCCCCCGTAGCGAGCCATTGAGATGAAACGCCATGGGCTGCAAGGCCTCGAGATCATCGCGCAGGTCGGGGAATGCCGATGGCATCTCGGAGATGGCCGCGCCGATGTTGCCGCAGAGCTCATCGGTGATCACTTCAAAATCACACAGTGGCCCCGACTCGTGGATGAACGGATAACAAACCTCGTCCAGGTTTTTGCTTCGTTCCATGCCGACTCCTGTTATTTGTTCCGCTATCCTACTGCCCATGAGCATTTCCATCATGACCGCCAATCTCAATGGCATTCGGGCGGCTCAGCGCAAGGGCTTTTTCGAGTGGTTTGAGGCGCAGAAGCCGGATGTTCTCTGCATCCAGGAGACCAAAGCCCAGCGTGGGCAGCTCGAGGGTGGGCCGTATTTTCCTGATGGGTATCACGCCGAGTTCGTCGACGCGGAGAAAAAGGGCTACAGCGGGGTCGCGCTATACAGCCGCCGGCAGCCGGATGAATATCACCGGGGCATTGGCATCCCCGAGATCGATTCCGAGGGCCGCTGGCTCGAGGCGCGATTCGGCAACCTGAGCGTGATCTCTTTTTACATGCCTTCGGGCAGCTCCGGAGCGCACCGACAAGGGGTGAAGGATGCGTTTCTCGAGCCGCTACTCGAGCGGCTCAAGGCCATGGTCAATGACGGACGCGAGTATGTGATCTGCGGCGACTGGAACATCGCCCATACCTGGCGCGATCTCAAGAACTGGCGTTCCAATCAGAAGAACTCGGGTTTTCTGCCCCACGAGCGGGAATGGATGGACCGACTGTTCGGTGAGGCCGGATTTGTCGACGTCTTCCGCGAGGTCAATGATCAGCCCAATGAATACACCTGGTGGTCATTCCGGGGCCAGGCCTGGGCCAACAACACCGGATGGCGCATCGATTATCATGTCGCGACCCCGGGGGTTGCCGCCACTGCGCAGTCAGCGGATGTCCATCGCGCCGATCGTTTCTCGGATCACGCGCCGCTGACGATCCGCTACGACTGGCCGGATTGACGCCGGTCTTTAATCAGCCTGCAGTTGCCGCAGGTACTCAATGATATCGGCCGACTCGTAGAGCCAGTCCACTGCGCCGTCCGGGTATTCTATGCGCAGACACGGCACCATCCCTTTGCCGCCGCCCTCGACAAGCTCCTGACGTCGGTGCGGCTCGCGCATGGTATCCCGTGACTCGATGGTGAGATCCAGATCGGCCGTGGCCTGGCGTACCATCCGGCAGAAGGGGCAGAGCGCTTGCTCATAAAGTGCCAGATGGGCGGGTTTCGGGCTTTTCTCGCTCATTGGGCAATCCCTTGATCAGGAGGCGGCGGCGGTCTCGGGGGCCGGCGCCTCGGCGGCCAGCGCATCGAGGTACTTTTCGGCGTCCAGGGCGGCCATGCACCCGGTCCCCGCCGAGGTGATGGCCTGACGGTAGACGTGGTCCATGACATCACCGGCGGCGAACACCCCCGGGATGCTGGTGGCGGTGGCATTGCCATCGAGTCCGCTTTGAACCCGGATATAGCCGCCCGCCATATCCAGCTGGCCGGTAAAGAGCTCGGTATTGGGGCGATGGCCGATGGCGATGAAAACGCCCGCCAGACTCAGATCCTCGGTGCTTTGATCGGTGGTGCTTTTGATCCGGGCACCGGTGACACCGGTTTCGTCGCCTAAGACTTCATCCAGCGTGGCGTTCCAGCGAATGGTGATGTTGCCGCTCTGCGCCCGCTGCATGACCTGATCCTGGAGGATTTTCTCGCCGCGGAAGGCATCCCGGCGGTGGATGATGGTGACCGACCGAGCGATGTTGGATAGATAAAGGGCCTCTTCCATCGCGGTGTTGCCGCCGCCCACCACGGCCACGTCCTGGTTGCGGTAGAAAAACCCGTCGCAGGTCGCGCAGGCCGAAACGCCCTTGCCGGCGAATCGGGTCTCCGACTCCAGGCCCAGATACATCGCCGAGGCGCCGGTGGCGATGATCAGCGCATCCGCGGTGTACTCGCCGCTGTCGCCCACCAGTCGGAACGGTCGCTGCGTGACCTCGGCGGTGTGGATATGGTCGAAGACGATATCCGTGCCAAAGCGCTCGGCGTGCTGACGCATGCGCTCCATCAGATCCGGGCCCTGGAGCCCCGAGACATCCCCCGGCCAGTTGTCCACGTCTGTGGTGGTGGTCAGCTGTCCGCCCATCTCAAGCCCGGTGACCAGGACCGGATCGAGGTTGGCGCGCGCGGCATAGACGGCGGCGGTGTAGCCGGCTGGGCCGGAGCCCAGGATCAGCAAACGGCAATGGCGGGCATCGGACATGGTCAGGCTCCTAGGGGTCAGTCCGCCTATTGTCCATCCGTGGACGGCGCGGCGTCCACCGCCCCGGGCTTTGTGGCACGCCGCATCAAAAACACGATCAACAGAATGGCCGGCAGCCCGAGCACCGCCGAGATGACAAAAAAGCTCGGGTAGCCCAGCGCATCCACCACGATCCCGCCAAAACCACTCAGAAACTTGCCGGGCAGGGTCATGAGCGAGCTGAAAAGCGCATATTGCGTTGCCGTATAGGCGGTGTTGGTCAGACTCGACAGCCAGGCGATGAACACCGAGCCGGCCAACCCGCCCGAGAGGTTGTCGGCGCTGATGGTGATCACAAGCGCCCAGGCGGCGCCGCCCTGTCCGGCCATCCAGGCAAACAGCAGGTTAGTGGCCGCCGCCAGCACTGCCCCCAGAAGCAACGGCCGCATCAACCCATACCGGGCTGCCAGCGCACCGCCCAGAACAGCGCCGATCATCGTCATGGCAAGCCCATAGGCACCGCTGATGTTGGCGATCATGGCCTTGCTGTAGCCAAGGTCGATGTAGAGCGGATTGGCCATGCTCGCCATGGCGATGTCGCTGATGCGAAAGCTCGCAACCAGCGCCAGCACAACGAGCGCCAGCCAGCCAAAACGGCCAAAGAAATCGGTCAGTGGGCACACCACCGCGCCGATCAACCACGCCAGCGTCTGCCGCAGCCACCCCGGCATGTCCGGGTGGGCATCGACAAAGGCCACCACCCGCGGCTCTTGCGCGGCGGTGAGTCGATCGACGCGGGCCACCGGTTCCGGTCGCAGCAGCACCGTGACCATGCCCACGCCCATCAAACCGGCCATCACCAGATAGGCGATGGTCCAGCTGCCAAGATCGGTTAGATACAGCGCGCCGGTATACGAGGCGAGAATCGCCATGCGGTAGCCCATCTGGTAGGTCGCCGCCAGCGCCCCCTGGTAGCGGTCGATGTCCGATTCGATCCGAAAGGCATCGATGGCGACATCCTGGGTGGCCGAGGCAAACGCCACCAGCAAAGCGAGTAATGCCACCGGCAGCAACGCGGTGCGCGGGTCAGTCAGGGCCATGCCCACCAGACCAGTGGCAATGCCCAGTTGCCCGAGCACAATCCAGGATCGTCGCTGGCCCAGCCAACGACCGAGGACTGGCAGCGGCATGCGATCGACCACCGGCGACCAGATGAACTTGATCGAGTAGGTGATGCCCACCCAGCTGAAAAAGCCGATGGCGGTGCGGCTGACATCCAGCTCGCGCAACCAGGCCGAGAGGGTGGCGAACACCAGCATGAAGGGCAGGCCAGCCGAAAACCCCAGCAACAGCATGGTGATCACCGTGGGACGGCGGTAGACGGCAAGCGCCTCGCGCCAGCTCTGCTTGGGGGCGGTGGCGTCCATGCCCGGCATCCTCCGGCATCCCGATGACCGGGGCAAGCCTGTCGACGCCGCGGCGTGCGGCAACCGGCCGTGCTTGATCGCGCCCCGCGCGTTGGCCAGAATGCCAGGCAATGGGGAGAGTCCGGGCGGTGTTTCACCGGTCGGGCTTTTTTATGTCCAGTAAAGGGGGCGATATGAGCGACAACCGCAGCGATGCCCCGTTGCGTGAGGATATCCGCCAGCTGGGCGGCCTGCTTGGTAGCACGATTCATGAGCAAGCCGGCGAAGGGGTTTATGAAACCGTCGAGGAGATTCGCGGCCTGGCCAAGGAGGCCCGGGCCGGCGATGCCGAGGCGGGACGGGCCCTGGAGGCGCGCCTTGGCCAGTTGCCGGATGAGCTCATCATCCCGGTGGTCCGGGCGTTCTCGCAGTTTCTCAACCTGGCCAATATCGCCGAGCAGCATCATCGGGTGCGTCGCAGCCGCGCTTGGGTTCGTGACCCGGAGACCGGTCCGCTGCGCGGCTCGCTCGAGGAGTTTTTCAACCGCATGCTCGATGGGGTCGAGCCGGCGGCGCTCCACGAGACGGTCAGCCAGCTGGATATCGAACTGGTCCTCACCGCCCACCCCACCGAGGTGATGCGGCGTTCGCTGCTGCAAAAGTACAACCGCATCGCCGAGCTGCTGGGCCAGGGTGATCGGCTCGACCCCACCCCCGAGGAAATCGAAGAGGTCCATCAGTCACTCAAGCGCGAGATCACCGCCGCCTGGCAGACCGACGAAATCCGCCGCCGACGGCCGGACCCGCAGGACGAGGCGCGCTGGGGCCTGGCCGTTATCGAGCAGACCCTCTGGGATGTCATCCCGCATTATCTAAGACGCCTGGACCGTATCCTGCAGCGCCGCACCGGCGAGCCCCTGTCGCTGGATGCCGCCCCCATCCACTTTGGCTCATGGATGGGTGGTGATCGCGATGGCAACCCCCGGGTGACGGCCGAGGTGACCCGCGAGGTCTGCCTGCTCAACCGCTGGAAGGCCGTCGAGCTCTACGAACGCGAGATCAACCAGCTCATCGAAGAGCTCTCGCTGCAGTGCGCCAGTGCGGCGCTGCGCGACTGGGTCGGCAACGCCTGGGAGCCCTACCGTGCCGCGCTCAAGCAGGTCCGTGACCGACTGCACGCCACCCGGGCCTGGATCGACGCCCGGCTCGCCGGCCGACGCCCCTCGGATGCGCCCATCTACTGGCGGACCGCCGAGCTAGCCGAGCCATTGATGATCTGCTATCGATCGCTGCAGCAAAGTGGCGGGGGTGTCGTGGCCGAAGGCCGGCTCAAGGACCTGTTACGCCGGCTTTCGGTATTCGGCTTAACCCTGATGCGCGTGGATATCCGCCAGGAGTCCACCCGACATACCGAGGTGCTCGACGCCATCACCCAGGCTTTGGGGATTGGCAGTTACAGCGCCTGGGACGAGGCCGAGCGTCAACGCTTTCTGATCCGTGAGCTGGATAACCGCCGGCCGCTGATCCCCCGTGACTTCGCCGGTGATGAGGCCGTCGCCGAGGTGCTGGATACCTTCTCGGTCATCGCCGAAATGGGGGCCGACTCGCTGGGCGCCTATGTGATTTCGATGGCCTCCAAGCCCTCGGATATCCTGGCGGTTAAGCTGCTGCAAAAGGAAGCCGGCGTTAAAACCCCGCTGCGGGTTGTGCCGCTTTTTGAAACGCTGGACGATCTCAACGGCGCTCAGTCGTGTCTGGAGGCTTTGCTGGCGATCCCCTGGTACCGGGCGCATATCGCCGGCGAGCAGGAGATCATGATCGGCTACTCCGACTCGGCCAAGGATGCCAGCCACCTCACCGCCACCTGGGCGCTCTATCAGACCCAGGAGCAGCTGGTGCAGACCGCGCGCAGGCATGACATCCAGCTCACCCTCTTCCATGGGCGGGGTGGATCCATTGGCCGCGGCGGCGGCCCCACCCACGCCGCGATCCTCTCGCAGCCACCGGGCTCGGCCGCCGGGCGGTTGCGGGTCACCGAGCAGGGCGAGATGATCCAGGCCAAGTTCGGGCTGCCGGGCATCGCCGAGCGCAACCTCGAGCTCTATACCACCGCCGTGGCCGAGGCCACCCTGGCGCCCCCCGCACCGCCCGAGGATGAGTGGCGGGCGGTGATGGATGAGTTAGCCGAGCGCTCCTGCCGCGACTACCGTGCCATGGTCCGCGAGACCCCGGCGTTCATCGATTATTTTCGCCACGCCACGCCGGAGCACGAGATCAGCCACCTGGCCATCGGCAGCCGGCCGGCCCGACGCAAGCCCACCATCGGGGTGGAGAGCCTGCGTGCCATTCCATGGATCTTCTCCTGGACCCAGACCCGGCTTTTGCTGCCCGCCTGGCTCGGTGCCGGCAGTGCGCTGGCCGAGGGGCTTGCCGGCGGCCGCGAGTCGCAGCTAAGGCATATGTACCAGGCCTGGCCGTTTTTTCGCGCCTTTATCGATATGCTCGAGATGGTGCTGGCAAAAAGCGATCCGGCGGTGGCGGCCTGGTATGACCTGCGGCTTGTCCCGGATGAGCTGCGCGGCCTGGGTGAGACGCTGCGCGAGCGGCTGGCCGAGACCCGGACCTCGGTGCTCGGGGTGAGCGGTCATGACAATCCGCTGGATGAGGCGCCGGTGGTGCAGCGCTCGGTGGGAGTTCGCAACCCGTATGTGGATCCGCTCAACCTGTTGCAGGTGGAGTTGCTCGACCGGGTCCGAAATGGGCACGAGGAGGATCTGCGCGAGGCGCTGATGATCTGCATCAACGGCATCGCTGCCGGCATGCGCAACACGGGGTAGCAAGATGGAGGATTACCAGCGAGCGCTTATTGAATTTGCACTCGACCGCCAGGTGCTGCGCTTTGGCGAATTCACCCTCAAGTCGGGTCGGCGCAGTCCCTATTTTTTCAACACCGGGTTATTCAACACCGGCGAGGCGCTGCAACGCCTGGGCTCGGCGTATGCCCGGCGCGCCATGGACGCCGGGTTGGGCTTCGACATGCTCTTCGGGCCGGCTTACAAGGGCATCCCACTGGTTTCGGCGGCGGCCGTCGCGCTGGCCTCGGAGCAAGGGGTCGACTGTCCCTGGGCATTCAACCGTAAAGAGGCCAAAGACCACGGCGAAGGCGGTGTGGTGGTGGGTGCCCCGCTGGCCGGCCGGGTGCTGGTGGTCGACGATGTGATCTCGGCCGGGACATCCGTTGCCGAGAGTGTCCAGCTGATCGAGGCTGCCGGTGCCCGGCTTGCCGGTGTGCTGGTGGCCCTCGACCGGCAGGAGCGCGGCGATGGGGCGTCCTCTGCGACCCAGGAGGTGGCCGAGCGCCATGGCGTCCCGGTTGTCGCCATTCTCACGCTCGAGACGCTGATGGCTTACCTGGCCGATCGCCCGGACGGGGCGGAGCGTCTTGCCGCCATGCAGGCCTATCGCGACCGGTATGGCGCCTAGCCGCCCGCGGCGGCTCCGTGGATTAGTGTTCCCACGCCACTGTCGGTGAAAAGCTCCAGCAAAACGGCATGCGGCACCCGGCCATCGATGATGGTGGCCGCACCGGCGCCGTGGGTGACCGCCTCGAGCGCGCAGCTCACCTTGGGCAGCATCCCGCCGTGGATGGTCCCGTCGTCGATGAGCTGCTGGACCCGGCCGGCGTCGAGTCCGGTGAGCAGTTGTCCGTCGCCATCCAGCAGCCCCGGGGTGTTGGTCATGAGGATGAGCTTCTCCGCCCCCAGGGTCTGGGCCAGATGGCCGGCCACCAGGTCGGCGTTGATGTTGTAGGACACCCCCTCTTCATCCACGCCGATGGGCGCGACCACCGGAATGAAATCGGCGCCATCGAGCAGCGACATCAAGGCCGGATCGACCCCGGTGACCTCTCCGACGTGTCCGATATCGATGATCTCCGGCGCCTGTTCGGCCGGCCCGGGCCGGGTCAGCTGCAGGCGGCGTGCCTTGATCAGCCCGCCGTCCTTGCCGCTCAGCCCCACGGCCCGGCCGCCCTGGGTGTTGATCAGACTGACAATCTCTTTGTTGACCAGTCCGCCCAGGACCATCTCGACCACATCCATGGTCTCGGCATCGGTGACACGCATGCCCTGGACGAATTCGCTTTCCTTGCCAATGCGATCGAGCACATTGCCGATCTGCGGGCCCCCGCCGTGGACCACCACCGGGTTGATGCCCACTAGCTTCATTAACACCACATCCCGGGCAAAGCCGCGCTTTAGCTCGTCATCGACCATGGCGTTGCCGCCATACTTGACCACCACCGTGCGGCCGTGGAACCGGCGGATGTAGGGCAATGCCTCGGTGAGGACATGGGCGACCTGGCTGGGTGGGGTGCGCTCGGCAGTCATGATGGGGTTCTTGCTGTTGTCGTGGCCCAAATAAAAAGACCGCACCCGAAGATGCGGTCTTTATGGTCGCGCCCCGCGCGCCGGGGCGCAAGCGCTGCGTGTGGCGTCAGCCCTCGGCGCCGGTCGGCCGCGGATAGTCCGGGATATCCGGCATCGGGGTCTCGTCCGTGCTGATCGGCAGCACCGGATACTCCACCTCGGGCTGCTTGCCGGTCAGCGACCGGAGGAAGGCCGTGACGTTGTCCACGTCCTCTTCGGTGAGCAGGCTGTTGAGCTGGGCGTCGTTCATGATCGACACCGCCTCGCGCAGGCTCCAGACGTTGCCTGAGTGGAAGTAGGGTGCGGTCAGCTCGACGTTGCGCAGCGACGGAGACCGGAAGACGTACTCATCCGCTGCCGTCTCGGTGACCTGGGCCCGGCCCCGGTCCGCCTCGGGCAGGATGTCCGCACCGGGGCGGTTGATCACGCCAAAGGGGTAGTAGCCCTGACCGCCGACGTTGACGCCGTTGTGACAGGCCACACAGCCTTTGTTCATAAACGCATCCAGCCCGGCCAGCTGCTGGTCGGTCAGCGCATCGGTATCGCCTTTGAGGTACTGGTCAAAGGGCGAGTCCGGGGTGATCAGCGTGGCCTGGTACACCTCCAGCGCCTTGGCGGTGTTATCAAAGCTCACCGCGTTCTCCGACTCGGGGAAGGCCGCCTCGAAGGCACCCACGTATTCATCGATGCTGTTGAGCGTGGCTTCGAGGTTGCTGGGGGTGTTGTTCATCTCGACACCCGCCTGGATCGGGCCCTTGGCCTGCTCGGTCAGGTCCTCGGCCCGACCGTCCCAGAACTGGGCGACGTTGAACACCGCGTTGAAGATGGTCGGCGAGTTGCGGGGCCCGCGCTGCCAGTCGTGGCCGACCGAGCTCGGGATGTTGTCATCACCGCCCATCCCCACGTTATGGCAGGTGTTGCAGCTGATGGTCTGACTCGCCGAAAGCCGCGGGTCAAAGAACAGCATCTTGCCAAGCTCGACCTTCTCGGGGGTGATCGGGTTGCGATCGCCGATATGATCGGCGGCACTCTGCGGGATGGGCTCAAAGAGCATCTGGGCCCGCTCGAGCATCGCGTCCTCGGCGGCGACGGCCCCACTGCCAAGTCCGAGCAGGGCGGCGGCGGTGAGTGAGTGGACGGCTTTCATGGGTCAAGCTCCTCAGTGGAAGTGATTGACCCCGAGGATAGGACCGTCGTTTATCGGGTGGTAGCGGAACCGAAGGCTTCCTTGATCCGGATCAAATCGCGATGCCAACTTCCTGGCCGGCGTCGTGTATTAGCGCCTCGAAGCGCCGCCGAATCGACTCGAGCGCCGATTGATCGTGACCCTCGAAGCGCATGACCAGGCAGGGTTGGGTGTTGGAGGCGCGCACCAACCCCCAGCCGTTGTCAAAATCCACCCGCAGCCCATCGATGGTGGTTACCCGGGCATTGTCAAAGCCCTGGGCCTTGTCGAGTAACGCCGAGATCAACCGATGGGGTTGCCCCTCGCTGAGATCGAGCCGGATCTCGGGGGTGCTGACCGGCTCGGGCAGCTCGCCGAACACCCTGCTCGCCGCCCGGCCGTCGGCGGCGAGGATTTCCAGCAGACGGGCGGCGGCATAGATGCCATCATCAAAGCCGTACCAGCGATCGTTGAAAAAAAGATGACCGCTCATCTCACCGGCCAGCGGTGCGCCGGTCTCGCGCAGTTTTTCTTTGATCAGCGAATGGCCGGTTTTCCACATCACCGGTGTGCCGCCGGCGGCGCTGATGGTCTCGGCCAGGGTGCCACTGCATTTGACATCGAAAACGATATCCGCCGACGGCTGCCGCTTTAGGATATCGCCGGCGTAGAGCATCATCTGCCGGTCGGCCCAGATGATATGGCCGGTTTCATCCACCACCCCCAGGCGGTCGCCATCGCCATCGAAGGCCAGTCCCAGATCGGCGCCTTCGCTGTCCACCGCCTCGATGAGATCGTTGAGGTTTTCCGGCACGGTGGGGTCTGGATGATGGTTGGGAAAACGCCCGTCCACTTCGCAGAAAAGCGGGATTACATCGGCCCCCAGCGCTGCGAGGATCGCCGGGGCGATCGCCCCCGCCACGCCATTGCCGCAGTCCACCGCGACTTTGAGCCGGCGGGCCAGTTGGATGTCATCGGTGATCCGCGCCTGATAGGCCGGCAGGACGTCGACGCGCGTCTCGCTGCCCTCGCCGTGGACCAGATCACCGGCCTCCAGCCGCGCGCCCAGCGCCTGAATGGCCTCGCCCCACAGCGGCCGGCCATCGAGCATGGTTTTAAGCCCGTTGTACTCCGCCGGGTTGTGGCTGCCGGTCACGGCAACGCCGGCGCCGGTGGCCAGGTGATAGGTGGCGAAATACATCACCGGTGTCGGCACCTCGCCGATGTCGATGACCGTCCGTCCGGCGGCGGTTAACCCGGCCCGCAGTGCGGCCGCCAGGCGCGGACTCGAGGCCCGGCCGTCATAGCCCACCACCAGTGTGGACTGCCCGGCTTCGGCGGCGGTGCTGCCGATGGCATGACCCAGTGCCCGGGCGGTGGCCTCGGTCAGGGTCTGGTCGACCACGCCGCGGATGTCGTAGGTGCGCAGGATGGATGGATCGATCCTCGTCATGGCCCTTCCCTGTGCTCGAGCGTTCAATGACGACCGGTGTGCCCGAAGCCGCCCTCGGCCCGCTCGCTACTAGCGAAGGCCTCGACCTGTTTGAAAGCGGGCCGGGCCACGGGCAGGAAAACCAGCTGGGCGATCCGCTCGCCGGGTTCGATGACAAAACTGCTTTCACCCCGGTTCCAGCACGAGATCATGATCTCGCCCTGATAGTCCGAGTCGATCAACCCGACCAGGTTGCCCAGGACAATGCCGTGTTTGTGGCCGAGCCCCGAGCGGGGCAGGACCACCGCGGCGTAGCCCGGATCGGCGATGTGCACGGCCATGCCCGAGCGGATCAGCTCGGTGTCGCCGGGGTCGAGCGCAAGCGGGGCATCCACACAGGCGCGAAGATCGATGCCGGCGGATCCGTCGGTGGCGTAGTCGGGCAGCGGGAATGCCTGCCCCAGTCGGTCATCGAGAATGCGCAGTTCAATCGGCTGCATGAAAGCGTTCTCCCACCAGATCAATCAATTCAGCGGCCAGCTGCGTCTTGGCCTTGTGGCCCAGCTCGCGGTGCCCGCCGGGCCAGAGCACGGTCAGGGCGTTGTCCGCCACCTCAAACCCCTTGCCCTCGCCGACCGCATTGGCGGCGATCATGTCGATGCCTTTGGCAGTGAGCTTGTCGTGGGCGTTATCGAGGACATCATCGGTCTCAGCGGCAAAGCCAACGGTCAACGGCCCGTCAGTCAGCCCGGCCACGGCCTTGAGGATGTCCGGGTTGGGCACCAGCGAGAGCTGGTCAGGTTGATTGTCGCGTTTGATCTTGTGCATTGCCCGCGCCTCGACCCGGTAGTCGGCAACAGCGGCCGCCGCAATGAACACCGCGGCCTGCGGGGCGCGGTCGAGTACGGCCTGGTACATCTGCTCGGCGGTCTCGACGTCGACGCGCTCGACCCCGGCGGGGGTTGGCAAGCGACTCGGCCCGCTGATCAGACAGACCCGGGCGCCGACGTTGGCCGCGGCCGCGGCGATGGCAAACCCCATCCGGCCGCTGCTGCGATTGCCAATGAATCGCACCGGATCAATGGGTTCATGGGTGGGGCCGGCGGTGATGAGCACCGATTGACCCGCCAGCGGCGATGGCCGGGTCGAGGGTGCGGCGCTTTGTTCGAGGGCGGTGACGATGTCCGCCGGCTCCATGAGACGGCCCGGGCCGGACTCGCCCTCGGCCAGCGGCCCGCTCATCGGCCCGAGGACGGTCGCGCCGCGTTCGATCAGTTGCCGGGTGTTCTGCTGGGTGACGGGGGCCTGCCACATGATGTGGTTCATGGCCGGACACAGGGTGAGCGGCGCCCGAGTGGCCAGGCACAGGGTGGTCAAAAGATCATCCGCCAGCCCGGCCGCGAGCCGCGCGATGGTGTCGGCGCTGGCCGGGGCGATGACAATACGATCCGCCCAGCGGGCGAGCTCTAGATGACCCATGCCGGCCTCGGCGTCGGCGTCGAGTAAATCGGTGTGGACCGGCTGGTGGGATACCGCCTGGAAGGTGAGCGGTGTGACAAACGCCTGAGCACCGTGGGTTAGCACCACCCGCACCGTCGCGCCGGCATCACGCAGCCGCCGGACCAGATCCGGTGCCTTGTAGGCGGCGATGCCGCCGCTCACGCCAAGCAGGATGTTCTCGCCGCGGATGCTCATGATGGAACGATGTCGCAAGTTGTCTCGATGGCGGCAACTTACACTGTTGCGCCCCTTGAGGAAACGTTCAACGGAGGTTAGCCATGGCGATTACCGATTGGCCGGCCACCGAACGGCCGCGCGAGAAACTGCTGCAGACCGGCCCGTCGGCTTTGTCCGATGCCGAATTGCTGGCCATTTTTCTGCGTACCGGCGTGCCGGGGCGCTCGGCGGTGACCCTGGCCCGGGAGCTGTTGAGCGCGTTTGGCGGTCTGCGCCCGCTGCTCGAGGCCGATGTCCGGTCCTTTACCGGCTATCACGGTCTGGGGGTTGCCACATATGCCCAGCTCCAGGCCGTGCTTGAGATGGGGCGTCGTCACCTGCAGGCGCGCCTCGAGGCCCGCGATGCCCTGAGCGGGCCGGAGGACACTCGCCGGTTTCTCACCGCACGGCTGCGGCACCTGCCCTATGAGGTGCTCGCCTGTCTTTTTCTTGACAACCGCCACCAGATCCTGGCTTTCGAGGAGCTTTTTCGCGGCACCATCGATGCCGCTAGCGTCTATCCCCGCGAGGTGGCCAGACGGGCACTTGAGCTCAACGCCGCGGCGGTGATTTTGGCCCACAACCACCCCTCGGGGGTCGCCGAGCCAAGCCGGGCGGATGAGCTGATGACCGGACAGCTCAGCGAGGCCCTGTCCATGGTGGACGTACGGGTGCTGGATCATTTTGTCGTGGGTGAGGGTCGGCCGGTGAGCTTTGCCGAGCGGGGACTGTTGTAGCCTGCAGGTGCCCGCCGGGTCAGGCGGGCAGGTCGGCGGATGAGAGGTGATCGCGGAGTTTTTTCATGGCGCTTTTCTCGAGCTGGCGGATCCGCTCGGCCGAGACGCCAAACTCATCGGCGAGATCGTGGAGGGTGGCTTTGGGCTCGGTCAGCCAACGGCGCCGGAGGATGCTCCGGCTCCGCGCGTCCAGTGACTCGAGCGCGCTGCTCAACGCCTGGCCCTGCCAGCCATCCCAGTCCGCGTCCTCGATGGTATGAGCCGGGTCACTGGAGTGGTCTTCGAGATAGGCCGCCGGTGCTGGCGCGCTGGCCTCTTCGTCTTCCGACTCGGGCCCCGGGTCGAAGCCCACATCCTGTCCGGCAAGGCGCGATTCCATCTCGAGGACGGTCTCGGGTTTGACACCCAGATCGGCGGCGACAGCCTCGACTTCGTCGTGGTTCAGCCACCCAAGGCGTTTCTTGGCGCTGCGCAGGTTGAAAAACAGCTTGCGCTGGGCCTTGGTGGTGGCGACCTTGACGATGCGCCAGTTGCGCAGCACGAACTCGTGGATTTCGGCCCGGATCCAGTGCACGGCAAACGACACCAGCCGCACCCCGACCTGAGGATCGAAGCGTTTGACCGCCTTCATCAGCCCGACGTTGCCTTCCTGGATAAGATCCGCCAGCGGCAGCCCGTAGCCGGTATAGCTCCGGGCCACGTGGACGACAAAGCGCAGGTTGGAGAGCACGAGCCAGCGCGCCGCCTCGAGATCGTCAGCCTGCTGGTAGCGCTGGGCGAGCTCGCGCTCTTCCTCGGCACCGAGTGCCGGGATGGCGTTGACCGCCTGGATGTAATGATCCTCGCTGCCCGCGCGAAGGGGCAGCCGGTCATAATCCGCGCTCACCAGTGCCGTAGCTGCCTGCATGAATGGCTCCGTCATCGGTATGAAGTTGATTTTACCACGGTTTATTGGATCGCAATGCGCCGGGCAAGTTCCTTAACGCGGTTCGATTTCGGCCAGATGTCGACCCACCGCCAGCCACGCACCGGCCAGCCCCAGAGCGAGCCCACTGCCGATGATGGTCAGCGCGCTGGAAAGCCCCGGTCCGCCCGGGGGCTGGATGCCGTCATAGATGGCGGCAAGCTCGCGCGCAGGGCCGGCCATCGCCAGCAACCCGATCATCAGAATGAACAGCGCCAGCAGGCCGCCGGCGGCGCCGTACCACAGGCCGGTGTAGAGAAAGGGCCGCCGGACAAAGGCGTCGGTCCCGCCGATCAGCTTGCTGATCTCGATCGCTGCGCGACGGTTTTCGATATCCAGCCGGATGGTGTTGCCCACCACCAGCACCACCGCCAGGGCCAGCGTTGAGGCGATCAACAAGCTGATGCGATCGACCATCGCCACCACGGCGTTGAGTCGCTGCAGCCATTCCCGATCCACCTGCACCTCATCCACATCCGGCAGCGCCGCAAGCCGCTCGGTCAGCCGATCGATATCGGCGCTCGTAAGCCCCTGGCGGATTTCACCGACGACCACGGCCGGCAGCGGGTTTGTCTCGAGCATCGCCAGCGTCTCGCTCATCCCGGCGGCCTTCTCGAACGCTTCGAGCGCCTCGTCCGGGTGGATCAGCTCCACCGCGGTGATGGTGTCCATGGCCTCGACCGCGCGGGCGGTGGCCTCATGGGATGAGGTTGGTGCCCCCGGCACCAGAAACACCGACGCCTTGGGCGCGCCCTGCCAGTTGGCGCTCACGGCCTGGAGGTTGTCGGTGAGGATGAAAAACCCGGCGGGCAGGGCCAGCGCGATGCCGATCACCGCGGTGGTCAGGCCATTGGCCACTGGCCGTTGACGCCACTGCTCAAGAGATTCCCGGGCGGCCCGCCGATGCAGCTCGAGCCCGCGTTTCATGGCGGCCATCAACCCCATGCAAGCCGACCCGCTTCGAGATGAATGCGCCGATACCCCAAGCTTTCGATCAGCGACAGATCGTGACTTGCGATCACCGTGGTCACCCCGACCTGGTTGAACTGCTCGAACAATTGCATGATCTCCTGTGACAGCGCGGGATCAAGATTGCCGGTGGGCTCGTCGGCGATGAGGATGGGGGGACGGGTGACCACGGCCCGGGCAATGCCCACCCGTTGCTGCTCCCCGCCCGAGAGGGTCACCGGCAAGGCGTGCTCTTTGTGCAGCAGACCGACCTTGTCCAGCGCAGCCCGGACACGGCGGCCGATGTCGTCACGACCGCGGCCGGCGATGATCAACGGCAGGGCAACGTTATCGAAGACGTTGCGGTCGTCGAGCAGCCGATGATCCTGGAAGATCATGCCGACGCGGCGACGCAGGTAGGGGATACGGTGCCCGGGCAGGCCGCCCAGGTCGGCGCCGTCGATGAGGACACGTCCGCGGCTGGGTCGCTCCAGCAGCGGGATGAGCCGCAGAAAGGTGCTCTTGCCCGCCCCGCTCGGGCCGGTGACGAACACCATCTCGCCGGGTTCGATATGCAGATCGAGGCCGCGCAGCGCCTCATTGCCGCCGGGATACTGCTTGCCGACCCCTTCAAAACGGATCATTCCGCGTCCGCCGCCTCCCGGGTCTGGGCGAGCAGGGCATCGACAAAGGCCTCGGCGTCGAAGGGGCGCAGATCGTCAACGCCCTCGCCGATCCCGATAAAGCGCACCGGCACGCCAAAACGCTGGGCGAGTGCAAAGACGATGCCGCCCTTGGCGGTGCCATCGAGCTTGGTCATGGCAATGCCACTGACCGGCGCGGCCTGGCTGAACTGCTCGGCCTGCGCCAGGGCGTTCTGTCCGACGCCGGCATCCAGCACCAGCAACACCTCGTGGGGCGAGGCCTCGTCCTGCTTGCCCAGCACGCGAGCGATCTTGCGCAGTTCTTCCATCAGATTGCCCTGGGTGTGTAGCCGGCCGGCGGTATCGGCAATCAACACCGTCGCACCCCGGGCGAGGGCTGCCTGGTGGGCGTCATACACCACCGAGGCGGCGTCGGCCCCGGTCGGCTGGCTGATCACCGGTGTGCCGGTCCGCTCGCCCCAGGCCTGGAGCTGCTCTACCGCCGCGGCCCGAAACGTATCGCCGGCCGCCAGCACCACGCTGTGCCCCTCGCTTTTGAACCGCTCTGCCAGCTTGCCGATGGTGGTGGTCTTGCCGGCCCCGTTGACGCCCACGGTCAGGATGACAAAGGGTTTGTCGCCGGCGGGGATGGTCAGTGGCTGGGATACCGGCTCGAGGATCGAGCGCATGTCCTCGCGCAGGGCATGCTGGAGTGCCTCGATGTCGGTGAGCTGATTGCGTTTGAGCCGGTCGGTGAGGTCGTCGATGATCCGGGTTGTGGCCTCGACGCCGACATCGGCCATCAGCAACAGGGTCTCGAGCTCCTCGAGCAGATCGGCGTCGATCTGCTTGCGCCCCAGAAAGAGCTGTCCGATCCCGCTGCCGGTGCGCTGCAGACCCCGCCGAAGGCGCGAGAAAAGCCCGCCTGACGGGTCCGGGCCATCGGGTGCTGCGGTGTCGTCCACGGATGGCTCGGCCGGTTGGGATTGACGCTTGCGTCGAAACGGCAGCATGGAACTCTCGAGGGTTGTCGCCGAACAAAGTGGCATTATGGTAGCACTGCCGGATGCGGCGTTCGTGATTGGCAAACGAGGCATGTGATGACAAAAACCAATGCGGTTCTCGCCCTGATCCCCGCGCTGATGGCGGTTCCGGCGCTCGCTCAGGAGCGCGGTGCGGTCACTGAGTTCACCCTCGATAACGGCATGCAGGTGCTCGTTCGGCAGGACCACCGGGC
This sequence comes from Spiribacter pallidus, assembly GCF_040838495.1. NCBI lineage: Bacteria > Pseudomonadati > Pseudomonadota > Gammaproteobacteria > Chromatiales > Ectothiorhodospiraceae > Spiribacter > Spiribacter pallidus. The sequence continues at coordinate 177,545 of NZ_JBAKFM010000004.1, read as the reverse complement.
CCCGGTGGTGGTCTCGCAGGTCTGGTACCGGGTCGGTTCGAGCTACGAGAGCCGGGGTGAGACGGGGCTTTCGCATTTATTCGAGCACATGATGTTCAAGGGCACCGAGCGCTACCCCGAGGGGCGCTTCTCCGAGATCATCTCGCGCGAGGGGGGGCGCGAGAACGCCTTCACTGGGCGGGATTTCAGTGCCTATTTCGAGATCATGGCCGCCGACCGCCTGCCCGTGGCGCTTGAGCTCGAAGCCGACCGCATGGCCAATCTCCAGATCAGCGACGAGGCGCTGGCGACCGAGCGGCAGGTAGTGCTGGAAGAGCGCCGTCTGCGGACCGAGGATCGGCCGGAAGGCCGGTTTGGCGAGCGCTACGCCGCCATCGCCCACCCGGGGACCGGTTACGCCCATCCCATCATCGGCTGGGCGGATGACATCGCGGCGCTGGATAAGGCGGATCTGCAGGGGTGGTACCAACAGTGGTACACCCCGTCCAACGCGACCCTGGTTGTCGCCGGTGATGTCGACCCGCAGGCGGTCCATGACCTGGCCAGGGAGTATTTCGGGCCCATTCCGGGCCGGCCGGTGCCATCGGTAGCCGACCCGGACAACCTGGATCCGCCCGGTGAGCGGCGTTTGATCTATCGCGACGACCAGACCCGGGTGGCGCAGCTGCGCATGGGCTACGAGGTGCCGTCGCTGGCCACCGCCGAGCACGCGCGCGACCCCTATGCGCTGATGATGCTCGCCAGCGTGCTCGACGGCGGCGAGGGGGCGCGACTGGCCGAAAAGCTGGTGCGCGGCAGCGGTGTGGCTGCGGCCGCCGGCGCCGGATACAACGGCATGACGCGCCTGGATACTGAGTTCTCGCTATTTGGTGTGCCCGCCGATGGCGATATCGAGGCGGTGGAAAACGGCCTTCGTGAGGCGGTGGCGCAGCTGCGCCGCGAGCCGGTTAGCCCCGAAGAGCTCGAGCGGGCCCGAAGCCAGCTGCTGGCGGATCACCTGTTTGAACTCGATTCGGTGTTCTACCAGGCCATGCAGGTCGGCATGCTCGAGACCACCGGCGCGGGCTGGGAGACGCTTGCCGCGTTCGAGGACAACATCCGGGCGCTCACCGCCGAGGACCTCCAGGCGGCCGCCCAGCGCTATCTCCAGCCCGAGCGATTGACCGTGGGCATTATGCAGCCGGCCGAAGGGGGCGAGCAGGAATGATGCGGTACTGGCTAGGCCTGGGTCTTTTGATCATGAGCGCGACGGGGGGCGCAATGGAAGCCGATATCACGCAATGGACCACCGAGCAGGGGAGCGAGGTCCTCTTTGTAGAACGCCACGAGCTGCCCATCGTCGATATCCGCATCGCCTTTGATGCGGGCAGCGCCCGGGACGACGACCACCCGGGGCTGGCACGCATGGTGAGCAATTTGCTGCTCGAAGGCACCGCCGAGCGCGATGCCGGCCGCATTGCCCGACAGTTCGAGCGCTACGGGGCCCGGGTCTCGACCAACAGCGGCCGGGACACCGCCGAGGTTAGCCTGCGCGCACTCAGCGAGCCGGCGCGGCTCGACCCGGTGGTCGAAAACCTGGCCCGGGTGCTTGCCGGCGCGGCCTTTCCTGATGATGCCATCGAGCGGGTGCGTCAGCAGATGCTGCTGGGGTTGCAGCAGGCCGAGGCATCGGCCAGTCAGCAGGCCGAGAAAGCCTTCACCCGCGCGATCTATGGCGATCACCCCTATGCAACGCCTCCCAGCGGGACAATCGACAGCGTCGACTCCATTTCGCAGCAGATGATCCAGGACTTTCATCGGCGCCACTACACCGCCGCCAACGCAACGGTCGCCATCGTCGGTGATCTGGACCGGGATCGGGCAGAGGCCATCGCCGGCAGCATGCTTGCCGGTCTGCCGGCCGGCGAAGTCCTTGAGCCGCTACCGGCGGTGGACCTGTCGGATGCGCCCACCACCGTGCGGGTGCCGTTCGAAGCCGAACAGACCCACGTGGTGATCGGTCAGCCCTCGGTGCGGCGCGGACACGAAGACTACTACGCGCTGTATCTGGGCAATCATATGCTCGGCGGCGGGGGGCTGACCTCGATGCTTGCCGAGCGGATGCGCGAGGAGCGGGGGTTGAGTTATAGCAGTGGCTCGCGGGTGACCACCGGGGCGCGGCGGGGTCGATTCCAGATGTCCACCCAGGTCCGCAGCGATGCCCTGCAAGAGGCGCTATCCGTGCTGCGGGGCAGTCTGACCGAACTCAGGGATGAGGGCCCCGCCGCCGAGCGACTGGATGCCTCGCGGCGCAATATCACCGGCAGCTTTCCGTTGCAGCTCGACAGTAACCGCGATCTGCTCGGCTATGTCAGCAGCATCGGCTTTCATGATCTGCCCCATGACTATCTGAGCCGGTTTGTCGAGCGTATCGAGCAACTCGACGGGGCGGCCGTCCAATCGGCCCTGCGCGAGCATATTGACCCGCAACGCATGGTCACCGTGCTGGTGGGACCGGAGGCGGCGATTAACGCGGTGGAATGACCGGGTGGCCGGGCAGCTACGGATCATTGGCGGGCAGTGGCGGGGTCGTCGGTTGCGATTCGCCGGCGGCCCGGGGCTGAGGCCGACCGCCGATCGCAACCGCGAGACCCTTTTCAACTGGCTCCAGGGGCAGGTTGATGGCGCGCGGGTGCTGGATCTGTTTGCCGGCAGTGGAGCGCTCGGCCTCGAGGCGCTCTCGCGCGGGGCGGCGAGTGCCGTTTTTGTTGAGCACTCCCGCGGGGCGTGCCGGTCCCTTGAGCAGAACATCGCCATGCTGGATGCCGCCGGCCGGGCGGAGGTCATCAGCGGCGATGCCCGACGGTTTCTGCGCGATCGCCCCGCGCCGTTTGACTTGATTTTCCTCGACCCCCCCTTTGCAGCGGATCTCCTCGACCCGGCGCTGGCGGCCCTCGCCGCCTGGTCGCTGCCCGGGCACAGCCGCATCTATGTCGAAGCGCCCCTTCATCCGGCCCCGCCTGAGTTGCCGACTGGTTGGGGGCTTTGCCGGGAGCGAAGCGCCGGCGCGGTCTGGTTTGCGTTGCTTCGACCGCTGAGTTGATGGGCCGCGGCCATGTCGGGGTGGTATTTTGCTCCGCCGGGCACTACGATGCTGCGCTGCAACGAAGGAGGGGCCATGGCGATTACTGCCGTCTATCCCGGAACGTTTGACCCAGTCACCAACGGCCATAGCGACCTGGTGGAGCGCGCATCCCGGTTGTTCGATCGGCTGATTGTGGCCGTGGCCGGCTACCCGAGCCCCAGCAAGCACCCGGCCTTTGAGCTGGAAGCGCGTGTCGAACTGGCCCGGCATGTCCTCAAGCCCTATGAAAACGTCGAGGTGATGGCCTTTGAGAGCCTGCTGGTGGATTTTGTCGAAGCCCAGCAGGCACGGGTCATCCTGCGCGGGCTGCGAGCGGTATCCGACTTTGAGTACGAGTTTCAGTTAGCGAGCATGAACCGCCAGCTGGTCCCCCGGGTCGAGACGGTGTTCCTCACCCCCGCCGAGCAGTACGCCTACATCTCCTCCAGTCTAGTCCGCGAGGTGGCGGCGCTGGGGGGGGATGTCAGCCGATTTGTCCACCCGAGCGTGCAAAAGGCACTGCGCCAGCGCTACGACAACGCCCCAGCCGCCGACTAACCTTCGTCGGCGCGGTCGGCCTCGGGCATGCCTTCGGGTACCCCCTCGGGCATGCCTTCCGGTGTCGCCTCGGGCAGGCCTTCGGGGAGCCCCTCCGGTGCGCCCTCTGGCATGCCTTCCGGCACGCCCTCCGGCATCCCCTCCGGCGTCGCGGCCGGGGTTTCGTCGGTCGCGCGGCTTGCCGGCTCGGGGATACTCGTGCGATCAGCCCTTGTGCCCAGACGGCCATCGCCGATGTCGCTGACCACCCCGTGCAGGCCCGCGGCGCCGGTGACGGCCATGAGCAATGGCGTGGTGTAGGCAACGCTGCGGGATAGCCGCCGGCGGAGTTGCTGGCGTTTCTGCCGGGTTTCGGGGTTCTCGGGCGCGCTCATGTCTGGTTGCCCCGCGCCAGCAAGTAGGTCGCGATCCCCAGCCAGGCGATCGTCAGGGCCACACCGCCGTGGGGGTGGCTTGCACTTGCAAGCGGCTGCCACTGCCCCCAATGGAGGTGGAACAGCAACCCCACTAGCACGGGCAGGCTGCAGGCGGCCCCCGCTCGTGTCACCCAGTCGCTGGTCACCGCGCCGATCAAAAGCAGGGCCGCCGCGGCCATTTGCAGGCCGATCATGACCGACACCACCGTCACCGGCAGTTGCAGTGACTCGGCATAGGGGGTCGGGCCCATGCGCCATGCGTGGGCGGCGTTGTAGAGCATGGACAGGGCCAGCGGCCCGCGCAGCAGCCAGTGGAGGTGGCTGGCCTGGCGGTCGAGGACCCGGTCGCCGGTGTCAAGCGGAGCAGTCATGGTTGCAAGCGGTTGCCGATCGTATGGGTGTTGCCGCACAGCATAGCGTCTCAGCGGCGGTTGAGTCCTGCCCCCGCCAGTCAAAATACCGATTGCCACGGGGGTTGGGGTCCCGTATGGTCGAAGCCAAGTTGTTGATCGCACGGCGGTGGACAACCCGGCGGCCCGACGATCGGACCGTCCGAAGGGGCGCCATTTGCACCCCGCGATGTTTGACCTGCCCATGCCTTGAACAAGGCGCGGCAGCGTATGATGAGACTTGAGTGATGAAATCGATTTACGTGGGCAACCTGCCCTTTTCCGCCTCCGAAGACGAAGTCCGCGAGCTTTTTAGCGCCCATGGTGACGTCAAGGAAGTTCGCATGATCTCCGACCGTGAGACTGGCCGCCCCCGTGGCTTTGGCTTCGTCCGCATGGATCCCCCCGAGGCGGATGCCGCCATCGAGGCCCTCAATGGCACCGAAATGGGCGGCCGTACCCTGCGCATCAACGAAGCGCAGGATCGCAAGCCCGCCGGTGGCGGAGGTGGCCCGCGCCGCTCCTGGTAAGCGCGGATCGCTGATCCTCTAAGGCCCGGGCCGCTTGCGGCCCGGGCTTTTTTTTGCCCGAAATCTCCGCTCGGGGTGACCTGTGTCAGTCGAATTGGCCACAATGCGGTCATGGTGACACCGGTAGATGAACGTCGATATCGCGCCTTTCTGGCTGCTGCACAGCTGCGCCATGCCTGGCAGTTTCAGCGTCGGGGCCGAAGCGAGACCGATGACCCGGTGGAAATCGAGATCCCGCCGGGTTGGTACGGACTGATGGACCGGCTGTTCGATGGCGTGGCCGAGGCGGTGCCCGCCGCCGAGCGGGGTGGTTTTCGCTGGCGCCGGCTGCGGGTGGTGCATGGGGTGCTCGAGATCCGCTTTGACGGGGTGCGAGATCGTATCCTGCCCATCGTCACCCGCACCCGTGACGAGGCGGCCGTGACCTGTCAGGCCTGCGGACAGCCCGGCACGCGCCGACAGATTGCCGGTGATTATCGGGTCAACTGCGATCGCCATTTCATCGAGCTGCTGGTGGACGCGCACCCGCGCGGCGAATCCGGCGCCCGGCGATGGTGGCAGACACCCCAGCCCGCCCTGGGGCGGCGTTCGCCGGCGTCGCTGCTGCAAGCCGGCCCGCCCTCGGAGCTGCTCCTCGATCAGGCCCTGCGGCTTGCCATGCCTGCTGCACCGCGGCTCAATGGCGCCCACCGGCAGCGTCTGCAGGGTGTCTGGCCGGTGCTTCGCGAGGCCTTTGGTGAGCGCCTGCGCAGCCTGCGTCTTGCCGAGTTTGAGCCCGAGACCGGACCCAACGGCACCCTGCTTGCCATGTTGGCCGGCGAGCCGGATACCGCCGCGCGCACGGCGGCGGCCAATCAGCTGGCCCGAGCCGGCTACAGCGACCTGCGGTTGCGACTGATCGGTCAATCCGATCTGGATAACCCGGTCCGCGCTGCCGATCCATGGTCTTGCATGCTGGCCCTCGAGGCCTCGGTGAGCATCCCCCGGTATCAGCCGTCCGCCCCCTTTGACGGGCGGTAGATGTCGAATCGGGTGCTCCGCCCCGTCAGCTGGTGATCCGGCGCTCGCCCGGCGAGGGGCCGGGCCCGGCGCTGGCGTTTGACCACAACCCGCTGCGGGGCCAGTGACAGCGCCCAGTCCAGAAGCCCCTGTTCATCATCGGGCGCTGGCAACAGGGCCTGCAGCATGGCGAGCTCCTTGCCGGCGGCGGCCCGGCGTCGGCCCGGATACATGGGGTCGAGATAGACGGCCAGAAGCGAACCGGCCCGCCGCTTGGTGCCGGTCTGACGGGCATCCCCCAGAGACAGGGTCATGCGCTGGATGATCTCGGGTAACTTCTCGCGGGCCCGCGCCAGGCCGTCGGCGAGCAGGGCATGCACTACCGGGTCGCGCTCGAACAACTCGACGCTGGCGCCCAGGCTTGCCAGCACAAAGGCATCCCGTCCCAGTCCGGCGGTAGCGTCGATGATCGGCAGGCGGGCGTTGTGGCCAGACAGGCCGCAGGCCCGGGCCACCAGCTCGCGTTGCTGCCCGCGCCGGGCCGTGCGATAGCCCTGGGCACCGGCAAGAAAATCCACCCGAAGCCGCATCGGCGGTCTTGTGTCGCTGATCAGCGTCAGCCCCGGTTTGGCGAGTTCCAGCCAGTAACCGGATGGCGGCGGCTGATTGACCGCCCGGGTGCCGATCGAGGCGGCGAGCGCGGTCGCCTCGGCGGCCCGGGCGGGGGTGGCTGCCACAACCGGGGGTGTCGAGCCGGTTTGTGAGGTTTTGTCGCGGTGCCGTATGATCGCTATCACCCATTTGTGCCCGGAGGGCCGTCGCTATGTCGGAACACAAGGATACCGAAGCCGTCACAATCGACCCCAACGAACTGACCCGCTCGCTGTCGGAGATCGCCGAGCGCAGTCAACAGCTGGTCAAAGACTTCATTGCCCGCCAGGAATCGGGCCAGCAGCTGTCAATGGACGATGCGCTGCACATGAGCAAGCTCTTCCAGGACCTCTACGCCCGTTTGATGGCGGATCCGGCCCAGCTGGTGCAGGCACAGGTGGCCTTCTGGCAGGACTACATGGCGCTGATGCAGAACCAGACCCTGAGGATGATGGGGGTTGAAAGCGAGCCGGTGCGGCAGCCCGATAAGGGAGACAAGCGTTTCACCCATGAGGGCTGGGAGGACAACCCGTTTTTCGACTTCATCAAGCAGTCCTATCTGCTGACCGCCGACTACCTGCATCACACGGTGGACAATGTTGAAGGCCTGGATGAGAAGACCAAACGCAAGATCGACTTCTACACCCGGCAGTTCATCAGCGCCACCTCGCCATCCAACTTTCTGGCCACCAACCCCGAGGTGCTGGAGAAGACCGTGGAGACCCGCGGCCAGAACCTGTTGGATGGACTGAACAAGCTGCTCGAGGACCTGGAGCGGGGCAATGGCCAGCTCAAGATCCGGCAGACGCACCCCGAGGCGTTCCAGGTGGGCGAGGATCTGGCCGTCACCCCCGGCAAGGTCATCTATCAGAACGAGCTCATGCAGCTCATCCAGTACGCCCCGGCCACCGAGGAGGTCGCCCGGCGGCCGCTGTTGTTCGTCCCGCCCTGGATCAACAAGTACTACATCCTTGATCTGCGGCCGAAGAACTCGCTGGTCAAGTGGCTGGTCGAGCAGGGCTATACGGTGTTTGTGATCTCGTGGTGCAACCCGGACGAGGATCTCGCCGGCAAATCCTTCGAGGATTACATGACCCAGGGGCCGCTGGCAGCGCTGGACGCGGTCGAACAGGCGATCGGCGAGCGCGATGTCAACATCGTCGGCTATTGCCTGGGGGGGACGCTTTTGGCCTCGACACTGGCCTATATGGCTGAACGTGGCGAGAAGGGGGTCAACAGCGCCACCTTCCTGACCACCCTGCTGGATTTCGACAGCCCGGGTGAGCTCGAGGTGTTCATCGACGAGGAGCAGCTCAACGCCCTTGAGAAGCAGATGAACGAGCGCGGCTATCTCACCGGCAACCAGATGGCCAGTACCATGTCGAGCCTGCGCTCCAACGATCTGATCTGGTCGTTTTTCGTCAACAACTACCTCAAAGGCGAAGACCCCTTCCCCTTTGATCTTTTGTTCTGGAACCAGGACTCCACCAACATGCCGGCGCGGATGCATGCCTTCTATCTGCGCAAGATGTATCTCGAGAACAAGCTGCGCGAGCCGGGCGGCATCGAGCTTGGCGGCGTGCCCATCGACCTGGGCAAGGTCCAGGTGCCGTCCTATTTTGTCTCGGCCAAGGAAGACCATATCGCGCCGTGGCACGCCTGCTACCGCGGCTCCAGGCTGCTGGGTGGCCGGACCCGGTTCGTGCTCGGTGGCTCGGGCCATATCGCCGGTGTGATTAACCCGCCCGAAAAACAGAAATACGGCTTTTGGCTGAACCGCAACACGCCGGCCGATCCGGATGCTTGGTTCGAAGGCGCCGAGCACCATGAGGGTTCCTGGTGGTTGGACTGGGTCAAGTGGCTCCAGCCCAAGCAGGGCGGCAAGGTGCCCGCGCGGGTCCCTGGCGATGGCAAGCTCAAACCCATCGAGGATGCACCGGGCAGCTACGTCAAGGCGCCGGCCAATGGTTGATGCCATGCCAAAGGTTGGCGTGATCATGGGCAGCCGCTCCGACTGGGAGACCATGGCCCATGCCGATGCGGTGCTCAAAGACTTCGGTATCCCCCATGAGTGCCGCATCGTCTCGGCCCACCGCACCCCGGCACGAATGAATGAATACGCCGCCTCGGCCCGTGAGCGGGGGCTGCGCGCAATCATCGCTGGCGCCGGCGGCGCGGCCCATCTGCCCGGGATGGTTGCGGCACAGACCACGGTGCCGGTGCTCGGTGTGCCCGTCCAGAGCCGGGCACTGAAGGGGCTGGATTCGTTGCTCTCAATCGTGCAGATGCCCGGTGGCGTGCCGGTCGCCAGCTTTGCAATCGGTGAGTCCGGGGCCCGCAACGCGGCGCTTTTCGCCGTATCACTGCTCGCCGTCGATGATGCCGATCTGGCCGAGCGGCTCGATGCCTTTCGGCGGCAACAGGCGCAAAAGGTCGAGGAGGACGAGCTGCCTTGACCCGGCCGATCCTGCCCGGCGCAACCATTGGCATCCTGGGCGGTGGTCAGCTCGGGCGGATGCTCGCGCAGTCCGCACGCCGCATGGGCTATCGGGTGCATACCCTAGCGCCGGGCGCCGACACGCCCACCGGGCAGATCGCCGATGAGGTGGTGGATGCGCCGTTCACCGATCTGGATGCCATCGACCGGTTCGCCCGTGGCGTGGATGTCGTCACCTTCGAGTTCGAGAACATCCCCTTCGAGGCCACGCGGGTCGCGGCGGCCCATGCCCCGGTTCGGCCCGACGGCGAGGTGCTCTATACCACCCAGCACCGGCTGCGCGAGAAGCGCGCGCTGGCCGCCGCCGGCTTGCCCACCGCACCTTTTCAGGCGGTGGAGACCTCGGCCGAGCTCGATCACGCCGTTGAGACGATCGGACGGCCCGCCATCCTCAAGACCGCGGGGTTTGGTTATGACGGCAAGGGCCAGGTCCGCATCGAGGCGCAAACCGATCTCGAGCAGGCCTGGGCAGAGATCGGCAATCAACCGGCGATCCTCGAAGGACGAGTGGATTTTGCTGCCGAGGTCTCGGTGGTGGCAGCGCGGGGCGTGGATGGAAGTCTCGCCGACTTTGGTGTGATCGAGAACCGGCACGTCAATCACATCCTCGATCTGTCCATCGCCGACATGCCCCTCGAGCCGGCGCAGACCGCCGCAGCCCGTGAGATGGCCGCCGCCGTGATGGATGCCCTGGATGTCGTGGGTGTGCTGTGTGTCGAGATGTTCCTCACCCGCGATGGCTCGTTGCTGGTCAACGAGCTCGCGCCCCGGCCGCACAACTCTGGCCATCTGAGCATCGAGGCCTGCCCGAGCAGCCAGTTTGATCAACAGCTGCGGGCGGTCTGCGGGCTGCCCCTCGGGTCGACCGCGCGCCGCGTCCCCACGGCGATGGCCAACCTGCTGGGCGACGGCTGGGCCCGGGGCACCCCGGACTGGATGGCGGCGTTGCGAGACCCGGGCGTTAACCTGCATCTCTACGGCAAGGCCGAGCCCCGCCCCGGCCGCAAGATGGGGCATCTCACCGCCGTGGGTCGGGACCGGGCGGACGCCGAATGCCGGGCACTTGCCGCGCGGGCGGCCCTGACCGATCGATAGCACACACTTTCAGCCCCTGATCAAAGGAACGTCCTAGACCGATGTGGTTTCGCAATCTCTGCGTCTATCAACTCGCCGATGGCTTTCATCTGGAGCCGGAGAGTCTCGAGGAAAAACTCCAGGCCGGCGCCTTTCACCCCGTCGGCGGGCATGATCCCGAGTCGCGGGGCTGGGTGGCGCCGCTTGTGCCCGGTGGCGAGACGCTTGTCCACGCCAGCGGCCAGCGATTGATGATCTGTCTTCAGACCGAGACCCGCGTCTTACCGCCGGCGGTGGTCAACGAAACCGCCGAGACGCGGGCTTCGGAGCGCGAGGACGCCATGGGCCGGCCGCTGGGGCGGCGGGAGCGGGCCCGTCTGAAAGAAGAAATCACCATGGAACTCCTGCCCCGGGCGTTTACCCGCAGCAAGCGCTGCTATGCGTATTTTGACCTTCAGGGCCGATGGCTGGTGGTGGATGCCGCTAGCTGGCGGGAGGCCGAAACCCTGGTCGAGGATCTGCGGGCATTGCTCGGCAGTCTGCCGGTCCGGCCGCTACAGACCGATAGCGCCCCCAATCAGGTGATGACCGAGTGGCTGGCCCATGACCGCTTTCCCGGCGATGTCGAGCCCGGCGAGGAGGCGATTTTCGAAGACCCGCGCAGCGAGGGCGCCGAGATTCGCTGCAAGCGTCAGGATCTTCGCAGCGCCGAGATGCGCGCCCATGTCAAAGCCGGCAAGCGGCTGCGGCGCCTGTCGCTGACCTGGGATGGCCGGCTCAACCTGGTGCTCGATGCTGATTTGTCGGTCAAGCGCTTGCGCGCCACCGATGTGGTGCAATCCGACGCCGGCGACCGCGAGGCCGACTCGGCAGCCGAGCGCTTCGATGCGGATTTCGCGTTGATGGGCGGTGAGCTGGGCCGGCTTCTGCCGCGGATCCAGGGGTGGTTTGCCTGACCAACCCGAGGGCAGGCCATATATTTTGGCCGGGCAAAAAAAAGCCGGCTTTGCGGCCGGCCAAGAGGAGGAGAGTCGATAGGAGCCATCGGCTCCGAATACGGATGAAATAATAGGTCCTCTCATGAAGACTGGGAATAGCGTCGCAGGATGACCAGTTGTGCTTCTCGGTCATTAATCCTATATAACCGAAAGACCTATCCATAAGACAAATCATTCCTTTGCTGGCTGAGTGACTCCGGTAGCCTTGGCATCACCGACAACCAAGCCCCAAGCGACCGGAGACCAAACCATGAATACCCGAGCTTTACTGACAACGGCCTTTTCGGCCGGTCTGCTGGCGCTGACCAGTGCCGCCCATGCCGGGCCCGCTGTCACGCCCCTGGTGGATACGGACTGGCTGGCGTCCAACCTGGATGATCCGGATCTGGCCGTGATTGATGTCCGCTCGGCCATCGATGGCAGCAATGCCGAGACCTTTGCCGCCGGCCATATTCCGGGTGCGGTGTATGCCTCTTATACCGGTGCCGGCTGGCGTCAGGCCCAGGACGGCGTCCCCGGCAAGCTGCCCCCGGTCGAGCGGGTCAGCAATCTGATCGGATCACTGGGTGTGGACAACGACGACTCGGTGGTGATCGTGCCGGCGGGTGTGAACTCGACCGATTTTGGCAGCGCGGCCCGGGTTTACTGGACGTTCAAGTACCTCGGCCATGAGGATGTGGCCATCCTCAATGGGGGTTATCAGGCCTGGGTGGACGCCGGTGGTGATGTGGCGACCGGCGCCAGTCAGCCACAGGCGGCCGACTTTGAGGTTGACCTGCAGCCGGAGCTGTTGGCGGACACCGCCGCGGTCGAGGCGGCCCTCGAGGGCGGCGACCAGCTGGTGGATGCGCGGCCGGCGGCGCAGTACAGCGGTGAGGCCAAGCATCCGGCCGCCCGCGCCGCGGGGACCATACCGGGCGCCGCCAGCCTGGAGCAGCAGCTGCTGGTCGAAGCCGGCAGTGCCCGCTTTCTGGACCGGGGCCGGGTCGAGTCCCTGATTGAGACCGCCGGCATCGACGGCGATGGCCCGGTGGTGTCGTTCTGCAACACGGGTCACTGGGCGGCGACGGCCTGGTTTGCGCTCTCCGAGGTGGCCGGGCTCGAGTCGGTCGCTCTTTATGATGGGTCGATGACCGAGTGGACCCAGGACCCGTCCCTGCCGCTGGCTCAGGGCCAACAGGCGCTCACTGAACTGCTCAACTAGTCGATGAGCAACCTCGCCGAGGCCATCGAGCCGACCCACGACGACACCCGCGAAGCGGGTGTCGACCGTTATGTCGTCGCGACAACCCTGGCCGCCACGGCGGTTCTGGGCGTCATGGTCTGGCAGGCGGCGACTCCGCGGATGCTCTTGCTCTACGCGGTGGGCATCGGCCTTGGGGTGTCGCTCTATCATGCCGCGTTCGGCTTCACCGCCGGGTGGCGCAACTTTATTGTCCGGCGCCGCAGTCGCGGTCTGCGGGGGCAGTTGATTCTGCTGGCCCTGGCCTCAGTGCTCTACATGCCGGTCACCGCCCTGGGGCTTGCCAATGGCGCCATCGCCCCGGTGGGCGGCTATATCGTGCTGGGCAGCTTTTTGTTTGGCCTGGGCATGCAGCTAGGTGGTGGTTGCGGGTCGGGGACGTTATTTACCGTCGGGGCAGGCAATCGCAAGATGCTGATCACCCTGGCGGCCTTCGTCGCGGGGTCGGTTCTCGGCACCCTTCACCTGCCCTGGTGGCTTGCCAGTCCCGGCCTGGGGCCGGTGGATCTGGGCCGGGCCCTGGGGCCGGGCGGTGGTATCCTGCTGCAGGTCGCGGTCCTGGTGGCATTGATCTGGACCGTCCGGGCCGTCGAGCAGGAGCGACACGGCAGCGCCGAGCCCCTCGCCTGGCGTCCGGAGGGGGGCTGGCTGTCGACGCTGTTCACCGGTGGCTGGCCACTGGCCTGGGGCGTGGTGGCGCTCGCCGGATTGGGGCTGGTGACATTGCTGGTCTCCGGCGCGCCGTGGGGGATCACCTTTGCCTTTGCGGCCTGGGGAGCCAAGGCCCTGCAGGCCCTGGGCGTCGACATGGCACAGTTCGAGTACTGGACCTGGGCCTATCCGGCGCGGGTGCTGTCTGAAAGTCTCCTGCTCAATGTCACCTCGGTGATGGCCCTGGGGCTTTTGTTCGGGGCGATGCTGGCCGCCGGGCTGGCCGGCCGGTTCAATGCCGGCAGCCAGAACCGCCTGGGCATGGGGAATGTCTCGGCGGCGGTGATCGGCGGTCTGTGCATGGGGTACGGCGCCCGCCTGGCCTTTGGCTGCAACATCGGCGCGTTTTTCAGTGGCATCGCCACCGGCAGCCTCCATGGCTGGGTCTGGTTTGTATTCGGCTTTCTGGGGTCGATCGTGGGTGTGGCGTTACGCCCGCGATTCGGCATGGCCAACTGATGAGCGCCGGTCGACCGCCCTACAGCCGGATCACCCTGGCGCTGACGCTGGTGACCATCCTGGCGCTTGTAGCGCTTGATTACTGGGCGACGTTGGCGTGACCGCCACGGCGGCCGCTGGAGATGGCCAGCCAGGCACCGACCAGGCTGCTCAGCGCCACGGCGGCAAAGGTGGTGGTGTAGTCGCCGATCACGCCATGGATGGCGGTGAACGCCGCCGGGCCAAACAGCACACCCCCAAAGGTGATCACCAGTGACCCGCCGGAGGCCCGGGCGATCTGATCGCGCGGGGCTAGGTGGGTGATTTCGGCCAGGTAGACGCCATTCCAGCCCAGGGCGACGGCGGCGAACCCGCAAAGCACCGTGGTGATCAGCCAGATGGGCCAGTCGCCGCGCATCAGGGTCACCGCGCCGGCGAATGCCGCGGCCAGTCCCCCCACCACGCCCAGCGTCGCGCGGCTGTTGCCGGTGCGATCGGCGATCCATCCCCAGCCGATGCGACCGGCGACACCGCTGATCTGCACCAGCGCCATGATGCCGCCCGCGGTGATCAGCCCGATGCTCAGATCCTCCACCAGCAGGGTCACGGTAAAGACGGTCAGACACAGCTGCGTGGTGGAAAAGCAGAACGAGGCCATCGCCGCCTTTCGCATCGGCGGGATCGACCAGACCAGTCGAATATCCTCGAGCGGTGCGGCCAACCAGCGGGCCCGCGGTTGCCGGTCTTCATCCCAACGCGCCCGGGGCCATTGCAGCAGCGCGATGGCGGCGATAGCGGGCACGCTGAGGGCCGCCATGGCGGCCTGCCAGCCATAGTTGACGGCAAGTAGCGGCGCCAGTGCCCCGGCGATCACGCCGCCCAGGGGGACCCCGGTCTGTTTGAGCCCGAACACCAGACCGCGTCGTCGCGGGTCGGTAAACCGCACGAGCAAATGCGAAGCCGCCGGGTTGGTGAGTCCGTACCCGAAGCCGATCAATAGCGAGGCGGCCAGGAATACCCACAGATTGGCGGCCGCCGCCAGTAACCCACCCATGCCGAAGATGGCCACCGCCCACTGCGTGGTCCGGCAGGCGCCCAGACGCCGGGCGATGCCGCCGCCCACCAGCGAGGTGATCATCGCGCCCAGATAGAGCAGGCTGATTTGTACGCCGATCAGCGACGGCGAGACGCCCATGGCGTCGGCGATGGCCGGGGCGATCGCTGCCGGGAAAAGCGCCGTGGTGGCCGAGAATGTCAGCGCCCCGGTGGTCGCCGTCAGAACCGTGGCCGCCTCACGGATGCCCGTCGGCGGCGGATTGTCACCGGCCGGTGGCTCAGTGGTTGCCACCGAGGCCCTGGATAAGTGCGGCCGTGTTCCGGCTGAGGCTCTCGTAGTGATAGCCCCCTTCCTGAATGACGACCGTCGGCAGTTGCAGGCTGGCAATCCGGGCGCCCAGCGTCTGGATGTCATTCGAGTCGACGGCGATCTTCGCCTGCGGATCCTCGCGGTAGATATCGAAACCGTTCGAGAACACCAGCGCATCGGGCGCGAACAACCGGATGGCCGCCAGGGCCTCTTCCAGCCGGCCGAAGAGGGCATCGGCGTCTGAGCCGTGGGGCAGTGGCAGGTTGATGTTATAGCCGTGTCCACGGCCTTCACCGCGCTCGTTCTCAAAGCCCGTGACGACGGGATAGAAGTTGGTGGGATCGCCATGGATCGAGATATAGAGCACATCATCGCGCTCGTAGAAGATCTCCTGGATGCCCTGGCCATGGTGGACATCGGTATCCAGCACAACAACCCGGCCATAGCGCTGCCGAAGGTGCTGTGCCGCGATGGCGGCATTGTTGAGATAGCAGAAACCACCGGCGGCATCGACGCGGGCATGATGGCCGGGCGGACGGCACAGCGCGAAGCTCATGGATGCACCGCCAATGACATCGGCGGCGGCACAGACCGCCCCCTGGGCGGACCAGTAGGCAGCCTCCCAGGTATGCTCGCCCACCGGGCAGCTGCCATCGGCAAGATAACGCGCCGCCTCGGCAAGGATGCCCTTGAGTGGGTTGGGCGAGCGCACGAAGATGTTCGACAGCACCTCATCGCCCCAGTCCTCGGGCATCGCCTTCCAGCGGCGGTGGCAGGATTCGAGAAAGCGCAGATAGCCCAAGTCATGGACGGCGTTGATGGGGGCCATGCCGTGGTCGGTGACCGGTGATATCGCGACCCCGTTGTCGGTCAGACCGCTTCGGATATGCCCGGTGCGCTCGGGGATTTCCTGCGGCGCGCGCATCTGCCCCCGGGTGAAATAGGTGCGCGGGCGATGGAGGTCCTGACGGTCATCGAAATAGGCTTTCACGGCGTCCTCGTGATAGGCATTACCGGAGGGAGACTGGCGCGCCCGGCAGGAGTCGAACCTGCGACCTTCGGCTTCGGAGGCCGACGCTCTATCCAGCTGAGCTACGGGCGCAACGGCGGTGGATTGTACAACCATCCCTCGCCGGCTGATAGCCCCCGTTTGCCGTGATGGGCAATATCGCTATACTTCGCGATCAGACGAATGAACTCGAGGGTTGTGCAGTGAGCACGGAACAGGACGGCGTTTTTCTTCGCAATTTTGCCCTGGTGATTGCCGCACTGGTGGGCGTGACCATCTTTTTGATCGTGGTGGCCAATTCGCTGTTCGGTGACGAGAATCCCGAGCGGGATGCGCTTGTCCAGGAACGGGCCGAGCAAAACCTGGCGCCGTCCTACGCCGTGCGGCTGAGCGGCGAGCCGGCCCCGGCCCTGGCGTCGGCCGATGAGGCGCCGGCGGATGACGCCGGGGGTGTTGTCGAGGTGCGTAGTGGCGAGCAGGTCACCCAGGCGGTGTGTATCGCCTGTCACCAGGGCAACTTTCTCAACGCACCCGGCATCGGTGATGTCGATGGCTGGAACGAGCGCATCGGCAAAGGCTGGGACACCCTGGTCAGTAACGTGGCCAACGGCTACGGCAACATGCCCGCCCAGGGCGGTGCTGCCAGCGAGGAAGAGATCCGCGCGGCCATCGAGTGGATGATCGAGACAGAAACCGGCCTGGCAATCCCCGAGGGCTGAACGCCCCCTGCCTTTTCGGACCCGCCGGCGCCGGCGTGGGCGCTGCTAACGTGCCCGTCCCAGCAGTATGTGCTCGGCATGCTCAAGCGCCTCGGGGGTGCCGTAGCACACCAGCACATCGCCATCGTGTAGCAGGGTCTCCGGCTCCGGCTGGGGGCCGCGGATACCGCCGCGGCGCACCGCGGTCACTGTAACGCCATGTCGTTCCAGATCCAGATCGGCCAGTCGGGCCCCAATGGCTCGGGCTTTGCCCGACAGCGTGATGGCATGGAGCTGCTCACGAAAGCGGTCCGCCTTTTCCATGTCGATGCGCTCGGCGCCGTGGAAATAGCCGCGTAGCAGCCGGTAGCGATCGCCACGGACCGATCGGACATGGCGGAAAACCCGGGCCATGGGGATACCCAGCAGGGCGAGCACGTGAGAGGAAAGCATCAGGCTGGCTTCGAGCACCTCGGGGACCACCGCCGTGGCACCGGCTGCCTCGAACCGTTCGATCCAGCGGTCATCCCGGGTGCGGGCCAGTACAGGGATCTCCGGGCGTTCGGCGCGGGTGTGTTCGAGCACCTTGAGGCTGGTGGCCGGGCTGTCGAAGGTCAGCACCACCATGCGCGCCCGGTCGAGCCCCGAGGCGGCGAGGATCTCGCGGCGCTCGCAGTCGCCGTAGCTGACCGGTTCGCCGGCGCTGCGCGCTTCCTGGACCCGCTGCGGGTCCAGGTCGAGCGCCAGGTAATCGATCCCTTCCTGATCCAGAAAACGGGCGATGTTCTGCCCGGTGCGCCCGTAACCGCAGAGGATGACATGGTCTGACAGCGGCCGAGCGATGCGGCTGACATCGGTCTCGCTGCGCTCGGCATCGATGGGGCTTGGCGGCTGGCCGGCAAAGCGTTCGGCCAGTGCCGCGTTATGCCGGATGAGCAGCGGGGCCGCGACCATGCTCAGCACCACCGCCGCGAGGACCAGCTGGCTGTTGTCGGGGGTCAGCAGCCCGGCGCTGATGGCCAGTGCAATCAAAGCAAACCCGAACTCGCCGCCGTTGGCCAGGGTGATCGCGGTCCTCGAGGCATCCTGCGGGGTATCGACACTGCGTGCGATGGCGTAGACCAGCACCAGTTTGGTGGCCATCATCGCCGCGCTGATCAGCACCACCCAGTGGAGGTTGGCAAGCAACACCGGCAGGTCGATCACCATACCCACGGTGATGAAGAAAAACCCCAGCAGGACATCGCGGAATGGCCGGATATCGGCATCGATCTGGTGCCGGTACTCGGTCTCACCCAGCATGATGCCGGCAAGAAAGGCCCCGAGGGCCAGCGACAGCCCGGCCAGGTGGGTCGACCAGGCCGCGGCAATGGCGATCAAAAGCACGGTCAGGGTGAAGAGCTCATTGGACCGTGCCTGGGCCACTTCATGGAATATCGGCCTCAGGGCCTTGCGCCCGATCCAGACCATTGCGGCAAAAACCACCACCCCTTTGACCAGGGCGATCCCCATCTCGACACCGAGCGAGCGCTCGCTGTTGCCGGCGAGGATGGGGATTGCGATCAGCAGCGGGACCACCGCCAGATCCTGGAAAAGCAGCACACCAATGGCGCGTCGGCCGTGTCGGGTGTGGATCTCGAGCTGCTCGGTGAGCTGCTTGGTGACAATGGCCGTGGACGACAGCGCCAGCGCGCCGCCCAGGACAACCGCCGCCTCGGCCGAGCCAGTCAACCACCAGGCGCCGGCGCCGAAGAGCATCAGACAGACCACCACCTGACTGGCCCCGAGCACACCGACGGCCCAGCGCATGGCATTGAGCTGCGGAAACGAGAACTCCAGGCCGATGGTAAAAAGCAAGAAAACCACGCCGAATTCGGCGATGAGGTGCATATCCTTGGTGTCGTCCACCAGCCCCAGTGCCGATGGGCCAATGGCCATGCCCACCACCAGATAACCGATGATGGGCGGCAGGGCCAGCCGCCGAAAAAGCGCCACCACCGCCACCGAGGCAGCGAGCAGCATGAGAATGGTATTCAGCCCATTCATGTCGGCGGGTCCATTGGCAGGTTCGATTGCTGCATGGCGCGATGATATCAGCAAGCCCCCGACGCCAGCGGCAATCCGGGCTGCACGCAGTTGGGGCATCGAATCGTCAAAAGCCCCAATCTGGTGCGCAGCTCGCCGCCCGACGCACCGACATTGTGCTGAGGATGCCGCGCCGATGCGGTTTTAAGCCCGATCTGCCCGACATGGCACGGGCCTTGCTCTCCATCCGGCATCAGCAATCCTTCCAGACTAACGGAGAGACAACCATGCAACGATTTCGCCTCTGGCCAGCCCTTTTCGTCATGCTCCCGGGCGGCGCTCTGGCTCATGCCGTCGGCGGGCATGATCATCCGCTGATGCTGGTCCACTGGCATCTTGCCGACGGGCAGACGGTACTCGGGGTACCCGCGCATGGCCTCGGCGCAGCGCTTGTGCTGGCGGCGGTGGCTGCCGGTGTGGGCGCCTTCATGCTGCGGCGATTGCGGTCTGCGCCTGGCCCGGGATTGGCGCTCGGCGCCACGGCGGGCGCACTGGCGGTGATGGGTTTCGGGCTGATCGCCGGTCTGTTTTAGTGGCGGCCCGGGCCGATCTAATTGCCCCGGCCGAGCGGTACCATCCGCGCTGGCGGGCCCATCTGGCGCTGCGTTACGCCCGTTGCGGTGCGGTCACCGGATTGACCGAGCGCCGTCACGAGGGGCCCTTGCGCATCCAGCGCCCATTCCACCCCGAGGGCGATCCCTGCCATACCTATGTCTTGCATCCGCCGGGCGGAGTGGTTGGCGGCGATCAGCTAAAGGTGGATCTGACGGTCGATCCTAACGCCTGGGCGGTGGTCACCAGCCCCGGTGCCACCAAGTTCTACCGCAGCCTCGGCGATGAGGCCGTCCTCGAGCAGCGCCTCGGTGTGGCACCCGGCGGCACGCTGGAGTGGTTCCCCCAGGAGCAGATTGCCTTTGCCGGGGCAATCGCCAGCTCGACAACGCGCATCGATTTGCAACCCGGCGCGCGCTGTCTGGCCTGGGAGCTCAACTGCCTGGGTCGGCCGGCTGGTGGATATCCGTTCGACCAGGGCTGTTTTCGGCAACGCATGGCAGTGTGGCGCGACGGTGTGCCGTTGCTGCTTGAGCACGCCCGTCTGCGCGGTGGCACGCCGACCCTGACCGGCCAATGGGGCCTGGGAGGCGCCCAGGCCATGGCCACGCTGATCGCCGCCCCGGCGGATAAGGCGCTTTTGACCATGCTCCGTGAAGCGCTTGCCCATCTGCCCGGCGAGTGGGCGGCAACCCTTGTCGATGACCTGCTGGTACTGCGTTGGCGGGGCGCCGGCGCACTTCAGGCCTATGCCCTCAGGCTCGAGGCCTGGCGGGCCCTGCGGCCGGTCCTGTTGGGCCGGCCCATCTGTGTGCCGCGCATCTGGAATACCTGAGGAGATCCCATGGAACTCACCCCCCGAGAGAAAGACAAGCTGATGCTCGCCACGGCCGCGATGGTCGCCGAACGGCGTCTCGCCCGTGGTGTTCGTCTCAACTACCCCGAAGCCATGGCCTACATCGCCAATGCCATTGTCGAGGGCGCCCGGGACGGCCGGACGGTCGCGCAGCTGATGAGCGAGGGCACCCGGTTGCTGGCGCGCGATCAGGTCATGGACGGCATCCCCGAGATGCTGCGGGAAGTCCAGGTCGAGGCGACATTCCCGGATGGCACCAAGCTGGTCACCATCCACGACCCGATCGCCCACCGTAGCCCGATGGCCGAGGAGGCGCAGTCATGATCCCCGGAGAAATCCTCACCGAGTCCGGTGAAATCGCCCTCAATGAGGGCCGCCGACGGGTCACCGTGGCCGTGGCGAACACCGGCGACCGGCCCATCCAGGTGGGTTCGCACTATCACTTCTGCGAGGCCAACCCGGCGCTGGCGTTCGATCGCAAGGCGGCAAAGGGTTTCCGCCTGGATATCCCGGCGGGGACGGCGGTGCGCTTCGAGCCGGGTCAGACCCGCGAGGTGACCTTGGTTGAATACGCCGGCGGGCGCTGCATCTACGGCTTTCGCGGCGAGATTATGGGAGCGCTTTCATGAGCACCATCGATCGTAGTGCCTATGCCGAGATGTACGGACCCACCACCGGTGATCGGGTGCGGCTGGGCGATACCGAGCTTTTCATCGAGGTCGAAAAGGACCACACCGTCTATGGTGACGAGGTCAAATTCGGGGGTGGCAAGGTCATCCGCGATGGCATGGGCCAGAGCCAGGCCGCCGGCGATGAGGCCGTTGACCTGGTGATCACCAATGCCCTGATCCTCGATTACACCGGCATTTTCAAGGCCGATATCGGCATACGCGCAGGGCGCATCGCCGCCATCGGCAAGGCCGGCAACCCGGATACCCAGCCCGGCGTGGATATCGTCATCGGCCCGGGCACCGAAGCCCTTGCCGCCGAGGGGAGCATCGTCACTGCCGGCGGCATCGACGCCCATATCCATTTCATTTGCCCGCAGCAGATCGAAGAGGCACTGATGTCCGGGGTGACCACCATGCTTGGGGGTGGGACCGGCCCCGCCACCGGCACCAACGCCACCACCTGTACCCCGGGGACCTGGAATATCGAGCGCATGCTCGAGGCGGCGGATGCCTTTTCGATGAACCTCGGGTTCATGGGCAAGGGCAATGCCAGCCGGCCCGAGGCGCTCAACGAGCAGATCGTCGCCGGCGCCATGGGGCTGAAGCTGCATGAGGACTGGGGCACCACCCCGGCGGCCATCGATAATGCGCTGTCGGTGGCCGAGGCCTATGACATTCAGATCGCCATCCACACCGACACCCTCAACGAATCCGGTTTCGTCGAAGACACGATTGCCGCGTTCAAAGGCCGGACCATCCACACCTACCACACCGAGGGCGCCGGCGGTGGGCATGCCCCGGACATCATCCGGGCCTGTAGCGAGAACAATGTCCTGCCCTCGTCCACCAATCCGACCCGGCCCTATACCCGCAATACCATCGATGAGCATCTCGACATGCTCATGGTCTGCCACCACCTGGATCCGGCCATCCCCGAGGATGTGGCCTTTGCCGAGTCGCGTATCCGCCGCGAGACCATTGCCGCGGAGGACATCTTCCACGACCGGGGGGCGTTTTCGATGATTGCCTCTGACTCCCAGGCCATGGGCCGTGTCGGTGAGGTGATCTCGCGCACCTGGCAGACCGCCCACAAGATGAAGGTGCAGTTCGGCCCGCTGCCCGAGGACTCGGACCGGCATGACAATCTGCGGGCCCGGCGCTTTGTGGCCAAATACACCATCAACCCGGCCATTGCCCATGGCATCGGCCATGAGGTGGGTTCGGTCGAGGTGGGCAAGCTGGCGGATCTGGTGCTGTGGAAGCCGGCTTTCTTCGGCGCCAAGCCCGGCGTGATCGTCAAGGGCGGTCTGATCGCCGCCGCGCCCATGGGTGATCCCAATGCCTCGATCCCCACGCCGCAGCCTGTCCACTATCGCGGCATGTTCGGCGCCCATGGCGGCGCTGTGGGCTCGACGGCGGTGACGTTTTGCTCGCAGGCGGCCATCGATGCCGGGGTCCCCGAGCGGTTGGGTCTTGCCAAACGCGCCGTGGCCGTCCGCGACTGTCGGTCGGTGGGCAAGCGCGATATGAAGCTCAATGACTGGATGCCCGAGGTCAGCGTCGATCCGCAGACCTACGAAGTTCGGGCCGACGGCGAGCTATTGGTCTGCGAGCCCGCCGAGGTGGTGCCGCTTTCGCAGCGCTACTACCTGTTCTAGGGGGTGGATGATGATTGCGCTCACGCAAAGGTTGGATGACCTCGACGACGAAACGACGATTGCCGGGGCGCTGGTGCTCACCATCGCGCAGCGAGAGCGTACGCGGTTTCGTGCAACGCTCGATAACGGCCAGACGGTGGTGGTCCAGCTGCCCCGGGGTGGGTCGGTGCTCCGGCCCGGCGACTATCTGGGCGACGGCGAGGGGTTCGTCGTCAGGGTGGAGGCGGCGTTGGAGTCGGTATCCACGGCTACCCACCCCGATCCGTGGAAACTGCTGCAAGCGGCCTACCATCTTGGCAATCGGCACACACCCCTCGAGATTGGCGCCGGTTACCTGCGCTATCACCATGACCACGTCCTCGATGGCATGGTCGAGGGGCTAGGCCTGGTTGTCGTCCACGAAAACGCCCCTTTTCAGCCCGAGTCCGGTGCCTATTCGCATGGCTCGCCGGACCATGGATCCAGCCATGGGCATGGTCACCATCACGCTTCGGGAGGGGTCCATGCCCCCGACTGATGCGGCGGCGATTACCGAGCTGCGGCTCTGGCAGCTGATCAGCCCGGCCCTGCCGGTGGGTGCCTATGCCTATTCGGCGGGTCTGGAGGCGGCCATCGAGCGAGGCTGGGTGCGGGATATCGCATCACTCGAGCATTGGCTGGCCGGGCAACTCGAGGACGGGCTGGCCGGCCTGGATTTGCCGGTGCTCGAGCGGCTGCATAATGCCTGGCTCGAGTCCGATGAGGCGGCGCTCGAGTCCTGGACCATGTTCTTGCTGGCATCCAGAGAGACCGCCGAGCTGCGCGCCGAAGACATCCACATTGGCCGGGCCCTGGCACGGTTGCTCAACGACCTGGGTGTAGCCGACGCCGCCGCGCTGGATCGGGCCCGTTCAGTGACCTTTGCCACGGCCCTCGGCCTGGCCGGCGCGCACTACGGGATTTCCGAACGCTCGCTGCTGCAGGCCTATGCCTGGGCCTGGTGCGAAAACCAGGTGGCTGCCGCCGTGAAGTTGATCCCACTCGGCCAAAGCGATGGGCAGCGGGTATTGATGCAGATCGCCGATCGGCTGCCGGCCACGGTGGGTGCCGCCACGACGCTCGATGATGCGGCCATCGGTGCGACAACCCCGGGGGTTGCCCTTGCCAGTAGCTGGCACGAGACCCAGTACACACGGCTTTTTCGAAGTTGACCTGACAGGAGCAAACAGACAATGAGCAATGAGTCCTCACCGCTGCGAGTGGGTATCGGCGGACCGGTGGGATCGGGCAAGACGGCGCTGACCCTTGCGCTTTGCCGGGCGCTACGGGATCGGTTGTCCATCGCCGTGGTGACCAACGACATCTACACCCGCGAGGATGCCGAGTTTCTGGCACGCCACGAAGCATTGCCGGCGGGACGCATCGTGGGGGTCGAGACCGGTGGGTGCCCGCATACCGCCATCCGCGAGGATGCCTCAATGAATCTGACCGCCGTGTCCGACCTGCAAGCCGCGTTTCCGGATCTGGATGTGGTCTTTATCGAAAGCGGGGGCGATAACCTCTCGGCGACGTTCTCGCCAGAGCTCTCGGATCTGACCGTTTATGTCATCGATGTCTCCGCCGGCGACAAGATCCCCCGAAAGGGCGGGCCCGGTATCACCCGGTCGGATCTGCTGGTGATCAACAAAACCGATCTCGCCCCGCAGGTGGGTGCATCGCTTGAGGTCATGGATCGGGACGCCCGGCGGATGCGCGGTGAGTCGCCCTTTGTCATGAGCAGCATCGCCCATGGAAAGGGCGTGGAGTCGGTGATCGAGTTCATCTGTCGCGAAGGCGTGCTGGCGGCCTGATCGGTGATGCCAGCCTTCAGGGTTTGATCGGCTGACGGTAGCCGATCGCCTCGAGCAGGTGGGACGCCTGTATTGCATCGCGGTCATCGAGATCAGCGATGGTTCGGGCGACGCGCAATGTGCGATGCCAGCCCCGGGCCGATAGCCCGAAGCGCCGGGTGGCATCCTCCATGACTCGCCGGCCATCCCCATCCAGCCGGCATTGGCGCCGCAGTCGCTGACCGGCAAGACGGGCGGCGGGGCAGCTATCTCGGCGCATCTGACGGTCGCGTGCCGCAGCCACCCGGCGGGCGACGGTCTTGCTGCACTCGCCGGGGGATTGATCGGTGAGCTCGTCCGGCGGCAGGCGCGGCACTTCGACTGCCATATCAATGCGATCGAGTAGCGGACCGCTGATGCGTTGCTGGTAGCGTTGAATCTGGGCCGGGGTGCAGCGGCACTCGTGGGTCTGGTCGCCCAGAAAACCGCATGGGCAGGGGTTCATCGCGGCAATCAGCTGGAACCGGGCCGGAAAGCGCATGCGCCGGTTGGCTCGGGCAATACGGATTTCGCCAGTTTCGAGCGGCTCGCGCAGGGTCTCCAGCGCCTGCCGCGGGAATTCCGGCAGCTCATCGAGAAACAACACCCCGTGATGAGCCAGTGATATCTCCCCCGGTCGCGGACGATTGCCGCCGCCGGTGAGCGCTGTCGGCGAGGCGCTGTGATGGGGGCTGCGGAAGGGTCGGCGCGTCAACCGCGTGGGGTCGTCATTGCCGTCGACCAGCGAGTGAATAGCCGCCGATTCCATGGCCTCGTCGTCAGCCATGGGTGGAAGCAGGCCGGGCAGCGTCTCGGCGAGCAGGCTTTTGCCGCTGCCGGGCGGGCCCTTGAGCAGCAGGCTGTGGCCGCCGGCGGCGGCGATCTCGAGTGTGCGTCTGGGACGCCGCTGGCCGATGACCTCGACCAGGTCTCGACCGATGGGCGTGGCCACCCGCGTGGATCGTTGCGCGGGCGACAGGCGGGCTTCGCCGGTCAGATGCCGGCAGACATCGAGCAGGTGAGCGGCGGGGTAGACGGCCCCGCCCGCCAGCGATGCCTCGGCCCCGTTAGACTCGGCGACGATCAGCGGATCCGCCGAGCGTGCGCACTGCAACGCCACCGGCAGGATGGCGTTGACCGGCCGTAGCTCGCCGGACAGGCCCAACTCGGCGGCAAAGGTGTGTCCGGTCAGTGCCTGTCGGGGGATCTGTCTCGATGCCGCGAGGATGCCCAGGGCGATGGCCAGATCGAATCGCGCGCCGTCCTTGGGCAGGTCGGCCGGCGCCAGACTGACGGTGATCCGGCGGCTGGGAAAGTCGAAACCGCTGTTGGCAAGCGCGCTGCGCACCCGGTCCCGGGCCTCGCGCACCGCGGTATTGGGCAGGCCGACAACCGATAGCGACGGCAGACCACCGCCCAGGTGGACTTCGACGGTGACCCGGGGGGCGTCGATACCCAAAACGGCCCGGGATTGGGCAACGGCGATCGCCATCGCTTGGCACCTCCCTGTGCTGAGCGATCACGGTCAACTGGCGTGATCAGTCCTTGGTATCGGTCTCTGCCACGGCGTTGTCACCACCCTCTAATGCGGCGAGCCGGACCTCCAGGGCCTCGAGGCGCTCCCGGGTGCGGGCCAGCACCTTGGCCTGGGCGTCGAACTCCTCGCGGGTGACCAGCTCCATGCGGCTGAAAGCGCTCTGCAGGGCCACCCGGGCGTTTTTCTCTACCTCTTGCTGCATATCCCGGAGACCGCTGGGCAGGCTCTCCGAGAAGCGCTTAGCCATTTCATCAAACTGTTTCGGGTCGAGCATGACCGCTCCTCCGTGTCGTTTTCTCTAGTGTAAGCGGGCCGGCGGCCGTGCCCAAGCCATCTTTTGATCTTTTGTGGTGCATCCGACCAGCGGCGCCTGATCCAATCTGGTGCAAACCCCATGGCCCGGCGGCCATCGCCGGCGGCTCGTCCCCTTCGATGGTGGTTTGATCGGCGGTTGGCACGCTCCCTGCATTACCCCTGTCGGGTTAAAGACCATCCACGGGCAA
Organism: Spiribacter pallidus; assembly: GCF_040838495.1. Lineage (NCBI taxonomy): Bacteria > Pseudomonadati > Pseudomonadota > Gammaproteobacteria > Chromatiales > Ectothiorhodospiraceae > Spiribacter > Spiribacter pallidus. The sequence goes on along the minus strand of NZ_JBAKFM010000004.1, from coordinate 151,156 downwards.
AAGGGGTACCCCGGCCCATTTGGGGAGAACAGCAATGAAGCTAATCACCGCCATTATCAAGCCTTTCAAGCTCGATGATGTCCGGGAATCGCTCTCGGAAATCGGCGTCCAGGGCGTCACCGTGACCGAGGTCAAAGGGTTCGGACGTCAGAAGGGGCACACCGAGCTCTACCGCGGCGCGGAATATGTCGTCGACTTTCTGCCCAAGATGAAAGTCGAGGTGGTGCTTGATGACGAGCTCGTCGAGCGTGCCACCGAGGCCGTCAGCAAGGCGGCCAACACCGGCAAGATCGGTGACGGCAAGATTTTCGTGTCTCCGGTGGAGCAGGCGATCCGCATTCGCACCGGCGAGACCGACAAGGACGCACTCTAATTCCCGTTTCAGGAGTATTGACCGATGAATGAAGTGACCGAACTGGCGTACGCGCTGGACACTTTCTACTTCCTGCTCAGTGGCGCGCTGGTCATGTTTATGGCGGCGGGCTTTTCCATGCTGGAAGCGGGTCTCGTACGGGCCAAGAATACCGCCGAGATCCTGACCAAGAATATCTCGTTGTATTCCATCGCCTGCATTATGTATCTGCTCTGCGGCTACCAGATCATGTACGGCGGCGGCGAGGGGTTCATCCCCAACTTCGGCGTGCTGATCGGCGCGGATAACGAAGTGGCGGATGTCCTCAACGGCGATGCCTACTACTCCAACCTCTCGGATTTCTTCTTCCAGGTGGTGTTCGTGGCAACGGCCATGTCCATCGTCTCGGGGGCGGTCGCCGAGCGGATGAAGCTCTGGTCGTTCCTCGGCTTTGCGGTGGTCATGACCGGCTTCATCTACCCGGTGCAGGGCTTCTGGAAGTGGGGCGGCGGTTTCCTTGATGCCGCAGGCTTTCAGGACTTTGCTGGCTCGGGTGTCGTACACATGACCGGTGCCGCGGCGGCGTTGGCCGGCGTGATTCTGCTCGGTGCCCGCAAGGGCAAGTACGGCCCCAATGGCGAGGTCAAGGCCATACCGGGTTCGAACATGCCGCTGGCCACCCTGGGGACGTTCATCCTCTGGCTGGGTTGGTTCGGCTTTAACGGCGGCTCGCAGCTCATCGTCTCGAACGTTCTCGATGCCAACGCCGTGGCGGCGATCTTCGTCAACACCAACACCGCCGCGTCGGGGGGGGCCGTGGCCGCGTTGCTGACCGCCCGTGCGCTGTTTGGCAAGGCCGATCTGACCATGGCGCTCAACGGTGGCATTGCCGGGCTGGTGGCCATCACCGCCGAGCCGCTGATGCCCTCGCCGCTGCTGGCGACGATCATCGGTGCCATTGGTGGCGTGCTGGTGGTGTTCTCCATCGTGGGTCTGGACAAGCTCAAGATCGACGATCCGGTCGGCGCCATCTCGGCCCACGGCACGGTGGGCATCTGGGGCCTGCTTGCGGTGGTGCTCAGCAACGATGCCGCCTCGATCGGTGGTCAGCTGCTTGGCATCATCTCGATCTTCCTCTGGGTGTTCATCTCGGCGTTCATCGTCTGGGGCATCCTCAAGGCCGTGGTCGGCATTCGCGTGAGCGAGGAAGAGGAGTACGAGGGCCTGGACGTCGGCGAATGTGGCCTCGAGGCCTATCCCGAGTTCACCAAGACCCAGTAAACCGGTGCCAACCGGACGGCAGACGGGCGCCCTCGGGCGCCCGTTTTTTTGCCCGGTCAACCCGCCCGACTGCGTTAGACTCGCGCCAGGCCGTGCAGCCAACCAACCACAAGGAGTCGATGCATGCGAGTAGGAATGGCAGGTCTGGGGGTGATGGGCTCGGCAATGGCCCGGAATCTGGCAGGCGCCGGCTATCTGGCCGGTGTCTGGAACCGCACCGGTCACCGGGCCGAGGCGCTGGCCGACGAGCTGGGCGTGACCCGGGCGGAGACACCGGCCGCCCTGGCACAGGCCTGTGATGAGGTGATCACCTGCGTGAGTGCCGATGACGATCTGCGCGAGGTGGTCGATGCGATGCGCCCGGGGCTGCGTGCCGGCCATTTGCTGGTGGACACCTCGACCGTCGGTGCGGCCACCGCCGAGGCCCTGGCCGATGCACTGGCCGCCCGGGAGGTGGCGTTTATTGATGCCCCGGTGACCGGCGGCGCCGAGGGTGCGGCGGCCGGCACCCTGCAGGTGATGGCCGGCGGCGACGCCGCGGCGTTGGCGCGGGTGCGTCCGGCGCTCGAGGCGATTGGCAGCCAGGTGACGCATTTTGGTCCATCGGGCTTTGGTCAGCGTGCCAAGGCGGTCAACCAGGTGCTGGCCGCCGGGATGGTCCAGGCCATCAGTGAAGCGCTGGCCTTTGCCGATGCCAGCGGACTGGATACCGAGCAGCTTCTGCCGGTGCTCGGTCAGGGCGCGGTGGGCAGCCGGTTACTGGAACGACGCGGGGCGCGGATGCTGGCCGAGGATTTCGAGCCGGGCTTTCGGATGGCACTGCACGAAAAGGATCTTCGCCTCAGTCAGGCGCTTTTGCAGTCGCTGGAGGTCAACCTGCCGATGGTGGAGATGACCCTCAAGCACTACGAACGGCTGATGGCGCAGGGCCATGGCGATGAGGACATGACCGCGCTCTACCGGTTAAAGCGCGAGCTTTTTCGAACCGGTAACCGCCGCAGTCTCTAGGCGGTCAGCCGCCGGCGCGCAGCAGGATGGAGTCGATCTGCTGGCCGGCCATGCGTTGTCGGACCTGGTTGACCTCGCCGAGGTTGTTGAACGGGCCGATCCGCACACGATGCCAGGTCTCACCGCCGGGCAGTTCGACCTCCTGAATGCGGGCTTCGATGCCCAGCAGGGCCAGGTTGGCCCGCAGCGCATCGGCATCATCCTGGCGCCGGAACGACCCGGCCTGCAGTAGATAACGAGCGCCGGCCGGCGCCTGCGATGCAGTGGTCGGCTCGGGTGGCGTCTGCGAATCGGATGCCGACGGACCGGGGGCATCGCCTGCATTTGCCGAGGGCAGGGCGTTATTCCCGCCCGAAGCCTCGGTGTCCGGTTGCCCGGCGACGTCGACCTCTTGTTCGCTGAGCAGCCGATAGAACTCAAAGCGCGGGGCGTCGTGGCTTTCATTGGCCGATGCGGCGGTCTCACCCTCGGCGTCGGCGGGTGCCGGATCGGGTCGGGTGTGTTCGAGATGCACCAGGCCGGCCACCACCAGGCCCATGACCAGCCCGGTCGCCCACCACAGCACCGGGCTTACGGTGCGTCCCCGAGCCGGCTGGGTGCGGCTTGCCTGACGCGGTTTGGCGGGGCTTCGTTTGCGGGGTTTCTCGGCCATGTCTACATGCTCTGCGGGGCCGAGACGCCAAGGATGGCGAGCCCGTTGCGAATGACCTGCCGGGTGGCGGTGATCAACGCCAGCCGGGCGTCGCGCAGCTCGGCGTCATCCACTAAGAAGGTGTGGGCGTTGTAGTAGGTATGAAACGCCGCCGCCAGCTCGCGCAGATATTGGGCGATCTGGTGGGGCTCCTGGCTGGTGGCGGCCGATTCGATGAGCTCGGGATACCGCCCCAGGGCATGGATCAGTGCCTGTTCATGCGCCTCGTTCAGCCGGCCCAGGCCGGCAAGGCCGGCGCTGTGATCATGCTCGATGCCCCGTTCTTCCATCTGCGCGAGGACGCTGCACACCCGGGCATGGGCATACTGGATGTAGTAAACGGGGTTGTCGTTGGAGCGGGATTTGGCCAGCTCCAGGTCAAAATCCAGGTGCTGCTCGGGCCGTCGCATGACATAGAAAAACCGCCCCGCGTCATTGCCCACCTCTTCGCGCAGCTCGCGCAGGGTGACGAACTCGCCCGAGCGGGTCGACATGGCGAGCCGCTCGTGGCCGCGGTAGAGGATGGCGAACTGCACCAGTCGAAAGGTCAGCCGGTCGGTATCGTGCCCGAAGGCCTCGAGACTGGCGCGTACCCGGGCCATATAGCCATGGTGGTCGGCGCCAAAGACATCGATGGCCCGGGCGAAACCGCGCTCGAACTTATCCAGATGATAGGCGATATCCGATGCAAAGTAGGTGATCTGGCCATCGGCCCGGCGGACCACCCGGTCTTTGTCGTCGCCATAGTCGGTGGCCCGGAACCATTGGGCGCCATTGTCTTCGTAGATGGCGCCGGCGGTAGTGAGCTTTTCAAGCGCCCGGTCCACGGCGCCGGAGGCGACCAGGCTGTGTTCGCTGTACCAGCGATCGTAACGCACGCCAAAGGCGGCCAGGTCATCCTCGATGTCGTGGGTGATGGCCGCTACCGCCTCCGAGAGAATCTCCTGGTAGCGAGTCTCGCCCAGTAACGCCCGGGCACGGGTGATGAGGGCGTCGATGTAGGCTTCCTTGTCACCGCCGGCATTGGCATCCGCGGGCAGCTCCGCGGTGAGCTCGGCGGCGGCGATGCGGTAGCGCTCGCCGGCATTGGCCTCCAGATCGCGGGCGATGTCGTGGATATAGTCGCCGCGATAGCCATTGGCCGGGAACGCCACCGCCTCGCCCCGGTGTTCGAGATAGCGCACCAGGACGCTGGCGGCGAGGATGTGCATCTGGCGGCCGGCGTCATTGACGTAATATTCGCGATGAACATCGTAGCCGGCGGCCTCGAGCAGATTGCCCAGGGCTGCGCCAAAGGCCGCCCCCCGGCCATGGCCGACATGCAGCGGACCGGTGGGGTTGGCCGAGACAAACTCGATGATGATGCGCTCGCCCCCGCCGCTGTTGCACCGGCCAAACTCCGCCCCCTCGCGATGGATGCGTGCCACCACGGCGCTGGCGGCATCCTGGGTGAGGAAGAAGTTGATGAACCCCGGCCCGGCAACCTCGACCCGCTCGACGTGGGGGTGGATGGGCAGATGCTCGATCAGCGCATCGGCCAGTTCGCGGGGCGGGCGCCGCAGGGGCTTGGCCAGGCGCATGGCCAGGTTGCTCGCGTAATCACCGTGGCCCTCGCCCCGGCCTCGTTCCAGATGGATCGCCAGGGGGTCGGGCAGTGGCTCGCCAAGGGATTGGCAAAGGCCATTGAGGGCCTGCCGCAGCAGGTCGGCGAGTTCGTCTTTCATGAATCAGCTGGCACCCGGATGGCAAACGAGCGCCCATTATCCGGCCTGGGCACGGCTGTTCAAGCCGCTAGAGTGTCTCGGCCGGATCGACATCCACCGACCAGCGGACCCGCCGGGCCGAGGGCAGTGTGGCGAGCCGTGGCAGCCAGCCGTCTAGAAAGCCCTGCAGGTTGCGGCGCTCGACTGCCTGGACCATGAGCTGAGCCCGATAGCGACCGGCCCGTCGTTCCATGGGCGCCGGATAGGGGCCGATGCATTCCACGCCCTGGATACCGGGGGCCTGGCCGGCGGCGGCGGCGAGAAAGTCCATGGGGGTGCTTCGATCCACCGCTTCGGCCCGCAGGAGCGCCATCGCCGTGGCCGGCGGTAGCCCGGCGGCCTGTCGTTCGGCGAGCGCGGCCCGGGCAAAAGCCGGATAGCCCCCGGCCAGCAGGGTCTGGAGCAACGGATGCTCGGGATGGTGGGTCTGGATGACAACCTCACCGGGGCGCTCGGCCCGACCGGCCCGGCCGGCGACCTGGATGACCAGTTGCGCGAGTCGCTCCGGGCCCCGAAAGTCGGCGCTGAAAAGCCCCTGGTCGGCGTCGATGATCGCAACCAGGGTGACCGCCGGCAGGTGATGCCCCTTGGCCAGCATCTGGGTGCCGAGCAGCAGCCGGGTCTCGCCCCGACGGGCATCGGCCATGGCCTGCTCGAAACTGCCCCGACGCCGGGTGCTGTCGCGATCGACACGGACCAGTGGGTGATCCGGAAAGCTCGCCCGCAGGGCGGATTCGATCCGCTCGGTGCCCAGGCCCAGTGGGCGGAGATCGGCGCTGCCGCACTGCGGGCAGTGCGCCGGCAGCCGCTGCTCGCGATCGCAGTGGTGGCATTGCAGCCGCTGGCGCTGTCGATGATAGGTGTAGCGGGCGTCACAGCGATCGCACTCCGCCAGCCAGCCGCATTCGTGGCAGATGAGCACCGGCGCAAACCCGCGCCGGTTGAGAAACAGCAAGACCTGGCCGTCGTCGGCGAGGTGTTGGCTCACCCGATCGAGCAGCGGCTGCGAGAGCCCGTCCCGGGTGGGTTGGCCGCGCATGTCCAACAACCGCAGTGCCGGCGGTCGTGCCCCGCCGGCGCGCTCGCTGATCTGCACATGGCCGTAACGGCCGTCGCGGGCGTTGGCGAGGCTCTCGAGCGAGGGCGTGGCGCTGCCCAGTATCACCGGGATATCCAGTCGAGAGCCTCGCAGCACGGCCAGATCCCGGGCCGAGTAGCGCAGTCCTTCGGCCTGCTTGAGGGACTGGTCATGCTCTTCGTCGACAATGATCAGCCCCGGGGCGGACAGGGGCACGAATACCGCCGAGCGGGTGCCGATGATGACATCGGCCTGTCCGTCACGGGCGGCCAGCCAGGCATTCAGTCGCTCGCCATCGGCAAGCCCTGAATGCAGCACCGCGATCCGGGCGTTGAGTCGTTGTTGAAACCGGCCGATGAGCTGCGGCGTCAGGCCGATCTCGGGGACGATGACCAGCGCCTGGCGGCCGGCGGCCAGGACCTGCTCGATGGCGCCCAGGTAGACCTCGGTTTTGCCACTGCCGGTCACGCCTTCGATGAGCAGGGTGTGGTGGCCGCCGTTCGGGGCGATGGCCTCGGCGGCGGCCTGTTGTGCCGGGCTGAGCCTCGGCGCGCAGGCCTCGCCACGGCCTTCGATCAGCCCGTAATCGTGGCTTTCGTGTGACTCGCAAAGCCCGCGGTCGAGCAGACGGTTCATTGCCCCGACCGGGTCGCCCTCGAGGGTCGCCAGGGATGCGGCGGTGATTCGCTGCCGGGATTGAAGCCAGGTGAGAATTTCTGCCTGCCGGGGGGCACGGCGATGGAGTCGGGCCGGGTCGGTCGCCTGGCCCTGGGGGGTGACCGTGTAGTGCCGGCTGCGCCCCCCGGTGGCGGGGTGGCCATGCCGCAGCCGCCCGGGCAGTGCCGTGGCAAAGGCCTCTCCCACCGGGTGGTGGTAATACCGGGCGGTCCAGAGGATGAGATCGAGCAACTCGCCATCGAGCAGGGGGTGTTCGTCCAGCCCCTCGATCATCGGCCGCAGCCGCGTGCCGTCGAGATGGCTGTCCTGCCGATGGGCCAGCACCACGCCGGTTACCCGGCGGTTGCCCAGGGGGACCCGGACCCGGGTGCCGGCGGGTGGCAAGGGCGCATTCCCGGCCGGCAGATAGTCCAGCGGGGTGGCAAACGGGCCGGGCACGGCGACCTGGATGATGGCGGTCATGACCACGGATTGTTGGCCGGGTGGTCGTCCCGCGCAAGGGGCGGCTTTGTCGGGTGGTTTGCTAGACTTCGCCGATGAGCCGGTCTTTGCCCCAAACCGACGCGATTGCCCGGGCGATCTGGGATTTTACCCTTGCGCTCTACGACGCCGACGGCGTTCAGGGGGGCTGTCTGGATCTTCAAAACCGGCATGGCCTGGGGGTGAGCGCTTTGCTGGCATTGACGGGGCTGGGGGCCATGGGCTGGACGGCGTCCACGCCGGCGGCACTGGATGATGCCCTGCGCGGGGCGGAGTCGTGGCAGCACGAGGTCATCGAGGTCATCCGGGATGCCCGGCAGGCGATCAAGGCGCAGGGCGCGGCCCAGGCGCTGCCGGATGCATCGGCACTGCGTGGTCAGGTCATGCACTGCGAAATCGAGGCCGAGCGGCTGCAGCAGCGGTTGCTGATCGCCGAATGGGTAAGGCATGCGACGCCGCCGGCGACGCCGCCCGATAAGGCCGAGGCCGCGGAGCTTGCCGGCGACCATGCCTTTCGGTATCTGGCCCGTTATACGCAGTCGCTGGATGCGGCCGATCAGGCGGCCGTCGACGCGCTGCTTGCCCCGCTGCGCGAGGGGCGGGTGGCCCCGCCCCGGCCCTAGCGCAGCTGGATACCGCCGCCCGGTGCCCCGCCGGCGCCGCCCGGGCCACCGCCCGGCATGCCGCCACCCATCTGATCCGGCGTCATGATCTTCGAGGCCTGCTCGCGCTGCATCTCCTTGAGCTGCTCCATGGTCTGCTCGAGCGCGGCCTGGGCGGCGGCCGGAAAAGCCTCCACGGCCTGTTCGAGGCTGTCGGCCTCGAGCTCGAAGTTCAGCGGCAGGGCACCCACTGGCGTCATCACCTGGGTATTGCCCAGATAGAGCACCGGTCGGCTGTCATCCGGGCGACCCTCCCGGGTCACCGGTGTGAGGCGCTGGATGCTGCCGACCCGCCGGTCGGTGAAGTTGTGCTCTTCGTAGAGCCCGTCGGCGTCGACCTTGAGCTGCTCCAGGGTCTCTTCTATCTGCGGATCACTCATTGCTGCTCCTTGTCGCCTGTTACAGGCCCTTCACGGCCTGGACCATGCCGCCGGCCACCTTCTGGCCGTCGCCGAAGACCATGCGGGTGTTCTCGCCAAAGAACAGCGCATTCTCCACGCCGGAGAACCCGGCGCCGCGGCCGCGCTTGATCACCAGCACATTCTCGGCCTCATCCACGTTGAGGATCGGCATGCCGTAGATCGGGCTCGACTCATCGTCGCGGGCCGCCGGGTTGACCACGTCGTTGGCGCCGATCACCACGGCGATGTCGGTCATGGCGAACTCTTCGTTGATGTCTTCCATATCGAAGATCATGTCGTAGGGTACGCCGGCTTCGGCGAGCAGGACGTTCATGTGCCCGGGCATGCGGCCGGCCACCGGGTGGATGGCGAATTTCACCTCCACGCCGCGGTCCTGCAGCAGTTCGACCAGCTCCCAGATCTTGTGCTGGGCCTGGGCTACTGCCATGCCATAACCGGGGACGATGATCACCCGCTCGGCATAGGCCATCATGATGCCGGCGTCCTCGGCAGAGACATCCTTCATCTCGCCCTCCGGCCCCTCGCTGGTGGCCCCTTCGGTGCTGCCCCAGCCGGCAAAGAGCACGTTGGTCAGCGGCCGGTTCATGGCCTTGGCCATGAGCTGGGTGAGCAGCGTGCCGGCGGCGCCCACCACCGTACCGGCGATGATCATCGCCGGGTTGCCAATGGCGTAGCCCTCAAAGCCCACCGCCAGACCGGTCAGCGCGTTGAAAAGCGAGATGATCACCGGCATGTCGGCCCCGCCGATGGGCACCGCCACGAAAACGCCAAACAGCAGGCCCAGGGCAAAGAAGATGGCCACCACGGCGATGCTGTCGGTGAAAAACGTCATCACGCCAAAAAGGACCGTCAGCCCAAAGACGACGATGTTCACCACCTGCTGGGCCGGCACCAGGCTGTTGCGCTTCATCCGCCCGTCGAGTTTGGCCCAGGCGACCAGCGACCCGGAAAACGCCACCGTGCCGATCAGCGCCCCAAGGATGGCGAGGATGGCCACATCCGCCCCCAGGGCGCCGGCGACACTGGCGGTGGCGGCCCCTTCGGCCCGCAGGGCGGCCTCGGCCGCGGCCAGGCTGATGCCCGCCTCGTTGGACAGCGCCTGAGCCTGGGACTGAAGGTCACCGGGCAGCGTGCGCAGCGCGCGCAACATCTCGACCCCGGCAATGGCCGCCGCGGCACCGCCGCCCATGCCGTTGTACAGGGCCACCATCTGGGGCATTTCGGTCATGCCCACGCGCCGCCCTGACCACCAGGCCAGGACACCGGCAACGGCGATGCCAATGATGATGAGCAGGTAGTTGGTCAGGCCGTGGACAGCCGGATGGACAAAGGTCACCAGGGTGGCGAGCACCATGCCCACACCGGCCCAGATGATGCCCTTGCGGGCCGTTTTGGGCGAACTCATGCCCTTGAGGCCGAGGATGAACAGCACCGCGGCCAGGAGATAGGTCAGCTGAACGATAAAGTTCATTCCTTGGCCTCCTTCTTCTGCTCATCCTTGCTCTTGAACATCTCGAGCATCCGTTCGGTCACGACATAACCGCCCACGGCATTACCCGCGGCAAGGACCACGGCGATGAAGCCGACGACCTGCTCGGCGGTGGTCTCGGCGTGGCCGAGCACCACCATGGCACCCACCACGACGATGCCGTGGACGAAGTTCGACCCCGACATCAGCGGCGTGTGCAGGATCACGGGGACCCGCGAGATCACCTCAAAGCCGGCAAACGCGGCCAGCATGAAGATGTAGATTGCGACAAAACCTTCGATCGCCATTAGTTGCCTCCTTCCACGCGCTCGCGTGTGGGCGCATGCCGGATTTCCCCGTCATGGGTCAGGCAGCTGTCAGCGACTACCTGATCGTCCCAGTCGAGGTGGATTTCCCCGTCCTTGATCAGCAAGGCCAGCAGGTTGCAGAGGTTGCGGGCGTACATTTCGCTCGCGTGCGTGGCAGCCATGCTGGGGATGTTCTTTGGCCCGGCAATGGTAACCCCATGGGCAACCACTTCCTTGCCGGCCTCGGTGAGCTCGCAGTTGCCGCCGGTCTCCGCCGCCATGTCGACGATGACCGAGCCGGCTTTCATGCGCTGGACGGTCTCGGCATCGATGATGGTCGGCGCCGGCCGCCCGGGGATGGCCGCGGTGGTGACCACCGCATCCGACTGGGCGATGTGCTGGGCCAGGACTTCGGCCTGCTGGGCCTTTTCCTCGTCGGTGAGCTCGCGGGCGTAACCCCCTTCGCCCTCGGCGCTTACCCCGGTGTCGATGAACTTGCCGCCCAGCGACTCCACCTGCTCCTTGGTCGCGGCCCGGACATCATAGGCCTCGACGATGGCGCCCAGGCGCTTGGCGGTGGCAATGGCCTGCAGACCGGCCACCCCGGCGCCAACCACCACGACCCGGGCCGGGCGAACGGTGCCGGCTGCGGTGGTGAGCATCGGGAAGAGCTTAGGGCTGAGGTGGGCGGCCATGAGCGCGCATTTGTACCCGGCGATATTGCCCTGCGACGACAGCGCGTCGATGCCCTGGGCCCGGGTGATGCGAGGCACCAGTTCGAGGGCGAAACTCGAGACGCGGCGCTTTTGCAGGTTCTTGATGCGGCTGTCGCCTTCGTGAGGGGTGAGAAACCCCAGAAGCAGGCTGCCTTCCGGCAATTTTCCGGCTTCTTCGACCGACGGGGGCTGGACGCGGAGGACGATATCCGCCCCGTCATACAGCGCGCTGGTGTCGTCCACCAGCGTGGCGCCTTCGTAGAGGTCGTCCGTAAAGCCGCCCGCCTCGCCGGCGCCGCGTTGCATACGCAGCGTCACACCGAGTTTGTCGAGCTGTTTGATCACGCTGGGTACGATCGCGACCCGACGCTCCCCGCTGGCCGTCTCTCTGGGAACAGCGATGGTGATGCTCATGGGGTTGTCTCCCTTTAGCGATGTCCGCATTTCATACCGCGGATGGGCGATTCTACAGCATCCCGAGGCGGAATCACCCCGGGCCGGGTCCGATCTTTCGGCCACCGGTGCGTGGTCATCGCCCGGTCATGGTTGCATGGCAGGATGCAACCATGGATGATCCGAATAGGTCGAATGTCGGGTATACCGACAAACGATGAAAAGGAGCAGGGCGTGACCACCCTTGATCACCCGATCCTGCGAACCGACATTTCGGGCATGCCGCTTGAGTGGATTACCTGCCAGGATGCGGTTCGGCTCTATCACCTCGACCAGGTGGCCTATACCTGCGGTCGCGGTCTCTACCGCCTGCGCGGCGGTATCAACGCCCGCACGGGCCGGCGCAGCGTCGTCGAGGTCAATTCGATCATCGCCACCGCCGGCGCCATGCAGGCGAGCCTCAAGGGCAACCCGGACTACGTGCCGCCGCTCAATAACGCCACATTGTTCCGGCGCGATGATCACCTATGCCTTTACTGCGGCGAGCAGCGACGCAGCAAAGATCTCTCGCGCGACCACGTCAAGCCGATCAGCCGCGGCGGCGCCGATGTGTGGACCAATGTGGTCACCGCGTGCAAGCGCTGCAACAACCAGAAGGGCAATCGCACACCGGAGCAGGCCGGCCTGCAGCTCCTGGCCGTGCCCTTCGCACCTACCCACGCCGAGTATGTCTATCTCCAGGGGCGCCGGATTCTTGCCGATCAGATGGACTTTCTGCGGGCCCACTTTCCAAGGCGCTCGCCGCTGCGTCAGCGACTCGAGCGCCTCGCTGCCGAGGCCGAGACCGCGGCCTGAGTCCGCGCCTAGGGTTGGGTGGAGGCGTCCTCGTCGTCGCCTTCCATGCCCTCGAAGAAATCGCCGTAGGGATCCGCCTCGAGGGGGACATCACCGTCGTGGACCTGGCTTTGTCGATATTGCCGGTAGGCCGACCGGGTAAAGACATAGGGGTCGACCGCCGCATCGTCGCGGAACCGCGCCGTATCGCCGGCCAGTGCCCGGCTGTTCACCACGTTGACTGCGGTCAGCGCGCCGAAGGTCAGGCTATCCAGGGTGATGTAGGTCAGCGCGTTGGTATACCAGCCGACCGGGTACTGGGTGACATCCCGTGCCCCCGACGGCCCGAACAGCGGTAGCACCAGATAGGGGCCGGCCTCAGCGCCCCACACGCCAAGGGTCTGGCCAAAATCTTCGCGCCGTCCGGCCAGCCCGAACCAGGCCTGCGCCGGGTCGAACAACCCGACAATGCCCACCGTGGAGTTGATGGCGAAACGCAGTGTCTCGCGTCCGGCATCAACCGGTTTGCCCTGCAGGAGGTTGTTGACGACAAAACCGGGGGTTTCGAGGTTGGTGAAAAAATTATCCACACGATCGCGGACCCCGGCACTGGTCACCGCGGTCCAGCCCCGGCTGGCCGGTGCCAGGGCATAGGTATCGAAGGTGTCGTTGAAGGTGTAGACACCCCGGTTGACCGGTTCGGCCGGGTCGTTGGCGGTGTCCATCGGACCGTTGCCGCCGGCGCAGCCGGCCAGAAGCAATGCCGCTGCCAGGATTGCCAGCCAGCGTGGTTGGGTCATTCGCCGCACCTCCGTTTTGTGCACCCCGGCCGCGCTACTCGGCCGCGGCCTCGAAGGAGTCATAATACAGACGATCCGCCGGCAGTCCTGCCTCGGTGAAGGCCTCGCGCGCGGCGTTGATCATCGGCGGGGGGCCGCTCATGTAGACATCGAACCCACTGAGATCGGGATGCTCGCGCACGACCTGCTCGTGGACGAATCCCACCGCCCCCTGCCAGTCATCGTCGGGCTGCGGCTCGGAGAGGACCGGGGTGTATTGAATGCCCTCATGCGTCTCCGCCCAGCGCCGCGGCAGCGCATCGAGATACAGATCCGGCACCGCCCGCGCGCCCCAGTAGATGTGCATGGGACGCGCCACCCCCAGGTGCAGGGCATGCTCGACGATGCCCTTGATCGGGCCGAACCCGGTGCCGCCGCCCATCAGGATCATGGGCCGGTCGCTGTCCTCGCGCAAAAAGAAGTTGCCCAGCGGTCCTTCAAAGCGAAGCAGGGCGCCTTCCTGCATTTCTTCGAAGACATACCCCGAAAAAACGCCGCCTGGCAGATGGCGGATATGCAGCTCGAGTCGCTCATCATCATGGGGGGCGTTGGCTAGCGAAAAGCTGCGACGTTGCCCGCCGCGCAGCAGAAAATCGATGTACTGACCGGCCAGGAAGGGCAGACGCTTGTCGCGGGGCAGCTTGAGAAAAACCCGCCGGACATCCGGGGCAAGTGTCTCGATGCCATCCACCCGGGCGGGTAGGCGCTGTGGCCGGATGTCTCCGGCCTCGCGCACCTCGCGGACCCGGATTTCCAGATCACTCGCCGCGCGGGCCTGGCAGAAAAGCGCCTGGCCGGCGGCGTCCTGGTCGGCGCTGATCGCCGGCGGCAGCCCATCCGGATAGGTGATCTCGCCGCTGACCACTTCGCCCATGCAGGTGCCACAGGTGCCGCTGCGGCAGCTGTAGGGCAGCATCAGCCCGGCCCGCAGGGCCGCATCGATAATCGACTCGCCCTCCTCGACGCTGAACGCGTGATCGCTGCCCTGGATGTGTACCTGATGGCTCATTGCGCTACCTCATCGATGCCGAGTTCCTGCCAGATGCTGTCCACACGGGCTTTTACCGCCGGGTCCATGGTGATGGCCTCGCCCCACTCCCGGTCGGTCTCGCCGGGCCACTTGTTGGTGGCGTCCAACCCCATTTTCGAGCCCAGCCCACTGACCGGTGAGGCAAAGTCGAGATAATCGATCGGGGTGTTGTCGACCATCACCGTGTCCCGGGACGGATCCATGCGCGTGGTCATCGCCCAGATGACATCCTCCCACTGCCGTGCGTTCACATCGTCGTCGGCGACGATGATGAACTTGGTGTACATGAACTGCCGCAGAAACGACCAGACCCCCATCATCACGCGTTTGGCGTGGCCCGGGTACTGCTTGCGCATGGTCACCACCGCCATGCGGTAGCTGCAGCCCTCGGGTGGCAGATAGAAGTCGACGATCTCGGGGAACTGCCGCTGGAGGATGGGCACGAACACCTCGTTGAGCGCCACCCCCAGGATGGCCGGTTCGTCCGGCGGCCGCCCGGTGTAGGTGCTGTGGTAGATCGGATCATCCCGATGCGTGACCCGGTCGATGGTGAACACCGGAAAGTCGTCCACCTCGTTGTAGTAGCCGGTGTGATCACCAAAGGGGCCTTCCGGCGCCGTGTCGTCCGGGTGGATGTGACCCTCGAGCACGATCTCGGCCGAGGCCGGCACCTGCAGATCCGAGCCGATGCAGTTGACGAGCTCGGTCCGGCTGCCGCGCAGAAGCCCGGCAAAGGCGTACTCCGAGAGGCTGTCGGGCACCGGTGTGACCGCCCCCAGCAAAGTGGCCGGATCGGCGCCCAGCGCCACCGTGACCGGAAAAGGCTCACCGGGATGGGTGTTCTGCCAGTCGCGGAAGTCGAGGGCGCCGCCGCGATGTGAGAGCCAGCGCATGATCACCCGGTTGCGGCCGATGACCTGTTGTCGGTAGATCCCCAGGTTCTGCCGCTTCTGGCCGGGCCCGCGGGTGATGACCAGCGCCCAGGTGATCAGTGGCCCGACATCCCCGGGCCAGCAGGTCTGAATGGGCAGCCGGCCCAGGTCGACATCGTCGCCCTCGATGATGTTTTTCTGGCACGGGGCGCTGCGGCGGACCTTGGGTGCCATGTCGAGCACCTTGCGAAACACCGGCAGGTTCTGCCACGCCTCGCGCATGCCGCCGGGCGGTTCCGGTGATTTGAGAAACGCCAGCAGCTCGCCGATCTCGCGGAGTGCGGCGACATTATCCGCCCCCATGCCCAGTGCCACCCGTTCGGGGGTGCCGAAGAGGTTGCCCAGCACTGGCACGTCATAGCCGGTGGGGTTTTCGAAAAGCAGCGCCGGTCCCCCGCGGCGCAGGGTCCGGTCGCAGATCTCGGTCATCTCGAGATGGGGATCCACGCCGGTGGCAATGCGCTTGAGCTGGCCGTTGGCCTCGAGCTGGTCGATGAAATCACGCAGATCGCGGTACTGCATGGGGGCTCCTGATCGGGCGCTGGCGTTAGGGGGTGGCGAACTCGGCGACCACCGGAGCGTGATCCGAGGGGCGCTCCCAGGCCCTTGGCTCGGCATCGACGACACTGGTTTCGAGGGCGTGGGTCAGCGCCGGGCTGGTGAGGATCAAATCGATCCGCAGGCCGCGGTTGCGTTTGAAATTGTTCATCCGATAGTCCCACCACGAGAAGGTTTTCTCGGGCTGATCGAATTCACGAAAGCTGTCGGTAAAGCCGAGCGCCAGCAAACCGGCCAGGGCCTGGCGCTCGGGGGTCGAGCAGAGGATTTGCTCGTGCCACTCGGCCGGGTCGTGCACATCGTCATCGCCCGGGGCGATATTAAAGTCACCCACCACGGCCACCCGCTCGTGGCGCCCGAGCTCATCCCGCAGCCAACCCCGCAGGTGTTCGAGCCAGGCCAGCTTGTAGTCGTATTTATCGCTGCCCACCGCTTTGCCGTTGGGGACATAGAGGTTGATCAAGCGCAGCCCGCCGATGGTCGCCGCCACCACCCGCCGCTGCGGATCCTCGAAGCCGGGGATATCAAAGGCGCAATCGGTGATCGGCGCTTTTGCCAGTACCGCGACGCCGTTGTAGGTCTTCTGCCCGGCATGGACCACCTCGTAGCCGGCCTCGCGGATGGCGTCGGTCGGGAATTTCTCGTCGGTGAGCTTGGTTTCCTGCAGCCCCAGCACGTCCGGCTGCGCCTGGGCCAGCCAGTCAAGGACCTGGGGCAGGCGCACGTTGAGCGAATTGACATTCCAGGAGGCGATTTTCACAAGAACGCTCCAGCCGCGTTGGATGAGCCAGCGGGCATTCTACCCGCTGGCGGGTGGCCGCGCAGCGGCCGGGCCTACGCCGCCAGTCCGCTGGCGCGAAGCAGCGGTTCGATGCTGGGTTCGCGGCCGCGAAAATCGCGAAAGAGCTTGGCTGCATCCTCCGAGCCGCCTTTCTCGAGGATATGTTCGAGAAAGGCGCGGCCGGTGACCGGGTTGAAGATGCCCTCTTCGGTAAACCGTGCAAAGGCGTCCGCCGAGAGCACTTCGGCCCACTTGTAGCTGTAATACCCGGCCGCGTATCCGCCGGCAAAGATATGGGCAAAACTGTTGGGAAAGCGATTGAACGCCGGTGGCCGAACCACCGCGACCTGATCGCGGACCTCGTCGAGCAGGGCAAAGATGCGCTCGCCGCCGGCGCGGTCATGCTCGACATGCAGCCGAAGGTCGAAGAGCGAGAACTCCAGCTGCCGGACCATCTGCATGGCCGCCTGAAAGTTGCGCGACGCCACCATGCGCTTGTAGAGATCGTCGGGGATGGGTTCACCGGTTTCGTGGTGGCGGGCGAAAAGATCCAGGGCCTCGCGCTCCCAGCACCAGTTCTCGAGAAACTGGCTGGGCAGCTCCACCGCGTCCCAGGCCACACCGTTGATCCCCGCCACACTCGCGGCGTCGACCCGGGTGAGCATGTGGTGCAGGCCGTGGCCGAACTCGTGAAAGAGGGTTTCCACCTCGCCGTGGGTGATCAGCGCGGGCTTGCCGGCCACCGGTGGCGTGAAGTTGCAGGTCAGAAACGCGACCGGCGTTTGCAGCGCATCGCCCTGACGCATCCGGCCCCGGGCGGTGGCCATCCAGGCGCCGCCGCGTTTTTGCGAGCGCGCGTAAAGGTCGGTGTAGAACTGCCCGCGCAGTGTGCCATCGCCGTCGCGGATCTCGTAGAAGCGCACATCCGCATGCCAGGTATCGACGTCATCCCGCTCATGGATGCGAATGCCAAAGAGCCGTTCCACGACCGCGAAAAGCCCGGCCATGACCTGATCGGCCGGAAACCACGGGCGCAGGTCCTCGGGCGAGAGGTTGTAGCGGGACTCGCGCAGCCGCTCGCTGTAGTAGCCCACATCCCAGGCCTGTAGCGTCTCGAGGCCGTCCAGCTCATTGGCAAAGGCCACCAGTTCGGCATGCTCTTGTTCGGCCACCGGCTTGGCGCGTCCGGCCAGATCGTCGAGGAAGGCGATGACCTCTTCGGCCGAATCCGCCATCTTGGGCGCCAGCGAGAGCGCTGCATAGTGGCTGTAGCCCAGCAGTTCGGCCTGCTCCTGGCGCAGATCGAGGATTTCGGCCATGACCGGGTGGTTGTCCCACTGGCCGGCCTGCGGCCCGGTATCCGAGGCCCGGGTCGTGAACGCCTCGTAAACCGCGCGGCGCAGTTCGCGATTGCGCGCATGGGCCAGTACCGCCTGGACCACCGGCATATCGAGGCTGATTCGCCATCCTTCGACACCGGCCTGCTCGGCGTTCTGTCGCATCACTCCCAGTGCGGTCTCGGGGATGCCGGCGAGCTCGTCGGCGTCGGTGGTGTCGTAATGCCAGGCATTGGTGGCATCGAGGAGGTTTTCCTGAAACCGTGACGACAGCTCAGCCAGCCTGGCGGCGATATCGGCATAGCGCTGCTTGGCCTCGGATGGCAGCGCCACACCAGCCAGCTCGAAGTCGCGCAGGGCGTTGTCGACGGTCTGACGCTGATCTTGCCTGAGCTGGTCGTAGGCGGCGCTCTCGCGGAGTTGTCGGAAGGCGTCGTAGAGCGCGGTGTTCTGGCCCATCTCGGTGTGGTAGGCCGAGAGCAACGGGATGCAGGCGTTGTAGGCCTCACGCAGGGCGTCGCTGTTCATCACCGCATTAAGATGCGAGACCGGCGACCAGACCTTCTCGAGGCGGTCCTCGAGCCGCTCCAGCGGCGCGACCAGACGCTCCCAGGTGTGCGGTGCCGGATGCGCGGTGATCGCCTCGATGGCGGCGCGGTTGTCGGCGAGGACCTGTTCCACCGCGGGCTGGACATGCTCGGGGCGGATGTCAGAAAAGCGGGGCAGATCGGTGTCGGTGAGCAGTGGATTGGTCATGACAGGATGTGTTGCTCCATGGGCGGATGGGCCGATGCCCGTTGGCGGCTGATCCCCAAGCCTATCGATCGCGACTCGAGAATTCGAGCCAGAAAACCGGCGACAAGTTCAGTGGGTCCGATGCGACTGGGGAGCGTCGACAGGGGCGGTGCATATGCCTGGCACCGTTCGCTCTGCCAGAATGGAGAAAATTGACCGAAAGCAGGAGCCCGGCATGAGCGGCGAGCAGCAGGCATATGATCTCATTTGCATCGGCGGCGGCAGCGGCGGGATCGCCACCGCCCGACGCGCAGCGGCCCACGGCGCGCGGTGCGCGGTGGTCGAGTCCGAGCGCCTTGGCGGGACCTGCGTGAATGTCGGCTGTGTGCCCAAAAAAATCATGTGGCAGGCGGCGGAGACCGCCGAAACCCTCCGGCGGGCGCAGGACTATGCCTTCCAGCCAATCGACCCGACGCTGGACTGGCCCGCGCTGACCCAGGCGCGGGATGCCTACATCGAGCGTCTCAACGGCATCTACGATCGCAACCTCGACCGATCGGGTGTCGATGTCATTCGCGGTCATGCCCGCTTCACCGACCCCCATACAATCGAAGTGGACGGGCAGCGCTATCAGGCCGAGCGCTTTGTGATCGCCACCGGGGGTGTGCCGGGCCGGCCGGGCATCCCCGGCGGCGATCTGGGGATCGACTCGGACGGGTTCTTTGCCATGCAGGAGCGTCCACAGCGGGTCGCCGTGGTCGGCGCCGGTTACATCGCCGTCGAGCTGGCCGGTGTGCTCCATGCCCTGGGCAGCGAGGTCAGCCTGGTGGTCCGTCGCGAAAAACCCCTGCGGGATTTTGACGAGGCCATCCAGAACGCCTATGTCGAGGCCATCGGTGCCCACGGCCCGACGCTGGTCAGCCATTTTACCCCGGCGGGGCTCGAGGCCGGATGGGGCGGCTACAACCTCTACGCCGAGGATGGTCGCAGCCTCGAGGGGCTCGATCAGGTGATCTGGGCGGTGGGGCGGCTGCCCAACACCGACGAACTGGGCCTGGTGGCGGCCGGTGTCAGCGCGGACGAGCGGGGTACCATCCCCGTGGACGACTGGCAGGCCACCAATCAGCCGCATATCTTCGCCCTGGGAGATGTCACCGACAATCCCTATCCGCTGACCCCGGTGGCGATCGCCGCAGGCCGACGCCTCGCCGATCGGCTGTGGGGCGGGCAGGGCGATCGTCGGCTGGACTACCGCGACGTGCCCACGGTGGTGTTTACCCACCCGCCCATAGGCACGGTGGGGCTCACCGAGGCCCAGGCGCGGGCGCAGTACGGTGAGGCGGTGCGCATCCACGAAACCGCCTTTGTGCCGATGGACTACGCCCTGGCCCCGGCCGAGGACAAGCAGCGCAGCACCATGAAGCTTGTCTGCGTCGGTGAATCGGAGCGCCTGGTGGGTATCCACCTTTTTGGGGTGGGCAGCGATGAGATGCTCCAGGGCTTTGCCGTGGCCCTGCGCATGGGCGCGACCAAGTCGGATCTGGACGACACGGTTGCCATTCATCCGACCAGCGCCGAAGAGCTGGTGACAATGAGCTGATACAGGCCGCTGCGGAGTGGATCGATGATTGAGCAATACAAAGGCGTCATGCCGTCGATCGCGGCGACGGCCTGGGTTCACGACACCGCGGTGGTGATCGGGGATGTCACCCTGGCCGATACGGTCTCGGTCTGGCCGACAGCGGTGTTGCGGGGGGATGTCCATCGCATCGAGGTGGGGCGGCGCAGCAACATCCAGGACGGGGTGATCGTCCATGTCGCCCACCAGGGGCCCTATCAATCCGGCCACCCGGCGCTGATCGGCGAAGCGGTCACCGTCGGCCATCGTGCGGTGGTCCATGCCTGCACCATTGGCGACCGGGTGCTGGTCGGCATGGGGGCTACGGTGCTCGATGGCGCGGTGGTGGACGACGAGGTCATCATTGGGGCCCACACCCTGGTGCCGCCGGGCAAGCGTCTGGAGCGGGGTTATCTGTATCTGGGCAGTCCGGCCCGGGCCGTTCGGGCGCTTACCGACACTGAAATCGAACAGCTCGCCTACTCCGCCGAGCACTACAGCCGCTTGATGGCCGACTGCCGCGACGCCGGTCCGGGTTAATCCAGCGCCCCGCGGCGGGCCAGCAGACGCTGGATGAGCGCCGGAGTGATCGCGCAGGTGGCAAGCACCACCAGCACCATCGCCCCGTAGAGGGTGGCGGGTACCACATCATCGCCGTAGCGCCCTGCCTGGTCGACAATCACCATGGCGATCTCGGCCCGCGGCACCATGCTGAGGCCCAGCGGCAGGGCAGCCCCGGGGGGTGCGGCCCACTGGGCGGGGAGCATGACGCCGCCAAGCTTGCCGACGACCGCGGCGACCAACAGCACCGCGCCGGCGCCCAGGGCGCCGACCAGCGCGTCCGGTGAGAGCTTCAGGCCAATGCCGATGAAAAAAAACGGCGAAAGAAAATCGTAGAGCACGATATAGGCCCGGTCCTGCCGCACCCGGCGTGGCGCCTTGCTGAAGATCAGCCCCGCAAACAGTGCCCCCACCGCCAGCGAGAACCCCAGCATCCCCGCCAGCGCGGCGATCAGGCTGCCCAGGGCGACAACCACCAGCATACGGGCCGGTGGCCGCTCGCGTGAGGCGAGAAAGCGGGCCAGCGGCGGCTCGAGGTAATGGGCAAACAACCAGCAGGCAACGGCAAAGGCCGCCAGGCTGGCCAGCAGCCCGGCACCGATGAGCCCCAGTACCGTCCACTCCAGCGCGCCACCGGCGCTGATGGCCGGGATGAGACTGAGCAGCAGCGCCATCAGCACCACACCGGAGATGTCATCCAGCTCGGCCACATCCAGCACCAGCGCGCCGCTGTCGCTGTTCAGCGCGTTCGCCTCTTGCCAGGGCGGCAATGCCACGCCGATGCTGGTGGCGGTCAGCGCTACACCGGCGACCAGCGACGGCAGGGTGTCAAAGCCCACCCACCGGGCGGCGGCAAAGCCGGCCAGCCCCGAGGTGAATACGCTAACCGCCCAGATCAGACTGGCGCTGGGGAGCTTTTGCAGCAGTCGACGCGGGTCGCTGTTGAGCCCGACCCGAAACAGCAGCGCCACCAGCCCCAGGGCGGCGAGCAGTTCGAAGGCGGCCAGCACCGGCTCGCGGAGGATGGGGATGAGGCGATCCGTGCCGCGCAGCGCCAGTCCGATGGCGATGTACCCCACCAGCGCCGGCAGCGCGAGCCGCTGGCAGAGATGACGAATGACCACCGCGGCCAGGGTGGCGCCGCCGACCAGCAATACCAGCAGCCCATCCGGTGCGGCGCTGGCTTCGATGGGCATGGATCAGGGGCGGGTGTCGTGACGCAGCGCCTCGATCACCGGCTCGGTGCTCGGTCGAATGCGGCGCCACAACTCGAATGAGGCGGCCGCCTGTTCGACCAGCATGCCCAGGCCGTCGCGGGTACGGAATGCGCCATTGGCCTCGGCCCAGCGCAGAAAGGGCGTGGGCTCGGCGCTGTAGAACATGTCGTAGGCGGTGGCACCTTCGGCGACGATGCTCGCCGGCAACGTCGGGACATCGCCGTCGAGTCCGCTGGAGGTGGCGTTGATGACGACCTCGAAGCGCTCGCCCTCGAGCGCATCCAGCCCGCAGCCATCGACGCTGCCGATGTCATCAAAGGCCTTGGCGAGGACACGCGCCTTGTCGGCGGTGCGATTGGCGATGATCAGGCTCGCCGGCTGCTCGACCAGCAGCGGTCCGAGCACGCCGCGGGCGGCCCCCCCGGCGCCGATGACCAGAAGCCGTTTGCCGGCCAGGCCGACGCCCAGGTTGTTGCGTAGATCGTTGATCAGCCCTTCACCATCGGTGTTATCGCCATAGAGGATGTCCCCGCAGACCAGGGTGTTGACCGCACCCGCCCGCTCGGCGCGTTCGCTGCGCTGCTCGGCCAGTGACCAGGCCTGCTCTTTGAACGGGACGGTGACATTGGCGCCGTGCCCGCCTTCCTCGCGAAAGGCCTGGATGGCATCGGCGAAGCCCTCGAGCGGTGGCTCGCGGCGTTCGTATTCGATCTGCTGGGCGGTTTCCTCGGCAAACAGCCGATGGATCCGGGGAGAGAGTGAGTGGCCAACGGGATGGCCAAAAACGGCATACAAATCCATGAAGCCTCCTGTGGCTGCGCCGGCTCAGGTCTCGGCGAGCCAGCCCGCGACCTCGCGGGCAAAGTAGGTGAGAATGGCGTCGGCGCCGGCGCGTTTGAACCCCAGCAGGGCCTCCATGACGCAGGCCCGACGATCCAGCCAGCCGTTGTCGAAAGCGGCATTGAGCATGGCGTATTCGCCACTGACCTGGTAGGCAAAGGTGGGCACCTCGAACGCGTCGCGGACCCGCCGGATGATATCCAGATAGGGCATACCGGGCTTGATCATCACCATATCGGCGCCTTCGGCCAGGTCCATGGCCACCTCGCGCAGCGCCTCGGCGCTGTTGCCCGGATCCATCTGGTAGGTGCGCTTGTCGCCGCTGCCAAGATTGCCGGCCGATCCCACCGCGTCGCGGAATGGGCCGTAGAAGGCCGAGGCGTACTTCGCCGCATAGGCGAGGATCCGGGTCTCGGGGTGGCTGTCGGCCTCGAGCGCGGCCCGGATGGCGCCCACCCGGCCATCCATCATGTCCGAAGGCGCGACGATGTCGGCCCCGGCCTCGGCATGGGAGCGGGCCTGGCGGACCAGTGCCTCGAGCGTGATGTCGTTGGCCACATAGCCGCTTTCGTCCAGCAGCCCGTCCTGGCCGTGGCGGGTAAAGGGGTCGAGGGCGACATCGGTGATCACGGCGATGTCCGGCGTGCTGGCCTTGATGGCGCGCACGGCCCGCTGGGCAAGCCCCTGGGGGTTCCAGGCCTCTGCGGCGTCATCGCTTTTGGCCTCGGCCGGGGTGACCGGGAAGATCGCCATGGCCGGTACCCCGAGCTCAGCCAGATGGGCAGCCTCGTGCTGCAGCCGATCGATGGTCAGGCGCTCGACGCCCGGCATCGAAGGCACAGCCTCGCTGCGGTCCTCGCCGTCGATGACAAACACCGGCTGGATGAGGTCATCGACGCTGATCGCGCTTTCACGCACCAGCCGTCGGGTGGCCGCGTCGCGCCGCAGCCGGCGCGGTCGCTGGGCCGGAAAGCCGGCTTGTTCGGTGGGGTATTGCTTCAATGGCCTCTCCTGCCAGAACGCCGTCGCGCATCCAGTATGCCCTGCCGGTCAACGCATGCCCAAGCCACTCGCCTAGTCCTCGGGCCGGGCGGGAAGGCGTTCGACGGCCCAGTCCAGGACATGCCGTACCCGCGGTGCGGTGATGGCGTAGGCGGTTGCAAAGTCGACCCAGCGCCATTCGTGATGCTCGGGGGTGCCAAGCTCCGGGGCAATCCCGAGAACGACGGTTTTCTGCTGCGTCTCACCCAGGTAGTAGCGGGCGATCTTGCCCCGGGCGTAGGGGCCGGTCTCGACATAGTCATCGCCCCAGGGAAATGTCAGATCGTTGATCCCGGTCTCCTCGGCGACCTCGCGCAACGCGGCCTGTTTGGGGGTTTCGTCCGGCTCGGTCCGGCCCTTGGGAAAGTCCCAGTACTGATAGGCGCGGAGCAACAGAAACTGCCAGGTCGCGTTCTCGGGCCGGACCACCACCACGCCGGCGGAGAGGATCCGGGCGCGCCCCTCAGGCATGCCGGTCCGGGCTGAGTTCGTGGACGGCCTCGACCATGGCGGCGACATGCTCCGGCGGGATCTGCGGGTGGATGCCATGCCCGAGGTTGAACACATGTCCGCTGCCCGGGCCATATTCGGCGAGGACGCGCTGGACTTCGCCGCGGATGACATCGGGTTGGGCGTAGAGGGTGCAGGGGTCGAGGTTGCCCTGCAGCGCCACCCGATCGCCGACCCGGCGTCGTGCCTCGGTCAGCGAGATCGTCCAGTCCACCCCCAGGGCATCGGCGCCGCAATCGGCGATGGATTCAAGCCACACAGCGCCGCCTTTGGTAAAGAAAACCACCGGGATGCGGCGGCCATCGCGCTCGCGGACCAGTCCATCGATCACCTGACGGGCGAAGGCCAGCGAAAACCGCTGATAGGCGTCGTGGGCGAGGGCGCCGCCCCAGGTGTCGAAAATCATCAGGGCCTGGGCACCGGCCTCGACCTGGGCGTTGAGGTAATCGGTGACGGATCGGGCGGTTTTATCGAGCAGGGTCTCGAGCAGCGTCGGCTGATCGTAGGCGAGGGCCTTGATATGACGGAAATCCTTGCTGCTGCCGCCCTCGACCATGTAGGTCGCTAGTGTCCAGGGGCTGCCGGCAAAACCGATCAACGGGACCGAGCCGGCCAGCGCCTGGCGGATGCCGGTGACCGCGTCGGTGACATAGCGAAGCTCGTCGGCGACATCCGGGATCGGCAGGGCGTTGATCGCCGCAGCGTCGCGCAGGGGGTGCGCGAAACGCGGTCCCTCGCCGGCTTCGAAGTAAAGGCCCAGGCCCATGGCGTCGGGCACGGTGAGGATGTCCGAGAACAGAATCGCGGCATCCAGATCGAAGCGCCGCAGGGGCTGCATGGTGACCTCGCAGGCCAGATCCGGGTTGCGGCACAGATCCATGAAGCTGCCGGCCCGGGCGCGGATTTCGCGGTACTCGGGCAGATAGCGGCCGGCCTGGCGCATGATCCAGACCGGAGTCCGGTCCACCGGTTCGCGCAGCAGCGCCCGCAGCAAGCGGTCATTCTGCAATCCGGCCATGGCCGACTAGACCCCGATATGGGCCAGGATGCCCTTGGCGGCCTCACGACCCTCCCACACCGCGGTGACGACCAGATCCGAGCCGCGGACCATGTCGCCGCCGGCGAAGACCTTGGGGTTATCGGTCTGGAACGGGAACTTGCCCTGTTTCTTGACCCGGACCCGTTCGCGCTCATCGACGCCGATGCCGTGGTCCTCGAACCACTCCGGCGGGTTGGGCCGAAAACCGAAGGCGATGATCACCCGGTCGGCGGGGAGGACCTGCTCGCTGCCCGGGACCACCTCGGGCTGCCGGCGTCCGCGCTCGTCCGGCGCACCCAGCCGGGTTTCCACCACTTTGACGCCCTCCACCCGGTCATCGCCAACGATCTCGACCGGCTGGCGGTTGAAGAGAAACTCCACGCCTTCTTCCTTGGCGTTGTAGACCTCGCGGCGCGACCCGGGCATGTTCTGCTCGTCACGCCGGTAGGCACAGGTCACACTGCTGGCACCCTGGCGCAGCGCCGTGCGGTTGCAGTCCATGGCCGTGTCACCGCCGCCAAGGACCACCACCCGCTGGCCGGCCATGTCGATGAACTCGGACGGATCGTTCTCGAAGTCCATCAGCCGATTGATGTTGGAGACCAGATAGGGGAGGGCCTCGTAGACACCGCGCTTGTCCTCGCCCGGAAAGCCGCCGCGCATGTAGGTGTAGGTGCCCATCCCCAGAAAGACCGCGTCATAGTCGCGCTCCAGCTCTTCGTAGGTGATGTCGGTGCCGACATCCACACCCAGGCGGAACTCCACGCCCATGTATTCCATGATTTCGCGGCGCTTGGCGATGACCTCTTTTTCGAGCTTGAACGGCGGGATGCCGAAGGTCAGCAGACCGCCGATTTCGGGGTAGCGGTCAAAGACCACCGCCTCGACCCCGTTGCGCACCAGGATATCGGCGGCGCCAAGGCCCGCCGGGCCGGCGCCGACCACGGCGACTTTCTTGCCGGTGGCCACCACCCCGGACATGTCCGGGCGCCAACCCTGTTTGAAGGCCTCGTCGGTGATGTATTTCTCGACCGAGCCGATGGTGACTGCGCCGTAGCCGTCATTGAGCGTACAGGCGCCTTCGCAGAGGCGGTCCTGGGGGCAGACTCGACCACAGACCTCGGGCAGGCTGTTGGTTTTGTGCGAGAGCTCGGCGGCTTCGAAGAGATTGCCTTCGGCGACCAGCTTGAGCCAGTTGGGAATGTAGTTGTGAACCGGGCATTTCCACTCGCAATACGGGTTGCCGCATTCCACGCACCGGTCCGCCTGGGCGGCGGCATGCTCGCTGCTGAAGTCGCCGTAGATCTCGGAGAACTTCTGCACCCGCGCCCGGGCCGGCTCTTTGTCGGTGTCCTGTCGCGGGACGTCGATGAACTGAAAGTAATTGCCCATAGCTGATCAGGCTGCCTGCCGCAGCGTGTTGAGAACGTCATTGATATCGGCGGCCCGCGGCTTGACCAGCCAGAAGCAGCCGACGTAATCGCGGAAATTGTCCAGGATCTCCTGACCCCAGGCCGAACCGGTCTCGTCGACAAACTCGGTGATGGTGTCGCGCAGGAACTCCCGATGGGCGGTCATGGGCTCGGTCTGGATGCGACGGATATCGATGAGCTCGTGGTTGTAGCGATCGACGAATCGATTCTCCAGATCCAGCACGAAGCCGATGCCGCCGGTCATGCCGGCGCCGAAATTAAGCCCGGTGGGGCCGAGCACGCAGACCACGCCGTCGGTCATGTATTCGCAACCATGGTCCCCGACGCCCTCGACCACCGCATGGGCGCCGGAGTTGCGCACTGCAAAGCGCTCACCGGCCAGGCCGGCGGCGAAGAGCTTGCCACCGGTGGCGCCATAGAGGCAGGTGTTGCCGATGATGGTGGTGTCCTGGCTATTGAAGCGGCTGCCCCGCGGCGGACGGACAATGAGTTTGCCGCCGGCCATGCCCTTGCCGACATAGTCGTTGGCATCCCCGTCCAGGCACATTTCCAGGCCGCCGGCGTTCCAGACACCGAAACTCTGACCGGCGCTACCGGTGAGGTTGAGCCGGATCGGGTTGCCGCTCATGCCCAGGTTGCCGTGGCGTGCAGCGATTTCGCCGGAAAGCCGGGCGCCGATGGATCGGTCATCGTTGCGCACGGTGTAGTGGAACTCGCCGCCGCGGGCGGATTCGATGGCGCTGCGGGCGTCATTGACCATGCGCTCGGCGAGCTCGCCGCGGTCAAACGGCACATTGCTCGGTGTCATGCAGTGACGGGGCAGCGACGCGTCGAGCCCGCCATCGGAGAGGATCGGCGAGAGATCCAGCTTGGCCTGGCGGGGCGTCTCGGGCTCACGCTGCTCGAGCAGGTCCAGCCGGCCGATGAGCTCCTCGAGCGAACGTACGCCCAGTCGCGCCAGCCACTCGCGGGTTTCCATCGCCACAAAGGTAAAGTAGTTAGCGACCCGCTCGGGGGTGCCGACAAAATGCTTGGTGCGCAGGACCTTTTCCTGCGTCGCCACCCCGGTGGGGCAGTTGTTGAGATGGCAGACCCGCAGGTACTTGCAGCCCATCGCCACCATCGGCGCGGTGCCAAAACCAAAGCTTTCCGCCCCCAGAATGGCCGCCTTGATGACATCGAGGCCGGTCTTCAGCCCGCCATCGGTCTGCAGGCGGATCTTGTCGCGCAGGTCATTGGCCCGCAGCGTCTGATGGGTTTCGGTCAGCCCCAGCTCCCAGGGGGTGCCGGCGTATTTGACCGAGGTCAGCGGACTGGCACCGGTGCCGCCGTCGTAACCGGCGATGGTGATCAGATCGGCATAGGCCTTGGCCACACCGGCAGCCACGGTGCCGACGCCGGGCTCGGCCACCAGCTTGACCGAGACCAGCGCATCGGGGTTGACCTGCTTGAGGTCGTAGATGAGCTGGGCGAGGTCCTCGATGGAGTAGATATCGTGATGGGGCGGCGGCGAGATCAACGCCACACCGGGCTTGGAATAGCGCAGCCGGGCGATCATCTCGTTGACCTTGTGGCCGGGCAGCTGGCCGCCCTCGCCGGGCTTGGCGCCCTGCGCCACCTTGATCTGCAGCACCTCGGCGTTGCGCAGGTAATGCGGTGTGACGCCAAAGCGGCCCGAGGCCACCTGCTTAATCTTGGACATGCGCTCGTTGCCAAAGCGATGGGCGTCCTCGCCCCCTTCGCCTGAATTGGACCGCCCGCCCAGACGGTTCATGGCAATCGCCAGGGCCTCATGGGCCTCGGGTGAGAGCGCGCCCAGGCTCATGCCCGCCGAGTCAAAGCGCTGGAGGATGGCGGTGAGCGGCTCGACCTCGTCGAGCGGGATGGCCTCGGTCTCGCGGACCTGCAGCAGGTCCCGGAGGGCGGCCACCGGTCGGGTGTTCACCGTCTCGGCATAGGCTTTGTAACGCTCGTAGTCGCCGGTGTAGGCGGCTTCCTGCAGCGAGGCGACGACATCCGGGTTGTAGGCATGGTACTCGCCGCCATGGACGTACTTGAGCAGGCCACCCTGGGTGATCGGCTGGCTGCGCCGCCAGGCGGCTTCGTGCAGATCACGCTGGTCGGATTCGAGATCCTCGAACCCCGCCCCCTGGATACGCGAGGTGGTGCCGCTGAAGCAAAGGTCGACCACCTCATCGGCAAAGCCGACGATTTCGTAGAGCTGGGCGCCGCGATAACTGGTGATGGTAGAAATCCCCATCTTCGAGAGGATCTTGTACAGCCCCTTATTCAGCCCCTTGCGGTAGTTGCGCAGCAGATCACCGATCTCTGCGCCCTTGATCTCGCCGGTGCGCAGCTGATCCTGGACGATGTCATAGGCGAGATAGGGGTAGATGGCCGTCGCGCCGTAGCCGATCAGCACGGCACACTCGTGGCTGTTGCGCGCGGTCGCGGTCTCGACCACCAGGTTGGCATCGCAGCGCAGCCCGGTGCGGACCAGGTGATGGTGGACCGCGCCGGTGGCAAGCAGGGCATGCACGGGGATGCGATCCCGGGCCAGATGGCGATCGCTGAGCACCAGCAGTGTCGCCCCGGCGCGCACCGCCTTTTCGGCCTCATCGCGGATGCCCTCGATCGCGGCTCTCAGATCGCCATCACTGGCATAGCTCAAGTCGATGCGATGGACCGCGTTGTCCGGTTCATGCTCGCCGAGTAGTCCCTGGAACTTGCCATCCGAGAGGATCGGCGAGTCCAGCACCAGTCGCCGGGCATGGTCCTCGACCTCTTCGAAGAGGTTTTTCTCGGGGCCGAAGACGGTCTCCAGCGACATGACGATCTGCTCGCGCAGCGGATCGATGGCCGGGTTGGTCACCTGCGCGAACTGCTGTCGAAAATAATCGAATACCGAGCGCACCTGGCGCGAGAGCACCGGCATGGGGGTGTCATCGCCCATCGAGCCGACCGCTTCCTGGCCGCCCTGGGCCAGGGTGCGGGTGACGATGTCCCGTTCTTCGAAGGTCACGCCAAACTGTTTCTGGTAGACGTCGAGCTGGTCCGGATCCACCGGCTCGCGCTGACTGCCGGCCTCGAGCGCCGAGGGCACATCCCGCGAGTGCTGGGCCAGCCAGCGCTTGTAGGGGGCGCGGTTCTTGAGCCGCTCGTCGATGGCCTCGGGCAGTAGCAGCTCGCCGGTTTCGGTATCGGCGGCGAGCATCTCGCCCGGGCGCAGGCGGCCCTTCTCGACCACGTCCTCGGGCTGGTAATCCCAGACCCCCACCTCGGAGGCCAGGGTGATATGCCGGTCCTGGGTGATCACCCAGCGCGCCGGGCGCAGGCCGTTGCGGTCGAGTGCGCAGGCGGCGTGCCGGCCGTCGGTGAGCACGATGCCCGCCGGCCCGTCCCAGGGCTCGATGTGCTGCGAGTGGAACTCGTAGAAAGCACGCAGATCCGGGTCCATGGTCTCGACGTTCTGCCAGGCCGGCGGAATCAGCAGCCGCAGGGCGCGGAAGATGTCCATACCGCCGGTGATCAGCACATCGAGCATGTTATCCAGGCTGGAGGAGTCAGAGCCGGTGAGGTTGACCAGCGGCTGGATCGCATCGATGTCGGGCAGTAGCGGTGTCTCGAAGCGACAGGCCCGGGCCAGCGCCCAGTTGCGGTTGCCCTGGATGGTGTTGATCTCGCCGTTGTGGGCGAGATAGCGGAACGGCTGGGCGAGCCGCCACTGCGGCAGGGTGTTGGTGGAGAAACGCTGGTGGAATACCGCCAGCGAGGTCTCCAGGGCCGGGTCCTGCAAATCCAGATAGAAGGCCGCCAGATTCTCCGGCATGACCAGCCCCTTGTACGAGAGCACCCGCGCCGAGAGGCTTGGCACATAGAATGCCTCGTCGCTGCCGTCGAGGGCCTTCTCGGCCCGCCGCCGGGCCATGAAAAGCCGACGCTCGAACTCCGGCTCTTCCATTGTGTCGGGTCGGTTGACGAAGACCTGGTTGATCGCCGGCAGCGTTGCCAGTGCCTGCTCGCCGCAGGCGGAGCGATCCACGGGGATATCGCGCCACCCGGCGGCCGGGACCTGGTAGTGCGCCAGCGCCTCTTCGAGGGTTGCCCGCGCCGTCGCAGCGGTGGCCGGGTCGTGGGAGAGGAAGACACAGCCGGCGGCAAAATCGCTGGCAAGCGTCAGACCCTGGGCTTCGGCTACTTTGCGCAAAAACGCCAGCGGCGGTTTGATCAAAAGCCCGCAGCCGTCACCGCTTTTGCCATCGGCGGCCACGGCGCCGCGATGGGTGAGCCTGGCCAGCGCCGAGATGGCCGTATCGAGCAGCCAGTGGCTGGGTTGGCCATCCATGTGCGCAATCAGGCCAAAGCCGCAGTTGTCGTGCTCGAATTCCGGGCGGTAGAGCGTCGGGCGGGTGAACGGTAGCTGGCTCACGCGAACTGCCTCTCTTTTGCTGCGGGGAGCGGGCCGCGGCGTCGGGCCGCCATCCCCTGGGGGGACAGGCGGTTCGATCGGCTGCGGGGATCCCGGGGTCGATCCGTGGATCGCTCCCGTTTCATGGGCAAATGGTCGTCCAATATAGCTTGAGCGACCGGATCCGGCAACTTCGTCGGACCGGGTGGCGCCTTTCAGGTGAGCCGTTTGGGACTGGTCAGCCGCTCGTGCTCGTCAAGGGCATAGCGGTCGGTCATCCCCGCAATATAATCGGCCACCGCCCGGGCCTGGCCCCGTTCGCCGCGGCGCTCGGCGCGGGCGAGGGCCATCTGGCGGTTCTCGGGCGGCAACAGCCTTGTGTCGGCCATGAACAGCTCAAAAAGCGTATGGATGACCCGCGTGGCCTTGGTGGTCATGCGGTGGACGCGGTAGTGGCGGTAGAGGTTGTCGTAGAGGAAGCTCTTGAGCGCCCGGTGTTGGGCGTGCATCTCGGCGCCAAAGCCAATGAGCGGCTTCTCGAGCCGGCGAACCGCAGCCGGGCCGTCAATATCGGCGGTCGCGATGCGTCGGCGGCTTTCGGCGAGCAGATCCTCGACCTGCTGGGCGATCAACTCGCGGACGATGCGATAGATCAGCCGCCGACCGCCAAGCCCCGGATGGGCGGCATTGACGCTTTGACGGATCGCCGCCACCCACTCGACCTGGCAGAGCTGGTCGAGATCCAGCAGACCGGCACGCAGCCCGTCATCCACATCGTGGCTGTTGTAGGCGATCTCATCGGCGATATTGGTCAGCTGCGCCTCCAGCGAGGGCTGGGTGCCATCGATAAAACGCCGGCCGATGGCGCCCAGGGATTCGGCCTGATCCAGGGGGCAGCGTTTGACCAGCCCCTCGCGGGCCTCGAAGGTCAGGTTGAGGCCATCGAAGTCCGGATAGCGGGTCTCGAGCAAATCCACCACCCGCAGCGACTGCAGGTTGTGTTCGAAGCCACCGTACGGGGCCATGCAGGCATCCAGCGCCTCCTGCCCGGCATGCCCGAAGGGCGTATGCCCCAGGTCGTGGGCCAGGGCGATGGCCTCGGTGAGGTCTTCATTGAGCCCCATGGCCCGGGCGATGGTGCGCGCGATCTGGGCCACCTCGAGGCTGTGGGTCAGCCGAGTGCGAAACAGATCCCCCTCGTGATTGACGAATACCTGGGTTTTGTACTCGAGCCGTCGAAAGGCGGTGCTGTGGATGACCCGGTCGCGGTCGCGCTGGAAGGCGTTGCGCAGATCCGGTCTTTGTTCGGGATGACATCGACCCTCGCTGGCCGACGGCCGTGAGGCATAGATCGCCAGCCCCTGGGGGTCCGGGCCCATCTCAGTCATGGGCCGACTCCGTGAGGGTCGCCTCGAGGGCCTGGTCGTCATAGTCGGTGGTGACAACCGCCTCGCCCAGCGCCTTTAACAGCACCAGGGTCAGTTGCCCGTGGCGGTTTTTCTTATCCCTTGCCATGAACTCGCGGAACCGGGCTGTCGATAGATCTGCTGGCGGCGTGGTGGGCAGGCCGGCGCGCTCGATTAGCGCGGTGGCGCGCGCCTCGTCGGCGGGGCTGATCCAGCCCAGCCGACGGGACATGCCCGTGGCCATGCACATGCCGGCGGCGATGGCCTCGCCATGCAGCCAGTCGCCATAGCCGCGGGCCGCCTCGATGGCATGACCGAAGGTGTGCCCCAGGTTGAGCAGGGCGCGCTGGCCGGATTCGCGTTCGTCGGCGCTGACAATGGCCGCTTTGTTGCGACAGCAGCGGGCGACAAGCTCCGCGAGCACGCCCGGCTCGCGGGCCAGGGCCTCGTCCAGGTGGGTCTCGAGCCAGTCAAGAAACGCGGCATCCCCCAGCAGGGCATATTTGATGACCTCGGCCATGCCCGCGCGCATCTCGCGATCGGGGAGGGTGTCGAGCACCGACAGATCGGCCACCACCGCCCGGGGCTGATGGAAGGCGCCGATCATGTTCTTGCCCCGCGGATGATTGACCCCGGTTTTGCCGCCTACCGACGAGTCGACCATGGCCAGCAGGGTGGTCGGGATTTGCACGAACGCCACGCCGCGTTGGTAGGTGGCGGCCACAAAGCCGGCCAGATCGCCGATGACGCCGCCACCCAGGGCGATGACGGCGCTGTCCCGGCCCAGCCCGTTGACCAGCATCTCGTCAAAGACCGGCAGCATGGACTCGAGCCGTTTTTCCTGTTCGCCATCGGGCAGAACCGTGGCGATCACCTGGCGACCTGCCAGTCCGGCTTTGAGCGTATCCAGGTAGAGCGGGGCGACCGCCTCGTTGCTGACCACCATGACCGATTCGGCCGCGGTGGCGTTTTGCAAAAGCGCGCGGTCGGCGAGCAGCCCGCGGCCGATGTGGATGGGGTAGCTGCGTTCGCCCAGCTCGACGGTGAGTGTTTGTCGTGGCTCAGGCATGCACCGGCCCCGGCTGCTGCAGTCGATCGGCGAGTCGCTCGGCGACCCGCTCGGGGTTGCCATCTTCCGTGCCGACGATGACATCGGCAAGGGATTCATAGATGGGCCCGCGGGTGGCCATGAGCTCTGTCAGCCGGGTCTCGGGGTCCTCGCCCTGGATGAGCGGGCGGCTGCTGCCCCGGGTGCGTCGAAGCTGGGCGGCGACGCTGGTTTGCAGATAGACCACCACCCCGCGGGCGGCCAGGCGTTCGCGGTTGGCTGGATCGAGGACCGCGCCGCCGCCGGTGGCGAGCACCGTCGCCGGACAGCGAGTGAGCTCGTCGAGCAGCATGGCCTCGCGCCGGCGGAATCCGGCCTCGCCCTCGATGTCAAAAATCCGCGGGATATCGACACCGGTACGCGCTTCCAGCGCCTCGTCCAGATCCATGAAACCCAGCCCCAGGCGCCGCGCCAGCCGGCGGCCGATGGTGGTCTTGCCTGCCCCCATGGGCCCGATGATGAAAACGCGATCGATTGGTGTCATGACTCCGATTCTAACGCGTTCGGCCCCCCGGCCGTGCCCTCGAGTATGCGCGGGGTCACAAAGACCAGCAGCTCGCTGCGGTCGTTGACCCGGGTGCGGCGCTCGAAAAGCCCACCGACCACCGGCAGGTCGGCGAGCAGTGGCACGCGTTCGCGGCCCTCGCGCTGGGTTTTCTCGAATACACCGCCCAGCACGACCGTCTCGCCATCGGCGACCAGCACATTGGTCCGGACCGATTGGGTATTGATCGCCGGCCCCTCGGGGGTGTCCTCGCCGCGGCTGTCCTGGTTGACCGCCAGTTCGAGCTGGATCTGGTCATCCGGGGTAATCCGGGGGGTGACCACCAGCCCCAGCACCGCCTCACGAAAGGCGATGCTGGTGGCGCCGCTGGCGGTGGCCTGCTCGAAGGGGATCTGAACCCCTTGTTTGATCTCGGCCTGTTGATGACTGGCGGTGACCACCCGCGGGCTTGAGATGATCTCGCCGCGGTTTTCGCTCTCCATGGCGGAGAGCTCGAGTTGCAGCAGATAGCTGCCCACCTTGCCGATGGCCAACCCCGCCGACCCGGCGGCGTCGCCCGCCGGTAGATCCACCATCAGTCCCTCGTCGTCCAGCCGCCCGCCGCCGGAGATCACCGTTTCGCCGGCCCGGGTCTCGCGGCGCCAGCCAAACTCGACGCCGATCTCGTCGCTGAACCCCTCTGAGGCGATCACGATCCGCGCCTCGATCAGGACCTGGCGGACCGGCACGTCGAGTCGCTCGACAAGCGAACGGGCCGCGGCGATCTGCGCCGGGGTGGCGTGGAGGATCAACGTGTTGGTGCGGGTGTCGACGCGCACCGATTCGGCCTCGATGAGCTCGGCGAGTGCTTCGGCGCGGGCATATTTGACGGCCAGAAAGCGAGTCCGGGCATCGGCGGGCGCATCGCCGGCCGGCTGGGTCGGTGGCTGGCCAGCGCCGCTTTCGATGGCTTCGATTTGCTCGACCAGGGTGTCCACCGGCATGTCGCGGACATCCACACGCAGCGATTCATCGGCCGTGGCCCGCATCGATACGGCATAAATCACGATGGCCATTACCAGCAGACAGCGCCTTGAGGCGGTGAACACGCGCATGGTCAGCCTCCTTTTGCATGGCGATCGAGGATGGGCAAGCGGACGCGGCGGGTTTTGCCGGCGTTGTCACGTTGGCGAACGACAGCGGCATCCGGGCGTATGGCCTCCAGCACCCCACCCTCCCCGGGCAGCCGATGACCGGGCTGGAGCCGGTGGATGCGGCCGCTGCGGTCGCGGAAAAACGCCCACTGTTGCCGGCTGCCGCGGATCGAGCCCAGAAAGATCGGCATTGACCGGTCGGTGGCCGGGCGATGGGCCAGGGCGAAGGGGTCGGCAAGCGGCTCCAGGTCAGGCAACGGGCCCTCGCCAATGGCCGCGCCCCCCGGCGCAGTCACCGGATGGGCGAGCGAATGGGCGAGAAGCCGCAGTTCAAGGGCGATCGGCGGCTGGCCCGGCGGGGCGTCCGCGCCGGTCTGGTCGGCCCGGATCATCAGCCGCCCCGGCGAGGTGGCAAGCGGTGAATGCAGCCATTGCTCGAGGCTTTTGACAAGCGTTGGCCAGTCGCCGGAGATGGCGATGTGCACGGCCCGGTCGACGGGTTGGTCGGCACCGGTGGGGGTGGGGTGCAGGGCATTGATCTCGACCCCGGTGGGCGCGAGCTGGGCGGATACCCGTTCGATGAGCGGGGTGACCGCCGGGCTGTCCGGCAGCTCGAAGCCAAAGCCGTCGATGCGCCGGGCCAGCGCCTGGCGTTGCCGGCGAAGCGCTGCAAGGCGCTTGACCTCATCCTGTCTTGCCTCGAGCCTGGCCGCCAGCCGGGTTCGGGTCTCGCGGGCGTCGACAACCGCGTCCTTGAGCGGGGCGACACCGATCCACCACCCCGGCAGCGCGCCTAGCAATGTGCCCAGTACTACCGCCACGGCGATGGACCGGGACAACCGCCGCTCGACGACCGGCCACCTCACAGCTCGCTCCCCGCGCCGCTCGATGCGGCGTTTGCAGGCGCTCGGGTGAGGATCTTGGCGCGAAGCCGGAAGCCGAGTTCTCCGCCGCCGGCGTCAGGGTTGGGCGTGATCTGCACGACATCGGCCTGCTGCAGCGGATGCTGACGTTCAAGGCGCCGGGCCATCTTTGCCGCATCGGTGGGCTGTCGGGTGAGGCCCTCGACGCTGAGCTCCCCGGGCGTGATGACAATACGGCGTAGCCGGGCCTTTTGAGGGCGACTCTGCACGGCCGCCGCCAGGCCCGTCTGGATGGCCCGGCGATCCCGCCGGATGGCGGTTTTGTGGTCGAGCCGTCGACGCAGCGTCTCGATAGCCTGCTCGAGCGCTTCGACCCTGGCGAGCTTGCCAGCAAGCCCGTCGATTGATTGCTCCAGCTCGGCCACGGCGCGGCGATGGCCATCCAGGGTCTGGCCCACCTGGCCTGCGATGATGCCGGTCACGGCGACGGCCAATGCGGCGGCGCCCAGCAGACAGCTGCCGGCGATCCGTCGCCGCCGGCGTCGTTGCCGGTCGCGCCAGTCCAGCAGGTTAACGCCAATGGGCATGGCAAGACCCCAGATGCAGTGCCAGTCCAAGGGCAACCGGATAGCGATGCGGCTGCGCGATCCGCGCCGGGTCGCTGTCTTCGGTCGATAGTGCCGAAAACGGCTCGGCGATGCGGGTTGGCAGCCGTGTCCGTTGGGCCAGCGACTCGGCCAGCGGCGGGCAGGCCCGGCCACCGACCAGAAGGATCCGGTCCACCGCCCGGGCATGATCGAGCCCCTGGTAGACGGACAACGCCAGGCCCATTCGTTGGGCAACCGCATCGGGTGTGTCCGGTTGGGGTGGGCCGTGATCCTGGTCGTGGATCAGGCTATCCCCGTCACAAACGCTGAAACGCAGCCGGTAGCCGGCGTCCACCACCCCGGTGATGCCCTCGTGCCCGTCCGGTGCGGATAGGCGCAGTGCCCGGGCAATGGCGTGGGATTCCACATCGACCAGGGGACAACGCCAACCCAGCGCTTTCATGGCCTCGACCCGCCAGGCCACGTGACTGCGCCGCCCGGCAACCACCTGCCAGGGCCGGTTGTCATGCGCATCAAGTGCGCTGTCATCCGCTCGATAGTCCACGCAAAAATCGGACACCGACTCGGGCAGCAGCTCGGCCATGGCGAGGCCGATCCGTGTATCTACCGCGCGATGGGAAATCCCCGGGGGCAACGACACAGACCGGGTGGCGATCCCCTCGACCGGAACGGCGACCGCGGCGACGGGGTCGTGGATATCGATCTCGGCGGCGGCCTGGTCGAGCGCGGTCAATAGCCACTCGCGATCCGGCTTTGCCTGCCCATCGCCTGGTTGCTCGGGCCCGGGCTGGCTGCTCCAGCCCACCAGCCTTGGCGTGGGGCCGGGCGCGAGGGCCACCAGGCGAACCCCGCTGCGGCCGATATCCACACCCAGGTGGATCGGCGTGCGCCGTCGAATCAGCGGAAGTGACCAGCGCATCAGTCACCCGCCGGACAGCGGCCGTCATCGTGGCGGTGATATACTGACCACCGGCAGCATCCATTGCGCATCAAGGCTTCCATGTCACGCATCATCCGGCTCTCCCTGCAGGCAATCGCTGGCCTCGCGGCACTGGCCCTTCTCGCCGGGGCGGGACTGGTGATGGCCTACATCCTGCTGGCGCCGAGCCTGCCCAGTGTCGAGGAGGTGCGCAGCGTCGAGCTTCAGGTGCCGTTGCGCGTCTACACCCGCGATGGCGAGCTCATCGACGAGTTCGGGCAGATGCGACGGACGCCGGTGTCGCTTGCCAACGTCCCGACAACCCTGCAACAGGCATTCATCGCGGCCGAAGACCAGCGCTTCTATGTGCATCCGGGGGTAGATTATCAAGGCATCATCCGGGCGGTCTGGTACCTGGTTCGCACCGGCGAGAAAGGCCCCGGGGGCAGCACCATTACCATGCAGCTCGCCCGCAACCTGTTTCTCACCGCCGAGCGGACCTATCTGCGCAAGCTGCGCGAAATCCTGCTGGCACTGCGCATCGAGCAGGAGCTCGAAAAGGCCACCATCCTCGAGCTCTATCTCAACAAGATCTACCTGGGACAGCGCGCCTACGGCGTAGCCGCCGCCGCCGAGGTCTACTACGGCAAGCCCCTGGCCGAGCTCACCCTTGCGCAGCAGGCAATGATTGCCGGCCTGCCCAAGGCGCCTTCGGCCTGGAATCCGTTGGCCAACCCCGAACGAGCGCTGCAACGCCGGGCCTATGTGCTCGGGCGGATGCGCGAGAGCGGCTTTATCCAGACCGAGCGCTACGAGCAGGCCATGGCGGCACCGATCACCGCCGCCTACCACGGCCGACGTCGGACGGTGGATGCGCCGTTTGTCGCTGAGATGGCCCGGGCCTGGATGGTCGATCGGTACGGCCAGCAGGCCGCCTACACCGGTGGCTACGAGCTCTACACCACCGTGACCCGCGAGCGTCAGCGTGCTGCCCGACAGGCGCTGCGTGACGGGTTGCATGCCTACGACGAGCGCCACGGGTATCGGGGTATGCTGGATGAACTCTCCCCCGAGCTGCTCGAGGCCGACCGCGAGCAGCTGCTGGCGCGTCTGGATGACTACAACCGACCCGGGGATCTGGCGGTGGGCCTGGTCGAGGCGGTGGACGGGCAACAGGCCAGTCTGCTTTTGCATGATGGGCAGCGCATCACCCTGGGCTGGGCGGGGTTGTCCTGGGCTCGCGCGCAGCTGGGCCGGAATGCCATGGGGCCAAATCCCGAGGCGGCCGACGACGTTCTGGTGCCGGGGGATGTGGTGTATCTGCGCCAGGCCGAGGGGCAGTGGCGTCTGGCACAGGTCCCCGAGCCGCAGGCGGCGTTGGTGTCGCTGGACCCGGAGACCGGCCGGATGGAGGCGCTGGTGGGGGGGTATGACTTTGCCCGCAGCAAGTTCAACCGCGCCACCCAGGCAGCGCGCCAGCCCGGCTCGTCGTTCAAGCCGCTGATCTATTCCGCCGCCCTGGCCAATGGCCTGACCCCGGCCACGCTGGTCAACGATGCCCCGGTGGTCTTCCCGGATGCCTCGCTCGAGGATGTCTGGCGGCCCGAGAACTACAGTGGCCGGGTGTTCGGGCCCACCCGGCTGCGCGAGGCGCTGACCTTCTCTCGCAATCTGGTCTCGATTCGGGTGCTGCGCCGCATCGGTGTCGATGCGGCGATCGAGCATATCCGCCGCTTTGGCGTGCCGGGCGACCAGCTGCCACGCAACCTCTCGCTGGCGCTCGGCTCGGCGGAGATCACGCCGATGGCGCTGGCCCGGGCCTATGCGGTGTTCGCCAATGGCGGCTATCGGGTCAAACCCTATCTGGTCGAGCGGGTGGTGGATAATAACGGGGTCGATCAGTTCCGGGCCTGGCCGCGCCGGGCCGCCGAGCCGGAGGCCATCCGCCCGGCCGAGCCCGGTCGCACCGGGCCACAGCGGCCGGCGTTCCGGCCCGCCGAACGGGCCATTAGTGCCGAGAATGCCTGGCTGATGCGCTCGATGCTGCGGGATGTGGTCGAACGGGGCACCGCCCGATCGGCCCGGGCGCTGGGCCGAGGGGATATTGCGGGCAAGACCGGGACCACCAATGAGCAACGGGACGCCTGGTTTTCGGGGTTCAATGGTGATCTGGTGAGCACCGTATGGGTGGGGTTCGACGAGCTGCAAACCCTGGGGCGTTACGAGACCGGCGGCCGGGCGGCGTTGCCCATCTGGATGGACTATATGGACGCGGCCCTGCAGGGTATTGATGAGACCGAATGGCCCCGGCCGGAAGGGCTGGTGACGGTGCGAATCGATCCGGAGACCGGCGAGCGTGTCGGTGGCGGGTCCGAGGGAGCGGTTTTCGAGACCTTCCGCCGCGAGAATGTCCCGTCCCGGTCGGCCCGGGCGCAGGCCGAGTCCCGCGACGGCGATGACGCCGGGTCCGAGGCACCCATTTTCTGACAAAGGGGGGCAGCCAGGCATGGCAAGGGGAAAGGCAAGCCGCGACGCCCGCATGCGCGAGCGCTTGACCCAGGAGGCGGCCCGCATCATGGCCGTGGAGGGGATCCGCGATTTCTCACAGGCCAAACGCAAGGCAGCCCTGCATCTGGGCGCGCCCGCCACGACCAACCTGCCGCAGAATCGCGAGATCCAGGCGGCGTTGCAGGAGTATCAGCGCCTTTTCGGTGGCGCGCGCCAGGTCACGGCGCTGCAGACCCTGCGCGAGGCGGCGCTGGAGGCGATGGACTTTTTTGCCGCGTTCAAGCCACGGCTAGTGGGCTCGGTGCTCGATGGCACCGCCGGCCCGGACAGTGCCGTGGATCTGCACTGTTTTGCCGACACCCCCGAGGATGTCGTGCTGTTTTTAATGGATCAGGGCGTGCCCTTTGACACCGAAGAGCAGCGGCTTCGCTTTGATGATCACTACGATTTCGTGCCGGTCCACCGCTTCGTGGCCGGCGATGTCCCGGTGAACGTCGCAGTCTTTACCGGTCGGGGGCGGGCCCATCCGCCGCGCAGCCCGGTGGATGGCCGACCCATGCAGCGCGCCGGCCGCGGCGAGCTGGAGTCACTCATCGCGGCCGAGGCCTGAGCCCGGTTCAGTTGCGGCGGTGCAGGGGCGTGTAATCGCGGCGCGCGGCCCCGGTGTAGAGCTGCCGGGGCCGGCTGATGCGCTGCTCCGGGTCTTCGAGCATCTCGATCCACTGCGCGATCCAGCCCGGCGTCCGGCCAATGGCAAACAGCACGGTGAAGAACTCGGTGGGGATTCCCAGCGCCCGGTAGATGATGCCCGAGTAGAAATCAACGTTGGGATAGAGCTTGCGCTCGACAAAATAGTCGTCCGCCAGGGCGATCTCTTCGAGCTTCATGGCGAGCTCGAGCTGCGGGTCGTTGGCCACCCCTAGCTCGTCGAGGACCTCGTGGCAGGTCTTGCGGATGATCGTCGCCCGCGGGTCGTAGTTTTTGTAGACCCGATGGCCGAAGCCCATCAAGCGGAACGGATCGTTTTTGTCCTTGGCCTTTTCAATGAACCGCGGCACCTGATCGACGGTGCCGATCTCGCTGAGCATGTTCAGCACGGCCTCGTTGGCGCCCCCGTGGGCCGGGCCCCAGAGTGCGGCACACCCCGATGCGATGGCCGCGAAGGGGTTGGTGCCGGTGCTGCCGGCCATGCGCACCGTTGATGTGCTGGCGTTCTGCTCGTGGTCGGCATGCAGGATGAGCAGCTGATCGAGGGCTTTTTCGGCCACCGGGTTGATCTCGTATTCCTCGCTGGGCCGGGCGAAGAGCATGTTGAGCAGGTTGCCGGTGTAGGACAGCCGGTTCTGCGGATGGACAAACGGCTCGCCCACCATGTGTTTGAACGAGGCCGCCGCGATGGTCGGCATCTTGGCGATGATCCGGTGGGCGCTGAGCATGCGGCTTTCCGGATCGTTGATATCGATGGTGTCGTGATAGAACGCCGACAGCGACCCCACCACGCCGGTGAGCATGGCCATTGGATGGGCGTCGTGGTGGAAGCCGTTGAAGAAAATCCGCAGGCTTTCGTTGACCAGGGTGTGCCGGGTGATGGTGTCATCGAACTGCTCGAGCTGTCGTTTGTCGGGCAGCTCGCCGTTCAACAACAGATACGAGACCTCAACAAACGAGCTCTGCTCGGCGAGTTGTTCGATGGGGTAGCCGCGATAGAGCAGCACGCCCTGGTCGCCATCGATGAAGGTGATGTCACTCTGGCAACAACCGGTGGAGGAGTAGCCCGGGTCGTAGGTGAAATAGCCCAGATCGCTGTGGAGCGAGCGGATATCGACCAAATCCGGCCCATGCGTGCCGCTGCGCACCGGTGCTTCGCTTTGCTTGCCGGTGGCGTTGTCGGTGATGGTAACGGTCTTGTCGGACATGCTAACTCCTCCGCGTGGCGCCTGGCGCCGCTATGTCATTGATACTCCCGCGTGCCGGCCGGCGGAGCGCTTAGCCCCGGCCGCCCTTGGCCATCGAGCCGTAACGCTTGCGGAACTGGTCCACTCGGCCGCCGCTCGAGAGCACCCGCTGCTTGCCGGTGTAGAACGGATGACTGGCGCTGGAGATCTCGACCTTGACCAGCGGGTATTCGTTGCCGTCCTCCCACTGAATGGTGTCATCGGTCTGCACCGTCGAGCGGGTCAGAAAGGAGAAATCCGAAGAAATGTCCTGAAACACAACTTCGCGGTACTCGGGGTGGATATCTTTTTTCATGGCGCTTCTCGGGACGCTGGTTTTCAGAGCGCGGTATCTTAGGCCCTCGACGGGACGGGTACAAGAGACCATGCTGCGGTGCATCGACATCCACCGGCCGGCCGGGACGGCCGACGGGCGCTGTGACAGCGGCGGCGCCAGCAGGTAGCCTACCGCCGCTGGACGTTGTGTCTGTCACCGGGATCGTCAGGAAAACGCTATGCTCTACATCGGCCTCAACCATCTGCACACCACCGTCGTTACGCTGAGTCTTCTGCTCTTTGTGCTGCGTTTTGGACTGGTGACGGCCGGA
This sequence comes from Spiribacter pallidus, assembly GCF_040838495.1. Classification (NCBI taxonomy): domain Bacteria; kingdom Pseudomonadati; phylum Pseudomonadota; class Gammaproteobacteria; order Chromatiales; family Ectothiorhodospiraceae; genus Spiribacter; species Spiribacter pallidus. The sequence goes on along the minus strand of NZ_JBAKFM010000004.1, from coordinate 108,551 downwards.
TCGGATCTGGCATCGCGCAAGTGGCTGCGCATCACCCCGCATGCCATCAATACCCTGCTGCTGGTCACCGCCTTTGGGGTCGCCTGGGCGGGCTGGAACTACCCGGCGGTCCTCCACGGCTGGATCAACGCCAAGGTGCTGGGGCTGATCGCCTACATCGCCCTGGGTGTGCTGGCGTTCAAGACCGAGCGGTCGCTGGGTGCCCGGGTGGGGTATTTCATCGGCGCGTTGGTGATCTATGGCTATCTGGTCGCCGTGGCCCTGGCGAAATCGGCCTGGCCGTTCTGAACGGCCCGCGCCGGGTTACTCGTCATCCCGGCGGGTATCGATGACCGGCCCGTCCGGGGTGACGGTCAGCCGGCATTCGATGGGTCGGCAACAGACCTGACAGTCTTCGATGTAGGCCTGATCGCCGGCGCTGCCGTCGGCCAGCGTCGTGAATGACTCACCGCAGTACGGGCAGTGGATGGTGACTTCTTCGATCATGCGCCGGCCCCGTCGGTGTCGAGGAAAAGCCCCAGCAGGTCGTTAAGATAGCGCTGCCCCCGGGGTGTGGCCCGCAGGATGGCCGGGTCGTCGCTTATCCAGCCCCGCGTCCGGGCGATGCCCAGCCCCGGTTCAAAATCCTCACGCCGCAGTCCCGTGCGCGCCAGGGCCTGGTCCATCGGTGTCCCCTCGGTCAGGCGCAGGGCATTCATCAGATACTCAAGGGGCCGCTCGGGGGCCTCGACCCAGCGGCATTCCGCCAGGCCCTGCGGGGTCCCCGCCACCGCCTGGTACTGGCGTGGAAAGCGCAGCCGGCTGTAGCGCCTGATCCCCCCGTGGCGGTCGGTCAGCTTGCCGTGGGCACCGGCGCCGATCGCCAGGTAGTCACCGAACGCCCAGTAGTTGAGGTTGTGACCGCATTCCTCGCCGGGCACCGCCCAGGCAGAGACCTCGTAGCGATGCAGGCCGTGTTCGCGGATGCGTTCGGCACAGGCCGCCTCGATATCGGCCAGCGCGTCCTCATCAGGCAGTGCCGGGGGCCGGTTGTGGAACGGGGTGCCGGGTTCGAGGGTGAGCTGGTAATGGGAGAGGTGGCGGATGCCCAGATCGAGGATGCGCTCGACATCCTCGAGGGCCTGCGCCGGGGTCTGGGCGGGCAGGCCGTGCATGAGATCGACATTGATGCGCTCGAAGCCGGCGGCATGGGCGCTGTGGATGGCGGCCACCGCCTCGGCGCCGCCATGGATGCGGCCAAGGCGCCGAAGATGCGCATCGTTGAGGCTTTGCACCCCCATGGAGATGCGGTTGACCCCCGCCGCCCGATAATCGGCAAAGCGTTGGGCCTCCACCGTCCCGGGGTTGGCCTCGAGGGTGATCTCGGCATCCGCGGCCATGCAGAGCCGCTGGCCCAGGCCATCCAGTAGATCCTGGATGGCCTCGGCACTGAAAAGGCTGGGCGTCCCCCCGCCAATGAAAACCGTCTCGATGAGACGTCCCGACGCTGCGTCGGCCTCGGTGTCGGCGTCCCGCAGCAGCGCGTTGAGGTATTCACGCTCGGGCAGCGTCCCTTTGAGGGCGTGGGAGTTGAAATCGCAGTAGGGGCATTTCTGCACGCACCACGGCAGATGGACATAGAGCCCCAGCGGTGGCGGGATCAGTTGGCTGTCCACTCCGCCTCCAGACGCCGACGAAGGGCCTGCAGCGCCTGACCCCGGTGGCTTTGGCGGTTTTTCTCGGCGGCCGGCAACTCGGCGGCGGTACAGCCCGATGCCGGCAGATAGAAATGCGGGTCATAACCGAACCCGCCGTCGCCCTGCGCCGTCTCGATCAACTGCCCGCGCCAGCGGCCCTCGGCAATCAGCGGTGCCGGATCGTCGGCGTGGCGCATCAACGCGATCACGCATCGGTAATGGGCAACCCGCCCGTCCGGGCCAAGGTTGAGGAGCGCGTCTACTAGTCGCGCATTATTGGCCCGGTCATCGGCCTCGTCGCCGGCCCAGCGCGCCGAGCGCACCCCGGGGGCCCCGTCCAGGGCCGGTATCTCCAGGCCCGAGTCGTCGGCAAGGGCCGGCAAGCGGGTATGCAGCGCGGCATTGCGGGCCTTGATGATGGCGTTTTCGATAAAGGTGGTGCCGGTCTCGGCGGCGGTCGGCACATCGTAAAACGACTGGGGGCGCAGCTCGGTGACCAATCCGCTTAGCAGTTGCTGGAGTTCGGCCAGCTTGCCGGCGTTGCCACTGGCCACCACGAGCCGTTCGATCATTCCTCAGGCCTCCAGTGCCTTGCGCTGCTCGGCGATCAGCCGGTCAATGCCATCGCTTGCCAGATCGAGCATGCTCTCGAGCTCGGGCCGGCGAAAGGCATGCCCCTCGGCGGTGCCCTGGATTTCGATGAAATGCCCGGCGTCGTTCATGACCACGTTCATGTCGGTCTCGGCGTCCGAGTCTTCGGCGTAGTCGAGATCGAGCACGGCGGTGCCGTTGTGGATGCCCACCGAGATGGCCGCCACCTGCCCGTGCAACGGGTTGCGCCGGACCTGGCCGGCTTTCATGAGGGTCTGGATCGCGTCGGCCAGCGCCACATACCCGCCGGTGATCGAGGCGGTCCGCGTCCCGCCGTCGGCCTGCAGGACATCGCAGTCAACCACGATGCGGCGCTCGCCCAGGGCTTCCAGATCCACCACCGCCCGCAGCGAGCGGCCGATCAGCCGCTGGATCTCGACCGTCCGGCCCTGCTGGCGGCCCCGGGCGGCTTCCCGGTCGGTCCGGCTGCCGGTCGCCCGGGGCAGCATGCCGTATTCGGCCGTGACCCAGCCACGATTGCTGTTGCGAAGCCACGGCGGGACGCGCGCTTCGACCGAGGCGGTGCATAGCACCCGGGTGTTGCCAAACTCCACCAGCACCGAGCCCTCGGCGTGCTGGGTAAAGCCCCGGGTGAGGCGGATCGGGCGAAGTTCATCGGCGTTGCGGCCACTGGGGCGCATGGGCGTCTCCTGGTGTTGATCGGACAGTGCGAAAATCAGCCGGTCAGGGTAGCATTCCCGGGATGGAAACGGACATCTCAGGCACGCTTTACATCGTCTCGGCGGCCTCCGGGGCGGGGAAGACCTCGTTGCTGCGGGCGTTGATGGACCGGGATCCGAGGTTGGTGATCTCGGTCTCGCACACCACCCGCGCGCCGCGGCCCGGCGAGGTGGATGGCCGGGACTATCATTTTGTCGATGATGCCGCGTTCAGCGGCCTGGTCGAGGCCGGGGCATTCCTCGAGCATGCCCGGGTGTTCGATCGGCGCTATGGCACCACCCACGCAGCGGTCGAGGCCGATCTGGCGGCGGGGCGGGATGTGCTTGTGGAAATCGACTGGCAGGGGGCGCGGCAGATCCGTGAGCGGCTCGAGGAGACCGTCTCGGTGTTCATCCTGCCGCCGTCCCGCGCGGCGCTCGAGGCGCGGCTGCGCGGCCGGGGTCAGGATAGTGAGGCGGTCATTGCCGATCGGATGCGCGCAGCGGTCAGCGAGATGCGCCACTGTAACGAATACGACTATCTGGTCTGGAATGACGATTTCGACACCGCCCTGGCCGATCTCGAGGCGATTGTACGGGCAAGACGACTGCGCCGGGCGCGGCAATTCCACGACCACGGCGATACGCTCGGGTCGCTGACCGATGGGGCCATCGCCGGCCCCCCTGTCTGATCGCTCGGCATTGCGCTAGACTCGGCATCAAGGAAAGTTTGTAAGTTCTGGAGGTTGCCGCGATGGCACGAGTGACGGTCGAGGACTGCCTCGATACGATTGATAACCGTTTTGAGCTGGTGCTGGCCGCGACCCGGCGGGCACGGCAGGTCGCCCACGGCCATGAGCCCTTCGTGGCGTGGGAAAACGACAAGCCCACGGTGGTTGCGCTGCGCGAGATTGCCGACGGGTTTGTCACCTCGGAGATTCTCAACGCCGAGGCCGAAGCCGCCGAGGCGCTGGGTGCCCTGGAAGAGACCGAGCCGGCGGCAGAAGCCGACGCCGACATGCCGGCCGATGAGGTAGCAGGCGAGGCGGAAGCCGCCGCCGACGAGCCGTCGACCGAAGCCTCCGGGGCAGACGAGGAGGCTGCCGAGCCGGGTGAAGAAGAAACCGGGGAAAAGCCGGCCGACTGAACCGGCATCCATGGCAAGCAGCGACGCGGCGGTCAAACGGCAGACAGCGGGTTCCGATGCCGCAACCCGCGCCGCTGACCTTTGCACGCTGCTCGAAGACTATCTCGAACCCCGCCAGGTCCAGCAGGTTTATAAGGCCTACCAATTCGGCGCGGCGGCCCATGAGGGGCAGCGGCGCCTCTCCGGCGAACCCTATATCACCCATCCGCTGGCAGTGGCCAGGACGCTGGCCGAAATGGGCCTGGACGCCGAGAGCCTCTGCGCGGCGATCCTCCATGACGTCATCGAGGATACGCCCACCGCCAAGGCAGAGATTGCCGAGGCCTTCGGCGCCGAGGTGGCGCAGCTCGTCGACGGCGTCTCCAAGCTCACCCAGATCAACTTTCGCAGCAAGGCCGAAGCCCAGGCCGAGAATTTCCGCAAGATGGTCATGGCCATGTCCCATGACATCCGGGTCATCCTGATCAAGCTCGCGGACCGGCTGCACAACATGCGCACGATCTTTGTCATGCCGCCGAGCAAGCGGTCACGCATCGCGCGCGAGACCCTCGAGATCTATGCCCCCATTGCCCAGCGTCTGGGGATCAACAGTGTGCGGATCGAGCTCGAGGACCTGGGGTTTGCCGCGCTCTATCCCATGCGCTACCGGGTCCTCAAAGAGCGGGTCCGACAGCAGCAGGGGTCGCGCCGCGAAATCCTCGATACCGTGCGCCATGCGCTCGAGGAAAGCCTGACCGAAGCCGGGATCAAGGGGCGCGTGATCGGCCGCCAGAAGCATCTGTGGAGCATCTACCAGAAGATGCGCAGCAAACAGGCGGGTTTTGACGACATCTTTGATGTCTACGGGTTTCGGGTGGTGGTGGCGGATGTGGATACCTGCTACCGCGTCCTGGGCCACTGTCACGGGCTCTACAAGCCCTTGCCGGGCCGCATCAAGGACTACATCGCCATCCCCAAGATCAACGGCTATCAAAGCCTGCACACCACACTGGTCGGGCCGCGCCGCATCCAGGTCGAGGTCCAGATCCGCACCGCCGAGATGGATCGGGTGGCCGAGGCGGGGATCGCCGCCCACTGGCTCTACAAGGACGCCGATACCGCCCACAGCGTCGCCCAGACCCGGGCCCGGGAATGGGTCCATGGCCTGGTGGAGATGCAGGAGAGCGCCGGCAACCCGATCGAATTCATCGAAAACGTCAAAATCGATCTGCTGCCGGATGAAATCTACGTCTTCACCCCCGGCGGCGACATCATGGAATTGCCCAAGGGCGCCACGGTGGTGGACTTTGCCTACATGGTCCACTCGGAAATCGGTGATGCCTGCATTGCCGCGAACATCGATCATCGGCTCGCTCCGCTGCGGACCCCGCTGGAGACCGGGCAGACGGTCGAGATCATCACCGCGCCCATCGCCCGCCCCAACCCGGCATGGCTGGATTTTGTGGTCACCGCCAAGGCCCGGGCGGCGATCCGCCAGCGGCTCAAGCGCCTGCAGGGCGCCGAGGCGGCCGACCTCGGCCGGCGCCTGGTCGAGCAGGCGCTCAATGCCATGGGCCTGACCCTGGGGCAGATCGGCCCGGCCCAGATCGAGGAGGCGCTGGAGGCGCTGGCCGCGGACGATCTGGATGCGGTGCTCGAAGAGGTGGGCCTGGGCCGTCGCATGCCCTGGCTGGTGGCGCGTCATCTCTCGGGTGTGGATGATGGCGCCGCCGAAACCGACCGCTCCGAGGCCGGCGGCGCGTTGATGATCCGTGGCAACGAGGGGGCGGTGATGACCTTCGCCCGCTGCTGTCGACCCATCCCGGGCGACCCCATCGTCGGCTTTGCCAGCGCCGGCCGCGGCGTTGTCATCCACCACCAGGATTGCAACAACATCCGCGAATACCGCAACCACCCCGAAAAATGGGTGGATGTGCAGTGGGACCCTTCAACCGAAGGCGGCTATCCCGTGGCGGTCGACCTGGAGGTGATGAACCGACAGGGGGTCCTGGCGAGTGTCGCTGCGGTCATCTCGGATCTCGACTCCAACATCGATGCCGTGCAGATCGAGGAAAAGGAAGGGATGATCGCCACCATCAGACTGGTCATGGATGTCACCGATCGCGTCCATCTGGCGCGTATCATGCGCCGACTGCGCGGGCTGGCCGCTGTGCTGCGGATCGCCCGCCGGCGTGGATAATCGCATTCTTTTCAACCGCAAGGAGCTGTCATGAGCCGCCGTATCATCCAGACCGATCAGGCCCCGGCGGCCATTGGTCCCTATTCCCAGGCCGTCCAGGTGGGCGATCTGGTGTTCATCTCCGGCCAGATCCCCCTGGATCCGCTGACCATGGAGTTGGTCGAGGCGGATATCGATGTGCAGACCCGGCGGGTGTTCGACAATCTGGCCCAGCTCTGCCTGGCAAGCGGCGGTTCGCTGGCCGATATCTGCAAACTGAGCATCTTTTTGACCGACCTCGGCCACTTCGCCACGGTCAACAGCATCATGGCGGAATACTTCGACGCGCCCTATCCCGCCCGCGCAGCCATTGGCGTGGCCGCACTGCCCAAGGACGCCATGGTCGAAGTGGAGGCCATTCTGAGCCTGGCCGACTAGCCTGTGACCGATCACGCCGCCGCCGGCACCCCGCTGACCCGCCTGCCCGGAGTCGGCCCGAAGGTGGCGGACAAGCTCTCGCGCCTGGGGCTGGTGCGCATCGAGGATCTGCCCTTCCATCTGCCGCTGCGCTACGAGGACCGAACCCGGGTCCGACGCCTGGGTGAACTGGCGAGCGGGGTGGATGCGCTGGTCAGCGGCGAGATCACCGCCAGCGAGGTCACCGGTGGTCGGCGCCGGCGGCTGATCTGCCGTATCAGCGATGGCACCGGCAGCCTCGAGCTGGTGTTTTTCCACTTCTATGCCAACCAGCAACGCCAGCTTGTCCGCGGGGTGCACCTGCGCGTCTTTGGTGAGGCCAAGCCCGGGCCGGTGATGTTGCAGATGATCCACCCGGACTGGGAGATCGTCGAGCCCGATGCCCCGCTGCCGGCGGGCGAGTTCAAACCGGTCTATCCGGCCTGTGAGGGGGTGGCGCAATCGATGCTCCGCCGGGCCATCGGCGCGGCCCTTGACCGGCCGGAGACCCTGACCGAGTGGCTGCCCGGGACATTACTGCAAAAGCTCGGCCTGCCCTCGCTGGACCATGCCCTGGCTGCGGTGCATGCCCCGGGGCCGGAGGCCGATACCCAGGCGTTGATGGATGGCAGTCACCCGGCGGTCCGGCGCCTGGCCTTCGAAGAGTTGCTCGCCCACCGTCTCAGCCTGCTGCGACTACGCCAGGCCCATCAGGCCAGCGCACCAGCGCCGGTTCTCGGCGATGCCCATGGTCCCATCGAGCGCCTGCTCGATGCCCTGGGGTTTGCCCTGACCGGCGCACAGCAGCGGGTACAGCACGAGGTGGCCCGGGACATGGCCCGGGGCGAGCCCATGCTGCGGCTCATCCAGGGCGATGTGGGCTCGGGCAAGACCGTGATTGCGGCCATGGCGGCCTTGATGGCGGTCAGTGATGGTTGGCAGGCGGCCATCATGGCCCCCACCGAGCTGCTTGCCGAGCAGCACGAACGAAGCTTCCGGGCCTGGCTCGAGCCATTGGGCGTGCGGGTTGGCTGGCTCAGTGGGCGGAGCAGCGCCGCCGAGCGCCGCGACTGTCTGGCCGGGCTCGAGCGCGGGGATATCCAGGTGGTGGTGGGCACCCACGCCCTGTTTCAGGCGTCGGTGGCGTTCCACGGCCTTGGTCTGGTGGTGATCGACGAACAGCACCGCTTTGGCGTGCATCAACGTCTCGCCCTTCGGGACAAGGGCCGGGCGGGGCTGCAGCCCCATCAACTGGTCATGACGGCCACTCCCATCCCGCGGACGCTGGCCATGACCGCCTATGCCGATCTGGATGTCTCGGTGATAGACGAGCTGCCGCCGGGCCGGACGCCGGTAAGGACGGTGGCGCTGCCCGAGACGCGGCGTGACGAGGTCATCGAGCGCATTCGCGAGGCCTGCCGTGCCGGGCGACAGGCCTACTGGGTCTGTACCCTGGTGGAGGCCTCCGAGCTGCTCGAGGCCCAGGCGGCCGAGGCCACTGCCGAGCGGCTCGCCGAGCAGCTTGCGGGGCTGCGCGTCGCGCTGGTCCACGGGCGTTTGTCCGCGGCGCAGAAGGAATCGGTGATGCGGCAGTTCGAGGCCGGCGAGGTGGATCTTCTGGTGGCGACCACGGTGATCGAGGTGGGCGTCAATGTGCCCAATGCCTCTTTGATGATCATCGAGAATGCCGAGCGGCTGGGCCTGGCACAGCTGCATCAGCTCCGCGGCCGTGTCGGCCGCGGCGAGACGCAAAGCAGCTGCGTGCTGCTGTATCATCCGCCCCTCGGCGAGGTCGCACGTGCGCGGCTGGGGATCCTGCGCGAGAGCAACGATGGCTTTCGCATCGCGCGCCGTGACCTCGAGATCCGCGGCCCGGGCGAGTTGCTTGGCACCCGGCAGACCGGGGCGCTCAACTATCGCATTGCCGATCTGTTGCGGGACGGGGATCTGCTCGACCCGGTCCAGGCCGCCGCACCGGAGTTGTTGCGCACCCGGCCCCAGGCCTGCAGCGAACTGATACGGCGCTGGGTGGGTGAAGGTGAACGCTACGCGCAGGTTTAGGGATAGACAGGGCATGGGTTTTGATCGGCCAACCGCCATGGGCGCCGGCTGGCGGCCCGGATCAGTGCCGCGGGTCGACGGGCCGCCGGAAAGCCTCCGGCCCTGGCTCGACGAGCCCGGCTCGCTGACCCGGCGGCTGCGGGCGCTGGCCGGCGATGCCTTCGGCGTCGAGCTCCAGCATCAGCACTGGCAGCGGCCATGGCCGACCGAGGCGGTCCGGCTGGGCGCCTCGACGCGGCATGCTGCCTGGGTGCGCGAGGTCCAGTTGTGCCGGGGTCAGACACCGCTTGTTGCGGCACGCAGCGTCATTCCGGCAAGCAGTCTGCGCGGCCCGCTGCGTCGGCTGCGTCGCCTGGGCCGTCAGCCACTGGGGCAACTTCTGTTCGGGCGCTATCCGGTGACCCGCGGCGTGATCGATATCGCCCCGGTGCAGCCGGACTCGTCGCTGGCCCGACGACTGGCGCGCGGTCGGGCAACACCTGCCTGGGCCCGACGCTCGGTCTTTCGGGTGGCCGGGCGGCCGCTTCTGGTCACCGAGGTCTTTCTGCCTGCCCTGATCCATGCACTGGCCACCGGAGAGCGGCCATGAACCGATGGCGCGAGAAGCTGCGATGCTATGCCCAGTTGGCGCGGCTGGATCGGCCCATCGGCAATTTTCTGTTGCTCTGGCCGACGCTGTGGGCCTTGTGGCTCGCCGCCGAGGGGCTGCCCCGGCCGGGCGTGCTGGTGGTCTTTGTGCTGGGGGTGGTGGTCATGCGCGCCGCCGGCTGCGTGATCAACGACTACGCCGATCGGGATTTCGACCGTCACGTCAAGCGCACCCGTCACCGGCCCCTGACCACCGGCCGGGTCAGCGAGCGCGAGGCGCTGAGTCTTTTTGTGCTGTTGTGTCTGTTGGCCTTTGGACTGGTGCTTTTGATGAACCGGCTGACCATCCTGCTGTCGCTGGGCGGGGTGGTGCTGGCGGCCACCTATCCGTTCATGAAGCGGCATACCCATCTGCCGCAGATCCATCTGGGGGCAGCGTTCGGTTGGGCCGCCCCCATGGCTTTCGCCGCCCAGACCGGCTCGGTCCCGGCCCTGGCGTGGCTGGTGTTTGTCGCGGCGGTGGTCTGGGCGACCATCTACGACACCGAATACGCAATGGTCGATCGCGACGATGATCTGAAAATCGGCATCCGCTCCACGGCCATTCTGTTTGGTCGACAGGATCGTCTGATCATCGGCTTGCTGCAGGCGGTGATGACGTTCTTGCTGGTAATGATGGGCTGGCAGGCGCAGCTAGGCGCGGTCTATTTTGCCGGTGTCGCGCTGGCAACGCCGCTTTTTGTCTACCAACAGTGGTTGATCCGCCACCGCGACCGGCAGGGCTGTTTTCGTGCGTTTCTCAACAACAACATCTACGGCGGGATTGTCTTTGCCGGGCTGGCGCTTGACTACACCGGGGTGATCTAGCCGGACGCCCGGTCAGACCGCCCGGGCGAGGACCAGAACCCGGATATGTTCGGCGCCGCCCTCGCGCAGGCAATGCGCCAGGGCCCGCAGGCTGGCGCCGGTGGTCATGACATCGTCGACCAGCGTCACCGCCCGCGGGGGCGGCCGCCGCAGCCGAAAGGCCCTGTCCAGATTGGCGCGTCGCTGGCGGGCATCCAGGCCCCGCTGATCAGCGGTATTGCGCGACTGCTCCACCAGATCCTCCAGACAGGGTCCGCCCAGCCAGCGGCCGATCAGCACGGACTGGTTGAAGCCGCGTTGACGATAGCGATCGCGATGCAGGGGCATGGGGACCAGCGGCCCGGGCAGCCTGAGCCCGCGTCGCGTCAGCGCCGCCACCGCCAGGTCGGTCAGCAACCGCCCCATGGCGATGTCGCCACGATCCTTGAACGCCCGCAGGCAGTCATCGATCCCGTCCCGGTATTGCCACAATGCATGGGTGCGCTGAAAAGGCGGTGGATCGCCGATGCAGCCGGCGCATGTCGCAGCGCCCGAGCTCAAGGGTGCGCCACAGCACCGGCAGGCGGCGGTGATCCAGGGCAGGTCCTCGCGGCAACCGGGGCAGAGACCGCCGTCGGCGACCGGGCCGTTGCAGAAATGGCAGCGGCCATGGAGCAGTCGGTCGAATCGCAGGCGCCAGTACGGGGGCTGACGCCATCCATTGACAGGATGTCCTGGCATGACCGGTAGGGTGCGCCGGGGCTCGGGCGGCATTCTGTGACACCGCGCACCGCTGGGGCCCGGGGGGTGTCTGTGGCAGCATGGAGGGATGAGCGCGTCTTCACATAGCAACCCCCTTGCCCTCGACCGGCGTGTGCTCCATCGCCGTGTTGAGGCGGCGGTCCCGCACTTTGACGCCGCCGCGATCCTGCATCGCGAAGTCGGGGCGCGGCTGCTCGACCGCCTCGCCTACATGCGGCTTGATCCGGCGACGATCCTCGATCTCGGCTGCGGCAGCGGGTTTCATGTGCGCGGGCTGCGCAAGCGCTATCCGCGGGCGCGGTTGGTCCTCGCCGACCTGGCCCCCGGTCTGGTGGCCCGGGCCCGCCGCTCGGCGGGGCGCTGGCGACGCCCGCCGGGGGTGGCCTGCCACGTCGATCAACTGCCGTTTGGCAACGATCAGTTCGATTTGATCTTCTCGAGCCTGGTCCTCCATCGCAGCAGCGATCTGGCCGCGACCGCCCGGGAGTTGCAGCGCCTGCTCCGCCCGGGCGGGGTGTTGCTGTTTGCCACCTACGGGCCGGATACGCTGCATGAACTGCGCACCGCCTGGGCGCAGGTGGACGCGGCCATCCATGTCCACGGATTCGTCGACATGCACGACATCGGCGATGCGCTGGTCAATGCCCGTCTGGCCGATCCGGTGATGGACATGGAGCATTTCACGCTTACCTACCCGGATGTGAGCGGGCTGGTGGATGATTTGACCGCACTCGGGTTGCGCAATGCGGCACCGGGGCGGCGCCCGGGGCTGACGACGCCACGGCAGTGGCGGGCGATGCAGTCGGCCTACGAGGCCTTCCGCGACGCGGATGGCCGGCTGCCGGCCACCTGGGAGATCGCCTACGGCCATGCCTGGGGCACCGACGCGCAGCCCCAGCTGCGTCAGTCTTCGGGGGTGGTGGAAATCCCGCTGGATACCCTGTCGGTGCCCAAACGATCCCGATAGGCCTGCCGGTGGCATGCCAGGCTTTTCTCGGGCGGGCGATTCACCTAAACTTGACACCAATCAAGTCTTCGGGTGGGCGGTCGCATTGACATGAGCACCACGCAATCCAATTCTGCCGAGGGTGCACGTCGCTTTGTGCTCGCCCCCAATATCGCGCCCAACTGGGGCCAGACGGTGCGAGTCTTCATCGGGCTGAGCGTGGTCTGTCTGGGCGTGGCGCTGGTGCTGACCTCGATGGGGTTCTGGCCGGTGCTGCCCTTTGCCGGGCTCGAGCTGACCGCCCTGGGGGCGGCGCTTTATGTATCGGCGCGGCGATCGCTGGACCGCGAGATCGTCCACGTCGAGGGGGCGGAGATCCGCGTCGAGAAGGGGCGCGGCCGGGTCGAGAAGACCTGGTACCTGGACCGGGCCTGGACCGAGGTCGCGCTGCGGCAGCTGCCGCGTCGCTGGGAACATACCCAGCTGGTGCTGCGCTCGCGCGGCCGGGAGGTTATACTTGGCGAGTTTCTGGAGACAGATGAGCGGCGTAGCCTGGCGCGCGAGCTGAGCCACTGCATCGGGCCCATGGCACGCTGCGGTACCGGCGCCTACAGCGCGCTGACCGGGGCGGATGACCCGGCCAAAGCCATCGGTCCCACGCACAGTCTGGGAGAGAGGACGGGATGAGGATGACAACCGCAAACGGGCTGATCGGGTCGATGGCGCTGGCGCTATTCAGCACCGCAGCGTCGGCGGATCTCGGGTTGATCAACATGACCCGCGGCGTGACCGAGTCGAGCCGGCAGATCTATGACCTGCACATGACCATCTTCTCGATCACGGTGGCCATCGGGGTGCTGGTCTTCGGGGCGATGTTCTATTCCATCTTCCGGCATCGCAAGGCACGCGGCGTCAAACCGGCGAAGTTCCACCACAGCACCGCGGTCGAGATTGTCTGGACCGTGATCCCGCTGGGCATTCTGGTGGCGATGGCGGTGCCGGCCACCCAGACCCTGATTGATCTGGACGACACCAGCGAGTCTGAGATGACCGTCAAGGTCACCGGCTATCAGTGGTTCTGGGGCTACGAGTACATGGACGAGGATGTCCAGTTTTTAAGCCGTCTGGATGTCGACAGCGACCGGGCCCGGCGGCTGCGCTCGGGCGTCGAGCCGGCCTCGGTGGATAACTACCTGCAGAATGTCGACAAGCGGTTGGTCCTGCCGGTGGATACCAAGATCCGGTTCCAGATCACCGCCGCGGATGTGATCCACTCGTGGTGGATGCCGGACCTGGGATGGAAGAAAGACGCCATCCCCGGGTTTGTGAACGAGACCTGGACCCGCATTGACGAGCCAGGGGTCTATCGCGGCCGGTGTGCCGAGCTCTGCGGCCGTGATCATGGCTTCATGCCGATCGTGGTCGAGGCGGTCGAAAAGGACGAGTTCCAGGCCTGGCTGGCGGAGCAGCGGGGCGAGACCGGAGCGACGGCCGAAGCGGCTGAGACGGACGAAGACGAACAAGTCGGTGACGCCCTGGCGTCGCGATAAGCGAAGTATCCTCAAGGGGAGACGTTAGACATGACGGCAACAACCCAAGATCACGCGCATCACGAGGCGGAACCGACCGGTCTCAAGCGCTGGCTGGTGACCACCAACCACAAGGACATCGGCTCGATGTACCTGCTGTTCTCGCTGGCCATGTTCCTGGTCGGTGGGGCCATGGCCCTGGTGATCCGGGCCGAGCTCTTCCAGCCCGGCCTGCAGGTGGTGGATCCGTATTTCTTCAACCAGATGACCACCATGCATGCGCTGGTGATGATCTTTGGTGCGGTCATGCCCGCGTTCACCGGTCTCGCCAACTGGATGATCCCGTTGATGGTCGGGGCGCCGGACATGGCGCTGCCGCGCATGAACAACTGGAGCTTCTGGCTGCTGCCGTTTGGCTTTGCCGTTCTGCTGTCGACGCTTTTCATGCCCGGCGGTGGACCGGCCGGCGGCTGGACCATGTATCCGCCGCTGATGCTGCAGACCGGCACGGCGTTCCCCTTCGTGATCTTTGCCATTCATGTGCTGGGCATTAGCTCGATCATGGGCTCGATCAACGTGATCGCCACCATCCTGAACATGCGGGCACCGGGGATGACCCTGATGAAGATGCCGCTTTTCGTCTGGACGTGGCTGATCACTGCCTATCTGATGATCGCTGTGATGCCGGTGCTCGCCGGTGCCATCACCATGCTGCTCACTGATCAGTACTTCGGCACCACGTTCTTCAGTGCCGCCGGTGGCGGTGATCCGGTGCTCTACCAGCATATCTTCTGGTTCTTCGGCCACCCTGAGGTGTACATCCTCATCCTGCCGGCGTTTGGCATCATTTCGACCATCATCCCGGCATTCACGCGCAAGCCGCTGTTCGGCTACAGCTCGATGGTCTACGCCACCGCGTCGATCGCCTTTCTGTCGTTCATCGTCTGGGCGCACCACATGTTTACTGTGGGGATGCCGCTCGCCGGACAGCTGTTTTTCATGTACGCCACCATGCTCATTGCGGTGCCCACCGGGGTGAAGGTGTTCAACTGGGTGGCCACCATGTGGCGGGGGGCGATGACCTTCGAAACGCCCATGTTGTTCGCCCTGGCGTTTGTCTTTCTGTTCACCATCGGTGGCTTCTCCGGGCTGATGCTCGCCATCGCGCCGGCGGACTTCCAGTACCACGACACCTACTTCGTGGTCGCGCACTTCCACTACGTGCTGGTGACCGGGGCGGTGTTCGCGATCCTGGCGGCGGCCTACTACTGGCTGCCCAAGTGGACGGGCCACATGTACAGCGAGCGCCTGGGTCAGTGGCATTTCTGGCTGTCGGTGATCTTTGTGAACGTGCTCTTCTTCCCGCAGCACTTCCTGGGACTGGCCGGCATGCCGCGACGTATCCCGGACTATTCGGTGCAGTTCGCCGACTGGAACATGATCTCCAGTATCGGTGGCTTTGGCTTTGGCTTCGCCCAGCTGATCTTTGTCTGGCTGCTCTACAAGTGCATTCGTGGCGGTCAGAAGGCCGAGGCGCGGGCCTGGGAAGGGGCCGAAGGCCTGGAGTGGGAAGTGCCCTCGCCGGCACCCCATCACACCTTCGACACACCACCGGTGGTCCGCTAACTGATGATCAATAAAGAGGTCGACCGGCGCACGCGGCGGAATATCCGCTGGACGGTGCTGCTGCTCGCGCTGGTCGTTCTTGGCATATACCTGGTGGTTTTCCTCGACCGTCTATAGGTCGGGGCAGGAGAGAGAGAGGAAAGCGCATGGCGCAGGCAGAAGGCGGTTACTACGTACCGCACGGCAGTAACTGGCCCATCATTGGCAGCGTCGGCATGACCACCCTGGTCGTGGGCATCGCCATGTATCTCGAAGGGATGGGCATCGGGACCTGGGTGCTTGGCGCCGGGGCGCTGATCACCGCCTGGATGGTCATCGGCTGGTTTGGCGATGTCATCCGCGAGAGCGTCAAGGGGCTTTACTCCGACCAGGTGGACCGGTCGCTGCGCTGGGGGATGATCTGGTTCATCTTCTCCGAGATCATGTTCTTCGCCGCCTTCTTCGGCGCGCTTTTCTACGCCCGGACGCTGTCAGTGCCGTGGCTCTCGGGCGAAGACCCGGCGACCAGTCGGCTGCTGTGGGATTCGATGGCGCTGAACTGGCCAACCGCCGGCCCCGGCAATGCCGCCATGGACTTCCAGCCCATGGGGCCCTGGCCGCTGCCGACCATCAACACCCTGATCCTGCTCACCTCGGGACTGACCCTGACCGTCGCCCACCACGCACTCAAGGAGGGCAACCGCGCCAAGCTCATCACCTTTATGTGGATGACCGTGGCGCTGGGGGTGATCTTTACCGGTTTTCAGGGCTACGAGTACTACGAAGCCTACGCCCATCTGAACCTTCGACTGGAAACGGGCATCTACGGCTCGACCTTCTTCATGCTGACCGGGTTCCACGGCATGCACGTGGTCATCGGCACGATTTTGCTGCTGGTGATTACCCTGCGTTGCATGAAGGGTCACTTCCGGCCTGATTCGCACTTTGGCTTCGAGGGGGCCGCCTGGTACTGGCACTTCGTCGACGTGGTCTGGCTGGGCCTTTATATCTTTGTCTATATCCTTTAGAGCCGCGCTACGACAGCGGGCTCTGGTTGGGGGCGATCACCCCGGTGAAGTAACCCAGCAGAATCAGGATGAACAGTGCGATGGACAGCCCGATACGCAGCTTGAGCGCGTTGAGGGTGCGGTGGGACTCGCCGCGGTCGCGGATCAGATAGAACAGCCCCGAGCCCAGACTGGCAACGATGGCAAAAAGCGCCGCGACGATGGCGATGCGAATAGTGAGGTCCATGGGGCCCTCCTTGTGAGTATCGGCCAAGTATAAAGCATCAAGGAGGCGCTGACCCCCGTGTCGGGAATCTCCAAAGGCCTGCGGATGGGCGGTTGGGTGTTCGCACCGCGCGTGCTTCCGACCCTCGCCTATGTCGTGCTGCTGGTGCTCTTGATCAGCCTGGGGCTCTGGCAGCTGGACCGTGCCGAGCAGAAACACCAGGCGCTTGCCGAGCGGGCGGCGGCTTTCCGTGCGCCGGTGGTCGATCTCAACGACACGCCCACCCGGCTGGCCAGCCACGAGTATCGCCGCGCCCGGGGCAGCGGCCGGTTCGATGCCAGCCGGCAGTTTCTGCTGGATAACCGCATCCAGGATGGCCAGGTCGGGTACCGGTTGCTCACCCCGTTACGGCTCGCCGGCCAGGATCGGGCGGTGCTGGTGGACCGGGGGTTTGTGCCGATTGTCGGTAACCGGCAGACGCTCCCCGAGCTGCCGCCGGTGCCGCCCGACGCCGAGGTGGCCGGCCGCATCCGGCGCGGCCCGTCGGTGGGTATCCGGCTGGGCGAGCCCGCCGATAATGCCGGCGAGTGGCCGAGGCGGGTACAATATCTTGATTTTGATTACATGGCCGAGGAACTTGGCTATCCCATTGCGGACTATCTTTTGATTGAGGGGTCATTGAGTAACGACCCGGTAGTGCGCCGCAGTGGCCGGGATGCCTGGCGCTTCGGGCCCGAGCGCCATGAGGGCTACGCTGTCCAATGGTTCTCGCTGGCCGCGGCCCTGACGGTGATCTGGCTGGTGGTCAATACAAAACGCAAACACAAGAGGGCGACCGGCGAATGAACTGGTTAAAAGGCCGCTGGCAATTAATCGCGCTTCTTGCGCTTTTCATACTGCCCACGGCAGCGGCAATGATCATGGTGTTCAGCGACTGGCGGCCGGGGACGTTTACCAACAATGGTGACCTGGTCCAGCCCGCGGTTCAGCTGGACCCGTCGACCTGGCAGAACCTGGATGGCGAAACCCCGGCGCTGGCCGGGGACTGGCTGCTGGTCATGCCGCAGCAAAGCGATTGTGGCGAAGACTGCCGAGGGCGACTGGATGTGCTCAACCGCATTCGGGTGGCGCTGGACAAGGACATCGACCGGGTGCGGATCATCGTGCTCCAGCCCGGTACCCGGGCCGAGCCGGTGACCGAGGTGCAGTCCGGCTTTCTGCGCATGAGCGCGCCGGCCGAGACACTCGAGCGCCTGGCCCGGCACGAGGGTGCCGCCATGGCCGCCCATATCGTCGACTACCGCGGCTATCACGTCATGCGCTACGCCGAGCCGCTGGATGCCTCGGGGCTGCTGGATGATCTGGACAAACTGCTGCGCCTCGCCAAGGAAGAGGCCGAGCGACGCGCCGCTGAGGAGGCCGTAAGCCGATGAAAACCCATCCGTGGTTCTACCGCATGAGTCTGGTCACCACCGTGCTCACCTTCGCGCTGGTGGTCCTGGGCGCGTGGGTGCGACTGACCGATGCCGGGCTGGGCTGCCCGGACTGGCCGGGCTGCTATGGCCAATGGGATGTACCCAACACCCCGGCTGCCATCGAGCGCGCCAACGAGGCGTTCCCGGACACCCCCGTGCATGTGGGCAAGGGCTGGCGCGAGATGGTCCATCGCTACCTGGCGGGGATCGTGGGGCCGCTCATCTACGGGCTGGCGTTCTTTGCCTGGCGGCAGCGCAAGCGGCCGGGTCAGCCCTGGAAGGTACCGTTGCTCCTGGCCGGTCTTGTGACCTTCCAGGCCATCCTCGGTGCCTGGACCGTGACCTGGCAGCTCAAGCCGGCGGTGGTGACCGCGCATCTGCTCGGCGGGTTGACCACGCTGTCACTGCTTTGGTGGTTGACCCTGCGCTGTAACTACCTGGGCGGGGGCGGACGGCTTTTTGGCCAACGGGGGCTGGGTGCCATGCTGGCCGCCGGGATTGTCGTGGCCATCGCCCAGATCACCCTGGGCGGGTGGACGAGCACCAACTATGCGGCCCTGGCCTGCAACGAGTTTCCGGCCTGCAGCCTGGGTGAATACTGGCCGGATCGGGCCGATTTCGGTGAAGGCTTCGTCCTCTGGCGGGGGCTGGGGGTCAACTATGAATTTGGTGTACTGGACCATCCCGCCCGCATGGCCATCCATCTGGTGCACCGGGCCGGGGCGATTGTCGCGGCACTGGTGCTGGGGGCGCTGGCCTGGTGGCTGTGGCGGGCCGGTGGCATCGGCCGGGGACTGGGGATCGCCCTTGGCGGGGCGCTCACGCTGCAGATCCTGATCGGCATTGGCAATGTGATCTACAGCTTGCCTCTCGCCCTTGCGGTCGCGCACAATGCGGGTGCAGCGTTGCTGGCACTCGTGCTGGTGACCATCATCCACGTCAGGCGACCCCTCGCAGCATCATGAGCCGTACCCTGGAAGCCACATCACCGCGGACCGGAGACCAGGCGCCGCCGCTGCAGCACCTGATCCAGCACTGGCGGGATTATTACGAGCTGACCAAACCCGGGGTCGTGGCGCTGATGGTATTCACGGCCGTGGTCGGCAACCTGCTGGCCAGCCCGGGGACCATCCCCTGGAATGCGCTGATCGTGGGCAACATTGGCATCGCACTGGCTGCGGGTTCGGCCGCCGCCATCAACCACCTGGTCGACCGCCGGGTCGATGCGCGGATGAAGCGCACCGAGGGCCGCCCGTTGCCCACCGGTCATCTGCGTACCGGCCATGCGATCTTCTTCGCCGGCGCCCTCGGGGTCAGTGGGCTCAGTCTTTTGTACTTTGCGGTCAACCCGCTCACCGCCTGGCTGACCTTCGGCTCGCTGATCGGTTATGCCTTTATCTACACGCTCTTTCTCAAGCGCGCGACGCCACAGAACATCGTCATTGGCGGCGCCGCCGGCGCGGCCCCCCCGGTGCTCGGCTGGGTCGCGGTCACCGGCACCATCGACCCCCACGCGCTTTTGCTGTTTCTGATCATCTTCACCTGGACGCCGCCCCATTTCTGGGCGCTGGCCATCCATCGTCGCGAAGAGTACGCGAGCGTCGATATCCCCATGTTGCCGGTCACCCATGGAGACCGGTTCACGCGCTGGCAGATCCTGTTCTATACCGTGCTGCTGGTGGGCGTGACCATGCTGCCGTTTGTCACCGGCATGAGCGGGCCGCTCTACCTCGTCGGTGCCACGGTACTGGGGGCACGGTATCTGTGGTTTGGCGTCGAGATGCTCCGCCGCAACGAGGATCGCTCGCTGCCGATGCGCTCCTTCGGCTACAGCATCGTCTATTTGATGGCGCTTTTCGCGTTTCTACTACTGGATGCCTATCTGCCGATCGCCCTGGCGCCGCTGCTTGGTTAGCCGGGCATCGGCGGCGAGGGCATCACCGTCACAGAACCATGACATCCATCGGGGCGCTATTGAGTAGCTGAACGGTGACGCTCTCGCGCAGGAACGACTCCAGTCCCTGGGCTTCACTGGGCGAGACGGCGATCAGATCCGCGCCCTCGTGTCGGGCCGCTTCCACGATGGCGGCGGCAGTGGGCTGGGTCGTCGCCTCGACGCGGGGGGTCACCACGCCTATCCGCGCGCGTTCAATGAAACGCTCGAGCGCGGCCTCGGCGCGGGCCGCCATGCCGGCCAACCACTCCTCCCGGGCCGGGTCACTCATCCGGTTGGCCGCCACCGGGCTTTGCTCGAGGCTGCCGGCGACGGTGAGCACGATCTTTGCCAATGGACCGGTCACCGGATGGTCGGCGATCCGCCTGGCCACCGCCATGGACGCATCAGAGAGATCCGTTGCAAACAGCATGCGTCGATAGGCCTCGACCGGCGGTTGACGGACCACCAGTACGGGCACCCGGCGCTGGGCGACAAGACGCTCGGGTGTGCCGCCCAGAAAAAGATCCCGGACGGGCCGGCGTCGGTGGCTGCCGAGGATCAGCAATGATGCCGACGATGGCACGCAGGCGGTGATCGCCTCGGCGATCCCGTCGCCGGTGGCGACCTCGGCCGAGCAGTCGATGCCATCGAAGCGCTCGACGGTGTCGGCCAGCCGCTGCAGGCTGATCCACGCCTGATCGGATTGCGCCTTGACCAGATTGGCGGGCTGGTCGTTGTCGATGCCATAGACGAACCGCAGACGCGCACCGGCCTGACGGGCCAGCAGTACGCCCATGCGATGGGCCCGCTCGGCCCGGCTACTGAGATCGGTGGCGATGACGATGGTATCCATGTGCGTATGCCTTGGCGCAGGGTGAGGCCAGTCGTTGAAACACAGTAGACTGTGACCATGGAGATTGTATTCCACTCTGCCTTCGCCGAGGTTGCAACGCTGCTCATGCTTGCCGCGGCGGTCGGCTTTGTCGGCATCCTGGCCCGCCAGCCATTGATTGTCAGTTTCATTGCTGTGGGGATACTGGCCGGTCCGTCGGTCCTTGACGTGGTCCACGCCGAGGCGCAGATCGAGCTGCTATCGGAGCTCGGCATCGCCGTTTTGCTGTTTCTGGTGGGGATCAAGCTCGATATCAAGCTGGTCCGTTCGCTCGGGGCCGTGGCCCTTGTCACCGGCCTGGGGCAGGTGGTGTTTACCGCCGCGATCGGGTTCGTGCTGGGGCTTGCCATGGGGCTCGATCCGGTCACGGCCATCTATGTGGCCGTGGCACTGACCTTCTCGAGCACCATCATTATCGTCAAGCTGCTGTCGGATAAGCGCGAGATCGATGCGCTCCATGGTCAGATCGCGCTGGGTTTTCTCATCGTCCAGGACCTGGTGGTGGTGCTGGCGATGATCGTGCTCTCGACCGTCGGAATCGGTGCCCGGGCGGATGGTGGCGGCGCCGGGGATGTCGCTGTGGTGATCGCCGCCGGCATTGCCCTGGTGGGCTTGGTCGGCCTTTTTGTGCGGTATGTGGCCAATCCCTTGAGTGCGCGGCTGGCCCACGCGCCGGAACTGCTTGTGATCTTTGCCATCGCCCAGGCGACGGTTTTTGCCACGGTGGCCGATCTGATCGGCCTGGGCAAAGAGCTGGGCGGTTTGCTGGCCGGTGTCTCGCTGGCTTCCACCCCCTATCGAGAGACGATTTCGGCGCGGCTTGCCCCGTTGCGGGATTTTCTGCTGCTGTTTTTCTTCATCTCCCTTGGCTCGACCCTGGACCTGGCGCTGTTGGGGCAGAGTCTGGTCGAGGCCGGGGTGTTTTCGGCGTTCGTGCTCATTGGCAATCCATTGATCGTCCTGGCGATCATGGGTGCGATGGGCTATCGCCGGCGCACCGGCTTTCTGGCCGGTCTGACGGTGGCGCAGATATCAGAGTTTTCGTTGATCTTCATCGGCATGGGCCTGGCACTGGGCCATGTGGGCGAAGCCGCCCTTGGCCTGGTGACGCTGGTGGGGCTGATCACCATTGCGGTGTCGGTCTACATGATCACCTACTCGCACTGGCTCTACGACCGATTCAAGCCCTGGCTCGGGGTTTTCGAGCGGGCGGACACCCCCCGCGAGCCGCGGGCGTCGTCGCAGACCGGGGTGCGCGGGGTGGACGTGCTGATTTTTGGGATGGGGCGCTTTGGGACCGCCATGGCTTTGCGGCTGCAGAACCGCGGCCTGGGTGTGCTGGGTGTCGACTTCAACCCCAGCGCGGTCCGGCGGGCCAGGGATCTTGGGCTGAATGCGCAGTATGGTGACGCCACCGACCCGGAGTTTATCGCCGCTTTGCCACTGGACGGCGCCCAATGGGTGGTCAGCACCGTGCCAAGGCATCCGACCGGCCTGAGCCACGAAGACAGCCGGCATACGCTGATGCAACTGATTCAGGGCCACCCGTTCAGCGGCCGCATCGCGGTGGCATCCCATAGCGCCCGCGAGACCGAGGAGCTTCGACGTCGCGGCGCAGATACGGTCATGGAGCCTTTCCAGGATGCGGCCGACCGCGCGGTGGAGCTGATCTGCGGTGCCCGCCAGGTCCGTCGCACGCCGATTCCGCGCATGACCTCGGAACCGGGGGCCGAGGGGGGTGACTAGGCCGGCCGCAGCCGGCCCGGCGGTTGGGTGCTAGCCGCTGGCCGCGGTGTCGAGGCCCACGTTGTTCTTCTCCAGGACCCGGTCGGCCCGGTAGCTCGAGCGCACCAACGGCCCGGAGACTACCTCGAGAAAGCCCTTGGCCAGGCCGATGTCACGGTAGCGGTCGAACTGCGCCGGCGTGACGTAGCGATCCACGGGCAGGTGGTTGATGGTAGGGCGCAGATACTGGCCAAAGGTGACAATATCGACACCGATGGCGCGCAGGTCATCCATGGTCTGGATGATTTCCTCGTCGGTCTCGCCGAGCCCGAGCATGAGCGAGGTCTTGGTCAACACCTCGGGCCGCCGCGTCTTGGCATGGGCGAGCACATCCAGGGTCTTCTGGTAGCCCGCGCGGGGGTCTCGGACCGGATGGGTGAGTCGCTCGACGGTCTCGACGTTCTGGGCAAAGACCTCGAGGCCGGTGTCCACGACCGTATTGATCGCCTCGTGGCGTCCGTCAAAGTCGGGGGTTAGCGCCTCGACGGCGGTGTTCGGGTTGCGGCGCTGGATTTCGCGGATGCAGGCCGCGTAGTGGCTCGCCCCACCATCCGGCAGGTCATCCCGGTCCACCGAGGTCAGCACCACGTACTTCAGTCCCATCAGCTCGACGGTCTCCGCCGCACCGGCAGGCTCGTTGTCGTCCAGCCAGCCGCGGGGGTTGCCGGTGTCCACCGCGCAAAAACGGCAGGCCCGGGTGCAGACATCGCCCATGAGCATGATGGTGGCGGTGCCGGCGCTCCAGCACTCGCCCATGTTGGGGCACATGGATTCTTCGCAGACAGTGGCCAGCTTGTGCTCGCGCACCGTCTGGCGGACCTTCTGATAGGTCTCGCCGGTGGGGATCTTTACCCGCAGCCAGTCGGGCTTGTCGCCACGGTTGACCGGTGCGCTGTCCCGCTGGGTCTTGATGCCGTTTTTAATGGCCCGAACGCCGTTGGGTTTGCTGACCTTCTGGCCGCTGACGACGACCGGTATGCCCTTGAGTTCGCTCATGGTCATGCTCCTTGGGCGGGACGCTCAGTCCTTGCCGTAGGGGTTGTTCATCACCGAAAACCAGTTTTGATGGGCTTGATCGGCCTGGCGTTGATAATCCTGGGCCTGCTCACGCGACACCTCTTCGCGCAGCTCGGCATCGCTGACCGGCCGCGGGTCGAAGTCGGATGCCGCGGCGTCGGACTGGCGGGTCGCGCCCTGGCGGTCGGATTGTTTTTTCTCGTCACTCATGAGGCGGTGGCGTTACTCGTTCCGTATACTTGGACGCCAAGTATACGCACTGGTTCGGGGCTTGCTCCATGGCTTTGCCGTCACAAGTCGATTTCCACCGCGATCTGGATGTCCGCGGCCTCAACTGTCCGCTGCCGATCCTGCGGACCAAGCAGGCGCTGCGGGATATGGCAGCGGGCGAGCGGTTGCGGGTGCGCGCCACCGACCCCCATTCGGTGATCGATTTTCGTGGGTTCTGCGATACCACCGAGCACCGGTTGCTGGCCCACGACGAAGCGGACGGGGTGTTTACCTTCTGGCTCGAGAAGGGTTGACCCGCCGCTGCGGGTGGGCAGGGACGGCGCCGGCGGCCGCTAGACTCGGCTCGGGGCCAGCCCCAGCCGCGCCAGCAGCGACTCGACCACCACCGAGAGACGCCGCTTGAGCGAGGGTGCGGGCTGGTAGTCCAGCTTGACCAGCTCCATGCGCTCGCGCCGCTCGAGCAGCAGATCATCGCTGGTGCCCAGGTCATCCACCAGACCCAGCTCCAGAGCCTTTTCGCCCATCCAGTGCTCGCCGGTCGCCACCCGGTCGAGATCCACCCGGGGCCGGTGCCGGGCGATATGCTCTTTGAAAAGGTCGTGGACTTCCTGGAGCGATTCGCGGAACTTGGCCCGACCCTCGTCGGTGTTGTGGCCAAAGACGGTGAGGTCGCGCTTGTTCTCGCCGGCGGTATGCAGCTCGAAGTCGATATCGTGTCGCTTGAGCAGGCGGTTGAAGTTGGGCAGCTGACCGACCACACCGATCGAGCCGATGACCGCAAACGGGGCGGCGACGATGCGATCGGCGACACAGGCCATTAAATAGCCCCCGCTGGCGGCCACCCGGTCCACCGATACGGTCAGGCGGATCCCTTTTTCGCGAAGCCGCGCCAGTTGACTGGCCGCCAGGCCATAGCCGGGCACCATGCCGCCGGGGCTCTCCAGCCGCAGCAGCACCTCGTCATCGCTCCTGGCGCTTGCCAGTACCGCGCTGATCTCCTCGCGCAGGGTCTCGGTGGCGCTGGCGCGCAGGTCGCCCTCGAAATCCAGCACAAAGAGCCTCGGCAGTCGCCCCTCACCGCTTTTGGACTTTTTCTGCCGGCGCGCCTTGAGGCGCTTGACCAGTCCGGGCCGTTCCTTGCCGGTGCCCTGTTCGATCCGCCGGGTCATGGCTTCGTAGCGGCGGTTGAGCGGTTCCACCTCAAGCTGTTCCCGCTGCCGGCCCCGGCGCTTGCCGGCGGCGCCGATCAGGCTGATCACCACCCCGATGGCCACCACCAGGGTCACGACCCGGGCCAGAAACAGGGCATAATCCTGGATGAACTCCATGTTGGGCTCCTTGTTGGATGGAACAACGCCAAATCGATCATTCTACGCCACCGACGCCGCCGGGTAAGCCTTGGGTGGCCAGGCCATCGAGGTGGTGGCGGTGAGTGAGCAGCCGCTGACATGGCAGGGCGTTGCGGTGTTGTCGCTGCGACAGATCGACCGGCTCAATGCCGCACCCAAGGGGACGGCCTTTCGGGCGTTCAAACGGGTTCGCGACACCCTTGTCGAAGGGCAGGATTTTTTTGTCATCGATCCGGCGGCGGCCGCCGACGACGCGCGGGTTGCCGCGCTGATCGAATCGCTCGACCGGCACGACGGCCGTTATGCCAGCAGCCGGGTGGTGGTGTTGCTCAGCGAAAGGGCCTATGCGCACATGAGCGCGGTTGCTAATCTTTCAGCCCAATGAACACGCTTTTCGAGTGGCTGCGGCCCTGGGAGCCTTCTGCCCCGGTTTTTCTCGCCTGCATCCTGGCCGTGGTGCTCTATGCCGCGGGTTTGCTGCGTGGCGCCCGTCCCGGGTTCTGGCCGGCGCTATCGTATTTTGCCGGCGTGACGCTGATCTATCTGGTCACCCAGACCCACTACGACTACTACTCGCAGTATCTTTTCTCGGCGCATCGCCTGCAGCATCTCATCCTGCATCACCTTGGCCCCTTTCTGATCGCCCTGGCCATGCCCACGGCGGTCCTCGCCGCGGGGCTGCCGGCGGCGGTGCGGCGTTGGCCCCAGGGGCCGGCGGCCCCGGTGTTCACCCTCCTCCGCGGGGGCTATCGCATTCTCCAGCAACCGTTCATCGCCGGTTTTCTGTTTGTCGGGCTGATCTATTTCTGGCTGACCCCGGAAATCCATTTCGACGCCATGCTCAGTATCGATCTCTACTGGCTGATGAACTGGACCATGGTGCTCGATGGACTGTTGTTCTGGTGGCTGATTTTCGAGCGCGGTGATCGTGGTGTGACGCCCCGGCTGTCGCCGGGCAAGCGAATCCTGGTGCTTGCGCTGGTCATGCCGCCGCAGATTGCCCTTGGGGCGTTCATCACCTTCAGTGATCAGAACCTTTTCGAGATTTATGATGTCTGCGGGCGGGCCTTTCCCATCGATCCGCTGCTGGATCAGCAAATCGGTGGGCTGATTACCTGGATTCCGGCCTCGATGATGAGTGTGGCGGCGGCAATCATCGTCCTGGCCTTTCGACTGGAGAAGCCTGATGGTCAAAAAGCTTCGCAATAGGGCGGCGCGCATCGCACTGCTGGGGGCGGCGCTGGCTGTGCTGGTCGGCTGCGGCGGGCGGGATTACCAGACCAAGGGCATCGAAAACCTGCTGCCGCCGCTTCGCTTCGAGTTGACCGCCGAATCCGGCGAGCCCATTACCGAGGCAGCGTTCCGCGGCGCCCCGGCGGTGGTGTTCTTTGGCTTTACCCACTGCCCGGATGTCTGCCCCACCGCCATGGCCCGGATCGCAGCGGCCATGGAGGCGGCCGGGGCGCCGGCCTCGGATCTGCGGGTGCTGTTTGTCTCGGTGGATCCAGGACGCGATGATCCGGCCACGCTTAAGCGCTATACGGATTTTTTCAGTGACCGGGTGACCGGTGCCACGGCCGATGTCGAGGCACTGCGCGAGATGACCAAGCGCTACCGGGCGACCTTTGGCTACGGCGAGCCCAACGAGTTTGGTGACTACAGCGTCTCCCACTCCAGCGCCATGTATCTATTTGACGCCAAAGGCGAGGCCCGGGCGCTGTTCAGCCCGGACGACAGTGTAGCGGCCATGGCCGCCGACCTGCGGCGGGTGGCCAGCGAGGGATAGGCCCGTGCGCCGGTCGGCGCACGGGTGAGGGGCTGTCAGTCGTCGAAAAGGTCCTTGTCGGTCACCGCCCCGTGGGATGCCGAGCTCACCAGCTTGGCGAACTTGCCCAGAATGCCGCGGCGATAGTTGGGCGGCCGGGGCTGCCAACGCCGGCGTCGCTCGGCCAGGGTCTTGTCGTCAATGCGGATCTCGAGCAGGTTCTGGTCGGCGTCGATCACCACCGTGTCGCCTTCTTCGACCAGGGCGATATTGCCACCGACGGCGGCCTCGGGGGCCACGTGACCGACCACCATGCCATAGGTCCCGCCCGAGAAGCGGCCATCGGTGATCAGCCCCACGGCATCCCCCAGGCCCCGGCCGATGATCGCCGAGGTGGGGGCGAGCATCTCGCGCATGCCCGGTCCCCCCTTGGGCCCTTCGTAGCGGATGATCAGCACATCACCGGCCTGGATCCGGTCGGCGAGGATCGCCTCCATGGCCAGCTCTTCGGAGTCAAAGACCCGAGCCGGCCCCTCGATGCGGCGATGCTTGATGCCGCTGACCTTGGCCACGGCACCTTCCTCGGCCAGGTTGCCACGCAGAATGGCCAGATGCCCTTCGGCGTAGACCGGGTTGTCGAAGTTGCGGATGATTTCCTGCTCGGCCGGCGGATCCGATGGCACATCGGCCAGCAGCGCTTCGATGGTCTGGCCGGTGATGGTCATGCAGTCGCCGTGCAGCAGCCCTCTCGCCAGCAGCATCTTCATCACCTGCGGAGTGCCGCCGACCTCGTGGAACTCGCTTGTGACGTAACGCCCCGAGGGCTTGAGGTCGCAGAGCACCGGCACCTTGCGGCGAATGGCCTCGATATCGTCGATGGAAAAATCCACCTCGCAGGCGTTGGCGATGGCCATGAGGTGCAGCACCGCGTTGGTCGACCCGCCCACCGCCATGAGCAGGGTGGCGGCATTCTCGAACGCCTTGCGGGTCATGATATCTCGCGGCAGGCGCTGATGATGGATGGCGTCCACCAGCACCTCGGCCGCCCGGGCGGCAACGGTGTGGGCCTCTTCATCCACCGCCGAGACCGTGCTCGAACCCATCAGGCTCATGCCCATGGCCTCGAAGGCGCTGGACATGGTGTTGGCGGTGTACATGCCACCGCACGAACCTGCCCCCGGGCAGGCGTTCATCTCGACGCCCTTTAAGTCCTCGTCGGACAGCCGCCCGGCGGCGGCCTCGCCCACCGCCTCGAAGGCGCTCACGATGGTCAGGTCCTTGCCCTTGAAGTTGCCCGGCTTGATGGTGCCACCGTAGACAAAGATCGACGGGATGTTGAGCCGGGCAATACCGATCATCGCCCCGGGCATGTTCTTGTCGCAGCCGCCGGTGGCGAGCACGCCATCCAGGCTCTGGCCGTTACAGACGGTCTCAATGGAATCGGCGATGACCTCGCGCGAGACCAGCGAGTATTTCATCCCCTCGGTGCCCATCGAGATGCCATCCGAGATGGTGATGGTGCCGAACATCACCGGCATGGCGCCGGCGCTTTTCAATGCCTCGCTGGCCCGCTCGGCCTGGGCGCCGATGCCCAGGTTGCAGGGCGTGATGGTGCTGTGGGCGTTGCCGACACCGACGATGGGTTTATCGAAGTCCTCATCCCCGAACCCGGCGGCGCGCATCATCGCGCGGTTGGGGGTGCGGGCGAGCCCCTGGGTGACGACGCGGCTGCGGCGGTTATCGGCCATGTTGAATCCTCGGTTCGGTGATTTTGCCGTTGTTTCACCGGGCAAAATACGAAACTGCCGGGGCGCTGGCAATCTTCGCGGCCCCGATGCCGTGGCATAATCGCTATTGGCAAGGGAATGAGAACGGGTCAGCGCCTTGACGACGCCGGGTCAACGATACCAGCAGGATCTGACAGAAAGCGGGTTTGAGCCGGATGAGGCGCAGCGCCAGGCGGTCGTGGCACTGGAGGCGTTGTACGAACAGCTGCTCGAGACCCCTGAACCCGCCGGGGGGCTGCGGGGCTGGTGGCAACGCCGGCGTCAGGACCCGACGGGGATCCCGGGGCTCTACCTCTGGGGGGGGGTCGGCCGCGGCAAGACCTATCTGATGGATATGTTCTACGAGTGCCTGCCGGCGGCGGTGGGCAAGCGCCGGGCGCATTTTCATCGCTTCATGCAGTCGGCCCACGAGCGGCTGCGGGTATTGCGCGCCCAGCAGGATCCCCTGCGCCGGCTCGCCGCCGAGTGGGCGGCGGACACCCGGGTGCTGTGCTTCGATGAGTTCTTTGTCAGTGATATTGCCGATGCCATGGTCCTCTCGGGGCTGCTGCACGGGCTGGTCGAGGAAGGCGTCACCCTGGTCGCCACCTCCAACGTCCCCCCCGAATCGCTCTACCGTGACGGCCTGCAGCGCGACCGGTTTCTGCCGGCCATCGATCTGCTCGAATCGCACACCCGGGTGCTCAACGTCGATGGTGGGGTGGACTACCGCCTGCGGCTGCTCTCGCGGGCGCCGGTTTATCATGTGCCGGCGGACGAGCACGCTCACCGCCGGCTAGCTGAGACCTTCGAGGCCATCTGCCCGGAGCGGGAGCACAGCGAGCCGATGCTGACCATCAACCAGCGGCGCATCACCGCCCGGGCCGTGGGTGACGGGGTGTTGTGGTGCGATTTTGACGCGCTCTGCAAAGGGCCGCGCAGCCCCGATGACTACGTCGAGATTGCCCGGCAGTTCCACACGGTGCTGCTATGGCGGGTGCCCATCCTGGATCGGGATCTCGAGGACGCGGCGCGTCGCTTTATCGCGCTGGTGGACGAGTTCTACGACCGGGGGGTCAAGTTAGTCATCGCCGCCGATGCCGAGATCGACTGGCTCTATCGGGGCGCGCGTTTGCGATTCGAGTTTCGTCGCACCGTCTCGAGGTTGCGCGAGATGCAGTCCCATGAGTACCTGGGGCTCGCCCACCGGCCCTGAGGAGTTGTCCCCAGAAGCTGTGGATAAGTCTGTGGAGGAAATGGCCGATCGGCGTTGCAAGCGGCATGGCATGGGGGTTTGTGTTAGATCGGTGAAATCTTCACCAATTCAAAAATATCAATATAAACAATAGCTTGAGATTTATCTTGGCTGATCAGGCATTTAGCGTAGACAGTGAAGAAACGCTGCGCACTCCCGTGTGTATAACCGAATCTGTCAACCCCTGTCAGCGCATCAGACCGGCGACATGGGCGGCCACGCCCCGGCCCAGTGCCCCCAGGTCATAACCGCCCTCGAGTACTGAGCAGATATGGCCACCGCAGCAGTAGTTGGCCACCGCCACCAGTTCATCGGTGATCCAGGCAAAATCATCGCGGGTCAGCGTCAATCCGGCGAGTGGATCCTCGGCGGCGGCATCAAACCCAGCCGAGACGATGAGCAATTCCGGGTCGAATTCGATCAGCGCCGAGATGGCCTCGCCATGGAACTGCTGCCGATAGGCCGCCGAGCCCGTGCCCTCGGCCAGGGGCAGGTTGAGGATATTGCCGGGGCGGTTGTCGCGGCGGGTGCCGGTGCCCGGAAACAGCGGGTGTTGATGCAGCGAGAGGTAGAAAAGCCCCTCGCGACCGCTAAAAAGCGTCTGCGTGCCATTGCCGTGGTGGACATCGAAATCCACCACGGCGACCCGCTGGACGCCGTGCACCGCCTGGGCGTGGAAAGCGGCGATGGCGGCATTGTTGAAAAGGCAAAATCCCATGGACTCATCGGGCTCGGCGTGGTGGCCCGGCGGGCGGGTGGCGCAGAAGACCCGCCGGGCCCGGCCCGCCTGGATGGCGTCCACGGCCTGGGTGGCGGCGCCCACGCCGCGCATTGCGGCCGCCGCGGAGCCGGGGGATACCACGGTGTCGGCGTTGAAATGCCGGCGCCCGCGGGTCGGGATGGCGGCAAAAACCGAATCGATATAGGCCGCGTCATGGGCCCGGGCGATGGCCTGCCGGGTGCCGTATTCCGCCGGCTGGCGGATCAGATCGGCAAAAGCGGGGTCGGCCAGCGCCTGATTGATGGCCTCGAGGCGCTCGATGCGCTCGGGGTGATCGCTGCCGGTGTCGTGGTGCTCGCAGTCGCTGTGGGTGATCAGCCAGGTCGACACCGGCTACTTCCCGGGATAGAAGGTCTGTTTGAAGGCCATCTCGAACGGCCCGCCGCCCTCGTGCGGGTTGACCGTCACCTCGAAGATCAGCGAATCCCCTTCGTCCACCGGAAAGGTGCCCACATAGGAGACCCATTGGTCGTCCTTGACCTGTCGAGCCGGGATTTCGGTGAGTTCATCGTCGACATCCCGTGCCAGGACATCCACCCGGCCGGTGACCGGTTCGCCGTTGCGCAGGATGGTGATCATGAGCATCCCACGGGTGCGGCTTCTTAAGATGTCGTAGCTCTCGGCGACCTGGTCATTGAGCAGGCCGGTGGGCAGGGCGCTGTAGTGGATTTCGTAATCACCAAAGCGCTCGGCCTGCTGGCCCAGGGCGATCATGGGCAGCAGCATGGCGGCCGCGACCACCGTCCGGGTCAATGCGCGGGCCCGGGAATAAAACGAAAAACATCTCATGGCATGCCTCCATCAGGCGCGACAGATACGATACAGCGCCACCTCGCCAAAGAGGTTGGGCATCACCCGGGCGAGTACCGGCCGCTTTAGGTCATGGGATAACACGCGCCGCTCCAGAATGTGAATACCCAGCTCGTCGCAGAGCACTTCAAAGTCGCGGATGGTGCAGAAATGGATATTGGGTGTCTCGTACCAGGCGTAGGACAGGGCGTCGCTCATGGGCATCCGGCCGCGGACCGCCAGATGGTAGCGCAGTCGGTAATAGGCAAAGTTGGGAAAGGTCACGATGCCGGTGCGACCTACCCGCAGCATCTCCTGGAGCAGCGCATCGGGCCTTTGCACCGCCTGGATGGTCTGGGTGAGGATGACCTGATCGAAGGCGTCATTCTCGAAATCGGAAAGCCCCTGATCGAGATCGCTTTCGATGACGTTAATGCCATTGGCGATGCTCTGGGTAATGCCCTCGGGGTCGATCTCGAGGCCGTATCCGGTGGCCTGGCGGCTGTCGAACAGATGCCGCAACAGCATGCCGTCGCCACAGCCCAGATCGAGGACGCGCTGTCCCGGTGCCACCCAGTCGGCGACGATCTGCAGATCTTCGCGCAACGGGCTCATGCCCCCACCTCGGCGGCGACCCGCTGCATATAGGTGGTAAAGACCGAGCGGTAGCGCGGCACCGGCATCAAAAAGGCGTCGTGGCCGTGGTCGGCGCGGATCTCGGCGTAGCTCACCGGTTTGTTGGTATCCAGAAGGGCCCGGACGATTTCGCGGCTCGCCGAGGGCGGGAATCGCCAGTCGCTGGTAAATGAGGTCACCATAAAGCGGGCCTTTGCACCGGCCAGGGCCGTGGCCAGATCGCCGCCGGTCGCCGCCGCCGGGTCAAAATAATCGAGTGCCTTGGTCATGAGCAGGTAGGTGTTGGCGTCAAACCGGTCGACGAACGACTGGCCCTGATGGCGCAGGTAGCTTTCGACCTCGAACTCCACATCGTAGTGAAAGCCGTAATCATTGGGCTCGCCACGTCGCTCGCGGCCGAACTTCGCCCCCATGGCCGCCTCGGAGAGATAGGTGATGTGGCCGAGCATGCGCGCGAGCATCAGCCCGGTGGCGGGCTGGTCACCGGCGGCGGCGTAGCGGCCTTCGTGGAAGGCCGGATCCGAGCGGATGGCCTGGCGGGCCACCTCGTTGAAGGCGATGTTCTGTGCCGAGAGTCGCGGCGCGGCGGCGATCACGATGGCATGGGCGAGCCGCTCGGGCAGATCGATGGCCCACTGCAGCGCCTGCATGCCCCCCAGGCTGCCGCCGGCGACCGCCGCCCAGGTCTCGATGCCCAGGTGATCCGCCAGCCGTGCCTGGGTCTTGACCCAGTCACGCACGGTCACCATCGGGAAGTCGGCCCCGTAGGCTTCGCCGGTGGTGGGGTTAATGCTGGTCGGGCCGGTCGAGCCGTGGCAGCCACCGATATTGTTGCTGCAGACGACAAAAAAGCGGTTGGTATCAAGCGGCTTGCCCGGACCGATGCAGGCCTCCCACCAACCGGGCTTGCGCTCGCCCTCGCGGTAGCCGGCGGCGTGGTGATCGCCCGATAAGGCATGGCAGACCAGCACGGCGTTGCTGCGATCGGCATTGAGCGTGCCGTAGGTCTCATAGGCCAGGGTATAGCCGGACAGGGTGTGGCCCGACTCCAGCGACAGGGCCTCATCGAAGTGCACCGACGCCGGCTCCACATAGCCAACCGAATCACTGGGCAAGGACTGGGGCGTGCTCACATCATCAACCCGGGGGCAATGCGATCGAGGGGTGGGAGGATGAGCATCTTGGCCACCTGGATCAGGATGATGGCCACCAGCGGAGAGAGATCGACCCCGCCGAGCGGCGGGATCACCGAGCGCAACGGGCGAATGACCGGCTCGGTGAGGCTGAGCAGCACGGTGGTGGCGGGGTTGTAGTCATGGGGGTTGATCCACGAGAGCACCGCCCGGACCACAATGGCCACCAGATAGACATTCAAAAGCAGGCTGATGAGCTCGGCGGGCGTGCGCAGCAGCAGATAATCCACCCGCGGCGTGACCCCGGCGATCATCATCAAAAGCGCCAGGGCGATCATCTGCAGGATGATCATCAACACCAGCGCCGAGAGATCGATGCCCCCCCAGCCGGGAATCAACCGCCGAAAGGGGTGCAGCAATGGCTGGGTGATGCGCACCAGAAACTGCGAGAGCGGGTTGTAGAAATCGGCCCGCGCCCACTGCAGCAGAAACCGCAGCATGACCGCCATGATGTAGAGGCTGAAGAGTGTATCCACTAAAAAGGCCAGTGGATTGGCAAGATACCCCGGCCCCATGGCTATTGCGCTCCCAGTTCGTCGCCCAGTTCGTGGGCGCGCCCCGCGGCCGCCCGCAGGGCCCGCTCGTAGAGCCCGGCCAGGTCACCGCCCTCGAGCTCGGCGAGTGCCGCTGCGGTGGTGCCGCCGGGCGATGTCACACGCCGGCGCAACAAGGCGGGTTCTTCGCTCGCCTCGAGCGCCATTCGCGCCGCGCCCAGGGCGGTCTCGAGGGTGAGCAGTCGGGCCGTGTCGCTGTCGAGGCCCAGCCGCTCGGCGGCTGCCTGCATCGCCTCCATGGTCAGGAAGAAATACGCCGGCCCGCTGCCGGAGAGCGCCGTGACCGCGTCCATCTGTGTCTCGTCAGGCAGCCATACCACCATGCCGGCGGCCCGCAGGGTGGTCTCGGCCAGATCCCGCTGCTCGGGGCCAACTGAAGGGTTGGCAAAGAGCGCGGTGGCACCGGTCTGGATGAGCGCCGGGGTGTTGGGCATGGCCCGGACCACGGGCACATCGCCGCCCAGCCACTCGGCGATATTCGGGCTGCGTACCCCGGCGGCGATGGAGATCACCAGGCTTTGCTGATCGCGGATCTGCCCGCCCAGCTGGCGGGCGACGCCCGCCAGCTCGCCCGGCTTGACCGCCAGGATGACCGCATCCGCGCCCCGCACGGCGGTGGCATTGTCCTCAAAGCCCTGGATGCCATAGTCACTGATCAGCGCCTCACGCCGCTCGGCATCGGGCTCGGCGGCCCGCAGCGCCGCCGGCGGATGACCGTCGGCCACCAGCCCGCCGATCAGGCTGCGTGCCATGTTGCCGCCTCCGATAAAGGCGATGGTTTTCTCGCTCACGTTGTCTTCTCCGGTCGAGGTCCGAATACCGCGGTCCCCAGGCGCACCAGGGTACTGCCTTCGGCGACCGCGGCCTCAAGATCATTGGACATACCCATCGACAGGGTATCCAGTGCCAGGCCCTCGGCGATCAGCGCCTGCTGAATTGCCCGCAGCTGCGCGAAAGCCGCCCGTTGCGCGGCAAAATCCATGACCGCTTCGGGCAGCGTCATCAGCCCGCGCAGGGCAAGGCCCGGCAGTTCGGCCACCGAGCGGGCCAGCTCGGCGGCATCCGCCGGCTCCACCCCTGCCTTGCTCGCCTCGCCACTGACGTTGACCTGTATACAGCAATTCAGTGGTGGCATGGCCGGCGGGCGCTGTTGCGAGAGCCGCCGCGCGATCTTGAGCCGGTCGATGGTATGCACCCAGTCGAAGCCCTCGGCCACCGGCCGGGTCTTGTTGGATTGCAGCGCCCCGATGAAATGCCACTCGATGGGTGCATCGGCAAGCGCCTCACGCTTGTCGGCGGCCTCCTGGAGGTAGTTCTCGCCGAACGCCTGTTGGCCTTGTGCCTGGGCCGCGCGGATCGCCGCCACCGCCTGACGCTTGCTCACCGCCAGCAGCTGCACGCTGCCCGGCGACCGGCCATAGTCACGCTCGGCCGTTGCGATGCGCTCACGCACTGCGGCGAGGCGATCGGCAATATCCATGCTGGCGGTGGCTTCCATGTCGGGAATCATACGGCGGCCGGCAGAGTCTCGTCGAATCCTTGCCCCGGCGCGGCCCGGCCGCCTCGCGGCCGCGGCCCGGGGGATCCGAAACGGCGCCGCTACGGCGACGGCAGCTCGACAAGCTGCAAACCGCCGATACACGCCGCCAGCCCGGCCTGCCGGCCATGCAGGCTGCCCCAGGGGACGATGGCGACCACCGTGACTGCCTGGCGCTGATCGGCCGAGAGGTCGCTGAGATAACGGCCCAGCAGGTCCACGGGACTGCCTTCGTAGACGCCCGGTCGCTCATCGGTGAGGGCGATGCGTGATGGCACCGCCAGTGACTCGAGGGTGCCCACCCCGGCAATGGCACAGTCGACCAGCGCCGGGATGTAGAACCGGGAAGGCACCAGCCGGGCCGGCACACCGTGCTGGCCGCCGAGCACCACCAGTCGGGTGGGTTCGGGACAGCGCTCGGCAAGGGCCATGGCCGGGCCAATCCCCAGATCCTGGCCCAGGATGATCAGCCCCTGCCCGTCGGGCGCGAAAAGCGGCGCGCCTTGCAGCGCCGAGACGCTGACGGGATGGCCGGGGCCGGGATTGCCGGGCAAGAGCGCGCTGGGGACAACGCCGGCGATCCAGCCTTCGCCGCTGTCGCCATCGCGAAAGGGCAGACACAGCCGCCGGCCATCGATGTCCATCCACAGCCACTGCCCGGGCCCGGGCAGCGGGTCGTGCCATTGCAGCCGGATCAGACGCCAGTCGTCGGATACGGCGCTCGCATCCAGCAGGCGGGCCGGCGTCATGGGCGGTCGATGGAGTGGACCAGGCGGCCCTCGACCAGGGTATGACAGACGCGGGCGCTGAACTCCCACCCCAGAAAGGGCGAGTTCTTGCCGCGGCTTCGCAGGGTGTCGGGGCGGCAGAACCAGGGATCGGCCGGGTCGACCACGGCGATATCCGCGGCCGCCCCTTCGGCCAGGCGGCCGCCTTCGAGGCCCAGCAGACGGGCCGGTTCGATGGTCGCGGCGGCAAGCGCCTTGCGCAGCGGCAGGACCTCGTCCTCGACCAGGCGCAGCAGCAGCGGCAGCAGGGTATCGATGCCGCTGGCGCCGGGGGCCGTGCTGGCAAACGGCCCCTCTTTGGCATCGGCATCATGCGGCTGGTGATCGGAGCAGATGATCCGGAGCACGCCGTCGGCAAAGGCCTGGCGCAGGGCTTCGCGGTCGATGATATCGCGCAGCGGCGGGTTCAGATGGAACCGCGGGTCATAGTCCATCGCATCCTGATCGGTGAGAAAGAGCTGATGGATGGCGACATCGGCCGAGAGCTTGCGGTTGTCGCCCAGGGCATGGGTCAGGGCCCGGACCCCCTCGGCGCTCGAGAGCCGGCCAAAATGGACCCGGGCGCCGGTGGCGCCTGCCACCGCCAGCTGCCGGCCCAGCGCCGCCGTCTCGGCGGCGGCGGGAATGCCGGGCAGACCCAGCCGGGTAGCCGTTGCCCCTTCGTTCAGGCAGCCGCCGGCAAGCGTCGGCTCGACCGGGGTCAGCAACCCGGGCAGCGCAAAGGTCGCGGCATAGTCCAGTGCCCGCCGCAGCACCAGCGCATCGGTGACCGGCTGCCCGCCGTCCGAGACCGCTGGGCAGCCAGCCGCCGCCAACCCGGCCATGCCCGGCAAGGCCTCGCCTGCCAGTCCCCGAGTCAGGGCCCCCAGAGGGACCACCCGGGCACCGGCGGCCGACTCGGCGCGGTGGTGGATCAGCTCGACCACCGAGGGGGTGTCGATGACCGGGTCGGTGTCCGGCGGCATGACCAGCGTGGTGATACCGCCGGCGGCCGCGGCACGGGCCTCGCTGGCGATATCCGCCTTGCGGGTGGCACCGGGCTCGCGAAGCCGTGCACACACATCCACAAGTCCCGGAATGACCCACTGGCCTTCGGCGTCAATCACCCGGTCGGGGGTAAAGTCATCGATGTCGCCACCAAGCCGGATGATGCGGCCATCACCAATCGCCACATCCCCGATGGTATCCAGGTCGTCCGCCGGATCGATCAGACGGCCATTGCGGATGAGGATGCGGCTCATGTCGTCTCCCGTGGCGTATCCGGCTGGATGCCCAGCACCAGGGTCATCACCGCCATGCGCACGGCGATGCCGTTGGTGACCTGATCGAGGATCACCGAGCGCGGCCCGTCCGCCAGCGCCGAGTCGATCTCGACGCCGCGGTTGATGGGGCCGGGGTGCATGACGATGGCCTCGGGGTGGGCGTTGCCGAGCCGGCTTTCGGTCAGCCCGTAGTGCCGAAAGTACTCGGCTTCGCCGGGCAGCAACGCGCCCTGCATACGCTCTCGCTGCAGGCGCAGCGCAATGACCACGTCCACATCGCGCAGGCCGGCGCCCAGATCGTTGTAGACCTGCACACCCAGGCTGTCGATATCCGACGGCAGCAGGGTGTTGGGCGCGACCACCCGCAACTCGCCCGCGCCCAGGCCGTTGAAGGCATGGATCTGCGAGCGGGCCACCCGCGAGTGGCGGATATCACCGACGATGGCGATGCGCAGGTTCTCGAACCCGCCCTTGTGCTGGCGGATGGTAAACGCATCCAGCATCGCCTGGGTGGGGTGGGCATGCCAGCCATCGCCGGCATTCAGTACCGCCACGCCAGGGTCGACATGCCGGGCGAAGTATTCGGCCGCACCGCTTTCGCTGTGACGGACCACGAACATGTCCGCCTGCATGGCCTGGAGGTTGCGCATCATATCCAGCAGGCTCTCGCCCTTGGTGGTGGTGGTATCCACGCTGACGTTGAGCACATCCGCCGACAATCGCTTGGCGGCCAGCTCGAAGGTGGTGCGGGTGCGGGTGCTGCTTTCGAAAAACAGGTTGATCACGGTCCGACCGCGCAGCAATGGGACTTTTTTGACCGATTTGCCAATCACCCCCGAGAACGACTCGGCGGTATCGAGGATGCGGGCAAGCAGCTGCGGATCGAGTCCCTCGGTGGTGAGGAAGTGGCGCAGCTGACCGTTTTCATCGAGCTGGACGCTCATGCGCGGGCCTCCTCGATGACCAGATGGAGCGGATCCGGCCCCCGGAGCTTGACCCGCTGGCGCGGTGCAAGCTCGATGCGATCGGCGCTGATATCGGCGGCGATGGGCAGGTCCCGGCCCGGGCGCTCGAGCAGCACCGCCAGTCGGATGGCGGCCGGACGGCCATAGTCGAACAACTCGTTCATCGCCGCGCGAATGGTGCGACCGGTATAGAGGATATCGTCCACCAGGATGATCACCCGCTCGTCGATATCAAGGGGCAGACGGGTGGGTCGGACTTCGCTCTGCAGGCCGGCGCGGTCCAGGTCATCGCGGTAGAAGGCGATATCCAGGGCGCCGGGCTCGCCATCGAGCCCCAGCCGCTTTTGCAATGCCCCGGCAAGCCAGAACCCGCCCTGATGGATGCCCACCAGCGAACAACGGGCGCGCCCCTCGGATTCGATGAGGGCATCGACACGCTGGGTCAGGGTCTCCAGCAGGGGGTCGATTTCGGGCAAATGATCGGTCACGTCAACTGCTCGCCAAACCAGGTCTCGAGGATGATACGCGCTGCTTCGGCATCCAGCACGTCCGCGGTTGCCCCGCGCTCGCGCAGTGACTCGGCGGCGGCGTGGCTGGAGAGGTGTTCGTCGATGCGATAGACCCCAAGCCCGCTGCGACGGGCGAGTTCACCGGCAAACCGCTCGGCCAGCCGGGTGCTCGCCGATGCGCTGCCATCGGCATGGCGGGGCATGCCAACCACCAGCCCCACCGGGCGCCATTCGTCGACCAGGGCATCGACCCGTGCCCAGTCGGGGATACCCGCGCGGCAGGGGATCACCATCAGCGCGCGGGCCCGGCCGGTCACGGTCTGGCCGACGGCGACACCGAGGCGTTTTTCGCCGGCGTCAAAGCCCAGATAGGTGCCGTCGGCGCTCATTGCCGCCCGAGCAGTCGATGTTCGATGACCGTGAAAAGCTCACCGGCCAGGTTGGTGTCCTTTTGGGCGTCGATTTCGCGCACACAGGTGGGGCTGGTGACATTGATTTCGGTGAGATAGCCGCCGATGACATCCAGCCCGGCAAAGAGGATGCCCTGCTCGGCGAGCAGCGGCTGGACCTGCTCGACGATCCAGTGTTCGCGGTCGGTGAGCGGACGGGCAAGACCGCGCCCGCCGGCGGCCAGGTTGCCACGGCTCTCGCCGGCGGCGGGCAGACGGGCCAGGGCGAAGGGCGCCGGCCGGCCGTCGATGACCAGAATCCGGCGGTCCCCCTCGGTGATCTCGGGTAGATAGCGCTGGGCCATGACATAACGGGTGCCACGCTCGGAGAGCTGCTCGATGATGACACTGGTGTTGGGGTCACCGGCGTGGACCACAAAAATGGCCTCACCGCCCATGCCGTGCAGGGGCTTGAGCACGGCGCGTTCCTGGGCGTTGATAAAGGCCTTGAGCGGTTTGGCCTTCATCTCGACCACGGTGGGGGTGCAGCACTGCGGAAACTGCGCGATCGAGAGCTTTTCCTGGACGTTGCGCAGCCCCGATGGTCGATTGACGACCAGCAGCCCGGCCCGTTCGGCCACCTCGAGGATCTGGGTGGCGTAGACATAGGCGCTGTCGACAGGCGGGTCCTTGCGCATCAGGATCGCGTCCAGGTTCTCGAGCGGTTCTTCATCGCGCTCGCCCAGGGTGTACCAGTCGTGGTTGTCGTCGCGGACCTCGAGCAATGCCCCGTCGCCGTAGGCCACGCCATCGCGCAGCGACAGATCGGCGAGGGTCAG
Source organism: Spiribacter pallidus (assembly GCF_040838495.1). Classification (NCBI taxonomy): domain Bacteria; kingdom Pseudomonadati; phylum Pseudomonadota; class Gammaproteobacteria; order Chromatiales; family Ectothiorhodospiraceae; genus Spiribacter; species Spiribacter pallidus. The sequence goes on along the minus strand of NZ_JBAKFM010000004.1, from coordinate 68,521 downwards.
ATAGCGGATTTCCCAGCCCCGACGCTGCGCCTCGAGCAGCATCGCAAGCGTGGTGTCCTTGTAGGGCGTGATTCCCTCGATCGGGTCCATGACAACCCCGAGGCGATAGGGCATGGATGACTCCTTTAGTGGTTTTGTGACGGTGAGAGTGTAGCGGAGCCGACCCCGACCAGGGTTAATGGACTCGCTGCAGCGCCTCCAAGCGGGCATCGATTGTCAGCCGATCCATCGCTCGCGCCTCTGTCGCATTGAACGCTCAAGATAGGGGAGAAAATCCTCGGCATCCATGACCATGCGACTTAACTCGTCGCCATGGACATGCGGATTGCGCGCGACTAACCGCTTGCCACCGGTGAGTGCTTGGCGCCGTAGAGGTAATCGCCGATACGATCCAGTTCATTGGCGGCTGTTGTCTTTTCCATGACCTGAGTATAGGCGATCACCGGGCGGTGGGTGCAGCCTGCGGCGGCCCGCCCCGCCCCTGCCCGTGCACGGCGATGAGCCCCGCCACTGGCCCGGGCAGCAGCCAGAGCACCACCCACGGGCCTTGGCCGGGCCACAGGTGGCTGGTCAGCCAGATGGCGGGAAGGGTCAGGCCAAAGCCCACGGCGTTCATCAACGCCAGCGACGCCCCCACCCGGTCGGCCGGAGCGTTGGCCGAGGCGAGCGCCGAGAACTGCGGCGAGTCGGCGATCACCGTCAGGCCCCAGAGAAAGAGCAGGGCGATGAGCATGGCGGGTGGCGCGTGAAAGGCGGCAAGCAGCGGATAGACCAGGCAGAGGGCGCCCGAGATGGCGAGCGCCCGGGCTGCGACCCAGGCACTGCCGCGCCGCCGGCTGAGGCGCCCGCCAATGACGCAGCCGACAAGGCCGATACCGATGATCAGCCAGGAGAGCATGGGCACCAGCGCGGGTCCGGCATCCAACCGGGCCAACTCGCGGGCCACCAGCAGCGGGACTAGCATCCAGACCGCGTAGAGCTCCCACATGTGCCCGAAATAACCACCGGCGGCCGCCCGGAACCCCGGCAATCGCAGCGCCTCCAGCCCGCCGCGCAGGGCAACCGGCCCGGCGGTGGGCGGCAGGTGCGAGCCATCGCCCAGCCGCAGGACAAGCGCCCCGCCCAGCAAGGTAAGCGCCGAGGCGCCCAGTAGCGCCCACTCCCAGGGCAGCCCCAGGGTCAGGCCGCGCAGCAGATGCGGCGTGGCCGTGCCCAGGGTGAGCATGCCCACCAGCCAGGCAAGGGCCGCACCCGCATGGGATGGGGTCCAGGCGATGACCATTTTCATCCCCAGCGGATAGATGCCCGCCAGACACAGCCCGGTGAGAAATCGCAGCGCCGCATCCAGGCCCGGGTGGGGCGCGGCCAGCACAAAGCCGGCGTTCATCAGCGCGCCGATCAGGCTTGCCAGCGCAAAGATGCGACTGGCGCGAAAACGATCCGCCAGTCCGGTGACGGCAAGTGTCAGCGTGCCCAGGATAAAACCCGCCTGCACGCTTAGCGTCAGCCGGCCCAGGTCGCCTTCGGTCAGGCCCAGCTCGGCGGCGAGCGAAAACCAGACCCCATTGATACTGAACCACAGCGAGGTGCCAAAAAGCTGCGCGATGACGATCACGGCAAGCGGATGGTGCCTGAGTAAAGCCATCCCGTCGGGTCCTACCCCAGATCCCCGATCACCGTCTGAATGACGGCAAGGGCCGCAACCGGAGCGGTGTCGCTGCGCAGGATGCGCGGGCCCAGACGGATGCGCTGCCAGCCCCGTTCGGCCACCCGCTGAATCTCGTCGGGTGCAAGGCCACCCTCGGGGCCGATCAGGGTGGCCAGCTCGGGGGCGGGCGCCAGGTCATGGGCGGCCCGGTCGCCCTCGGTGTCAAAGATCACCCCCGGCAGGCCATCGACCTGGGTGAGCGCTGCATCCAGCGCGCAGGGCGTTTCGACCGGCGGGATGCGGTTGCGCCCGCATTGCTCGCAGGCAGCCACGGCCACGGCCTGCCAGTGCCGTTGCTTTTTCGCCCAGCGCTCGGCGTCGAGCCGGACCACACAGCGGGCGCTGATGACCGGGATGATGCGCGCCACCCCCAGTTCGGTGGCCTTTTGCACCGCATAGTCCATGCGCTCGCCCTTGCTGATGGCCTGCAGGATGGTCACGGCCACCGGGGGTTCGGCCTCATGGGGTGAAAAGGCCTCGATCCGGACCCGGGCGTGGCGTTTTTCGAGGGTCTCGAGCCGGGCGGTGTACGCCCCGCCGGTGCCATCAAAAAGCACAAGCCCGTCGCTGCAACGCAGTCGACGGGCCTGGATATGCCGAACCACCGAGTCGGGCAGGTCCATGACCGACCCGACCGGTGGGATGCCGGTGACGTGCAACCGGGTCGCCGGCTCAGTAGCGATAGTGCTCGGGCTTGAACGGGCCATCCACCGAGACGCCGATGTAGTCCGCCTGTTCTTCGCGCAGGGTGGTTAGATGGGCGCCGATCTTCTCGAGATGCAGGCGGGCGACTTCTTCGTCCAGATGCTTGGGCAGGACGTAGACCTGGTTGCCGTAGCTGCCATCGTTGTTGAAAAGCGCCATTTGCGCGAGCACCTGGTTGGTGAAGCTCGCCGACATGACAAAGCTGGGATGGCCCGTGGCGCAGCCGAGGTTCATCAGCCGGCCCTGGGCGAGCAGGATGATCTTCTTGCCGTCCGGGAAGCTGATGTGATCGACCTGCGGTTTGATGTTCTCCCACTCGTACTGGCGCAGGCTGGCGACATCGATTTCGTTGTCGAAGTGGCCGATGTTGCAGACGATCGCCTCGTGCTTCATCGCCGCCATATGGTCGTGGTTAATGACGTTGTAGTTGCCGGTGGCGCTGCAGAAGATATCCGCCTTGTCCGCGGCCTCTTCCATGGTGACCACCCGATAGCCTTCCATGGCCGCCTGCAGCGCACAGATCGGGTCGATTTCGGTGACCCAGACGCTGGCACCCAGGGCTTTGAGACTCTGTGCACAACCCTTGCCCACATCGCCGTAGCCGACCACCACGGCGATCTTGCCGGCGACCATCACGTCGGTGGCCCGCTTCAGCCCGTCGACCAGTGATTCGCGGCAACCATAGAGGTTGTCGAACTTGGTCTTGGTGACCGAATCGTTGACGTTCATCGCCGGGAAGGGCAGCTCGCCGGTCTGCTGCATTTCGTAAAGCCGCTTGGCCCCGGTGGTGGTCTCTTCGGTCACGCCCTTGATGGCCGCCTGGGTGCGGGCATAAAAGCCCGGGTTGTCCTTGAGCCGCCGCTGGATGGCTGCGAACAGGGCGCGTTCTTCGTCGCTGCCCGGGTTGTCGAGGATCGACGGATCCTGCTCGGCCTTCGCGCCCAGGGTCACCGCCAGGGTGGCGTCACCGCCATCGTCGAGGATCATGTTGGGCTCGCCGTTGGGCCACTCGAGGATGCGGTGGGTGAACTCCCAGTACTCTTCGAGCGACTCGCCCTTGAAGGCAAACACCGGGGTGCCGGCATCGGCGATGGCCGCGGCGGCGTGATCCTGGGTCGAGTAGATGTTGCAGCTCGCCCACCGACACTCGGCGCCCAGCGCCTCGAGGGTCTGGATGAGCACCGCAGTCTGGATGGTCATGTGGATGGACCCGGCGATCCGCGCGCCCTTGAGCGGCTGCTCGCCGGCGTACTTCTCGCGCAGAGCCATCAGACCCGGCATCTCGGTCTCGGCGATTTCGATCTCGCGCCGGCCCCAGGGAGCGAGGCTGGCATCGGCGATGACCGAACCGGTCAGTTTGGTGTCAACGACAGCGTTCATGGTTCAACTCCATGTGTTCCGTCGAGCGCCGTTGTCGATAAAGTCCGGGTGCCGAGCCTCCCCTGCCGGCGGGCCAGCAAGGTGCAGCGCTCCTCGACACCCGAACGGGTGTATACCGTGTTGTTACAGGCCGGCGGCGCTACGCAGCGCCTCGGCCCGGTCGGTCCGCTCCCAGCTGAACCCTTCCTCTTCGCGCCCGAAGTGCCCGAAGCTGGCGGTGGGCCGATAGATGGGGCGGACCAGATCCAGCATCTGCAGGATCCCGTAGGGGCGTAGATCAAAGTGCTCGCGGACCAGTTCCACCAGCCGCGCCTCGGAGATGCGCCCGGTGCCAAAGGTGTCGACGAAAATCGACATGGGCTCGGCAACGCCGATGGCATAGGCCACCTGGATTTCGCATTTCTCGGCAAGGCCCGCGGCGACGATGTTCTTCGCGACATAGCGACAGGCATAGGCCGCCGAGCGATCCACCTTGGACGGGTCCTTGCCCGAGAAAGCGCCGCCGCCGTGCCGCGACATCCCACCGTAGGTATCGACGATGATCTTGCGGCCGGTCAGCCCGCAGTCGCCCACCGGACCGCCAATGACGAAATTGCCGGTGGGGTTGATGAAAAACCGGGTGCGATCGCTGATCCAGTGCTCGGGGATCACCGGGCGGATCACCTCTTCCATCACCGCTTCTTTGATATCCGCCTGCGAGACCGTCTCGTCGTGCTGGCTCGAGAGCACGATGGTGTCGACGGCCACCGGTTCGCCATCCTCGTAGACAAAGCTCACCTGGGATTTGGCATCCGGCCGCAGCCAGGGCAGGACCCCACGGTTGCGGATCTCGCTGTGGCGCTTGACCAACCGGTGGGCATAGGTGATGGGGGCGGGCATCAGGACATCGGTCTCGCGGCAGGCATAGCCAAACATCATGCCCTGATCGCCGGCGCCCTGTTCTTCCGGCGCCTGCCGGTCGACCCCCTGGTTGATGTCGGGGCTCTGCTTGCCGATGGCATTCAGTACGGCACAGGTAGCGCCGTCGAAGCCCACCTCGGCACTGTCATAGCCGATATCGAGAATGGTCTGGCGGGCCAGGTCTTCTAGATCGATCCACGCCGAGGTGGTGATCTCGCCGGCGACGATCACCATGCCGGTCTTGACCATGGCCTCGCAGGCCACCCGGGCGGCCGGATCCTTAGCGATGATCGCGTCGAGGACCGCGTCCGAGATCTGGTCGGCGACCTTGTCCGGGTGGCCCTCCGAGACCGACTCTGATGTAAACAGATGCTGACTACCCATGGATGAGACAACCGCTCCCTGCGGTGGTTGGTCGGAAAATGGTGTGGATCATACCGTCGGTTGCCTGCACACGGGAAGTTCTGGACAATCACGGGTTTTTGCACAACACCCCAAGGCCCCGCCGGAGAACCCCGCCAATGACCAGTCGCCGCCAGCTCGCCAATGCCATCCGGGCCCTATCCATGGACGCCGTCCAGCAGGCCAACTCGGGCCACCCGGGGGCACCGATGGGGATGGCCGACATTGCCGAGGTGTTGTGGAACGATTACCTCAGCCACAACCCCGCCAATCCCCACTGGCCCAACCGCGACCGCTTTGTGCTGTCCAATGGCCACGGGTCGATGCTCATCTACTCGTTGCTCCATCTCACCGGCTATGACCTGCCGATGCAGTCGCTCAAGGACTTCCGCCAGCTCCATGCCGGTACCCCGGGCCACCCCGAAGTCGGGGATACCCCCGGTGTCGAGACCACCACCGGCCCGTTGGGCCAGGGGCTTGCCAACGCCGTGGGGATGGCGCTCGCCGAGCGCATCCTGGCCGGGCAGTTCAACCGGCCCGGACACAATCTGGTGGATCACTACACCTATTGCTTTCTCGGTGACGGCTGTCTGATGGAGGGGGTCTCGCACGAGGCCTGCTCGCTGGCCGGCACGCTGGGGCTCGGCAAGCTGATCGGCGTCTATGATGACAATGGCATCTCCATCGATGGCAAGGTCAGCGGCTGGTTTACCGATGACACCCCGGCGCGGTTCCGGGCCTATGGCTGGCATGTGGTCGCGGATGTCGACGGCCACGATGCCGAGGCGGTGAAAGCCGCCATCGAAGCGGCCCGGGCGGTCACCGACCGGCCGTCGCTGATCTGCACCAAGACCACCATTGGCTTTGGCGCGCCCAACGTCTGCGGCACCCATGGTGTCCACGGCGCCCCGCTGGGCGATGAAGAAATCCAGGCGACCCGCGAGTTCCTGGACTGGCCCCACGGGCCATTCGACATCCCCGATGCCATTTACCAGGGCTGGGACGCCCGGGCCCGGGGGGCGGCGGCCGAAGCGCAGTGGCGCGAGACCCTGGCGGCCTATCGCCAGGCCCATCCCGAGCTTGCCGCCGATTTCGAGCGACGGATGGCCGGCGAGCTGCCGGCCCGGTTTGCCGATCATGCTGCAGCGTTGATCGAATCGGCCCAGGCCGACGGTAAGGACGATGCCAGCCGCAAGCACTCGCAGGCGGTACTCAACGGCATCGGCCCGCACCTGCCCGAGCTGGTGGGTGGCTCGGCGGATCTGACCGGCTCGAACAACACCTGGTGGGCGGATTGTACCCAGGTGACCGCCGATGATGCCGATGGCAATTATCTTTTCTACGGCGTCCGCGAGTTCGGCATGACCGCCATCATGAACGGCATGGCGTTGCACGGCGGGCTCATTCCCTATGCCGGGACATTTCTGGTGTTCTCGGACTACGCCCGCAACGCCGTGCGCATGGCCGCGCTGATGGGGGTGCGCAGCATCCTGGTCTACACCCATGACTCCATCGGCCTGGGCGAGGACGGCCCGACCCATCAGCCCATCGAACATCTCCCCAGCCTGCGGCTGATCCCCAATCTGGATGTCTGGCGGCCCTGTGACCTTACCGAAACGGCGGTGGCCTGGCAGGCCGGGCTGGAGCGAACCACCGGGCCGAGTGCATTGGCGCTGTCGCGGCAAAAGCTTCCCCATCAGTCGCGACAGCCCGATCAGGTGGAGGCGATTCGGCGGGGCGGGTATGTACTGCACGACCCCGACACCACGGCGCAAGGCGTTATCATGGCCAGCGGCTCGGAGGTGGGCATGGCCATGAGCGCTGCCGAGGCACTTGCAGCCGAAGGCCACCCGGTGCGGGTCGTCTCGATGCCCTGCATCGAGCGGTTCCGGGCCCAGCCTCAGGATTACCGCGACGCGGTGTTGCCGCCGGCGCTGACGGTGCGGGTGGCGGTGGAGGCCGCCGCCCCCGATAGCTGGCGGGTGTTTGTCGCCGACGAGCGCGGGCTGGTGGGGCTCAACGGTTTTGGGGCCTCGGCGCCGGCGGCCGAGGTGTACGAACACATGGGCCTGACCACCGAGGCGGTGGTTGCGGCATTCAAGGCGCAGCTCGCCGGCTGAACGGCGGCTGCCACAGGCAAGCGATCAGCGAAGATCCGATCAACAAGCAGGAGTCCAAGCATGGCGATCAAGGTTGGAATCAATGGCTACGGCCGCATCGGCCGCAATGTGTTGCGCGCGCTCTACGAAGCCGGCCGCAGCGACGAAATCCGGGTGGTGGCCATTAACGATCTCGGCGACGCCGAGACCAACGCCCATCTCACCCGTGTGGATACCGCCCATGGCCGGTTCCCCGGCACGGTCGAGGTCCACGACGGTAACTTGGTGGTCAACGGCGACGAGATCAAGGTCCTCGCCGAGCGGGATCCCGCCAAGCTCCCCTGGGGTGAGCTGGGGGTGGATGTGGTGCTTGAGTGCACCGGGCTTTTCGCCAGCCGCGACAAGGCCTCGGCCCATCTCGCCGGCGGCGCCAAGAAAGTGCTGATCTCGGCCCCGGCGGGCAAGGACGTGGACGCCTCGGTGGTCTACGGCGTCAACCATGATGTGCTCAAGGCCGAGCACACCATCGTCTCCAACGCCTCGTGCACCACCAACTGCCTGGCCCCGGTGGTCAAGCCCCTGCATGACGCCATTGGCGTCGAACAGGGCCTGATGACCACCATCCATGCCTACACCAACGACCAGGTGCTCACCGACGTCTACCACTCGGATCTGCGCCGGGCGCGCAGTGCCACCATGTCGCAGATTCCCACCAAAACGGGGGCGGCGGCGATGGTCGGGCTGATCCTGCCCGAGCTCGATGGCCGGCTCGATGGCTATGCCATGCGCGTGCCCACCATCAATGTCTCGATCGTCGATCTGTCGTTCATCGCCGCGCGGGATACCAGCGTCGAAGAGGTCAACCAGATCCTCAAGACCGCCGCCGAGGGCGAGTTAAAGGGCGTGCTGGCCTATAGCGACGGGCCCTATGTGTCGGTGGACTTCAACCACGACGCACATTCCTCGAGCTTTGACGCGACCCTGACCAAGGTGGGCGGGCGCCTGGTCAAGGCCTGCGCCTGGTATGACAACGAGTGGGGCTTTTCGAACCGCATGCTCGACACCACCGTGGCGATGATGCAGGCCAAGTAATGCCCGTTCGTACGCTGGATGATGTGGCCGTTGCCGGCCAACGGGTACTGGTCCGCGAGGATCTCAACGTCCCGCTCAAGGACGGCCGGGTGGCCGATGACTCGCGGCTGAAGGCCGCCCTGCCCACGTTGCAGCATCTGCTCGATGCCAACGCCCGGGTCATGGTCATGAGCCACCTGGGCCGGCCCCGGGCCGGTCAATTCGACCCCGAGGCCTCGCTGGCGCCGGTGGCCGAACGCCTGGGTGAGTTGCTGGGCCGCGCGGTCCCCGTCGCCCGCGACTGGCTGGATGGCGAGGTAGCACCCGATGCCGGCGAGCTGGTGGTCTGCGAGAACGTCCGCTTCAACGCCGGTGAGACCGACAACGACGAGGCCCTGTCGCGCCGGATGGCCGCGCTCTGTGACCTTTTTGTCATGGATGCCTTTGGCACTGCCCATCGCGCCCAGGCCTCGACCCATGGCGTTGCCCGGTTTGCCCCGGATGCCGTCGCCGGCCCGTTGCTTGCCGGCGAACTGGCGGCGCTGGGCAAGGCGCTGGATCACCCGGCCCGCCCACTGGTGGCGATCATCGGCGGCTCGAAGGTCTCGACCAAGCTCACCGTCCTCGATCAGCTCACCGACCGGGTCGACCAGCTCATCGTCGGCGGGGGCATCGCCAATACCTTTATCGCTGCGGCCGGTCATCGCGTTGGCCGTTCGCTAATGGAAACGGATCTGCTGGACACCGCCCGGGATTTGATGGAAAAGGCCCGGGCCGCCGGTGGCGAGATCCCCATTCCCGAGGATGTGGTGGTGGCCACCGAAGTGAGCGACACCGCCGAGGCGGTGGTGCGCGGCGTGGATGAGGTCGGCGAGGACGAGATGATCCTGGATGTGGGGCCAAAGACCGCCGCCGCCTACGCCGAGCGGCTGCGCCAGGCGGGCACCGTGGTCTGGAACGGCCCGGTGGGGGTGTTCGAGATCGACGCCTTTGGCAACGGCACCCGTGCCCTGGCCGAGGCCATCGCCGAGAGCCCGGCATTTTCCATCGCCGGCGGGGGTGACACCCTGGCGGCGGTGGCCAAATACGGCGTCGAGCCGCGGATTTCCTATATCTCCACCGGCGGTGGGGCGTTCCTCGAGTTTCTCGAGGGCAAGACCCTGCCGGCGGTGGCCATCCTGGATCGCTAAAGGAGCCGGCATGTCACGGCAGACCAAGATTGTGGCCACCCTGGGGCCGGCCACCAGCACTGCGGCCGATTTGCGCGCCATCGTCGATGCCGGTGTGGATGTCGTTCGGATGAACCTCTCGCACGGCGACCATGATGAACACCGCGACCGTGCAGCGACCCTGCGCAGCGCCGCCGAACAGGCCGGTCGGGTGGTGGGCATGCTCTGCGATCTGCAGGGGCCGAAGATCCGCATCGAGCGCTTCGCCGATGGCCCGGTGGAGCTTGAGGCGGGGGCCGCGTTTTTCCTCGACCCGGCGCTGGCGGGGGACGCCGGCAGTATCGAAGGGGTGGGCGTGGCCTACCAGGGGCTGCCGGATGACGTCGCCGCCGGCGATACCCTGTTGCTCGCCGACGGGCTGGTGCAACTCAAGGTCGAGCGCATCGACGGCAGCCGGATTTATACCACCGTCGAGGTGGGCGGCAGCCTCTCCGACCGCAAGGGGATCAACCGCCTGGGCGGTGGCTTGTCGGTGCGGGCGCTGACCGACAAGGACCGTGAAGACATCAAACTCGCGGCCGAACTCGAGGCCGACTACGTCGCGGTGTCCTTCCCCCGGGATGGTGCCGACATCGACGAGGCCCGCGAGCTCTTGCGCACCGCCGGGGGGCATGGCGGCATCGTTGCCAAGATCGAACGCCACGAGGCGGTGGAAGCCCTGGGCGAGATCATGGATGCCGCCGATGCGGTGATGATCGCCCGTGGTGATCTGGCCGTGGAAATCGGTGATGCCGAACTGCCCGGCGTGCAAAAGCGCATCATGCGCATGGCCCGCGAACGCGACTGCGTGGTGATTACCGCCACGCAGATGATGCAGTCGATGGTGGACAACCCCATGCCCACCCGCGCCGAGGTGCTGGATGTGGCCAACGCCGTGCTGGATGGCACCGACGCGGTAATGCTCTCGGAAGAGACGGCCATGGGTCAGTATCCGGCAGAGACCGTGGCGGCCATGGCCCGGGTCTGCGTCGGCGCCGAGACCTACGCCGATGAATCCCGACCGCATCCGGGGCTCAAGCCCGATGTGCACTTCGACCGGGTGGATGAGGCCATCGCCAAAACGGCCATCACGGCGGCCAACAGCCTGGGGGTCCGGGCCATCGCCGCGATGACCGAATCCGGCGCCACGGCGATGTGGATGTCGCGCATCGGCACCGAAATCCCCATCTATGCCCTCTCCGAGCAGCCCCGGACCCGCCGTCGGGTGACTTTGTATCGGGGCGTGCATCCGATCGGTTTTGATCCGCTGCAGCGCGAGCACGAGGCGGTCAACCGCGAGGCCGTCGAAGAGCTCAAGGCCCGTGGAGCGGTGGGGGGCAGTGATCGGGTGTTGATCACCAAGGGCGATCTCGCCGGTGTGCGCGGCGGGACCAACGCCATGAAGGTGGTCCAGGTCGACGAGCTGCTCGGCGATCGCTGAATGGCGGGGCGCTAAGTCGCCCGAGTGGCCTAGTGACAAAGCCGAGCCTCGGCCTCGCGGTAACGCTCGGCGGTCTGCTGAATGATGGCCTCCGGCAATGCCGGCGCCGGGGCGGTTTTGTCCCAGTCCAGCGTCTCGAGGTAATCCCGGACGAATTGCTTGTCAAAGCTCGGCGGCGAGGTGCCCGGGCGATAGGCATCCGCCGGCCAGAAGCGGCTCGAGTCGGGGGTCAGTGCCTCGTCGATCCACACCAGCCGGCCGGCTGCATCCAGGCCGAACTCGAACTTGGTATCAGCGATGATGATGCCGCGGTCGCGGGCGTAGGCGGCGGCTTCTTTGTACAGCGACAAGGTGGTCTTTCGCAGTTCGTCCGCCAGGTCCCGGCCCAGGTCATCCACCACCGCCTCAAAGGCCACGTTTTCGTCGTGGTCGCCGGCCGCCGCCTTGGTGGAGGGCGTGAAAATCGGCTCGGGTAGCGGGTCGGCCTGGCGCAGGCCGTCGGGCAGGCTGATGCCGCACAGTTGACCCGTGGCCTGATAATCCTTCCAACCCGAACCGATGAGATAACCCCGGGCGATGGCCTCGAAGGACAACGGCGCGAGCCGTCGGACCACCGAGGCGCGTCCGGCCACCTGTTCGCGCTCGTCGGGGTCGCTCAGCACCGCCTCCAACGGCAGATCCAGGCACTGATTGGGTTGCCGCGCGCCAAGCCGTTTGAACCAGAAATCCGATAGCCGCGTGAGCACCGCGCCCTTGCCGGGGATCGGGTCGGACAAGACCACATCAAAGGCCGAAAGCCGGTCGGTGGTGACCACCAGCAGTGTTTCGTCATCCACGGCGTAGACATCGCGGACTTTGCCCCGTTGCAGCAGCGGCAGGCTGGTCAAATCGCTTTGGTATAAACGCTCGCGCGGCACGGGGGGTTCCTGTCTGATTGATGCACTGTGCATGATAGCAGCCAATGGGCCTGCGACGAGCGGTTCTCGCCATAGCGCATGGGCTGACATACAATGTGTCATACAGCCATGACATGGGACATTGCAATGAGCGAGGTACGCGATATCCGGATCAATGCTCGTATCGACGCGGCGCAGGCAGCCCAAATCGATACCATTTGCGAGCGGGAGGGTATCAATCGGACTGATCTGCTGCGTCGGGCCATCGATTACTACTACCAGAGTCTGGTGCTGGAAAAGCGCGCAGCGCGGGATGTCTTGACGAGCAGTGGCCTCATCGGTTGCGCCGAAGGCCCCAATGATTTGGCCAGTCAGGACAAACGCTATCTGACCGAGCAACTGCGGCGTCGGCATGATGGTGATCGCTGACAGCGGATTTTGGGTGGCGCTTTTCAACAGCAAAGATCGGTGGCATGAAAGGGCCAGACAGTGGCTTGCTGGGTATGGTGGCCAACTGATTTGCACTTGGCCGGTCCTCACCGAAGCGAGTCATTTGATTGGTAGCTATCTGGGGCCAGAGATCTCTCGTCGCTTTGTGGGCGCGGTTCAGCAGGGCGCTTGCGAGATCTTCCCGCTTGCGCACTCGGAGTTACCGCGCATGACGGCTTTAATGAGACAGTATCAAGATTTGCCGATGGACCTTGCCGACGCGTCCCTCGTGGTCGTTGCTGAATGCCTTGGTCACGGGCGCATCGTATCCACCGATGAGCGCGACTTTCAGGCTTACCGATGGAAGCGGCACTACCCCTTCAACAACCTGCTTGCCCCGCTCACCCGGCCTTTTTGATCTGCTCGAAGGCGGCCAGCGCGGCCTGGCGGCTTTCTTTGAGATCCACCATCGGGTGGGGGTAGTCCACCCCCAGCGTAACGCCGGCGGACTCGAGCACCGGGGCCGGCGCCTCCCACGGGGCGTGGCGGTGCTTTACCGGCAGATCGGCCAGCGCCGGAATCCAGTGGGCGATGTAGTCCCCCTCGGCGTCAAAGCGCTCGCTTTGCCGGACCGGGTTGAATACCCGAAAGTACGGCGCGGCGTCGGCACCGCTGCCCGCTACCCACTGCCAGCCCAGGCTGTTGCTGGCAAGATCCGCATCCACCAGGGTGTCCCAGAACCAGGCCTCACCCGCCTGCCAGGGCAGGCGAAGGTTTTTAACCAGAAATGAGCCCACCACCATGCGCACCCGGTTGTGCATCCAGCCGGTGGCGTAGAGCTCGCGCATGCCTGCATCGACCAGTGGAATGCCCGTCTCGCCGCGCTGCCAGGTTTTGAGCATGGCATCCCCCGGGTCGGCCTGCCACGGAAAATCCGCAAACCGGGCATTGAGTGGATGATCCGGAAACCCCGGATGGTGGAAGAGCACATGGTGGGCAAACTCGCGCCAGCCGATCTCCGAGAGAAAGGTCTCGGCGCTCTCGGTCCGCGCCGCCGGATCGCTGTCACCGCCCCGGGCCAGTTGCGCCTGCACCGCCTGCCACACCTGTCGCGGCCCGATCTCGCCAAAGTGCAGATGCGGTGACAGCCGCGAGGTGCCCGGCCGCGCTGGATAATCCCGTCCGGGTTCGTAGGCGGCCAGGGTCGCCGGCAGGAACGCCTCAAGCCGTGCCCAGGCGCCGGCCTCGCCCGGCTGCCAGCGGCTGCGCAGGCCACCGGCCCAGTCAATCGTGGGCAAAAGCCCCAGTGACTCGAGCGCGGCGGCGCCGGCGGTTGCCGCTGGATCGCGGCCCATGGCTCCGGCCATCGCATCGGCGTTGTCACAGCGCGCCAGGGTCTGCGGGGCCGGCAGCGGCGGCTCGGGCTCGGCGGCGCGGCGGCAGGCCCGCCAGAACGGCGTAAACGCCTTGTAATCCCCGCCGGTACCGGTGCGGATGGTCCAGGGCTCGTGGAGCAGCGCGGCGTTGTGGCTTTCGACGCTGAGGCCATCGTCCCGCAACGTTTGCTTGATATGCCGATCCCGCTCGATGGTGGCCGGCTCGTAGAGCCGGTTCCAGTGCACCGCCTCGGCGCCGGTCTCGGCGACGAGCGCTCGAAGCGTCGCCAGGCTGTCGCCGCTGCGGATGATCAGCGGGACCCCGTAGCGGGCATAGGCGCTTGCCAGCGCCGCCAGGCTGTGGTGCAGCCACCAGTTGCTGGCCGCACCGGGGGCCCAGTCGCCAGCCTCGTGGGGCGCATGGATGTAGACCGGGATGATGGCCTTTGCCTGCGCGGCGGCGAGTAGCGCCGGGTTGTCGGCAAGACGCAGATCACGCCGGATCCAGTAAATGGCCGGTGCCATGGCGGGCTCCTTGTGCGCTCGGGAGTCGTTGGCGGTGTTTGCAGGTCTACCAGTAGGATTGTACGCATGGATGGATCGAGGGCACAGACACGATGAGTGATGCGACAACCGCAGCCGCCGCCGGGCGGGTGGCGATGATTACCGGGGCCAGCGCGGGGATCGGCCGGGCGCTCGCGGTCAAGTTGGCGCAGGATGGCTGGCGGGTGGCCGTCTGCGCGCGGCGCGAGCCGGCGTTGCAGGCGATCGCCGATGACAACCCGGATGTGGCCGAGCGGATCCATCCCTTCCCGCTGGATGTCACCGATCCGGCCGAGAGCGAGGCGGTGTTCATGGCGGTCGAGGACGATCTGGGCGAGGTGGATACGCTGATCCTCAACGCCGGTGACTACGACCCCATGACCCTGGATGAATTCGATCCGGCGCTTTTCCGGCGGCTGGCCGAGGTCAACTACCTGGGGGCGGTGAATGGCATCGGGGCGGCGCTGGGGCCCATGCGGCAACGCGGCCGTGGGCAGATCCTGGTCACCGCCAGTCTCTCCGCCTACCGGGGCCTGCCCCAGGCCGCGCCGTACGGCGCCAGCAAGGCGGCGGTGCTGAACATGGCCGAGTCGTTGCGCCCGGCGCTGGTCGGCACAGGGGTGAGCCTGCGGGTGATCAACCCGGGGTTCGTGAAAACCCGCCTGACCGAGAAAAACCGCTTTCACATGCCACAGCTCATCACCCCCGAGGCGGCGGCGGATTACATCCACCGCGAAATCGATGACGCCGGCTTTGAGATCTTCTTTCCCAAGCGCTTTGCCTGGACGCTCAAGCTGCTGCGGCTGCTGCCCTATCGCTGGTACTTCGCCCTGACCCGGCGGATGGTGCAGTCGTGAGCGCGCTGGCGCGCTACGCCGATTTCTTCGCCAGCCTTACCCCGGCGGATCTGGATCGGCTGGATACGGTTTTCGTGGAAAACGCCCGCTTCGAAGATCCGTTCAACGCGGTCACCGGCCTGGCGGGGATCCGCGCGGTGTTCGAGCATATGTTCGCCAACTGTGCCGAGGCCCGGTTCGAGGTGCTGGAATGTGTGGACGATGCCTCGGCCTCGGTGGGGTATATCCAGTGGCGGTTTCATTTTCGCCTCAAGCGCGACCGCCACCCCCGGCAGCCGGTGGTCGGCGTCTCGCGGGTGGTGCTCGCCAGCGATGGCCGGGTCCGCGAGCATGTCGACTACTGGGATGCCGCCGGTGGGCTTTACGCGCAGTTTCCGGTGGTGGGCGGTTTGATGCGGTGGCTGCGGCGCCGGCTTGAGGTGCCCGGCTCAGCCTAGCGGCTCGGGCTTGCCCTCGACGGCGTGGACGCGGGCGCGGGTGGCGGTCTGCATGCGCCGGTCCACGGGGAAGTGCCACATCAAGGCGGTGGCGAGCAGCTTGAACGCCACCGGCACCGCCCCGTAGAACATGGCAAGCGCCAGTGTGCCATCGCGGTTGTCGATCGCGGTGGCATCAAAGCCAAACCCCTCGAGCAGCGGAAAGGCGATGCCCACCGCCAGCGCCAGGGCCAGTTTGGTGGCCATGTTCCAGATGCCGAAGTATAACCCGGTGCGACGGCCGCCGCCGGCGGCGGTGTCCAGATCGACCAGATCGGCCTGGATGGCCGCCGGCAGGGCCATATCCACGGCCACCCCCACCCCCGAGAGCACGCAGATCAGCAAAAACGCCCAGGTATCGCCGGGGCCGAGGAAGGGCACCCAGATGAAAACCGCCGAGGTCCAGAGCATGGAAATGGCCCACGTGCGGTGTTTGCCGATCCGCCGTGAAAGCCACAGCCAGCCGGGCAATGCGGCGATGCCGATGACAAAGTAGACAAGCAGCAATGGCCCGGCCCAGGCCTCGGCCAGCAGGACATGGGCGACGAATAGCGTAAACAGTGACGCGGGCAGACCGTTGGCAAGCCCATTCATCACATAGGCAAGCAGAAGCCGCAAAAAGGGCTTGTTATGGCGCAGCAACGCCCACCCGGCCCGCCAGCCCACCGGGTGAGCGGCCAGCCGGTACTCTGGCACCCGCCAGAGCGTCACGCCCACGGTCAGCGGCAGGGCAATCACCAGCAGCCAGGCGAGTCCGGCCAGGGTCTCGGCGTCGGCGCGTCCGGCCCCCATGATCGTCGGCCAGGCGATGGCCAGCAGCGTGCCGGCCAGCATGAACCCCTCGCGGGCGGCGGTCAGGCTGGCCCGGCCATCGTAGTCCTCGGTGAGCTCGGCCCCCCAGGCGGTGTAGGGCAGGCTCATCAGCGTCCAGCCCAGATAGGCCGCCAGGCCCCAGCCCAGCAGATAGACAAGATCCACCTCCGCCGGCGGGCGAAAGAGCGCCCAGGCACTGACCAGCAGGATGGGCAGCCCGGCGGCTATCAGTGGCCGTCGCCGGCCCCAGCGGGTCTTAAGCCGGTCGCCCAGGCTGCCGATCAGCGGATCGGTGACCACATCCCAGAGCCGGGCGACGAGCAGTGCGGTGCCGACCGCCGCCAGCCCCAGGGTCTCGCCATAGAATCCCGGCAGAAAGACATACATGGGCACCCCCATGACCGCCAGCGGCAGCGCCGGCAGGCCGTAGAGGAGGGTCCGGCCGCGGCCGAGGGTCACGGGCGGGTCAACACCAGGCGTTTGACATCGATGGTGCCGGTGCGAAAGCCCGCGTAGCAGTAGGCGAGGTAATAGCGCCACATGTTGATGAACCGCTCGTCAAACCCCAACGCCCGGATCTCGGGCAGGGCCCGGACAAAGCGGCTGTCCCACTGAAGCAGCGTGGCGGCGTAGTGCTGGCCCAGCCCGGTGCTGTCGGCGACCGCCAGATCCGCCGCGCGGCACTCCTGTTCGAGCCGGGTGGGCGAGGGCAGCATGCCGCCCGGGAAGATATAGCGCTGGATGAAATCCGGCCGCCGGCGATAGTCCTCGTAGCGCGGCTCGTCGATGGTAATGCCATGCAGCCCGACCCGTCCGCCGGGCCGGATGCGGTCGTGGAGCATGCGGAAGTAGGCGGGCCAGTAGTCTTCGCCCACCGCCTCGAGCATCTCGATCGAGACCGCGTGGTCGAACTGCCCTGCGGTGTCGCGGTAGTCCTGCAGCCGCAGTTCCACCAGATCCGAGAACCCGGCCTCGGCGATGCGGCTGCGCGCCCAGGCGAGCTGCTCGGTCGAGAGCGTCAGCCCGGTCACCCGGATGCCCCGGCGGGCCGCTTCCATGGCAAAGCCGCCCCAGCCGCAGCCGATCTCGAGGATGTGCTCGCCCGGCCGGGCACCGATGGCATCCAGCAGCTGCTGGTACTTGTGCCGTTGGGCCTCGGCAAGCGGCTGATCCGGGTGCTCGAAAATGGCCGCCGAGTAGGTCATGGTCTCGTCGAGCCAGTGGCGGTAGAACTCGTTGCCAAGATCATAATGGGCGGCGATGTTGCGCCGGCTGCCCCGCCGGGTGTTGCTGCGGCCGCGGTGGCGCAGCGCCAGGCGCAGTCGATGCAGCCAGTGGGGCTCCATGTTGCGGCTGAAGGCATCCTCGTTGCGCAGCATGAGCTCGAGCAGATGGGCGGTATCCGCGCTGGACCAGTCGCCGGCCATGTAGCTCTCGGCAAAGCCCACCGACCCCCGCGTGGCGATGCGCGCGACCATACGGGTTGGCCGGTGCAGCCGGATGCTGCCGGTGGGACCGGGTTCGGCGCCCTGGATGAGAAACGGCTCGCCATCGGGCATCTGGCCTTCCATGCGGCCGCGTCGCAGTCGGCTGAACCAGCCAAGCAGAATGCGTGCGGCCACGGGGAGTGGCGAGGGCAGCTGGATGACCGCCTGTTGGGAACCTGTCATTGACTGATCTCCGATTCCGGCGGTGCCGGCTTGCGGTAAAACCGACCGCCCCGAAGCCATATCTTGAGCGCCTGCCAGTGGATGGCGGCGATCACCTTTAAGGTCATCAAGGGTACAGTGACCGCCACGCGGAGCAAGCCCCGATCGCCGCCGCGCGCTCGCCTGCCGCTCTGGACCGCGATCAGCGCCGGCTGTTCCGGATCGCTTGCGTTATGCCAGTTGACCGTCGCGTGGTAGCGCTCGGCCGGGGCCTGCAACCGGAACCGGTAGTGCCCCTCGCGGGGCAGAAACGGCGAGACATGAAACACCTTGCCGGCCCGATCCTCGAGCCGCTCTGGCAGGGGCCGGCCCTCGTCGTGGATGAGATAGCCGTGCCACTCGTCAAATGTGTTGCGCACCTCGGCAAGCACCGCCCGCAGGCTGCCATCGGCATGCCGACAGAACCACAGGCTCAGCGGGTTGAAGACATAGCCCAGCACCCGCGGGTAGCAGAGCAGCTCGACCCGGCCGCCTTCGAGATCGATGCCGGCCGCGGTGAGCTGCCGGTCGATCCACGGCCGCAGCGACGAGCCGTCCTTGGGCCCGTGGTCGCGGTCGTAGAAGCCGATCAGGTTGAAGCGGTTGCGCGAGAAAAACCGGTGCCGCCGGGCGGCCTCATCGAGCCGGTCCACATCCAGACACAGGCTGAAGACCCGGTAAGCAAACCGGTAATGCGGTTTGACCCGTCGCTCGTGGATCAGCCGGCCGGGGTAGATGGCAAGGGCGGCCGGTCTCTTGTCATGGCCCGCCGATGGCATGGTCAGGCGGTTGCCCCTGCACCCAGCGGCGCCGGGGCGAGTTGCGGCGAGGAGCTGTCCTGCACCGGCGCTTCGCCCATCCACGGCGGTGGCGCGCCGAGGCGCTCGGCCACGCGCACGGCGCTGGCAAAGGCATCCTCGTGGAAGCCGTAGCCGTGATAGCTGCCGCAATACCAGATCCGGTCGACGCCCTGGATGTCGTTGAGCTGCCCCTGGGCGGCGATGGCCGCCTGATCGAAGATCGGGTGGGCGTAGCGCTGATGCCGGATGACCCGGGCCGGGTCGGGTGCCTGCAGCGGGTTGAGGGTGACCAGGATATCCGTTGCCGTTGGCAGCGCCTGCAGCCGGTTCATCCAGTAGGTCACCGAGACCGGCTGCTGGCCATCGCGGCTGCGGGCAGTGAGATGGTTCCAGGACGACCAGACCGCCCGGCGCCGCGGCATCAAAGCCGCATCGGTATGCAGCCAGGCATCGTTGTCGGAATAGCCAAAGGCCCCGAGCAGCCGGGCCTCGTCGTCGCTTGGCTGATCGAGCATGCCAAGGGCCTGGTCGGCGTGGCTGGCGATGACCACCGCATCGTATTCGCCCAGATCACCGGCCGCGCCGCCCAGGCGCACGCCATCGGCGGTGCGCCGGACCGAGTGCACCGGGGTGCCGGTGTGGATCTGGTGGATGGCCGGTCGCATGCGGCGGATGTACTCGCGGCTGCCGCCGGTGACCGTGCGCCACTGCGGCCGGTCACGCAGCTGGATGAGCCCGTGGTTGTAGAAAAACTGCAAAAACGACCGCGCCGGGAAGCGCAGCATGACATCCTGCGGGCACGACCAGATCGCGGCACTCATGGGCAGCAGGTAGAACCGCCGGAACGCCTCGCCCAGTTTGAGCTCATCCAGCAGCTCGCCCAGGGTCTGGTCGTGGCCGCGGCCGCTGTCCAGCCGGGCATTGCCCTCGCGGTTGAAGCGCAGGATATCGCGGACCATGCCCCAGAACCGGGGCCGCAGCAGGTTGCGGCGCTGGGCAAACAATGTCCCCAGTCCGCTGCCGGCATATTCCAAGTCGATGTCGGTGGCGGCAAAGGCAAAGGACATATCCGAGGCGTGGGTGGGCTGGTCGATATGCCGGAAAAGCGCCGAGAGCTGCGGGTAGTTGGGCTCGTTGTAGACGATAAACCCGGTATCGACGGGGATCTCGCCCTCGGGCATGTCGCAGCTCACGGTGTTGCTGTGCCCGCCCAGGCGGTCGTTGGCCTCGAAAAGCGTCACCTCGTGTCGCCGCGCTAGCAGCCACGCTGCGCCAATGCCGGCGACACCCGCGCCCACGACCGCAATCCGCCGAGACTCCATGCCTACTCCTGCTTTTGGATGAAACGTCCATTGTACAGCCTTGCCGGCTTGGTGTGCCGCGCCCCGAGCGGGTATTTTGAGCGCTGACCGGATAAGGAGCCGCCACGTTGACCAGCACCCAGCGCACCTTCACCCCCATTGCCATTGCCATTCTCACCGTCTCGGATACGCGGGGCAGCGCGGATGACCGCTCGGGTGACACCCTCGAGCAGCGCGCCCGGGCCGACGGCCACCGGGTGGTGGCCCGCGAAATCGTGGTGGACGATCGCTACCAGATCCGGCGGGTGGTCTCGGCGTGGATCGCCGATGCGGCGGTTCAGGCGGTGATCACCACCGGCGGGACCGGCTTTACCGACCGGGATGTGACCCCGGATGCCGTGAGGGTGTTGCTGGATCGCGAGATCCCGGGGTTCGGCGAGCTCTTCCGGCAGATCTCGCGCGAGAAGATCGGCACCTCGATGCTGCAGTCCCGGGTGCTGGCTGGTGTCGCCAACCACACCCTGGTGGCGGCCCTGCCGGGCTCGCCCGGGGCCTGTCGCGACGGCTGGGATGGCATCCTCCACGACCAGCTGGATGTCCGGCATCGGCCCTGCAACCTGGCCGAGCTGGCCATCGGCGCATAGTCGGTGGCCGCCGGTCAGCGTCGCCCCCGGGGCGAGACCCGTCGGCGGATCCTGCGCCTGGCAGCGCAGTGGCTGCAGCAGCGCGGTTATCACGGCTTTAGCTTTGGGCAGATCGCCGCGGCGCTCGAGATCCGTAGCAGCGCGGTGCATTACCACTTTGCCACCAAAGAGGCCCTGGTCACCGCGGTGTTCGCTGCCTATCGCGAGCATTTCATCTGGTGGCGCGAGCAGCTGGGCCAGACCAGCCCCAGCCCCACGGCCCGGTTGCGGCGGTTTCTGGATCTGACCGGCCGCAACCTCGAGCGCGAACGGGTCGATCCGCTGGGGGTGGCCGGGGTGGAGTACGCCAGCCTGCCATCGGCGGCCTGTGCCGAGGCCGAGGGCCTGCGCGAGGACTTGCTGGCCTTCCTCGCGGATGCCCTTGCCGAAGGCCGGGAGATTGGCGAATTCGGTTTTCAAGCAGACCCCGCGGACGAGGCGCGGGTGATACTGGCCGCCGCCCAGGGGGCGCTTCAGCTGGCGCGGCTCAACGGCCCGGCCGATTTCATCGCCGTGCGACGCTCGCTGCTCGAGGGGCTGCGCCGGGGGCGCGAGTGATCCGCCCTTCTGCTAGCATTCCGCCTATGCAGGATCTTGTCATTGCCCCATCCATTCTGGCGGCCGACTTTGCCCGGTTGGGCGAAGAGGTGGCCGATGTCCTCCACGCCGGTGCCGACTGGGTGCATTTTGATGTCATGGACAATCACTATGTGCCCAACCTGAGTTTTGGCCCGGTGGTCTGTCAGGCTCTGCGCGGCCATGGCATCACCGCGCCCATCGATGTCCACCTCATGGTCCGGCCGGTGGATCGGCTCATCCCCGATTTTGCCGCCGCCGGTGCCACGCTCATCAGCTTTCACCCCGAGGCGAGTGACCATATCGACCGCAGTCTCCAGCTCATCCGCGACCAGGGCTGTCAGACGGGGCTTGTATTCAACCCGGCAACACCGCTCGATTGCCTGCGCTATGTCATCGACAAGGTAGATCTGGTGCTTTTGATGTCGGTCAACCCCGGGTTTGGCGGGCAAAAGTTCATCCCCGCCACCCTCGAGAAGCTGCGCGAGGCCCGGGCGCTGATCGATGCGCACCATCGGCCGGTGCGGCTCGAGGTCGACGGCGGGGTGGGCCCGGATAACATCGCCGATGTGGTGGCCGCCGGAGCCGATACGGTGGTCGCCGGCTCGGCGATTTTCGGCCAGCCCGACTATGCCGCGGTCATCACCGAGATGCGCCGCCGTGCCGGGGCCGGGCGATGACGCTTTTCTACCCCCAGGCGGTTTTGTTCGATCTGGACGGCACCCTGGTGGATAGCGCCCCGGATCTGACCACGGCGGTCAATCGCAGCCTGGCCGATCTGGGCCGCCCGCCGATCACCGAAGCCCAGGCCCGGGCATGGATTGGCAATGGGGCCCGGCGGCTGGTGGCCCGGGCGCTCGCCGGGCAGCGAGAGATTGACGCCGAACCCGCCCAGACCGAGGCGGCCATGGCGGCGTTTTTCCACCACTACCGCGACTGTCTGGTGCAAGCCAGCCGGGTCTACGACGGGGTGGTCGAGGGGTTGGCCCAGCTCGCGGCACTGGAGTGTCCCATGGCGGTCGTGACCAACAAGCCCGGCGCCTTCACCTTACCGTTGCTCGAGGCGCTGGGGCTCGAGCGGTTTTTTGCCGTGCGGGTCAGTGGCGACACCCTGGCGGTTAAAAAGCCCGATCCGGCACCCCTATTACATGCCGCCGCGCAGCTGGGGGTCGCCGCCGGACAGAGCCTTTATGTCGGCGACTCGGCGGCGGACCGGGATGCCGCCTGGGCGGCGGGCATGCCCATGGTGCGTGTGCCTTATGGCTATCCAGGCGATGAGGCGGTATTTGCCGATCATCCCGCGGCGATGACCCTTCGCGTGGACGCCTTGGCGGCGCGGCTTGCAGCACTTGGGGCGATGCACGATGCAGTCTGACACCCTCAAGGCCCATGCCCGGGCCGGTTATGGCCGGGTGCCGCTGGTCAAGGCCTTGCTGGCGGATCTCGACACCCCGCTTTCGACCTATCTCAAGCTGGCGGCGGCGGCCGGCAGCTATCTTTTTGAATCGGTCCAGGGCGGCGAGCAATGGGGGCGGTATTCCATTATCGGGCTGCCCTGCCGGCGTCAGTACCGGATCTACGGCCACCAGGTCGAGACCTGGGCGGACGGTGAGCGGATCGCCAGCCAGTCGGTAGAAGATCCGCTGGCGTGGGTCGAGCATCGTCACCGCGCCGTGACCGCTGCCCCGCCGGAGGATCTGCCCGGTCTGCCCCGTTTTCTCGGCGGGTTGGTGGGGTATTTTGGCTACGACACCATCCGCTATATCGAGCCCCGGCTTGCCGAATGCCCCAACCCGGACCCCCTGGGGGTGCCGGATATCCTGCTCATGGAATCCGACGAGGTACTGGTGTTCGACAACCTCGCCGGCCGGCTTTATCTCATCGTTAACATCGACCCGGACGAGGCGGATGCCCTGGCCCACGGCGAGGCCCGACTCGAGGCGCTGGCCGGGCAGCTGCGCGAGGAGGCCCTTGCCTATGCCCGGCCGGCCCCGCCCCGGGCGGTGGCCGAAGAGGATTTCGACTCGTCGATCGAGCGCGACGATTATCTGGCCATGGTCGGGCGCATCCGGCAGTACATCGTCGATGGCGATTGCATGCAGGTGGTCCCCTCGCGGCGGATGAGTGCCGATTATGGCGGCCGGCCGCTGGATCTCTACCGCGCGCTTCGCTGCACCAACCCCTCGCCGTATCTTTTCTATCTGGATTTTGGCGACTTTCAGGTGGTGGGCTCGTCGCCGGAGATCCTCGCGCGGCTCGAGGATGGTGAGGCCACGGTCCGGCCCATCGCCGGCACCCGCCGGCGCGGCCGCCACCGCGACGAGGACCAGGCCCTCGAGGCCGAGCTGCTGGCCGACCCCAAGGAGCGCGCCGAGCATTTGATGCTCATCGATCTGGGCCGCAATGACATCGGCCGGGTCAGCGAGGTGGGGTCGGTGCGACTGACTGATCAGATGACCATCGAACGCTACAGCCATGTCATGCATATTGTTTCGAACGTCACCGGCACGCTGCGTGAAGGCCTGGGGCCGATGGATCTGCTGCGCGCCACCCACCCGGCGGGGACGCTGAGCGGCGCGCCCAAGATCCGCGCGATGGAGATCATCGACGAGGTCGAGCCGGTCAAGCGGGGCGTCTACGGCGGTGCCGTGGGGTATCTGTCGTGGTCGGGCAACATGGATACCGCCATTGCCATTCGCACCGCGGTCATCAAGGATGGCCGGGTCCATGTGCAGGCCGGGGGCGGCGTGGTCCACGACTCGGATCCGGCGGCGGAATGGGAAGAGACAGTCAACAAGGGCCGGGCGCTTTTCCGCGCCGTGGCCATGGCCGAGGCGGGGCTGGACGGGCCCTGAGCCCGGGGGGGGCGACATGCTTTTGATGATCGACAACTACGACTCGTTTACCTACAACCTGGTGCAATACCTGGGTGAGCTGGGCGCCGAGGTGGTGGTCAAACGCAACGACGCGATCACTGTCGACGAGATCAAGCGCCTGGCGCCCGAGCGCATCGTGCTGTCCCCCGGCCCCTGCACCCCCAACGAGGCGGGGGTGTCGCTGGCGGTGGCCCGCGAGCTCGCGGGGCAGATCCCCATGCTGGGGGTCTGTCTGGGCCATCAGGCCATCGGTCAGGCCTTCGGCGGTGATGTCATCCACGCCCGCTCGGTGATGCATGGCAAGACCTCGGCGGTCCACCACCGCGGCCAGGGGGTCTTTGCCGGACTGCCCCAGCCCATGGAGGCCACCCGCTATCACTCGCTGGTGCTCGATGCCTCGACGCTGCCGGCGTGCTTTGAGCTGACCGCCTGGACGGCCTTCGAGGATGGCTCGCTTGAGGAGATCATGGGGATCCGGCACCGCGAGCTGGATATCGAAGGGGTGCAGTTCCACCCCGAGTCCATACTCACCGGCGCCGGGCACGAGCTTTTGAACAATTTTCTCACGCGGCCAGCCGCCGCAGCCTGAGGGGGATCGCGCATGGAGATGCAGGCGGCAATCCGCGAGGTCATGGATGGCACCGATCTAAGCGCCGAGCAGATGAGCGTGGTGATGCGCTATATCATGACCGGCGAGGCGACACCGGCCCAGATTGGCGGTTTTCTGGTCGGGCTGGCCGTCAAGGGCGAGACCGTCGAGGAGATCGCCGCCGCCGCCGGTGTGATGCGCGAGCTCGCTACCCGGGTGGCGGTGGACCCCACCCATCTGGTGGATACTTGCGGCACCGGAGGTGATTCGCGGGGGACGTTCAATATCTCCACCGCCTCGGCCTTTGTGGTGGCCGCCGCCGGCGGACGGGTGGCCAAGCATGGCAATCGCTCGGTCTCGAGCCGTTCAGGCAGCGCCGATCTGCTGCAGACCGCCGGCGCCAACCTGGCGCTCGATCCGGCGGCGGTCGCCGAGTGCATCGACACCGTGGGGGTGGGGTTTTTGTTCGCCCCCCAGCATCATCAGGCCATGCGCCATGCCATCGGCCCGCGCAAGGAAATGAGCGTACGCACGGTGTTCAACCTGCTCGGGCCGCTGACCAACCCGGCCGGCGCGCCCAATCAGCTTTTGGGGGTTTTCAGCGACCGCTGGGTCCGGCCCATGGCCGAGGTGCTCCAGACCCTGGGCAGCGAACGGGTGATGGTGGTGCACTCTGAAGATGGGCTCGATGAGATCAGCATCGGGGCCGCCACCCGGGTGGCGGAGCTCAAGGGCGGTGAGGTGCGCGAGTATCTGATCCGCCCCGAGGATTTCGGCATGACGCCGGCCTCGCTGGATCAGCTGAAAGTGGACTCGGCCGAGGAGAGCCTCGAGATCATCGAAGCGGTCTTTGATGGTCGAACCGGCCCGGCGACAGATCTGGTGGCAATCAACGCCGGCGCCGCCATCCATGTCGCCGGCCTCGCCCCGGATCTGGCCGATGGGGTGCGCCGGGCGCAGACGCTGCTCGCCGAAGGGGCGGTGCGCGAGCGGTTTGATGATTTTCTCACCGTCAGCCAGCGCCTGGGCGGCGAGCCATGAGCGCCCTCGACTCGGCGCCGGATATCCTAAAACGCATCGTCGAGCGCAAGGCCGAGCGTCTCGAGGCCGCGCGCCGGGCCCGGCCCGAGGCGGCGCTTCGCGAGGCCCTGGCCGAAGCCGACGCACCCCGTGGGTTTGTGGCGGCGATCGATGCCCGGCTTGCCGCCGGCCGGCCGGCGGTGATTGCCGAGGCCAAGAAAGCCTCGCCCAGCAAGGGGGTGTTGCGCGATCCCTACAACCCGGCCGCGGTCGCTCGCAGCTACGAGGCCGGCGGGGCGAGCTGCCTGTCAGTACTTACCGAGGCGGATTTCTTTGCCGGCGCCGATGCGCATCTGCAAGCGGCCCGGGCGGCCTGCACACTGCCGGTGATCCGCAAGGATTTTGTCATCGACCCCTATCAGGTCATCGAATCCCGAGCCCTGGGGGCAGATTGCGTGTTGCTGATCGTCGCCATCCTGGACGATGCCCGACTCAAGGCGCTTCATGATCTGGCCACCGAGCTCGGCATGGATGTCCTGGTCGAGGTCCATGACCATGACGAGCTGGCGCGCGCCCTTGCGATTTCGCCGCCGCTGCTTGGCATCAATAACCGCGATCTGCGCAGCTTTGAGACGGATATCGCCACCACCACGCGCCTGGCCGCAGAGGTGCCGAATGGCACCCGACTGGTCTGCGAAAGCGGCATCCACACCCGCGCCGATGTCGCCCAGATCCAGGCCGACGGGGTCAACGCGTTTTTGGTGGGCGAGGCGTTCATGCGCGCCGAGGCGCCCGGCGAGAAGCTCGCCGAGCTTTTCTAGGCCACCGCGGTGCGCCGGGTGTCACGGTCGCGGGGCGATCGCCTAACGGGCATCGCGGACGACGATGCGCCGGCCCTCGGCCGAGATGAGCCGGTCATCCTCCAGGTCCTTGAGTACCCGGCCGACCATCTCGCGCGAGCAGCCCACCAGACGTCCCAGTTCGATGCGGGTGATTTTTAGCTGCATGCCATCCGGATGGGTCATGGCATCGGGCTGGCGCGCCAGGTCATCGAGCGTGGCGATCACCCGGCTTCGGACATCCTCGAACGCCAGGTCGCGGAAGCGCCGGTTGGTATGGCGCAGCCGGCGGGTCATCTGCTCGATCACCGGGTGGAGGACCTGCGGGGCACGCTGCTGGAGCTGGCCAAAGCGCTCGTA
The DNA here is from genome assembly GCF_040838495.1 of Spiribacter pallidus. Classification (NCBI taxonomy): domain Bacteria; kingdom Pseudomonadati; phylum Pseudomonadota; class Gammaproteobacteria; order Chromatiales; family Ectothiorhodospiraceae; genus Spiribacter; species Spiribacter pallidus. The sequence goes on along the minus strand of NZ_JBAKFM010000004.1, from coordinate 41,485 downwards.
GCTGATGGCCGCCACCCGGCAGTGGCTGCGCGCCCGCACCCAGGCGCTGCGCCGGCCGGTATCCCCGAAAAGCCCCATCTCGCCAAAGAAATCCCCGGGGTTGAGATAGGCGAGGATCAGTTCCCGGCCCTCCTCGTCGTCCTCGAGCACGCTGACCGAGCCTTCCAGCAGCAGATACAGCCATTGGCTGGGGGCATCGCGCTGGAGTAGCAGGGCGCCGGGCTGATAGCGGTCGCGTTTGCAGTGCCGCAGCAGTTCGACGATGGCGGGGCGTTCGAAGAATCGGATGGTCTCGGGTGACATGAAACCTCCCTGTCTTGTTGCCTGAAACGGATTTCGAGCCAAGCGGGCCGGAAGTTATACTCAGTCCACGGTTCGCTCAAATGACCCATCTGGAGGGGTGCAGACATGGGGGATACGCCATGAAGGCCCGTGCACGCTGGCTCGACGGCATGGCCTTTGCCTCGGAGACCGGCAGCGGCCACCGACTAACGGTGGATGGACCGCCGGATCTGGGCGGGCAAGAGCGCGGGCCCCGCCCCATGGAGTTGATGCTGCAAAGCCTGGGCTGCTGCTCGGCGGTAGATGTGGTCTACATCCTCGAGCGGGGCCGGCACCCGGTCTCGGACTGCGAGGTCGAGGTCGAAGCCGAGCGGGCCGAGACACCGCCCAAGGTCTTTACCGCGATCCATCTGCATTTCCGGGTCAGCGGCGAGGGGCTCAAGGACGCCGCCGTGGCCCGAGCCGTGCAGCTATCGGCCGAGAAATACTGCTCGGCTTCCATCATGCTGGCCAAGGCCTGTCCGGTGACCCACAGCTACGAGGTGGTGGCGCAGGGTTGATGCGGTTGTCTCGGGGGGCGGCGCTGTGTAAACTGCGCGGTCTTAATTCGGGAGCGTCGGCTTCGGAGATTGGACACCCATGAAGACATTCAGCGCCAAAGCGGCGGAAGTGCAGCGTGACTGGTATGTGGTGGATGCCGCAGGCAAGACCCTGGGGCGGCTCGCCTCGGAGATCGCCTTTCGCCTGCGGGGCAAGCACAAGCCAGAGTTCACCCCCCACGTGGATACCGGTGACTACATCGTCGTGGTCAACGCCGAGCAGGTGAACATCACCGGCCGCAAGGCGCAGCAAAAGACCTATCATCGCTTCACCGGCTATGTCGGCAATATGAAGTCGACAACCTTCGAGAAGCTCATCGACGAGCATCCCGAGCGGGCTATTCAGTTTGCCGTCAAAGGCATGCTGCCCAAAAACCGCCTGGGCCGCGAGATGATCAAAAAGCTTAAGGTCTACAGCGGTAGCGAACACCAGCATCACGCCCAGCAGCCCCAGGCGCTGGAAATCTGAGTCGGAGCAAGCAAGCGATGGCAGTGGAACAGTATTACGGCACCGGTCGACGCAAGACCTCCGCGGCCCGGGTCAACATGCGCCCCGGCAGCGGCAACATCACCGTCAACGGCAAGCCGCTTGATGAGTACTTCGGCCGCGAGACCGCCCGCATGGTGGTCCGCCAGCCCCTGGAGCTCACCGAGACCAGCAACAAACTCGACATCAAGGTCAGTGTTGAGGGCGGCGGCTCCAGCGGTCAGGCCGGTGCGATCCGTCACGGGATCACCCGGGCGCTGATCAACTACGATGAAGAGCTCAAGGGCAGCCTGCGCAAGGCCGGGTACGTCACCCGGGATGCCCGGATGGTCGAGCGCAAGAAAATCGGGTTGCACAAGGCCCGTCGCGCGACCCAGTTCTCGAAGCGCTAAAAGGTTTATTGGGGGATCGTCTAGCGGTAGGACTGCGGACTCTGACTCCGTCAACCCAGGTTCGAATCCTGGTCCCCCAGCCATACCCCGAACCCCGCCCCGAGCGGGGTTTTTTATGGATAATGGAAAAGGTCTCGGGAGGGCGTTATGCAAGTTGAACTCTATGGCTTATTGCGTGAGGCCGCCGGCAGCGATCGGGTGGAGACCCCGCTCACCCAACCAGCTCCCATCGAGCAGGTGCTACAGGCGCTGGTCGAGACCTACCCCGGTCTGGCGCCCCACCTGCCCCGCGTCGCCTGCGCGGTGGGCGATACCATGCGATCGCGCCAGGCGACCATCGCCCCGGATGAGACCCTTGTCCTACTGCCGCCGGTGAGCGGCGGTTAATCGGAGCCGGACGATACCCAATTGAAATTGAATCGGCGTATGCTGTCGGGTTGTTCATGGCATACCCGGGAGCATGGCGTTGGGCGAACCGCTAGAGGCTTGGATTGCAGAGCGCGGCGAAGCCGCCATCTGGGCCGACTTTCCGCGCGAGGCGCTGGAGGCGGGCGAGCGGCTGCTGCGCGCCCAGGCGGTGATCGACTGCAGCCCGGGTGGCCAGGGGTTTTTTGCCCGCGTCCAGGCCGACCGCCGGCATGTCCATTCGGTGGACTGCCGCATCCATCCCCTGCCGTCGGCCCGGCCGGTCACCCCCTTTTGTAGCTGTGAGGCCGGCGGCCATTGCGCCCATGCCGTGGCGGCGCTGCTCTACTACCTGGGCCGAAAGACCCCGGCGGGGCTGCGCAAGGCCAACCCGGCCATCACCCAATGGCTCGCTGAGCTCGAGGCCCTGCACGCCGACAACACCACCGAGGGCCGCCCCAGTCCCCGCCACCCCGAGGTGCTGATCTATCTGCTGGATCGCGATGAAGCCGGTGCGGTCAGTGTCACCCTGCGCCGCGCGCGGCGCCGTCGCCAGGGCGGCTATGGTCGGCTTCTGCCCTTTCAGGGGCTGCGGCGCGCCCCCGAGGGGCTGCTCACCCCAGCCGATCGCCGGCTGCTGCGGCTTTTGCCCGAACCCGGTCAGCCCATCGCCGGGGCCGATCTGGATTTCCTTTTAAAAGCCATGGCCGAGACCGGTCAGGCCCACTGGCAGTCCCCGGACAATCCGGCCCTGCAGCCGGCCGAAGCGCGGCCGGGGCGGTTCCGCTGGCGGGTGCGTGACGATGGCACCCAGCGCCTTGTGCCGGTGGCCGATGACGGTGCCGTGGCGCTGCCGGGTCAACCTCCGCTGTGGCTCGAGCCATCGAGCGGGGCCTTCGGCGTGCTCGAGACCGGGCTTGCGCCGGCGCTCATCGAGGGGCTTGAAAAGGGCCCGGCGGTAGCGCCGGCCGAGGTGCCCGCGATGGCCGATGAAATGGCCCGCCGGGATCTGCCGCTACCCACCCCACAAGCGCCCCGGCGCCGCCGCATGACCGGTGTCGCGCCGGTGCCCACGCTGCGACTGACCCGCCTGGACGAGCCGGGCCGGGGCAGTCGCCTCGAGCGGGGCGAGGCGGTGGCGGTATTCGGCTTTGACTATGACGGTCATCCGGTGCATGCCGATGACACCGGCGAGTGCATCACCGCCTTCGAGGCCGGCGAGCTTCGCGAATACCCCCGCGATCCGGCCGCCGAGCAGCGGGCCCGCGCGAGACTGACCGAGGCCGGGCTCAAGCCCACCGGCAGCATGAACGAAAGCCGCCTGGCGCCGGATCAGGCCGGCGACTGGCGCAAGTTCGTCGCCGGCACCGTGCCCGCCCTGCAGGCCGACGGCTGGCGGGTGATCACCGAGCCCTGCTTTCCGTGGCGGCTGGTGGCGGCAGATCGCTGGCAGGCCGAGGCCCGTCGCGAGCCACAGCAGCCGGGCTGGTTCGGGTTGGATCTTGCCATCGAGGTCGATGGCGAGCGCCATGCCTTCATCCCGCTGCTTTTGGGGCTTATCCGCGAAAACCCCGAGGCCATGGCGCCCGGGTATCTAGATGCCATCGACCCGGACAGCCATCTGCTGGTGGATCTGGGCGATGGGCGGCTGGTGCCGGTGCCTGCCAAGCGCCTGGTGCCATTGTTAAAAGGCCTCACTGAGCTTTATGACCCGGCCGCGCAGCTGCGGGACGGACGGCTGATGCTGCCGGTGGGCCGGGCCAATGTGCTCGATCGACTGGCCCGGGCCGAAGGCGATGGGCTCGACTGGGTGGGCGATGCGGATCTGCGGCGGCTGGGCGGCGAGCTCGAGGCCATGGCGGAGTGCGACGACATTGCTACCCCCCGCGGGCTCCATGGTGAGCTGCGGCCCTATCAGCGCGAGGGCGTGGCCTGGCTGCAGCGCTTAGCAAGGTTGGAGTTGGGCGGGGTGCTTGCCGATGACATGGGGCTTGGCAAGACGCTTCAGATCATCAGCCACCTGCTGCTGGAGAAAGAATCCGGCCGGGCGGCGCTGCCCAGCCTGGTGGTGGTGCCCACCAGTCTGCTTTTTAACTGGGCGCGCGAGATCGGCCGGTTTGCCCCCGGGCTTTCGGTCCTGCGCCTGCACGGGCCCCAACGCCACAGCGCCTATGGCCGGCTGGGCCGATATGATGTGGTGCTCACTACCTACAGCCTGCTGGTCCGGGATATCGAAGCCCTCCAGGCCCAGCCCTGGCATTTGCTGGTGCTGGACGAGGCCCAGGCGGTGAAAAACCCCCGCGCCCAGGCGGCCCGGGCGGTGCGCGCCATCCAGGCCCATCAACGCCTGAGCCTCACCGGCACACCGCTTGAAAACCACCTAGGCGAGCTCTGGGCGCAGTTTGATTTTGCCGTGCCTGGGCTTCTGGGCAATGCCTCGGCGTTCAAGCGCGTCTACCGCCGCCCCATCGAGCAGGACGAGGACGCCGGCCGGCTCGAGGCCCTGCGCGAGCGGGTGCGTCCCTTTTTGCTGCGCCGGACTAAACAGGCCATCGCCCGGGATCTGCCCGCCAAAACCGAAATCCCCCTCTATGCCGAGTTGACCGGCGGCCAGCGCACCCTCTACGAGCAGCTTCGCGCCGGCCAGCACGCCCGGGTGCGTGAGGCCCTGGCCCAGGCCGGGCATGGCAGCGGCTCGTCCCGGGTGTTGATCCTCGATGCCCTGCTCAAGCTGCGCGAGGTCTGCTGTGACCCGCAGCTTGTGGCCAACGCCCCGGCCACCGCCCGCGAGTCGGCCAAGATGGATTTGTTGATGGAGCTGGTGGATGATCTTTTGCAGGGCGGCCGGCGGATGCTGATCTTCTCGCAGTTCACCCGCATGCTCTCGATCATCGAGGCCGCGCTGGCGGCCCGGGGGCTCGACTGGGCCCGGCTGACTGGTGAGACCCGGGATCGGGAAGGGCAGGTGCAGCGGTTCCAGAGCGGCGAGGTGCCGATCTTTCTGGTCAGCCTCAAGGCCGGGGGCACGGGGCTCAACCTCACCGCCGCGGATACGGTGATCCACTATGATCCGTGGTGGAACCCGGCGGTGACCCGCCAGGCGACGGACCGTGCCCACCGCATCGGCCAGGATCAGCCGGTGTTTGTCTATCATCTGCTCACCCGGGATACGGTGGAGGACCGGATCATGGGGCTGCAGCGTGACAAGGCCGCCCTGGGCGAGCGGTTGCTGGGCGAAGCCGGTGGCGCCACCGACGAGGCACTGGACCCGGCGGCGGTCGAGGCCCTTTTCCGGCCCCTGGCGGAGGCGGCTGACAGCGACTCAGCGCCCGCGGATCAGTCGTAGGGCCCGGCCGTCGATAATGGCAAGCCCGGCAAAGAGAATGGCCATGCCGGCAAAGGCCGTAGGCCCCAGGCGTTCACCCAGCAACACCGCCCCCAGGGTGATGGCCGAGACGGGCACCAGAAAGGTCACCAACGACATGTTGGTGGCCCCGGCCGAGGCCAGGATGCGGAAATAAAGCAGATAGGCAAAGGCGGTGCAGATGATCGATAGCCCCAGCAGCGCCCCCCAACCGGTCAGCCCCGGGTCGAGGGTCCAGGGCTGGTCGACCAGTAACGCCACCGGGGTCAACCAGACGGTGGCGGCGGTGAGCATATAGGCGGCATTGACCAGCGCCGGCGTGTCGCCAAACCGCCGGCCATAGTGCACGGCAAAGCCATAGCAAATCGTCGCCCCCAGCACCGAGAGCTGGCCCAGGCTGTAGGGGTCGAGTTCCTGCAGCAGGTCGGGCCCCATCAGGACGGCCACCCCGCAGAAGCCGAGCACAACGCCCACGGCCTTCGCCGGCGTCAACCGCTCGTCACTGCCGATCATCAGTCCCACCAACACCGCCCAGATGGGCGTCATGGCGTTGATGATCGAGGCCAATCCACTGGGGATTTGCGTCTGCCCCCAGACGATGAACGAAAAGGGCAGGGCGTTGCTGATGCCCCCCAGCAGCAGATAACGCCGGGCGATGGCGGCGGAGAAAGGCAGCCGCTCGCCCCGGGCCCGGGCAACGGCGAGCAGGATAATCGCGCCCAGGCCCACCCGGCCAAGCACTACCGTAAAAGGCGGCAGTGTCTGCAACGCCACCTCAAAGAAGAAAAACGATCCGCCCCAGACCGTGGAGAGAATCACCAACAACAACCAGTCCCGGGCACTCATGGCGGCGCAGCCTATGCCGGCATCGGCCCTACGTCCAGTGAATTGGGTTGAAGGCCGTCCAGCGCCTTTCTTTCAGGCAAAAAAAAGCGGCCCGGAGGCCGCTTTACTGTCAGGAAAGATGTCCTTATTAGAACGAGACAAACACACTCAGCGAGTTCTGATCTCCAGCATCGTTGTCCTGACCCTGGCGGGTTGCCTCCGCATAAACGGTGACGTTGTCCATGATCGAGTAGCCAACGCCAAAGTTCAGCTGGGTCACCGAGTCATCACCAGCGGCCGTCACAACATTCTGCAGCGCGGCTTCGTCGTCGCCTTCCACGCTCTGTGCCACACCGTAGAAGTACCAGCTATCGACGCTGTAGGTGGACGTCAATGACATGAGCGTCACCTCAGCCGCGGTATCTTCTTCGTAAGTGGCGTGGATGTTCGCGCCGCCAAGAGATGTGGCAACACCGAGTCCGTAGAGCGTGTCATCGCCGGTATCCAGGCCGCCGCGATTATCGACCGCCGCGGAGAGCGATACGTTACCGAGGTCGTAAACCACGCCCGCATTGACGGAGGTACCGTCTCCCTGCTCGTCAGCATCGTCGTAGGCGTTGGCACCCAGCTGCACGCTCAGACCATTCATCTCGGGTAGCGTGTAGCGGATCGCGTTGTCGTCGTCGTTGCCGAATCCGGTCACACCGCTCCAGATGTCAATGTCCTTGAGTCCATCAACTACGCCATAAGTGCCAATGTCTGTGCCCAGCTGCACGTTGCCGAAGTCACCGCCAAGGCCGATGTACATCTGATCCGTGTTGATGTCCTGCAGAACGTCACCATCAGTGGTACCGAACTTGTCGAGTTCGATGTAAAGCTCACTCGTCAGCCCCGAATCACTTACCGCCTCGCCGGAGAAGCGCAGGTCCGAGGAGTTGTCGGCGAGGCGGGTGTTGCTGCTACCGTCAGCGTTCGTCCCGTCAACGTACGAGTAGCCGATGTTGGCCGCGACGCCGAATGAGGTGTTGTCATTTACCTGGAACGTAGCAGCGGAAGCTGCGCCGGTGCCCAGCAGGGCCGCGACGGCCAGGGCAGAAGTTGTCTTCTTCATCATTTCAAATTCCCCCATATGGGTTAGGTTTGAACATTCATGCCGGGGAGCTACCCCGACTGTTCGATTAATGTACGCCTTTTCGAGTCGCTGTGGTGCAAATGCAACACAGAGGTCCACGTTGTTGCGCACAGGAAGAAACATAGCCTAGTTTTTTGCCCCATGCAAACGCCCTGTCGCAAAAAAATCTCCTGAATTTTTCAGGCAGTTGCGTGATGACGTTCTAGTCAGGCCTGATAAAGTTGCAAAAACGCAACGCCCGATGGGCGACTGGATATTCCGTATGAGTGACTCAGACATCCCCCTGGAGACCCGCCTGAACACCGAAACCGGCCGCATTCGCTGGGCCGAACTGGCCCGGCATTTTGCCCGGGGGGTGGTGGTGAAGGTCGAGCCGTCGTTGGATCTGGTGGCCGTGGCGGCGGCCTTTGTCCGCGATGACGAGGCCCGGGTGATGGAATGGATGACCGCCCGTCAGGTCTGGCGCGCCAGCGAATCGGATGCCCGTGACTGGCATGCCCGTGACCCGGTGCTCTGGGCCGTGGTGGCCGCCCCGTGGGTGCTGGTCCAAGAGGCGCCGGCGGACGACTGACCCTTTGCCCCGTCCGCCACCGGGCGGGCGCTACTCGGCCATCAATGCCGCGAAGGTGGATCGAGCCTTCTCGAGCTTGGGCTCGATGACCACCTGGCAGTAGGGCATCGGGGCGTTGGTCCGGTAGAAGTCCTGATGATTGGCCTCGGCGGAATAGAACCGCTCAAGCGGCTGGATCTCGGTGACGATAGGATCATCAAACGCACCCTCATGGGTCAGCCGGTCGATCACCGTCTGCGCGATGTCGCGCTGCGTCTCGTCGGCCCACAGGATGATCGACCGGTACTGCGGGCCCACGTCGGCCCCCTGCCGATCCTTGGTAGTGGGGTCATGGATGGCAAAAAACACCTCGAGCAGCGGCTCGAAGCCGATCACCGACGGGTCGTATTGGATCTGCACCACCTCGGCATGCCCCGTGCGCCCGGTACAGACCTGCCGATAATCCGGATCGGGCACATGGCCGCCGGCATAGCCCGAGGTCACCTGCTGCACGCCCTTTAGCTTTTGGAACACCGCCTCGATACACCAAAAGCAGCCGCCGCCCAGGGTCGCTGTCGCCATGGCTTGCTCCTTATTAGTTGGTTGCATGACCGGTCAGCCGTCCGTGGCCGGGTTGGCAAAGGCCTGCCCGTGGCCTTCCATATGGGCCTGGTGATCCTGGGTGAGGGCCCACTCCACCGTCGGGAAGGCCAGCTCGTCCCAGGGCAGGTCCGAGTAATGGAAAAGCCCGACGGCCTGCGACTCCGGGCCGGCGGCGACGTTCGCGTCGGTGAGCACGGCCCGGTAGATCAACTGCACCTGATGGATACGCGCCAGGCTGTAGACCGCCAGCAGCCCGGTCAGCGTGAGCCGCGCCCGGGCCTCTTCCCAGGCCTCGCGCATGGCGCCGGCCTCGGCGGTCTCGCCAAGCTCCATGTAGCCGGCCGGCAGGGTCCAGTAGCCGATGCTCGGCGGGATGGCCCGGCGGCAGAGCAGAATGCGCTCATCCTCGGCCCGGGCCACCACGCCGACCACGATGCGGGGGTTTTCATAGGCGATAAAGCCACAGTCCGGGCAGGTGAGTCGCTCGCGGTCGTCGCCCTGGGGCACTTCGTAGATGCGAGGGCCGATCTCGGCACCGTCGGGGTCGGTCATGCGGAGGATCCAGAAAAAAGTGTCGCCTGACAGCATAACAAAGCCCCGGCAGGGCGGATATGCGATACGGTTGGAACCTGTCGCCACCCCATCGGTCAGCCAGTAAAACCCGGGAGCCTTCCATGGCCGACATTGCCTTCGAAGCACTGAGCCGCTGGTACGGGACATCGCCCCGCCGCACGGTCCTCACCGACGTCTCCGGCCACATCCGGGCCGGCGAGTTTGTGGTGGTGGTTGGCCGCAGCGGCTCGGGCAAATCCACCCTGCTCAACCTGCTCGGGGGCCTGGATCTGCCCAGCCGCGGGACGGTGCGGATTGATGGCACCGATATCGCCACCCTCAGCGACCGGGCCCTCACCGCGCTGCGTCGGCGGCGGATGGGGTTTGTGTTCCAGTCCTACAACCTCATCGCCACGCTGTCGGTGGCGGATAACCTGCGCCTGCCGCTGACCTTGAACGGGCTTGCCGACGACGGCCGGGTTGAGGGCTGGCTCGAGCGGGTGGGGCTGCCGGGCCGGGGCGCAGACTGGCCGGATCGGCTCTCCGGCGGCGAGCAACAGCGCGTGGCCATCGCTCGGGCGCTGATCCATGGCCCGGAGTTCATCCTGGCCGACGAGCCCACCGGCAACCTGGATCTGGAAAACGCCGAGCGCATCGTGGGGCTTTTGGATGCACTCTGCCGGGCCGAGGGCCGGACCCTGGTGATGGTCACCCACGCCCGCGAGGTGGCCGGTCTCGCCGATCAGCTTTTAACCATCCGAGACGGGCAACTGGTGGCCGCCGACGCCGAGACCACCGACGATGACAGCACCCCGGCGGAGGCGCTTTCGTGAACCGACTGCTCGGCCGGATCGGCCGCAGCGACCTGCGTCGCCACCCGCTGCAGACCGGCCTCGCCGTACTGGGCGTGGCCATCGCCGTGGCCGTAGTGGTGGCGGTGGACCTTGCCAACCACTCCGCCCGCGAGGCGATGCGGGTCTCGCTGGAATCGGTCACCGGCAAGGCCACGCATCAGCTGGTGGGTGGGCCAAAGGGCCTGGATGAGCGTGTCTACACCCGGCTTCGTACCGAGCAGGGCCTGCGCCAGGCCGCACCGGTCATCCAGGGCGGGGTGACCCTTGTCAACGAGTCGCGCCGGCCCATGACATTGCTGGGGCTGGATGCCTTTGCCGAGGGTCCGTTCCAGCGGCCGCTCGGCAGTGGCGAGGGCCTGGGGGACGCCTTTAACGATCTGCTGCTGCGGGATGATGCCGTGGCCATCGGCAGTGGCGAGGCCGAACGGCTGGGGGTCGCCGCCGGTGATCACCTGGACTTGGTGGTGGCCGGCGAGTCGCGGCGGGTCACCGTGGTGGCGGTGGTGGACGACCCAGAAGACCAGGGCCGGGGGCTGATCCTTGCGGATATTGCCGCCGCCCAAAGCCTGCTGGGCCGCCTCGGCCGGCTGGATCGCATCGATTTGATCCTGACGGATGATGAGGCCGGGGCGCTTGCCACCACCCTGCCATCCGGCGTGCGGTTGGTGCCCGCGGCGGCGAGCAGCAACTCGGTGTTGCAGATGAGCCGGGCCTTTCACATCAACTTGACCGCCCTGTCGCTGCTGGCGGTGGTGGTGGGGGCCTTTCTGGTGTTCAACACGCTAAGCTTTCTCTCGGTCCGCCGGCGTCCGACGATCGGGGTGTTGCGGGCGATGGGAGTGCAACGTCGCGAGATCCTGCTGCAGGTCCTGGGTGATGCGCTTTTAATCGCCGCGGCGGGCACGATCATGGGCCTGGGCCTTGGCTTTGCGCTCGCCCACGGCCTGGTGGGGCTGGTGCTACAGACCGTCAACGATGTTTACTTCGAGCGCGCCGCCGGTGATTTGGTGCTCTCGGCCTGGAGCCTGGCGGCCGGGTTGCTGGTCGGTCTGGGCGGCTCGTTGCTGGCCGCCCTGGCACCGGCCCGGGAAGCTGCCGCCACCCCGCCGCGCTCGGCGCTTTCGCGATCGGATCTCGAGCGCCGCGCGCGCTGGCTGGCCACCCGAGCTTCGGTTGGTGGCGGTGGATTGCTGATCTTAGGCGCCGCAGTAATCGCATTGAGCGATGCCCTGGTCCCCGCCTTTGCCGGGTTGTTTGCCTTGATCCTGGGGGCGGCGTTTCTGGCACCGGGGGTGATCCTGCTGACCGGCGGCCTGCTGCGACCCCGGGTCACCGGTCGTCCCTACGCCGGGTTGATCGTCGAAGGCGCGGTGGCTTCGTTGAGCCGCACTGGTGTGGCGGTGGCTGCGCTTTCGGTGGCGGTGGCGGCGGTGATCGGCGTGGCGATTATGATCGCGAGCTTTCGCGGCAGTGTGGTCGACTGGCTCGCCGGCTCGCTGGCGGCGGATTTCTACCTCACCGCGCCGGCCTCACTGACCGACGGCCAGGCGGATGAGGCCGCCGCACTCGAGGCGGTGGATTTTGTCAGCCGCTCTCGCTGGTACGAGCTGCCCACCGCCGACGGGCCGGTGGAGCTCTGGGCCCTGGGGCTGCCCGATGGCCGTCGGCCCGAGGTGGCAATCCGCCAGGGCGATCCGGCCGCCGCCCGGGCGGCGTTCGAAGATGACGCGGCGGTGCTGGTTAGCGAGCCCTTTGCCGCGCGCCGGCAACTGGCGGTGGACGACCGGCTGATCCTGCCGCTGCCTAGCGGTGATGTCAGCCTGCGGGTGGCGGGAGTCTACCGCGACTATTCCGCACCCACCGGCGTGGTGCTCATGCGCCGCTCGCTCTATCAGCGCTTTTTCGACGACGAGGGGATCGATGGCATTAGCGTCCATGCCACCACCGATGCTGACCGAACGACGCTGGGCCGACGCCTGGAAGGCCTGCTCGCGGGTGTCCCGGGCGGTCGGGTGACGGATAACGCGGCGGTTTTCGAGCAGTCGCTGATGATCTTTGACCGCACCTTTGCCATTACCGAGGTTTTGCGCTGGCTGGCGGGGCTGGTGGCGTTTGTGGGCGTGATCAGTGCGTTGATGGCCTTGCACCTCGATCGGATGCGCGAGTTTGCCGTTTTGCGTGCCACCGGCGTGACCCGTCGCGGGCTTGCCGGTTTGGTGGGCGGGCAGAGCGGGCTTTTGGGCCTGATCGCCGGGCTCTGGGCCATCCCGCTGGGGGTGGCGCTTGCCGGGTTGCTGGTTTTTGTCATCAACCGCCGGGCCTATGGCTGGACCATGGGGTTTGACCTTCAGGCCGCGCCGCTGGTCGAAGGGGTCATGCTGGCGGTGGTGGCGGCGCTGATCGCCGCGGTCTATCCGGCCTGGCGGGCGGCGCGGATGCCGATTGTCGAGGGACTCAAGGGGGAGTGATGCGGCGAGCCGATCCAACATTGCTGGTGTTACTGGCACTTGTCATCACCGGCGGGGCCATCGCCTGGCTGCGGACCGGCGGCCTGAGCGCGCCCCCCACCCCCGCCGGGCAGAGCCTGGCCGAGACCATGGGGCCGACCGCCGATGCCGATGCCTTTGCCCGGGTGACCGGGCCCGCGCCCCTGGACTTTCCGCAGGATCATGGCGCCCACCCCGACTATCGCACCGAGTGGTGGTATTTCACCGGCAATCTCACCGGCGAGGATGGCCGGGACTACGGTTTTCAGTTAACGCTGTTCCGCTCGGCGCTGGCGCCGCGGGCCGAGGATCGCGCCTCCGACTGGGCGAGCCGTCAGGCCTGGATGGGGCATTTTGCGATCACCGATATCGACGGTGGCGAGCACCGGGCAAGCGAGCGCTATCAGCGCGGGGCGGTGGGCCTTGCCGGCGCCGAGACCGAGCCGGTGCGCGTGTGGATGGATGATTGGGTGATCGAAAGCCACGGCCCGGCGGCGCTTTTCCCGGCCACCTTAAAGGCCCGGGCGCCTGAAAAGGGCATTGCCATCGAGCTGCGGGTCGACGCCCTAAAGCCCCATGTGTTGCAGGGCGATCGCGGCTATAGCCAAAAGGGCGCCGACCCGGCCAACGCCTCGCGCTATTACTCCTACACCCGCCTGGCCGCCGACGGGGTAATCGAGTTCGACGGCCGCCGGGTGCCGGCCCGGGGCAGTGCCTGGCTGGATCGGGAGTGGTCCACCAGCGCACTCGATGCCAACCAGCAGGGCTGGGACTGGTTTGCCCTGCAGCTTGCCGATGGCCGGGATGTCATGGTCTATCGACTGCGCCGGCGCGATGGGCGCACCGACCCGCATTCCGCCGGCGTTCTGGTGGATGCGGATGGCCGCAAAAAACGCCTCACCGCCGATGATTTCGAGCTCACCCCCACCCGCTACTGGGAAAGCCCCAGCACCGGCTCGCGCTATCCGGTGGCCTGGACACTGAGCTTGCCGGCGGCCTCGCTGGCGCTCGAGATCACCGCCCGGGTGGATGCCCAGGAGATGCCCACCACGGTGCGCTACTGGGAAGGGGCCGTGGCGGTGGCCGGCGACGCCGAGGGCGTGGGGTATCTCGAGATGACCGGCTACTAGCCCCGACCGCCGGCCAATCAGTCGGTGGTATCGGCCGGATCGCTGCCGCTCTGCCAGGCGCTGTCGACATCCACTGCACCGTCTTCGAGGGCGGCGATCATGGCATCGACATCGCCGTTGCGGCCGGCGGACTGCAGGGCATCGCGAAAGACCAGCAGGATGCTCACCCCGCTTGTCTCGATATCAAAAACCCGCCAGCGATCATCGCGGTGGTAGAGCTGGATGCGCAGCGTCATGTCATCCACATGGGGGCCGCGGACGTTGGCGGCAATCACCGCCCGGCGGTCGTCCTGGGTGACGGTGCGAAGGGCGACTTCACCTTCGCTTGCAAAATCCACCGCCTCGCGGGTGTAGCGCTGCAGGGCGCCGGCGTAGAGGTTGCCGATGCGCCGGGCAAGCGCCGATTCGAGCCGCTCGATCTCCCCGGGCTGGGCCTGCCGGGCGGCCGGTCCCATGACAAAACGCGCCATGACCTGGGTATCCACAAAGGGCAGGATGCGCTCATCAAAAATGGCCCGGGCCGAGTCCCGGTCGGCCTGGATGCGCTCATGCTGCTCAGCGATGGTCTGTAAGGCGTCGGTGACCACCTTCTCGACCACCGCCTCGGGCGCCAGGCCCCGGGGTGTGCCATCGCCGGTGCTGGCCGCCGCCACGCCACTCGCCGCCCCACCGGTTGCCAGTATGGCCGCGGCGAGCATCAAAAGGGTTGCGCGTATTTGCCCCATGGGCCACCTCGTTGTCATCTACCGGCAAGGATACCGCGAATCGCTCGTCAAAGCGCCACCGCCGGCCGGCGAAGCTGCAGCCACAGTGCGCCCACCGAGGCCAGCGCCAGCACCGCGGCGGCGCTCATCACCGCCACCATGGTGATCAACGGCCCGGCATCGATAAAGCCCACCACCGAGGCACACAACGCCCCGAGGCCGAACTGAAACACCCCAAAAAGGGCCGATGCCGCCCCGGCATGCGCCGGGTGACGGTCCAGCAGCCCCGCCACGGTGTTGGCGGCGATCACCCCCACGGTGCTCAGCGCGATAAAAAGCACCGGCGTAATCAGCCACTGGCCAGAAATGCCGGCAAGCGTCATCACCAGCATCACCAGCGTAGCGGCGGTCATGGTCACCACCCCGGCGGTGAGCATGGGCCGGTGGCCAAAGCGCATCACCAGCTGGCCGTTGGTGAGGTTGCCGATCAAAAGCCCCACGACGTTCAAGGCAAAGAACAACCCGAAATGCGCCTGGTCGACGCCAAAGACGCGGGTGTAGACAAACGGCGAGCCCGAGACATAGGCAAAAAGCGCCCCAAAGGCCATGCCACCGGCGCCCAGATAGGCCAGGGCCAGGGGGTCCTGGAGGATGGG
This sequence comes from Spiribacter pallidus, assembly GCF_040838495.1. Classification (NCBI taxonomy): domain Bacteria; kingdom Pseudomonadati; phylum Pseudomonadota; class Gammaproteobacteria; order Chromatiales; family Ectothiorhodospiraceae; genus Spiribacter; species Spiribacter pallidus. Next base: position 26,464 of record NZ_JBAKFM010000004.1, on the reverse strand, counting down.
GACGTAGCCGGCAAACAACCGCCGCAGCGGTGCGGTGGGCCGGCGATCCAGGGGGTGGGTCTCGGGCAGGCTGGTCACCATCATGGCAATGCAGGTGATGGCAAACGCCACCAGCGCCCAGAACGTCGCCCGCCAGCCCAGCGTCGCACTGAGCCACCCGCCCAGGACCGGGGCGATCAGCGGCGCCATGGTCATCACCAGGATCACAAAAGACATCACCCGGGCCGCCCGGCGGCCGGTGTAGATGTCACGGACCACCGCCCGGGCGATGACCGGGCCGGCGGCCGCGCCAAAGCCCTGGGCGAGCCGCGCGCCGAGCAGTGCCTCGATGCCGGGGGCGAGGGCGCAGACCAGGCTGGCGGCGAGATAGAGCAGGGTGCCGGCCAGAAGCGGCCCACGCCGGCCATAGCGATCGGCGAGCGGGCCGTAGAGCAACTGTCCGGTGGCCAGGCCGATAAAAAACAGACTCAAGCTTTGCTGGGTGAGCGCCGCGGTGGTGGCAAGGTCCTGCTCGATCAGTGGCAGCCCGGGCAGATAGAGATCGATGGATAAGGGCGCGAAGGCGGTGATCACCCCCAGCATGATGATCATCGCAAGCCCCTCGGGCCGGGCCGGTTGAATGGGATCGAGCACTGAAACCTCCGTGAAGCTGCGACAGTCTACCCCAGCATCGCCACGGTTGACCCGATGCCGGTGGTGTGGAGTGATGGAGGGTATAAAGTCTTGAGGAGTTCCTGACGTGGCGAGTGTCCGCCCCCTGCCCGAACCGGCCCTGGAGATGGGCATCCCGGCGCTGGCCGATGCGCTGTCCGACCGGGCGCCGGTGGCGGTGATCACCGGCGCCGGGGTGTCCACCGGCTCGGGCATCCCCGATTATCGTGACCACAACGGGGTGTGGAAGCGCGGTTCGCCCATGCAGCTAAAGGAGTTCACCGAAAGCCCCAGCGGCCGCCAGCGCTACTGGGCGCGCAGCCTGGTGGGCTGGCGCACGGTGGAGACGGCCCGGCCCAATGCCGCGCATCGCAGCATCGCCGCACTGGAGTCGGCGGGGCTGGTGGGTGCGTTGATCACCCAGAATGTCGATGGCCTGCACCAGGCGGCGGGCAGCCGCGAGGTGCTCGACCTGCATGGCCGGCTGGATCAGGTCGAGTGCCTGGACTGCGGCCGGGTCATCCCGCGCCGGCATCATCAACACCAGCTCGAGTCCGCCAACCCGGGCTGGGTGGATGCCGCCACTACCGCCTACCACACCCCGGATGGCGATGCCGAGCTGACCGGGGTGGATTATCGCGACTTTGTGGTGCCGGGCTGTGAGGCTTGTGGCGGTATGTTAAAGCCCGCGGTGGTGTTCTTTGGCGAGACCGTCCCCGCCACCCGGGTGGAGCAGGCTTTCGCCGCGGTCGAGCGCTGCGGGGCGTTGTGGATTGTGGGCTCGTCGCTGATGGTCTGGTCGGGTTATCGGTTTGTGCGCGCCGCGGCGGCCGCCGGCACACCGGTCTATGTACTGGGGCTGGGGGTGACCCGGGGGGATGCCGAGGCGCAGGGGCGAGTCACCCAGGACTGTGCCGCCGGCCTGGCGGCGATCCAATCGGCGTTAGGCCAGCGGGTGTAACAGCCCCTGCCGGGTCCACTCCGCCAGGGTGGACCAGACGGTATGCGCCAGGGTGTCGCGGTCGCTATCGGCATCGGGCAGCTCACGGAGTTCGTCGACAATGGCCTCAAGCCCCTGGCCATCGCAGGCCAGCAGCCAGATCAGACTGGCCGTGTCGTTGGGTTGCAGCCAGCGTTGCCGCTGGCGGTCATAAAGCCGCAGGCCATGGTCATCGATATGCTCATCCACCCGGCCGGGCGTGAGCCGGGGCAGGGGTGGGGCGAGTGTTTTGATATCGCTTGCCAGTGGTTGAAACCCGCCGGCCGGGGCCGGCCTGTCCTGATGGGGCCGTTGCGGGTCATTGAGTCCAAGGCGATCCACCAGGTCATAGACCATGGCGCGTTTGATGCGCGCCTCCTGTTCGCCGCCATCCGCCGGGCCGGCGAACACCCCGAGTGATGGGTTGAGGTTGCACTCAAGCAGCCACGGGCGCCGGTCACGATCCACCAGACAGTCCAGGCCCAGAAACTCATAGCAGCAGGTGGGATCCGCGCCGGCGGCTCGGGTGGCGCGATCCATGGTCGGGCGCGCGGCCCACACCGCCCGGGCGATGAGGCGGTCGATGCGCCTGAAAAGCCCGTCGGCATCCTGCCCCTCGGCGGCAAGCCGGGCGCGATAGCCCTCGAGGTCAATAAAGACCACCGGGTCGTCCACCCGCGCATTGGTGGCGTTGATATCCGGGTTGGTCTGGTGGATGTAGGGGTCGGTGAGGTCATCGAGGGTGTAGGCGTGGGAGGCGAGCTTGGCGAAGCCCTGGGCATAGCGCTCGACCCGCAGCGGCGCCACCGAGCGGATCAGCACATAAAGGCGCAGGACATACTTGCGGTGGTCGATGAGATGCGGGTCGGCGAGATAGCGCTGGACGATCCAGCCGCCCGCGGGCGAGCCAGGTGGCTGGATGCCGCGGGGGTCATCGAGCAGCCGGATGCCCTGGCCCCGGGCGCTGTTGGCGGGTTTTAAAAGCCACAGCGCCCCGGGCTCGGCGGCCGCCGCGGCCTCGAGTGCCGCCCGGTCGCGGGGCAGGCAATAGGTCGGCGGGATCATGTCCATGGCCTGGGCCGGTTCGCTCTCGTTGCCGTAGAGCGCGGCCAGCTGGTCGCGGGTGCGGTGGATATGATCGGCAAGCGATGATTTGACGGTGAGCGCGCCGTTGCCGGGGATGTGATTGACAAGCCGGCCGTCCCGGGCCCGCTGGAACGCCGTCACCGGGGGCATGCCCACGTGCCAGAGCGTATCCCAGTCATCACCCTCGGGCCCGGTCCCGGCCGGGCGCCATTGGGTTTTATCGAGCGCCTCGACAAAAAAGCGATCCTCTTCGCCGGGATGGGCTTGGGTGAGGGCGTAGCGACGGCGCGGGTCGGTCATGACAGGGCAGTGGCCAACGTTCGAGGGTGAATCGGCATGATAACTCGCGCCCGGCGAACTTCGCCCGTGCGGGCCGGTCCATTGAAGGTCCTTGCCTGCAAAAGGCATTTACGCAAGGCTGGCCGCCATGAATAAACCGCTTCCCAGCAAAATCTGCCCGGTCTGCGAGCGCCCCTTTAACTGGCGGCGCAAATGGGCGAAGGACTGGGAGAACGTCCGCTATTGCAGCGAGCGTTGCCGCCGCAGCCGCAAGCGCTCATGACCCGGCAGCTTGTCTGGTTCAAGCGCGATCTGCGCGCCTACGACCATGCCCCGCTGGCCAATGCCGCAGCGACCGGGCCGGTGCTACCGGTCTATGTCATCGAGCCCGGCTACTGGCAACAGCCCGATACTGCGGCCCGGCACTGGGCGTTCATCCGGGCATCCCTCATCGAGCTGGATGCCGCGCTGCATGGCCGTGGGCTGCGGCTTTTGGTGATCAAAGGCGAGCTGCCCGAGGTGTTCGCCCGTTTGCATGCGGCTCTGCCCTTCGAGGCCATCCACGCCCACGAAGAGACCGGCAACCACTGGACCTATCAACGCGACCGGGCGGTGGCGGCCTGGTGCCGGTCAAGCGGTGTGGGTTTGAATGAGACGCCGCAGTTCGGTGTGGTGCGCGGGCTTAAAGACCGCGATGAATGGGCCGGGCACTGGGAGCGGCGGATGAAGGCACCGCCGGTGCAAGCGCCCACCGCGATAACCCCGGGGGCGACCGAGGCGGCGCTTGCTGACACCGGTCTCAAGCCGCTTGCGATAGCGGCGTTGCCGGCCGAGCGGGGTTATGACAACACCCCTTGCCCGGGGCGCCAGGCCGGTGGGCGGGCGGCCGGCGAGGACTTGCTAGCAAGCTTTCTGACCGAGCGGGGCGAGACCTATCGCCAGGGCATGGCCAGCCCGCGCTCGGCCGAGCATGTCTGCTCTCGGCTTTCCGCGCATATCGCCTATGGCACGTTATCGCTTCGCGAGATTGTCCAGACGCATCGCCGCCGCTGGGCCGAAGCCAAGGCCGCCGCCCCCCGATCCAACTGGGCGCAGTCTTTGAAATCGTTTGAGTCGCGGCTGCACTGGCACTGCCATTTCATCCAAAAGCTCGAAGACGAGCCCAGTATCGAGTGGCGCAACCTGCATCGCGGCTATGACGGGCTGCGCGATGAATCGGCGGTGGATGGCGAGCGACTGGCTGCCTGGGCCGAAGGCCGCACCGGAGTGCCGTTTATCGATGCCTGCATGCGGCAGGTCGCCCATGACGGGTGGATCAACTTTCGGATGCGGGCGATGCTGGTGGCGGTGGCGAGCTATCACCTGTGGCTGCACTGGCGCGAGCCGTCGCTGCATCTGGCGCGGCTATTCACCGACTACGAGCCCGGTATCCATTACTGTCAGTTTCAGATGCAGTCGGGGACCACCGGCATTAACACGTTGCGCATCTACAACCCGGTCAAACAGTCGCGGGATCAGGACCCACAGGGCGATTACATCCGGCGCTGGATCCCGGCGCTTGCTCAGGTGCCGGCGGACTGGATCCACGAGCCCTGGAAGATGCCGGCCACCCTGCAGAGGCGCTATGGCCTGCGGCTGGGCGAGGACTACCCGCTGCCGGTAGTGGATCACGAACAGGCCGCCCGCGAGGCCCGCGCCCGCATCAAGGCCCATCGCGCGAGCCGCGATCTCAACCGCGAATCCGCCCGCATCCGCCGCCAACATGCAAGCCGCAGCCCCAGCCCGGAACGGCCACGCAAACGCCGCCGCGCGCCTGCACCCGGGCAGGGAGAGCTGGATTTATAGTGTCCCGTCCGTCGTGATAAGGTTGATGTAATCACAATGTGGTTACAAGCTTGTGCGCATGAAAGTCAGGTTGATTCCAATCGGTAACTCCAAAGGGATACGAATCCCGTCCACGGTCATACGCGACTGTGGGCTCGAAGGCGAGCTTGATCTGGAGGTCCGCGACGGCGGTGTCTACATCACCCCGAGTCACCATCCGCGGGCGGGGTGGGAGGCCGCAATCACCGCCTCGCCGCACCCGGCGACCGCCGATGAGGGTCTGCTCATCCCGGATGATGCGGATAACGCATTCGACGACACCGAATGGACCTGGTGATGGCGTCGGGTATTGAACGATTCCAGGTGTATCGGGTGACGCTCAACCCGACCCGTGGCGCCGAGATGCGCAAGACCCGCCCGGCCGCCATCATCTCACCGGATGAACTCAACCGGTCTTTGTCGACGGTGATCATCGCGCCAATGACGACCACAGTACGTCAGTGGCCGTGTCGGGTTGTGATCAGTTTCAACGGCAAGGAAGGCGAGGTGGCACTGGATCAGCTCCGTGCCATCGATCAAACCCGTTGTCGGGAGCACCTGGGGCGTCTCGACGAGCAGGCGGCTTGTCAAATTACCGAGCGGCTGCAAGCCATGTTTGCCCGATAGCCTTAAAAAAAACCGCCCACCGGTTAGCGACGCCGGCGGGCGGTTTGCCATATGGGGGTGTCGTCTAGGCGCTTTTGATCAGAACGCGTACACGAGTCCGAGCGTCATCTGGGTGTCGGCATCAGTGGGATCCTGGCCGTCAAAATCGGCGTATTCGGCGTAGACGTCGAAGCCATCGGCGATGGCAGCGCTCACGCCCAGGGCATACTGCGACTGATCATCGCCAACATCCGGTGAAACCGACTGATAGGCACCATAAAGGTTGCCCATGCCGTAGTCGTACGAGACGGCCACGCCAGTGTAATCGGTGTCCTGATCGTTGGTGTCAGTCTCCATCTCGTGGGAAAGGGAAACCTCGGCAAGACCCAGCTCGAACACTGTGGCGATACCGGTCAGCCCGTCGTCGCTATCGGCTGTGTTACCAAGCTCATCATAACCGACGTGGATGGCACCGACGCCAAAGTCATAGGCAGCACTGGCGACGAAGCCCTGTTCCGACTCGGTGCTGTTTTCGGCCTCATCCAGAATGCCAATCTGCAGGTTAAAAGAAAAACCGGCTGTCTCAGGGCTGTAGTAGGTCAGCATGTTGTTCTCATCAAACCCGTAGCCGCCGTAGTCCAGCCCCGACTCCTCGGTAATATCCACCGCGTCGGTGATTAAGTCTTCGTAGACACTGTCGGTGGCCCCAACCTCGAGCTGGCCAAAGTCGCCTTCAATGCCGGCGACGGCGCCGTCGAACTCTGTGCCGGTTCCATCGTCGGTCTGGTTCTCGAACTTGAAGGCGGCTTCGGTGTAGGCATCGAAATTCTCGAACGAGCGCACCGCCGACCACGCCAACTCGATCTCGCCTTCGAGGTCGTTTTCGTTGGTCTCCTCGGGGTCCCCACCGTCCGTAGTGTCAACCGCCGTGTCCACGGCATCTTTAACGAAGTAGTTCGAGACAAACTCACCCTCGAGCTCAAAGGCGGTGCCCTCAGGAATCTGGATGGTGGCAGCGTTCACACCCGCCGACACCATGCCTGCGGCCACAAAAAGGGCCAGCTTGGATACGTTTTTCATCACATCAATCCTCATTTGCAAATGGCGTTGTTTCGCCGCGACAACGGCGCGATGGCCGTGCGACGCGACTGCGCGCCAATTTGCAGATCGGATGTGACAGCAGCGGGACGTTCCGGTGACAGAGCCCGGACGTTTCAATGAACATTCAACTGCAGATTGATGACAGGCGTGGCGTCGGCGCCACAGCCCGACCGGCGGCCGGGCGGTCACGCAACGCCCTGTGCCCCCGCCGGTCGGCGGAGGCGTCAGGGGGTGTCTGTTAGCCGGTCGGCCAGTTCGGTGGGCGTTGCCGCTTTGGGCAGGCAGGTGTGCCCCCGGCAGACCCAGGCGCCGGTTTCGCCGGCGGGGGTGCTGGCAAGCGGGGCATTCACCGGCGGGGTGAAGACCAGCCGATTGGGCTGGTAGGCGGCGTTAGCCACCTCCATCCAGTGTTCGAGGGCGTTGTCGTCGGCGCGCACGACCACCACCTCGGGCGGTTCGATCAGCTCATCCAGTGCATCCAGCAGCGCGCACTGCGCCGCGGCGGTCTGCTCGAGCTGCTCGGCGCCGGCGCGCACGGCCCGTTCCGCGGCTTTGCTATAGCGCGGCTCGCCCACCAGACAGGCAAGCCGATTGAGCGCCAGCGCGGCGATGCCGTTGCCCGAGGGCAGGGCGTCGTCGGTGAAGGTCCGGGGCCGCTGGATGAGCGACTCGTGATCGGCGGCGGTAAAGAAAAACCCGCCCACCCGGGGATCCTCGAACTGCTCGAGCAACACATCACCCAACCGCGTGGCCCATGCCATTCGCTGGCTGTCCCAGCGGGCCTGCTGCAGCTCGATGAGCGCATCCAGCATAAAGGCGTGGTCGTCCAGATACCCCGGCAGGTCGGCCTGACCGGCCCGCCAGCTAGCCAGAAGGCGACCGTCGCGCCAGAGATGTTGGTGCACAAACTGCTCGGCCGCCTCGGCCGCGTCGATGAATTCGGGCAGCCCCAGCAGCCGTCCGGCCCGCGCCAGTCCCCGGATCATAAGCGCGTTCCAGGCGGTCAGTGCCTTGTCATCGCGTCCCGGTCGCTCGCGCTCGTCCCGCGCTTTGCGCAGCTTGGCCTGCGCGGACTGCCAACGCTGCACCAGCCCGTCCCGGGGAGTCTGCAATCGCTTGGCAAGCTCTGAGAACGCCATATGCACCTGCGGGTGCCACCGGCCCTCGAAGTTGGGCTTTTCATCAAGCCCCAGCCGCAGAATCACCAGCTCGGCCTCGTCGGCGTCCAGCACGTCGCGCACCTCATCGGGCGTCCAGAGGTAGAACACCCCTTCGCCCTCGCTGGTATCGGCATCCAGCGAGGTGGCAAAGCCGCCCTCAGGAAGGCGCATCTCGCGCAGTGCCCACTCGCCGGTCTCGCGGGCGATGCGGCGGAAGAACCGATCCCCGGTGGCGCGGTGGGCATCGGTGGCCACGCTCATTAAAAGCGCATTGTCCGAGAGCATCTTCTCGAAATGCGGGATCATCCACTCGCCATCCACCGAGTAGCGGGCAAAGCCGCCCCCGACCTGATCGTAGAGCCCGCCCAGCGCCATTCGGCGCAGGGTGTGACAGGCCATGTGCAGTGCCCCGCGATCGGCATCTACTGATCGCTCGCTGCGGGCGTAATGCCGCAACAGCCGGTTGAGGGCGACCGGCTGCGGAAACTTGGGCGCGCTGCCAAACCCGCCAAAGGCCGGGTCGAACCGCTCGCCGAGCTGCAATCGGGCATCCTCCAGCGCCTCGCGGCCGGGCAGCTCAGCCTCGCCGGATACGGCGGCCAACCGCTCGAGTACCTGCTGCATATCGGCGTTTTGCTCGTGGATCTCCTCGGGCCGGTCCCGGTAGACCTCGACGACCCGCTCCATCACCGCATCAAAGCCCGGCATGCCCTGGCGGCCCTGTCGCGGAAAATAGGTGCCGGCAAAAAACGGCAGCTGATCGGGGGTGAGGAAAACGGTCAGCGGCCAGCCACCGCCCCGGCCGGTGAGCAGCTGATGGGCGGTCTGATAGATGCGGTCGAGATCGGGGCGCTCTTCGCGGTCGACTTTGATATTGATGAAATCGCGGTTCATCTGTGCCGCGATCTGCGCATCCTCGAAGCTCTCGTGGGCCATGACATGGCACCAGTGACAGGCCGAGTAGCCGATCGACAGCAGAATCAGCTTGCCCTCGTCCCGGGCGGCGGCCAATGCGGTCTCGTCCCAGGGCTGCCAGTGGACCGGATTGTCCGCGTGCTGACGCAGATACGGGCTGGTGGCGTCGGCCAGGCGATTGATCTGTGTGGGCGTCGATGACATGCCGGCTCCGGGCGCAGTTCGAAAACAATCCATAATGCTATCATCCGCTCAACGGGGCGCAGTACGGTGCTGTGATGCGGGAGGGCATCGATGCAGGTGGACAGGACAACGGGGCTGTTGACCGGGGTTTCCTATGTTGATTCACCCAATCGGGGCCCGCGGCCCTGCGGCTGTCAGCCCGAGCTGATCGTCATCCACAGCATCAGCCTGCCGGCCGGGTCGTTTGGCGGTGACTACATCGACCGGCTTTTCACCAACCAGCTCGATACCCGCCGGGATGAGCGATTCGTCGAGCTCTACGGCCTTCGGGTCTCTGCCCATTTGTTGATCCGCCGTGATGGGCACATGACGCAGTTCGTGCCCTTTGGCCAACGCGCCTGGCATGCCGGCGAGTCGGCCTTCGAGGGGCGACGCGGGTGTAATGACTTCTCGATTGGCATCGAGCTGGAAGGCACCGATGACACCCCCTATGCCGATGTTCAGTACGATCGACTCGAGCCGGTCATCGACGCACTGCGCGAGGCCTATCCCGACATCGGGCGCAATCGAGTGGTGGGGCATTGCCATATCGCCCCGGGGCGCAAAAGCGATCCGGGCCCGTGCTTTGACTGGGGCCGACTCGAAGACAACCTCGGGCTGACCCGCCCGGTGACACAACAACGGGTGGTCGCGCTATGAAACTCATTGCCCTGCTGCTGGCGCTTGTCGCCCACTCGCATCTGCCCCCGGGGGGCTGGCGCAGCGCCCGGGGGTTCTTCCGTTACGCGGCCTGGCTGCAGGGCCGGCTTCTGCCCCGTGGGCTGTGGAATCACGGCGGCGGAGTGGCGCTGCTGCTACTGCCGCCGCTTTTGCCATTGCTGGTGTTGCAGTGGGGTCTCGGCGAGGCGCTTTTCGGGCTGATGGGGCTGGCGTTGGGGGTCGCCGCGCTTTGCTTTGCCTTCGGCGGCGGCCGCACCCTCGAGGCCGAGGTGGCCGCTTTTACCGCAGCCTGGCACCGGGGGGACGAGACCGAGGCGGGGCTGGCGCTCGACGCGCTGGCCGGCCGCTCGCTCGAGGCCATGCCGCTCGAGGCGATGCCCGAGGTGGCCGCCCGTCAGGTGGTGTTGCGCGGCCGGACACGGCTGATCGCGCCGATCTTCTGGTTTGTTCTGCTGGGGCCGGTGGGCGCGGTGGGCTACCGGTTGGTGGTGATGGCCCGGGCCTTTGCCGACTGTCAGGACAACACCGGCCCCGGGTTTTGTCAGGCCGCCGGCCGGGTCTTGAGGGTGCTCGACTGGGTGCCGGACCGGTTACTGGCGCTGGGGCTGGCGCTGGCGGGTCATTTCAGCGCCGCCTGGCAGGCCTGGGAGCAGGCGCTCGGCGGGGATGCGGAGTGGCGACTGGCCGAGACCGGTCTGGCGGCGATGAACGTCCCGCCGGCGGACACGCCCCGGGATCTCACTGCCGAGGCGGTCAGTGACATGCACGCGTTGCTGCGCCGATCGCTTTTGATCGGCCTAGCGGTGCTGGCGGTGGGAGTCCTGCTGACGGCGGGCTAACCGCCAGGGCGATGGCGCTCGTGCGGCCGGGGGCGGCCGGCGGGCCGACCAGCGGTGTTCAGCGTTAGACCACGAGCACCGGGCAATGGGCGGCACCGGCCACCCGATGGGCGACGCTGCCAAGCAGCACACTGGCCTCATCGGTGGTGCCCTGGGCGCCAACGACGATCAGATCACACTCGCGCTGTTTGGCGAACTGCACGATGGTGCTTGCCGGCCGGCCGCCTTTGACAAAGGCCCGCAACCGCTCCTTGGGCACGTCATGATCGAGCACGTACTGCTTGGCCGACATGGCAATGTCGGTGGCGTATTCCTTCAAGGCATCCTCGGGCAGGTTGACCTTGCCGGGCCGGACCATCGAGATCGAGGCCTCGCGCAGGCTGTGGTGTTTGAAAACGCAGAGCACAAAGATCTCGGCATCGGTGAGTCGCTGCAGCCCCACCGCCTTTTCCAGCGCCTGTACCGCGCCGCTCGATCCATCCACCGGGACCAGGATTCGGTTGAATACCGCCATGCAAAGCCTCTAGTTGAACATCAGATCGCGCAGTCCAAGCGCAATCTGCGGGAACATGATCAAAAGTGCGGCGGCGAGCACCAGCATCAGCACAAAGGGCGGTGTGCCGCGGATGACTTCCATATAGGGGCGCTTGAAAATGGCGATGGCGGTAAAGATATCGCAGCCAAACGGCGGCGTTGCCGAGCCAATCGCCACCTGCAACGTAATCAGTATACCCACAAGCACCGGATCAAGTCCGGTGGCCTCGACCGCGGGCATGAAGATCGGGGTGAGCACCAGGATGACCACAATGGGGTCGACGAACATGCAGGCGATGAAAAACGCCACGCAAATGGCGATGAGCACACCCACCGGCCCGGCCTGATCGATGCCCACCGCACTCAGCACCGCATCCGGGATCTGGGCAAACGAGATGATCCACGAAAAGCCATTGCCCGCTCCCACCAGGATGAACACCACCGCGGTGATCAGCCCGGTGGATTTGGCAATGGACCAGATCTCGGTGGCCTTGAGCGAGCGGAAGACGATGAACTCAAGGATGACGGCATAGAGCACGCACACCGCTGCCGCCTCGGTGGGGCTGAAAACGCCGCCGTAGATGCCACCGACGATGATTACTGGAAAGCCCAGCGGCCAGAGCGCCTGACGCACCGCCGAGAGCCGCTCGCGCCAGCTGGCCTTCGCTTCGGTGGGGACGTTGTTAAGGCGGGCATAGACCATGCAGTAGGCGGCGAACATGCCAAGGATCATCAGCCCCGGGCCGATACCGGCGATGAAAAGCTCGCCAATGGAGGTCTCGGAGATCACTCCGTAGACGATCATGCCGATGCTCGGCGGGATCAGAAAGGCGATGTCGCTCGCGTTGATAATGAGTGCCAGGGTGAAGGAGTCCTTGTACCCGGCTTTCAGCATGCGAGGCCGCAGCGGCGAGCCGATGGCCACCACCGTGGCCTGGGTCGAGCCCGAGACCGCGCCAAACAGCGTGCACGAGGCGGCGGTGCTCACTGCAAGGCCGCCTTTGATGTGGCCGATAAAGCTCATGACCATGTTGATGAGCCGCTCGGCGGAGGTGCCCCGGGTCATGATATCGGCGGCGAGGATGAACATGGGCACGGCGATCAGCGAGGCCGGCCGGATGCCGGCGAGGATCTGCTGGATGAGGGTTTCCATCTGGCCGAAGCCATCGAACATCATGGTAAAGCCGATCACCGCACCGGCGATCAGCGGCACCATCATCGGGAAGCCCAGCAGCAGGAGGATGACCATGGCGGTGAACATGATCGGTGCCATGGCTAGACCTCGGTCTCGGTGTCGCTGTAGCCATCAACCATGGCGGTGGACAGATAGACGTCCTTCTCGCGCAGGTTCTTGATGGCGGTCAAAAAGTACTGGATGCCGGTGATGCCAAAACCCAGCGGCACCCAGAGGTAGATCGTCCAGATGGGAAAGCCAAGCGCCGGCAGCACCCGACCCTTGCTCTGCAGATCGATGATGTAGAGCACCGAGAAGTACAGCAGAAAGAACATCGCCGCCGAGGTGATCAGCGCGATGGTGATCATCAGGATCTTGCGGGTGATCACCGGAAAGATGTCATAGATCGCCGACATGCGGATATGCCGGCCATGGCGGGCGGCGTAGCCGATCCCCGCAAAGGTGATCATGATGATGAGGATGCGGTTGATCTCGCCCGAGAAGAAAATGCTCTGCCCCAGCACGAACCGGCCGATGACATTGGCGATGGTGTTGGTGGCCATCAGCAGCACACCCAGCCCCAGGATGACCGCCTCCAGCCGCGCCAGAAAGGTATCCAGCAGCCCCAGTGGCCCGGGCAGATCCGAACGGTAGCGCTTCTCGGCGGCTTCGTCTTCCTCGGTGCTCATCGCAATGGCCCTCTCCGATGGAAACAAAAAGGGGGCGCCCGACGGTTCGGGACGCCCCCCGGTTCCGGACCCGGTGTCCGGAGGGCCTTAATTGCCCTGGACGGCCTCGAGGTCGGCCTTGAACTGCTCAAGCAGCATGGCCCCGTCCTCGCCGGTCATCTCCAGATAGGCTTCCTCGACCTGCGGCGCACGCTCCTTGAAAGCCTGGATCTGCTCGTCGGTCAGCCGGGTGACGGTGACCTCGTCGGAGGCCTCCTGGATCTTCGCCAGCGACTCATCGGCAAGACCCTGGATGTGCTCCATGGTCACGCCATAGGCGTAGTCGGCGGCTTCGCGCAGCATCTGCTGCTCGTCGCTGCTCAGGCTATCGAAGAACTCTTTGTTGGCCATCGAAGCGGTCACGAACCAACCGTGACCGGTGAAGATCAGGTTGGGCGAGACTTCGTAGAGACCGCCGGACTCGATCCAGAAGATCGGGTTCTCCTGCCCGTCGATGACACCGGTCTGCAGACCGCCATAGACCTCGCCCCAGGGCAGCGGCGTCGGCGTCGCACCAAAGGCGTTGTAGGTCTCGGAGAGCAGCGGGTTGGTCATCACGCGGATTTTCTTGTTGTCGAACTCCGCGGGGCTGGTTACCGGCTCATCGGCAGTGACGACCATCTCGCCTTCGGGATACATCTTGAGTAGCTCAAGCCCGTGCTCGGCATAGAGCTCGGGGAACATCTCGTGGATGGCCTCGCTCTCGTCGAAGAACTCATAGACGGTCTGCTCGTCGGTGGGCAGCAGGTAGGGCACAAAGAAGATCTGCGCGGCCGGCAGCCAGGCCCCACTGAAGCCCGGGGACTGGTTGACGAACTCGAGGATGCCGGACTGCGCCTGCTCCATGATGTCGTCAGACTCGCCGAGCTCGCCAAAGCGATAGACTTCGAGGGTGTGCTCGGAGTTGTCTTCGATGTAGTCCTTGAACGCGAGGGCGTAGACATCCTGGACATCGCCTTCGAACTCTTCGTGGGCATAGCGCCAGGTATCAGCGAAGGCGGCGGTGGAAAGGCCCAGGGCCAGCGCGCCGGCGGCGGCGCGGGTAAAGATGGCGGACGACTTCATCAATAAGTCTCCTTGTTGCTGTTTCGGGTGACGGCAGGATGCCGACCACTTGCCGATTGGCAGCCATCACAGAATTGTGACAGTCGGTTTGACGGTAGCCCGGCTTATTGACGAGGGTCAAGTTGGGGGCGAGCCATGGTTAGCAGATCGGTTGTGGCGGTCTGTGGCGCCGGTCGGTGATGGTGGTCGGTGGCCGGTGAATGATCCGGAGAGATGGCGGCTACTGCCGTGGCAGATGGCGGGTCGAATAGAGACGGCTTTGCATACGGGCCTGAGTGGTGATCCGGATGGGCAGACGATCATTGGCGAGCATGAGCCGTTCGCGGGCGTCGTAGTTGCCGGTCAAAGCGTCCGCCGCCTGCGCCGCCTCAATGATCAGCGGCCCGGCGAGCGGCACCAGAAGATCCAGTCCGTAGGTCACCTCCAGTGTCAGACGGGTCGCCTGCTGCAGTGACACGCCACTACGTCGCCCCGGTCTGCGCGGGTGTTTGTCGAGGTCCTGGTAGGGCAGGTACCGCCGCCCCTGGTGGTCTGTTTGCGCATGGTCGGCAAAGGCCGCGCGGGTCGGGGTGAGGATCTTGAAGCGCGCATGCATCCGGGCGGCCGGCAGCGAGCGAGTGAGAAAAGCGGTCTCGAATGCCTGTGCGCCGGTCCCCGCGAGGTTCATGGGGGTGATCGCCCGCGCGAAAGCCCGACGCATCGGCGCAAGCTCGCCCTGGTTAAGGGCACCGGCCCGCACGGCCATGTAGCTGGCGTGGTCGAGCATCGATCGTGCTTGGATGATGAACGCCCATTGCGTGATGAGCAGGCCGAGGAGCAGGACAACGGGCAGCGCAATGACGGTCTCGAGCATGATCGAGCCGGTTTGTTGGCCGGCTTGATGGCTGATCGAGCGGCCGATTCGCGCAGGACACGACATGCTGATCGCACTGGTTTTGTGGTTTAGGCCGAGGGTATTTGTCGTCTTGGGCGCTGTGGTCGCTGGATCTGCAGGACAAAGGAGTTGCTTGGTCTGCATGGTGTTGAGCTTGCTCGGTCTGCAGAGTGCCGGGTCGCTGGGTCTGCAAGGAGATCGGTTCGCTGGGCGAGCTGGACCGGGCCGCGCTGTTAAACCCTTTTTCCCAAACCGCTGCACACCGTTGATACACACGGTTTACGCATCACGTCTTACAAGGCGCATAAAGCGTTCCGGATCACGGTTAATGATGTGCATAAAGCGTGTGCCGAGACCGTGTGCGGCCTCGGCAACAAAGGGGGGTAATCGCAAGACCTGCCGGTAATTAGGCCCCGCCCGCGTCCCTGCAAATTGCCGGTGCATACTTGGAGGGAAAGTCCCCGCCCCATTTGGAGACGCTGCAGCTCCAAGAAATATTCCCGTTGGATGTGAAGGGAGCGAATACCAGCTTGTTTCCGGATTCGATATCAGAAGCTAGATTCGGGTCTAATTCGATGCTGATCGTGCCGGCGTCCACACCTTCGCTGGTTCCGGGCTCAATGGTGATTTCGCTGATCACATCGCTAGAAAAGGCAGTTGACTCAGCAATCCCCGCCTCCGCATTCGACGTTGGTAACTCGCCGTTCGCGTAGTAATAATCTGCGACGCTCGTCTTGATGGCGCCGGCGGCGGTGACCGCTTCGGTGACCTTGGCGCGGACGGTGTAGTCCGAATAGGCCGGGATGGCGACGCTGGCGAGGATGCCGACGATGGCGACGACGATCATCAGTTCGATGAGGGTAAAGCCGGCTTGGCCGACTGATGCCGGTCGCGCTTGTGCTGAGTGACCAAACTGCTTTGCGTGCTGAACCTGATGCGTCATAAGAGGCCTCCTTGTCTCAAGTGCCGCTCCGTAGATGGTGCGGGTAGCGCCGGGCCTGCCGTGGGTGCCAGGCTGGCTGTGGGTGCCGGGCCTGACTTGGGCGCCGGGCTTGCCGCGGATGCAGCCGGCACGCGGTCCTGCGTCTGCTGGCCACTTCCTTGTGGCGCCGGCTGGCGTATCCCGCCCGGACATTTCCGCCAGAGTGTGACGGTCCTGCCATCGCGGCCCGGGCGAGGCGGCCTAAAAGCGCCGCCCGAGCATCCCGCCCAGGCAGGCGCGGCGCGTTCCCGCGGGGGCTATTCTCTGGGCAGCCGCGACAAGCATGATGCGTAATGCGTCACATCTATGGGCAAATCGTGGCTCGCCGGCGCCGAACCTCGCCTCGGCCGGCAGGGAGTCACTGACTAACGGTGTTTGTAGCCGGCCTGGTTTTCATGCCGCTGTCGGGACCGGGGCTGTCGGGACCGGGGCGTCGAGACCGCGGCTCGTGGGGCCGCGGTTGCAGCGACCGCAGTTATCGGGACCGGGGCGTCGAGACCGCGGCTCGTGGGGCCGCGGTTGCAGCGACCACAGTTGTCGTGACCGCGGTTGTCCATATCACAGATGTCGGGACCGCACCTTTCGACACAGCGGCTGTCGCGACCCGAGCTGCCGACGCCGCGGCCCTCCCGCTACCACCGATTCAATACTGCACTGCCACATATTTTTGAACCCGGCGGCGGTTTCGTGGAGAATACGCCCAATTTTTTGGAGGAGGCGGAGCGTCCATGAACCTTCACGAGTTTCAGGCGAAGCACATCTTCAGCCAGTACGGTATTCCCATTCCCAAGGGTTTCGTGGCCCGTTCCGCGGCCGAGGCCAAGGAAGCGGCAGAAAAGCTCGGCGGCCCGGTCTGGGTGGTCAAGGCGCAGGTGCATGCGGGCGGTCGGGGCAAGGCCGGCGGTGTGAAGATCGCCAAGAGCCTGGACGAGGTCACGCAGTACACCGAGGCGATGCTCGGCACCCGGCTGGTGACTCATCAGACCGACGAGCATGGCATGCCGATCAATTCGGTGATGATCGAAGAAGGCCTCGACATCGCCCGCGAGATCTACTTGGGCGCGCTGGTCGATCGTGCCAGCAAGCGGGTGGTTTTCATGGGGTCTGCTGCCGGCGGCATGGATATCGAAGAGGTTGCTGCCACCGAGCCCGAGAAGATCATCACCGTGCGGGTCAACCCGGTGGCCGGGCTGCAGCCCTATCAGTGCCGGCAGATGGGCTTCGCGCTTGGCCTGACCCCGGCGCAGATCAAGCAGCTCACCCAGATCATGCGCGGGCTCTATCGTTGCTTTGAGGATCGCGACCTCAGCCTGATCGAGATCAATCCGCTCATCGTCACCGGTGACGATGAGCTGCTGGCGCTGGATGCCAAGATCAACGTCGATGACAACGCCATCGAGATCAACCGCCAGGCCGAGATCGCCGATATGCGCGATGTCAGCCAGGAGGACGAGACCGAGGTGGCGGCCGCCGAGCATGGCCTTAACTACATCACCCTCGACGGCAATATCGGTTGCATGGTCAACGGTGCCGGCCTTGCCATGGCCACCATGGACGTGATCAAGCTCCACGGCGGCGAGCCGGCCAACTTTCTGGACGTCGGTGGCGGGACCAACAAAGAGCGGGTCACCGAGGCGTTCAAGATCATCTCGGCGAGCCCCGATGTGCAGGGCATTTTGGTGAACATCTTCGGCGGTATCGTGCGCTGCGACATGATCGCCGAGGGCGTGATTGCCGCGGTCAAGGAGGTGGGCGTCAATGTCCCGGTGGTGGTGCGGCTCGAGGGCACCAATGTCGAGCAAGGCAAGCAGCTGCTCGCCGACAGCGGCCTTGACATCATCCCCGCCGACGATCTCACCGACGGCGCACAAAAGGTGGTGGGCGCGGTCAGCGCCTGATCCTGTAACCCGGAACAACGACGAGGGATTCGCATGAGTATTCTGGTGGACAAAAACACCAAGGTGATCGTCCAGGGCTTCACCGGGAAGCAGGGCACCTTTCACGCCGAGCAGTGCATTGCCTATGGCACCAACATCGTCGGCGGCACCACGCCGGGCCGCGGCGGCGAGACGCATCTCGACCGGCCGGTGTTTAACACCGTCCGCGACGCGGTGGATGACACCGCCGCCAACGCCTCGATGATCTATGTGCCGGCGGCCTTTGCCGCCGACGCCATCCTCGAGGCCGCCGAGGCGGGCATCAAGGTCATCGCCTGTATCACCGAGGGCATCCCGGTGCTCGACATGCTCAAGGTCAAAGCGGCGCTCGATTTCTACGACGCCACCCTGATCGGGCCCAACTGCCCGGGCATCATCACTCCGGATGAGTGCAAGATCGGCATCATGCCCGGTCACATCCACAAAGCCGGGTCCATTGGCATCGTCTCGCGCTCGGGGACGCTTACCTACGAGGCGGTCAAGCAGACCACCGATATCGGTATGGGGCAGAGCACCTGTGTGGGCATCGGCGGTGACCCGATCCAGGGGATGAACTTTATCGATGTAATCGAGCAGTTCGAGGCCGACCGCCAGACCAAGGGCATTGTCATGGTCGGCGAGATCGGCGGAACCGCCGAAGAAGAGGCCGCGGAGTTCATTCAGTCCAACGTGCGCAAGCCGGTGGTCGCCTACATCGCGGGTGTCACGGCGCCGCCCGGCAAACGCATGGGCCATGCCGGTGCGATTATCAGCGGTGGCAAGGGCACGGCGGCGGATAAGTTTGGCGCGCTCGAGAAAGCCGGTGTGGCGACGGTGCGGTCGCCGGCGGAGATCGGCCAGCGCGTCAGTGACTGCTTCACGGGCTGACTCCCCCATGTCTCGGGTCGCATTGCGGCCCCTTCAATGCGGAGGCATCCTGCCCGGATGAGCCAACGCCTGCGCTTTGCCATGGCCCAGCTCAACCTCCTGGTGGGGGATGTGCCGGGCAACACCGATGCCGTGATCGCGGCGGCCACCGAGGCGAGAGATCGCCTGGGGGCGACGGCCGTGTGCTGTCCCGAGCTCACGCTTACCGGCTATCCGCCGGATGATCTGCTGCTGCGGCCCGATTTCATCGCCGCCGTCGAGGCCGCTGTCGAGCGCATCGCCCGGCAGACCCGCGGCATCACGGTGTTCGTCGGCGCCCCGCTGCTCATCGAAGGCCGGCTCTACAACGCCGCGCTCGTGATCCGGGACGGCCAGGTCGTGGCCCGTTACGCCAAGCACGAGCTGCCCACCTACGGGGTGTTCGATGATCTGCGCTACTTTGCCCCGGGTGACGCCCCCTGTGTGGTGTCGGTGGATGGCTGCCGTGTCGGGGTGACCATCTGCGAGGACGCCTGGCACGCCGCGCCGGTGGCCAGGGCCGTCGATGCCGGCGCCGATGTCATCGTCAACCTCAATGCCTCGCCCTTCGATCAGTATAAAGGCACCGCCCGCGAGTCGGTCCTGCGCGAGCGCATCACCGAGTCGCAGCGGCCCATCCTCTACTGCAATATGGCCGGTGGCCAGGACGAGGTGGTCTACGACGGGGGCTCGTGCGCCTTTGACGCCCGCGGCGATGTCATGGTGCGCGCCCCGCGGTTCGAGACCGGGCTCTACCCGGTGGATATCGATTGCATCCATGATCGCTGGACGCCGCTTGAAGGCGCCGTCGAGCCGGCGCTCTCCGCCGAGGCGGCGGTCTACGAGGCGCTGGTCTGGGGGGTGCGCGATTACATCGAAAAAAATCGCTTCCCCGGTGTGGTCATCGGGCTTTCCGGTGGCATCGACTCGGCGCTGACCGTCTGCATTGCCGTGGATGCCCTGGGCGCCGATCGGGTGCATTGCCTGATGATGCCCACCCGCTATACCAGCGAGATGAGCCACACCGATGCCGGGGCCATCGTCGAGGCGCTGGGCGTGCGCTATGACACCGTGGCCATCGAGGGGGTGTTCAATGAGTTCCGCGACGCCCTCGGCCCGGTTTTCGGCGATCGGCCGGCGGATGTCACCGAGGAAAACCTCCAGTCGCGGATCCGCGGGACCACTCTGATGGCGGTCTCCAACAAACTGGGCGGGCTGGTGCTTGCCACCGGCAATAAAAGCGAGATGGCCGTCGGCTATGCCACCCTCTATGGCGACATGGTGGGCGGGTTCTCGCCGCTCAAGGACATCTTCAAGACCGAAGTCTACCGGCTGGCCCGCTATCGCAACGCCATCGCCCCGGTGATCCCCGAGAATGTCCTCACCCGTCCGCCCAGCGCCGAGCTGGCCCCGGATCAAAAGGACACCGACAGCCTGCCCGAATATGAAGCCCTCGACGCCATCCTTGCCGCCTATGTCGAGGAGGATGCCGGGGTGGATGAGATCGTCGCCGCCGGCCATGACCGGGCCACGGTCGAGCAGGTGGTCAGGCTTTTGCATCGCAACGAATACAAACGCCGGCAGGCGGCGCCCGGGGTCAAGGTGACCACCAAGGCCTTTGGCCGCGACCGGCGCTATCCGATTACCTCGGGGTTCGGTCGCTCATAGCCCACCACCGTGTGGCGACGGCTGCTACACTGCCGCACTCCAAGTACACGGGAGTGCTTCAATGAAAAAGATCGAGGCCATCATCAAGCCCTTCAAACTAGATGACGTGCGCGAGGCCATCGCCGAGGTGGGCATCACCGGCATGACCGTCACCGAGGTCAAGGGCTTTGGCCGGCAGAAGGGCCACACCGAGCTTTATCGCGGCGCCGAGTATGTGGTGGATTTTCTGCCCAAGATGCGCGTCGAGGTCGTGGTGGGTGACGAGCTGGCCGAGCGGGTGGTCGAGGCCATCGTCGCTGCCGCCAATACGGGCAAGATCGGTGATGGCAAGGTCTTTGTCAGCCCGGTGGAAGAGGCGGTGCGCATCCGCACCGGCGACTCGGGTGAAGAGGCGCTCTAGCCGGCGACGCGGCGATCCGGGCCGACGGCGATCCGGGCCTACATATCCATGATATCGCCGGCGCCGGTGGGCGCATTGCCCCCGCCTTGGGGCGCTGGCGGGACCACGTCGGTTTCGTTTTCATAAAGACTGGGTGCTACGGGTGTCGCTGCCGGGTCAGTCTCGCCGACCCCGCGGGCGCGGGCCGCGACCACTCCTTCGGCCAGATCCTCGAGGCCGATCTCGCGATAGGCCCGCTCGAGCAGCGCCAGCGCCGGTGCGACCGAGGGCGTGCCGGGGAACTCATCGATGACCGTAATCGCTCGGCGGGCCGCCGCCACCCAGGCGCGGCGGTCGGCGTAGAACTCGGCAACGCTTAGCTGATACCGGGCGCCATCGGCAAAAAGCCCGTCCAGCCGCGTGCGCGCATCTTCGGCGTAGTCGCTCTCGGGGAACTGCTCGACCACGGTGGTATAGGCATCAAACGCCTGGCGGCGGGGCACCGGGTCGCGCAGCGTGCCATCTACCCCCACCCAGCGCTTGAGCATGTCTTCGTTTTTCTCTTCAAGGGCCAGGCCCTGCATGTACCAGGTGTAGGGCACGGCGCGATGGCGTGGGTTGATGCGGCGAAAACGCTCGGCGGCGGCCACGGTCGAGGCCACATCGCCCGAGCGATAGTAGACGTAGATGATATCCAGCTGGGCCTGGGTGGCATGAATGCCAAACGGATACTGGGCCTGGAGCGATTCAAGCTCCTGGGTGGCGGTCTGCCAGTCGCCTCGGTCCATGGCACGCTTGGCGTTCTCGTAGATGGCCGCCGCCTCGGCGTTGCGCAGTTCATTGGGTTCGTCGTTATTGCTCGCGCAACCCGCAAGCAGGCCGATTGACAGTAGAATCAACAAAAAGCGTTTCATGGCACCTGACTGTGGTCGATTGATCGGACTCACAGTCTAGAGAAAAGCACCGGCAGCGCCCAGCGCTTTCAGGCAACGGACACCCCGCAGTGATGCAACGCATTCAGCGACAAGCCATCATCCCCGAGAGCGCCGCCGGCGAGCGGCTTGATGTCGCGCTGGCCGCGCTTTTCCCGGAGTTCTCGCGAGCGCGGCTGCAGCGCTGGCTGAAAGCCGGTGACTTGACCGTCGATGGTGCCTCGCCCCGGGCCCGGACCGCGGTGGCCGGCGGCGAGGCGGTGGTCATCGATGCCCGGCAGGCCGACGAAGGGGCGGTGTTGCCCGAGCCCATTCCGCTTGATGTCCTCCACGAGGATTCGGCCCTTGTTGTGATCAACAAACCCGCCGGCCTGGTGGTTCATCCCGGGGCGGGCAACCCGGCCGGGACGCTGCAGAATGCGTTGTTGCACCACCACCCGGCGCTGGCAGGGGTGCCGCGCAGTGGCATCGTGCACCGGCTCGATCGCGACACCAGTGGGCTGATGGTGGTGGCCAAGACCCTCGAGGCGCACACCGCGCTGGTCGACCAGCTGCAGGCCCGGACCATGGGCCGCGAGTATCTGGCCCTAGTGGTGGGGACGTTTACGGGCGGTGGCAAGGTGGAGGCACCCATCGGTCGACATCCCAGGGATCGGCTGAAAATGGCCGTTCGCGGATCCGATGGCAAGCCGGCGGTGACCCACTATCGGGTTGAGACGCGTTTTGTCGCGCACACCCTGCTGCGATGCCGGCTCGAGACCGGCCGTACCCATCAGATCCGTGTCCACATGGCGCATATCCGCCATCCCATCGTCGGCGACCCGGTCTACGGCGGGCGGCTGCGGCTGCCCGGGGGCGCGGAGGCGGTGACCGTCGAGCCGCTGGCTGCGGGCGCCGAGGCCGGGGAGGGCGAGTCGCCGGCCGCGGGCCCGATGACCGACGCTCCCGCGGCATCGGCGGTGAGCGTGGCGGATGTGCTGCGCGGCTTTCGCCGTCAGGCGCTGCATGCCGAGACCTTGACCCTCGAACACCCGGTAACCGGCGAGCGATGCACGTGGACGACGCCGGTGCCCGCGGATTTTGCGCGGCTGCGGGATGCCCTCGGCCGGCACCAGGCGCACCATCGATGAGCGAAGCGGTGGTCATTTTGCGGCCGGACTGGGATGTCGCCGGCGTCAACGCTGGTTTTACCCTGCGCACCGGCGGCGTCAGCACGCCGCCCTACGACAGCCTCAACCTGGCGCTGCACGTCGGCGATGATCCCGCACGGGTGCGGGACAATCGGCACCGGTTTATCGAGGCCGCTGGGTTGGCGATGGCACCGCGGTGGCTTTCACAAGTCCATGGCACACGCGTGATCCACACCGATGCGGTGGATCCGGACATCACGCCGGCCGACGGGGTCTGGTCGGATCGCCCCGGCCAGCCCTGCGCGGTGCTGGTCGCGGACTGCCTGCCGGTTCTGCTCGCCGAGCGGGATGGCGCTTGTGTGGCGGCCGTTCATGCCGGCTGGCGGGGGCTGGCGGCCGGCGTGATCGATCAGGTGATCCAGGCCCTGCCAGTGCCATCAACCCGGCTTGCCGCCTGCATCGGTCCCTGCATCGGGGTTGGCGCGTTCGGGGTCGGCCGCGAGGTGATCGATGCCTTCCACGCCGCCGGCCGCCCGGCGGTGTACGAGCAACGCGGTCAGGACCGGCGCGTCGACCTGCGGGCTACGGCCCGAAAGCTGCTTCGCGATCGCGGGATCGGCGAGGTGGCCGATATCGGGAGCTGTACTCATTCCGATCATGCCGGTTGCTTTTCTTATCGCCGCGATGGTGTCACCGGTCGCCTGGCCGGATTCATTGCCCGGCGCTGATCCCGGCCCGTGGCGATGAAAGGTAATGTCGGCGAATGTCAGAAAAATTAAGAATTTATCAGTATTTGTCCGTTGATCCCGGCGGTCAAAAACTTATTCTAACTGTAGTCGTTTCTGGCCTAGGAGATGCAAGCGGTCATGCTCACAAGAGTCGCTGTTGGGCTGATCGTGTGTGTTATGGCATCAACGGTATCCGAAGTCGTCTGGGCGCAATCCCAGACCGGGTCACAGTCCGATGTCGATGCCGGCTCGATCCTTCGGCAGGAGGAGGCGCTGCAGCGCGAAGAGCCGGCCCCGCTTCGCGAGCCGGAGGTTGAAGCGCCGCTGCCTGAGCTCACGGGCATCGGCGAGGTCACCGTCACCGTCGAGTCGGTCGAGTTCACGGGCGCCACCGATCTGGTCGAGGCCGCGGCGCTTGAGGAGGCCGTGGGTGAGGCGATCGGGCAGACCCTGGATTTCGAGGGGCTGCAGGCGCTTGCCGAGCGGGTGACCCGGCGGCTCAAGGACGAGGGCTGGGTGCTTGCGAGAGCCTATCTGCCCGAGCAGGATGTGACCGACGGGTTGGTCACCATTGAGATTCTGCCGGGCCGGCTGGATACGCAGGGCCGGGCGTTTCGTATCGAGGCGATCGGAGCGCGGCCGCTGCGCATCGACCCGGAGCGCCTTGGCGCGATCCTCACTGCACTCATCCCGGCGGGCGAGCCCATTCGTCAGGCGGATCTCGACCGCGCCATCTTGTTGATCAATGACCTGCCGGGCATCGACGCTCTGGCCCGCCTGGAGGCGGGTGAGGCTGAGGGCAGCTCCCATATCCTGCTCAGCGTCCGCGAAGGGCCGCTCTTTGCTAGCTCAGCCAACACAAGCAATTTCGGCAGTCGCAGCACAGGCCAGGAGCGTTTTGGATGGACGGGCAATCTCAATGACCCACTGGGTGTCGGCGACCAACTCACCTTCTCCGCGACGGCGGCGGAAGGGCTTGCGCTCGGGCAGTTTAATTACCGCTATCCGCTTGGCCCGAGTGGCCTGGCGGCGGATCTGTCGGTCTCGCAGATGGAATATGAGGTGATCAACAGCGACGGGCCGAGCGAGCTCGACGGCAGCTCCGTCACCCAGGGCGTCGGCTTGAGTTATCCGTGGATTCGCTCGCAGAGCACTAACCTCAGCGTAGGTATGGACTACAGCCGGGATGCGCTGGAAGACCAGATCGACGGCGCGACCTACAGCGACAAGACGGTGACTTATTTCGGTCCGAGCCTGCGTGGCGATCACACCGATCAGGTATTCGGCCCGGCGGGTCGGACCAACTTCTCTCTCTCGCCGCTGTGGGGGGAGGTGGATCTGCCTGCCCTCGCCGGTGGTCAGGCTCAGGCCGACGAGCTGGGTGTTGAGGGAGACTTCAGCAAGGTCGAATACAGTCTCTCCCGGCTGCAGTCGCTGGGCGAGCGTCCGATGACGCTTTTCACCGAGCTGCGTGGGCAGTGGGCGGGGGATAACCTCGACTCCTCCCAGAGCTTTCAGCCGGGTGGCTCGAGTGGTGTGCGCGCCTACCCGGGCGGTGAGGCCTCGGCGGACGAAGGGCATCTGCTGCGCGCGGAGCTGCGTTATCAGCTGCCGGCGGACTTTATCGACCTGGGCTCGCTGCGGGTCTCGGCGTTCTACGACACTGCCTGGGTGCGGCTCAACGACCGCTTGCCCGAAGGCTATGCGATTGACACGGCCACCGGTGAGAACAGCTACCGGATAGACGGGGCGGGGCTGGGGCTGACGCTCACCCGCGGGGACTGGCTGACGGTGAGTCTGACCTGGGCCACGGCGATCGGTGACAACCCCGGGCGGGATGTCAACGGCAACAACGCCGATGGGCGCTCCGATGATTCTCGTGCCTGGATCCAGGCGGTGGTGCAGCTATGAGTGAGACACCGGTAACCGCGCTCCACCGCGCCGCACGGGTGGCAATGGTTTCTGGCTCGGTGGCCGCTCTGGGGCTTGCCGGGCAGTGGGCGAAGGCGGCCCCGGCGGCAGGCGAATTGCCGCAGGGCGAACGGATCACCGCGGGTGACGCCACCATCGGCCGCGACGGCCGGGTGATGACCATCACCCAGCGCAGCGATCGTCTGATTACGGAATGGCAGGGTTTTTCCATTGGCCGCGAGGCCCATGTGGAATTCATCCAGCCTGGCCGTGAGAGCGCGGCGCTGAACCGGGTCACCAGCGGCCGGCCGAGTGAGATTTTCGGCTCGCTGAGCGCCAACGGCCAGGTGCTGCTCGTCAACCAGGCGGGAATCCATTTTGCCAGCGGCAGCCGGGTGGACGCCGGAAGCCTGGTGGCCTCGACACTGGCAATCGCCGACGAGGACTTCCTCGCCGATCGCCTGCGCTTCGCCGGCGGCTCCCAGGCGGGCATTGTCGCGGAGGGCGAGATTAACGTCGCCGAGGGCGGTCACCTGGCACTGGTGGCACCGACCATCGAACAGCGCGGGCACATCGAAGCCCCCAGCGGCGGGGTCGCGCTGGCGGCCGCCGAAGCGGTGGAGCTCACGCTCGGGGACACCGGGCTGGTCAGCATGAAAGTCGAGCGCGGCGCACTGGATGCGGCCATTGACAACGGCGGTGTGATCGAGGTGGGCGACGGCGCGGTGGTGATGACCGCCGAGGGCATGGATGAGCTCACCCGCGGGGTGGTGAACAACACGGGCACCATCGAGGCGTCGGGGCTCTCCGCTGAGGGCGGACGGATCGTGCTCGAAGCCGACGGGGCGGTGAACAACACTGGCCGCCTTGCCGCGGGTAGCGAGCAGGGGGCTGGCGGTGAGATCCGCATCGACGCCGGTACCGTGAGCGAAATCAACGGCACGCTGGATGTCTCAAGCACCGCTGCCGGCGGCGGGCTGGTCACGGTAGAGGCCGATCATATCCGCCTCGGTGGAGCCACGATGGTGGATGCCACCGGCGCCACCGGTGGTGGTGATGTGCTCATTGGCGGTGACTGGCAGGGGGGTGATCACGCGGAGTACCGGGTGTTCAACGACCCGGAGGCGCTGCGCGAGGCGGTGAGTGTGGACATGG
>NZ_JBAKFM010000003.1:0-311121 GCF_040838495.1 Spiribacter pallidus | reverse complement strand
CGCTTGATCAAAGAACCCCGGCTGAGGTCCACTGGGATCATATGCCGGAAACTTAGTGCCGATGAAGACGCCACCGGTCTTTACAACTTAACCGCTACCAATGGTCCGAAGGATGGGGTCCACCTCATAGACATTCTGGCTTCTGACGCACTGCCGGCTCGGTTTATGAATACCGCGACTCTTCGCTCCGTGAAGCTTACGGGACCAATACCCTGAATACGAATCGCGGTTGGACACAGTTAAACTATGGATTCGGTTTGTCCAAGTTGCGCGACTGGGAGTTCACCATAACTTGAGGACAAGAAACGGCAAAGACGATTGGTAAGAGATGCTGTAAATTATTCCACTCGATGACTACCCCGACAGTCCCGTTCAGAGACCGTTGGCACCGGATAGAATGGTTAGGCCCGACCCATGGTCAGGTCGCTCCGGCGGCAGTCCGGGGTGGCCGGGCTGTTATCAACAGGATCAAGCCGAAGGAAAAGATCATCACTCCACTATGGTGCTCAAGAGGCACCCTGGTCATGCCTCCTAATATATATGCGCCCAACATTATCAGTATGAGTTCGCCCGTCAGGCTTTGATCCAATTTGTCACATCCCTGCAGCGCCTTGTCGGGAATTACAGCCGTTTGTCTCAAAGCCAGCCAAAATGGGACGGCGAGCAAAATTGTTAGTATCGCAACGCCCACGATGCCTTTGGTGGCCAGAACGTGTATTACCTGGTTGTGTAGATGGCGACCTGATGCATGATCATCCGCTATGACTCCGCGATCGACCAAATTTGCCAAAGGCAACTGATATCCAGACTCACCCCAGCCAGTGAACGGTTTTTCAAGAAAAAGTATCAAGCCGCCGTGCCACATGTCGATCCGCGCCGGGAGAGCCACTCCGATCCTCTCTCCGTCTACTACATATGCCGTCGCCGCAACGACGGCGGTGTCAACACGTTGTTTTATCGAAGTGCCAGAGGCTGTATACACCACAATGCCAGCGACCAATGTCGCAACCACGATCAACAGGCGTATCTGCCACCGGCCACACCGGACCAGCTCTTTCGCCAAAAGCCATACTCCTAACCCAGCAAGAGTCAAAAACGCGCCACGTGATCCAGACAACAACGCTGCACCGCCGGCGAGAAGACCGCCCGCTGTGGATATCAACGAAACCCAGTAGTACGCTTTCTCAAATCTCAGGACCTGCACCATCGACAGACAGAATCCTGCATATAAAGCCGCTAGCATCCCAAAACTGTTTATCGGCATAAACCCGTTTACTCGAGATACTCCAACCCAATAGTATTCATACACCGCCAAACTGCCGGCAGCCAGCGCACCAAGACTGATCCCCAGCAACACGCTGACCTCCGACGGAGGACTGTTGTACAAACGAATCAAAACAAAGGCTGCAAGCAAAAATCGCACCGGCCGGTCTAATTCTCGGATTCCCTCACCCCTCACCAGCCCATCGATGCTCCAAAAGAGGGCGTATAAAGCAAACGCACCGACCAAGAGCCAAACTCGCGCGTCTACCTTTTTGATGTCGGGGATGCGTAGAGTTGCCAACGACCCAAGTAGCAGGATGACAGCGCCAACTGAATACCCACTGGGAATAACGAATGCTGCCGAGAAAAAAAGAAAGGCGCCTAAATCCTCCCAACGTAATGAGAGAAGATTTCGTCCTTGGCTCATGATTAGGTGGCGTTGCACGGCTCGGCTAACTCCCGGAGATCAGTGTGTATCGTTTCTGATACAGTAGAAACATTTTTTTTACAGAAAAATTATCCCGCACGTCTTTCGAAGCATTTTTAGAAAGGGCCGTTCGTTTTTTTGGCTCCGATACGAGAAATCGCAGTGCTTCTGCCAGTTTCACTACATCGTTGGGCGGGACCAGTAACCCCGTTGTTTGATGTTGGATGATGTCTGGAATGCCTCCAACCTCGGTCGCGACCACTGGACAGCCTGCAGCCATCGCCTCAAGAAGCACGGATCCAAGACCCTCGTGCCGAGAGGGGAAAGCAAAGACATCAAGACTTGATAGGTGATCTT
This sequence comes from Spiribacter pallidus, assembly GCF_040838495.1. Taxonomy (NCBI): domain Bacteria; kingdom Pseudomonadati; phylum Pseudomonadota; class Gammaproteobacteria; order Chromatiales; family Ectothiorhodospiraceae; genus Spiribacter; species Spiribacter pallidus. The sequence continues at coordinate 309,074 of NZ_JBAKFM010000003.1, read as the reverse complement.
GAATGTCGTGGACGTAACCAGGCAGATGGACCCAATCACGCCCCCTTGCCATCTTCTCAAGCACAGGGCGATCTCTCCCGTCTCCTAGAAGCAAACAAGTAATTTTGAACCCGTCACTGCGCAGGGCTTCACAGGCCTTAATCAGAAGGGTTTGCCCCTTATGAGAGTCCACCAACGCCCCAGCGTGTCCAACAAGAATAGACTCTGGCCCTTTGGCATAGAGTTGACGAATAGCAGCTGACGCAGCGGGTGACGCTTTCTCGCCGGAATGAACGGATGGGATGCAATGCACATGGCGGTTTGGCACGAAGGACTCAAGCGCCCGACAAGCCGCCGAAGATATACCGACGAGCGCATCGGCATCGCGATACACAGCTTTGGTGAGTAAGCGCGGTTTAGGTGGGTGTTGCATGCGTCGAGTGACCAGGTAAGGCAAACCGAGCGTCTTTTTAAGCCACCACGCCAAGTACACGCCACGCCCCTCATGGGCATGGGCCACGCTCCATTGATCCACGCTCCACGGCCAGAGGGAACAACGGCGCGGCGTTACGACCGTAACGTTATCAAGGATTTTGACGCGTTCAGCGAGCGGGGCGTTGGCATAGCCACAAAGCCCCTGCCGATATCCGGCCGCCGACAGCTCTTTCATCAAAAGCCATGTCTGCTGCTCTCCGCCCCGCCAACCGCGGGCCAGATTAATGTGCAGGACGGCTGGCTTGAACGCCTCGGCGGATTCGTTCATCGGCTATCGGTGGCATCGAGCCATGCCATGTAGACGGCCACCCCACTCGCCACATCCATAAATGGCAACTCAAAACCGACGCGGCGGAGTTTGCTCAAGTCCGCGCAGGTGTAGCTCTGATAGGCATCAAGCAAGTCGTCTGGAAACGGTATGTATTCGATCTCGCCGGTTTGGTAGTGATCAATCACGGCCCGTGCCACGGAATTGAATGGCTCGGCGTTGCCAGTGCCAACGTTGAACACACCGGAAACCGCGGGGTTGTCCATGAACCAGAGCTTGAGGTTGACCACATCATCGACATAGACGAAGTCCCTGACCTGCTCGCCGTTGGCATAGCCGTGACTGCCCTCGAACAGTTTCACTACGCCTTGTTCGAGCAGCTGCTGACGCATATGCCAGGCGATGCTTGCCATCCGGCCTTTGTGCTGCTCCCGAGGCCCATAGACGTTGAAGTAACGAAGGCCCGCGATCTGTGAGCGGACCTGGGGCAAACGGCGTGCAACATACCGATCGAACAGCGCCTTGGAGTAGCCGTAAACATTCAACGGGCGCTCGTCACCAATCCGTTCTTCAAAGTCGGTGCTATCGCCATACACGGCCGCGGAGGAGGCGTAGATAAAGGGAATCTCATACGCGATGGCAATCTCCAGCGTCTCTTTCGAGAACTGGTAGTTATTATCCAGCATGTAACGCCCATCCCACTCGGTGGTATCCGAGCAGGCGCCGAGGTGAAAAATCGCCTCCACGCCGGCATCACCGTTCTCCACCAGCCAGTCCAGGAAATCCTCGCGATCGAGGTAATCGGTGATCCGCGCATCCCGGATGTTGAGGAATTTCTCGCCCTGACTGAGCTCATCCACCACAAGCACATCGTCATAGCCATGGCGATTGAGTGCATGCACCAGGTTGCTGCCGATGAATCCGGCACCGCCGGTGACGATAATCATATGCTCTCCCTTCGTGGGCGCTGATAGCCAAATCGCTCGATCTCAAATCGACATAGCTCGCCAACGAGGCGGTCGGCTCTCGGTGCTGCGTCAAAAAGCTCGGCTACACTCGGTCCCGTCTTGGGCCGAATACCTCTCTTAGCGCTGGTACTTGCAAATATGTCAGCCAAACCCGTTAGCCCCGGCCTTTCGCTTTCCAGCACCTGGAGATCTTGCCCGAGCTGTTCAAACCGCAAAAACCGATCCACCACACACTGTCGCCCAATAAAATACTGTCGCCGATTCCGGATGATGAGCCGCCGGTTATCAAGACACCACCTTTCAAAATCCGGAAGTTCCGCCGCCCCGCGGTTACCCCAATAGTATGATGAAACCATGTAATCCCAGGGGTTTCGAACAACCGACACCTTGAGGTAGCGCTGCCAGATCGCGCGACCAAGATGGCGCCGAGCCCGACGCGCGGCGCAGTGATTGTGAAACTTCAAAAGCGGCTTACCCTTGATAAGGTCACGCAGATCCCGATAGGTCGGTGTCCAAACCAGCTCAATCAGGCTTTTGCGATAATGTTGCGGCCCGGGATACCTCCGACGGGCGCGCTCAATGTCGTCCCCAGACTCATCATCAATCGGCGCGATCACATCGCCATCGCGCGCAAACGCAGATAAGGCGAGCTCAATGGAACTGCCAGCCGTTTTGCGCGACTTGAGAAAGATGATTCCCGGATCGTGCAAAACCATCATTGGTGTGCAGCCGCCTCCCTTCGATATGGGCTTTTCGTGCCCGCCCGCCTACGCGCAAACCGCCGATAGGTCCATTGATACTGCTCGGGTCGCTCGCGGACGACCGCTTCGATGGCGCGGTTCATGGCCGCGGCGGCAATCTGCGGATCATCATTATCCACCGGCTCGATTACCCGCTGCCAGTGCAGCCGGTACCCGGCGCCGTGTTCAAGCCGTTCGGCCCAGCCGATCACCACCGGCGCCTCCGTCCGGGCGGCCAGCTTGCCAAAAAGCGTCATGGTTTTGGCGGGATGACCAAAAAAGGGCACAAAGACCCCTTCGCCGGGCGGTGACTGATCGGGCAACACCCCCACGGCCTCACCGGCTTTCAACGCTTTGAAAAGGGCACGAATACCGGAGGGTTTGGCCGGCCAGAAGGTTGCCCCGCCCCGCGAGCGGCCGCGGTTTAGAAGCGCTTCAAGCTCTTTCCAGCGAGGCGGTCGATAGAGGGCATGCAGCGGCACCCGCTGGGCCAGCCACATCTGCAGCGCTTCCCAGGCGCCGTGGTGCGGGGCGATCACCAGCAGCCCCCGGCCTTCGGCCAGGGCGTCATCGATCACCGCCTCGCCCTCGACCGACTGGATCAACCCCAGCACACGGGGCACGGGCCACTGCCATAGCGCCGCCAGCTCGGTCAGGCCCTTGGCGTTTTCGCGCAGTGATGCCCGGGCCAGCCGGTCGCGGCCCGCCGCCGGCCAGTCCGGAAAACAAAGATCGGCGTTGACCCGCGCCACGCGCCACTCAGGGCGCTTCAGACGAATACTCAGCCATGCCAGTACCCCGCCCAACCGATGGAGCACCGGCAGGGGCAGGATGGATAATGCTTTCAATACCCCGAAAACCCACCGGGCCCGGCCCGTAAGCGGCTGCCGGGCACCCGGGCTGCCGCCCTCGGCAAGATCGGTGTGGGCATCAGCGGCGGGATGATCGCTCATGACCCGGTGACCGCGGGGGGGTGCAGTCATCACTCCCGACGATGATGCTCGGCGATGGCCGGGTCGTTAAGGTCGAAGTCGCGGATGAAGTACTCGGCACCACAGTAGGGGCATTTGCCCTCGCCGGTTTTGTGCACCGGGATATACACCTTGGGGTGGCTGTTCCACAGATACATCCCGGGCATTGGACAGGACAGGGGCAAATCGTCGGCGGTGACCTCGTAGCGATTTTCGCTGTTGGGCTTGATCAAATCCGGGCGATCGTGGGTCTGTGGATCCGGCACGGTGTCCTCCAATCGTTTCTGGCGCTCAAGCCACCGGCGTCAGCCAGTTGTGATGCGCATCCGCGCGGCCTTCGACCAGCGCAAAGAACCGGCTTTGGATATCGGTGGTGATCGGCCCGCGCTTGCCCTCACCAATCACGCGACCGTCCAACTCGCGAATGGGGGTGACCTCTGCCGCCGTCCCGGTGAAAAACGCCTCGTCGCAGACGTAGACCTCATCACGGGTGATCCGACGCTCGCGCACCTCATAACCGGCTTCGCGCGCCATGGTCATCACCGCCTCCCGGGTCACGCCGGCCAGCGCCGAGTGCAGCTCGGGGGTGTGAATGACGCCGTCGCGGATAAGAAAGAAGTTCTCGCCCGAGCCTTCGGCCACGAAGCCCTCGGGGTCCAGCAATAGCGCCTCGTCGTAACCACAGGCGACCGCCTCCTGCAGGGCCATCATCGAGTTGATGTACTGCCCATTGGCCTTGGCCCGGCACATGGCGATGTTCACGTGATGCCGGGTGAACGACGAGGTGCGAACCCGAATGCCGCGCGCCATGTTCTCCTCACCCATGTACGACCCCCAGCTCCAGGCCGCCACGATAAGGTGGGTCTGCAGGTTGTCGGCCCGAAGACCCATGCTCTCGGCGCCATAAAAAGCCATGGGCCGGATGTAGCCACTCTCGAGGTTGTTCTCCCGGACCGCCGCCAGACAGGCATCGATGACCTCCTGGTGGCTCCAGGGCAGGGTCATGCCCAGGATCTTGGCCGAGTCGAAAAGCCGCCGGACATGCTCGGGCAACCGGAAAATCGCCGGGCCCTGTTCGGTCTTGTAAGCGCGTATCCCCTCGAATACGCCCATTCCGTAGTGCAGGGTGTGGGTGAGCACATGCACCTGGGCATCGCGCCAGGGCACCAGCTCTCCGTCCATCCAGATCACACCGTCGCGATCGGCCATGCTCATGCGCGGCTCTCCTCAGCGTTTTGATGGGCCGTCGTTTCCATTACCGCGCTCCAGACCGCGGCGACCGCGTCCCGCGTCTCGGCAGCGGTGTCCGCCGCCACCCTGGCGGGCTGTTCCTGCAGCGTAAGCCGGTGCACCAGCCCGCGGTATCGCCGATAGGCATCCGCCAGCACTTGCGCCTGCTCGCTGGTGTACTCGCCCGAGCGTTCCAGTTCATCCAGCAGGCGAATATTGTCCGTATAGCGCAGCAGACCGGGGTATTCACAGGCCCCGGCCAGCACACCGTATTGAACCATGAATTCAATATCCGCGATACCGCCGCGGTCCTGCTTGAGATCGACCTGGTTGTCGCGCCCGCTGCCCAGCTCACGACGCATGCGCTCGCGCATCCGCCGCACCTCGTCGCGCAGCTCGGCTCGATCGCGGCCGCGGGTCAGGACCTCGCGCCGGACCTGCGCAAATCCGCCTCGCAACGCCTCGCTGCCCACCACCATCCGCGCCCGCACCAGCGCCTGATGCTCCCAGGTCCAGGCCCGTTCGCGCTGGTAGTCGGCGAACGCCGATACGCTCACGGTCAGCAATCCGGACTGGCCACTGGGCCGCAGCCGGGTGTCCACTTCGTAGAGGATGCCGCCGGGGGTCGGGGTGTTTAGGATATGGATGATGCGCTGGGCGAGTCGGGCAAAGAACACCGCCGGCTCCACCGGTTTGTCGCCAGTGGTCACGCTGCCCGCCGGCACCGGGTCGTGCAAAAAGACCACATCCAGATCCGAGCCATAACCAAGCTCCAGTGACCCCAGCTTGCCGTAGGCGACAATCCCGAAGTCCGCCACCTCGCCGTCGGCTCGAAGGGGCTCGCCATAACGGCCGGTCACCTGTCGCCAGGCAAGGCCCTGGACGCGCTCAAGCACCACCTCGGCGATGTCGGTGAGATAGTCGCTGACAAGCATCACCGGAATGGCCCCGGCCAGGTCCGCCGCTGCCACCCGCAGGACCTGGGTCTGTTTGAACTGGCGCAGGATTTCCATTTGCTGCTCCAGATCATCCGCATCGGCGCAGGCCATCCGCGCATCCAGTTCGGCCCCCAACGCTGCCCGGCCCAGCGGGGCATAGAGGCTTCGCGGGTCGAGCAGCTCATCCAGCAACATGGGATGCAGCGACAGAAACCGGGCAATCCACGGACTGCCGCCCACCAGGCGGACCAACTGCGAGACCGCCATGGGATGTTCGTTGAGCAAGGCCAGATAAGCGGTGCGCCGGACGATGCCATCCAGCAGTGTCACCACCCGCTCGAGCACCGCATCCGGGCGCTCCGAGCCAGCCACCGCCGCCAGCAACATGGGCATGAGCCGATCCAGCCGGCCCCGGCCCTGCTCCGAAAGCGCCCGCACCCGGCTGCCCTCACGGAATTGTTCGATCAGCCGGGCCGCGGCCTGCGGCTTATCAAACCCCGACTCGGCCAATACCGCCTGGGTGTTGTCCACATCCAGCACTCCGTACCAGAGGTCGGCCAGATCGGGCTCGTCGGTGGCCTCGGCCTCATCATCCTGCTGCGGGGCGACGAACACCTGATCGAAATGCCCCTGCACCCGCCGCCGCCAACCATCCAGGGTTTCTCTCAGGGCCGCCCAGTCCGGCTCATCCATGGCCAGCATCAACCGGGCCTGGTCCACCGGCTCGCCCGGCAGGTCGTGGGCCTGGCGATCGTGCATGGCCTGAATACGGTTTTCGATGGCGCGCAGATAGCGGTAGGCGTCGGTGAGCTCGGCCTGGGCATGGGCGGGCAGCAGATCCTGTTCGGCCAGATACGCCAGCACCGGCTGCAGGCTTCGCTCGCGCAAATTGGGGTCCTGTCCGCCGCGGATCAGCTGAAAGGCCTGGGCAATGAACTCGACCTCGCGGATGCCCCCACGGCCGAGCTTGACGTTATCCGCCAGGCGGCGACGCCGAACCTCGCGGGCGATCATGGCCTTCATGCTCCGCAACGACTCCAGCGCCCCGTAGTCCAGGTACTTGCGATAGACAAAGGGGGCGAGGGTCTGCAGCAACGCCTCGCCCTCGTCTCGATCGCCGGCCACCACCCGGGCTTTGATCAGCGCATAACGCTCCCACTCCCGGCCCTGCTCTAAAAAGTAAAGCTCCATGGCCGGGACACTCATGGCAAGCGGGCCGCTGTCGCCATAGGGGCGCAGCCGCATGTCAACGCGAAAACACTGCCCATCGGCCGTCTGCTGATCGAGCGCGGCGATCAGCGACCGGCCGAGGCGGATGAAGAACTGCTCATTGGGCTTGGGGTTATCGGCGTCGGTGTAACCGGGCTCGGGGTAGGCGAAGATCAAATCGATATCGGATGAGAAATTCAGCTCCCTGCCGCCAAGCTTGCCCATACCGAGCACGATCATGCGCTCGGCCTGGCCGGCGCTGTCGCGGGGCGTACCCATTTGTGCGCAGAGGTCTCGATAGAGCCACTCCAGTGCCTCGTCGATCAGCCCGTCGGCCAGATCGGAGAGATCACGCAGCACCTCGTCCAGCCCGGCGCGACGGCTTAAATCCCGCCAGGCGATGCGCAGCATCTCCCGCGAGCGAAAGCGGCGCAGGGCGCGGTGCAGATCGGCCTCGGCGTCGATACCCGCGAGCATGGCCTTCAGGCGTTCGCGGTATTCGCCGGGGGCATAGGTTCGGGTGAGGTCGCCGGTCTCGGCCAACGATCGCAACACGGCCGGATCGCGAATGCAGACCCGCGAGGCGAATTCGCTCATTGCCCAGACCCGCGGCAACTCGGCGAGCAGCGCCTCGTCGTCCGGCCATTCGGCGTCATCGGCCAGCCGCTCAACGGCGACGGTCACCGGCGTGCGCAGCACCTCTGGCAGATCGTCAAGCGCCGTGCGAAGCGGCGTGGGGGTTTTGTCGATATCCATACCGGCAGCTTAGCGATGGCATGCGGCGGTCACAAACAAAAAAGCCCCGCCGAAGCGGGGCTTTCAATGGCATGCCGGCCTGGTTCACAGGCCGGGGGTTGCCGGGGGCTGATTACATCATGCCGCCCATGCCACCCATGCCGTCCATGCCGCCCATGCCGGCGCCGCCGCCGTCATCCTTTTCTTCCGGATGCTCGGCGACCATGCACTCGGTGGTGATCATCAGACCCGAGACCGAAGCGGCGTTCTGCAGCGCCGTGCGGGTGACCTTGGTCGGATCGAGGATACCCATCTCGACCATGTCGCCGTACTCCTCGGACTGGGCGTTGTAGCCGTAGTTGCCTTCGCCGGCCTCGACCTTGTTGACGACCACCGAGGCGTCTTCACCGCAGTTGAAGACGATCTGGCGCAGGGGCTCTTCGAGGGCCCGGCGGACGATGTTCACGCCCATGGTCTGGTCGTGGTTATCACCGCTCACGCCCTCAAGGCCCTTGAGCGTGCGCAGCAGCGCCACACCACCGCCCGGGACGATGCCCTCCTCGACGGCGGCCCGGGTGGCGTGCAGGGCGTCCTCGACCCGTGCCTTTTTCTCCTTCATCTCGATCTCGGAGCCGGCACCGACCTTGATCACCGCGACACCGCCGGCGAGCTTGGCCACCCGCTCCTGCAGCTTCTCGCGATCGTAGTCGCTGGTAGACTCTTCGATCTGGGTGCGGATCTGATCGACCCGCGACTTGATGGCATCGGCACTGCCGCCGCCATTGACCACGGTGGTCTCTTCTTTGGTGACGTTGACCTTCTTGGCCGAACCCAGATCATCCAGGGTGGCCTTCTCGAGGGTCAGACCGACTTCCTCGGAAATCACGGTGCCACCGGTGAGAATGGCGATATCCTCGAGCATGGCCTTGCGGCGATCGCCGAAACCGGGCGCCTTGACCGCGGCGACCTTGACGATCCCGCGCATGCTGTTGACCACTAGGGTGGCCAGTGCCTCGCCCTCGATGTCCTCGGCGACGATCAGCAGCGGCCGGCTGGACTTGGCCACGTTCTCCAGCAGCGGCAGCAGATCACGAATGTTCGAGATCTTCTTGTCGCAGAGCAGGATGTAGGGGTCTTCCAGCTCGGCGGCCATGCTCTGCTGGTTGTTGATGAAATACGGGCTCAGATAGCCGCGGTCGAACTGCATGCCCTCGACCACGTCGAGCTCGTTCTCCAGGCCGCTGCCTTCCTCGACGGTAATGACACCCTCTTTGCCGACCTTTTTCATGGCATCGGCGATGATCTCGCCAATGGCCTTGTCGGAGTTGGCCGAGATGCTGCCCACCTGGGCGATGGCGGTGTCGGTCTCGCAGGGCTTGGAGAGGTTGTGCAGCTCCTCGACGGCCGAGGTGACGGCCTTGTCGATGCCGCGCTTGAGATCCATCGGGTTCATGCCGGCGGCGACCGCCTTCATGCCCTCGCGCAGGATGCCCTGGGCAAGCACGGTGGCGGTGGTGGTGCCGTCACCCGCGGCATCGGAAGTCTGCGAAGCCACTTCCTTGACCATCTGGGCGCCCATGTTCTCGAGCTTGTCCTTGAGCTCGATTTCCTTGGCGACCGAAACACCGTCCTTGGTGACGGTGGGGGCACCGAAGGACTTCTCCAGCACCACGTTGCGGCCGCGCGGGCCCAGGGTCACCTTGACCGCGTTGGCCAGGGTGTTAACGCCCGCGACCATGCGGTGCCGGGCTTCATCACCGAAGCGTACGTCTTTGGCTGCCATTGTCTTGATTCCTCTCGATTCCGTTTGCTGTGGCGTTATTCGGTGGCGGGAAGACCGTTCAGCCTTCGATGACCGCCATGATGTCGTCCTCGCGCATGACCAGGACCTCTTCCTCTCCGACCTTGACTTCGGTGCCGGAGAACTTGCCAAAGAGGACCTTGTCGCCAACGTTGACGTCGAGGGCGCGAACCTCGCCGTTGTCCAGGCGCTTGCCGTTGCCGACCGCCACTACCTCGCCGCGGATCGGCTTCTCGGTAGCGGTGTCAGGGATGACGATGCCACCCGGCGTGGTGCGCTCTTCTTCCATGCGCTTGACGACGACTCGATCGTGTAGCGGGCGAAGATTCATCTTCCATATCTCCCTTGAACATTGTGTTGTGAAACCCGGCGGGCTTTGTTAGCACTCGCCGTGGGTGAGTGCTAATGATAGTGACGAAACCATCGTCGTCAATACCCGGTCTAGCAATGGCGACGCCGGTGCTAGAATTCAACCAGTCCAGGACAGCCACTTGGAGTTTGCATGACCCAGGCCATCGTGACGCTCACCACCTGCCCCAACCGCAACGTCGCCGATGCCATTGCCGAGGCGCTGGTCGAGCGCCACCACGCCGCCTGCGTCAACATCATCCCGGGGCTGACATCCGTCTACCGCTGGGATGGCGCCATCCAGAAGGACGAGGAATGGCTGCTGGTGGCCAAAACCACCGAGCCGGCCTACCCCGGCCTCGAGGCCTGCGTGCTGGACCTCCACCCGGATGAGCTGCCCGAGATCGTGGCACTGCCGGCCACCGGCGGGCTGTCCGGCTACCTGCGATGGGTTGCCCAGGAAACGGAATCCGCACAATGAACCGACACCTCCGCCGGCTTGCCCGATTCATCGGCCTCGGGCTGGTCTGCCTGAGTGGCATCGCCACCGCACAGCAGGGCCTCTCCGGGCTTTTTGATAGCGACAATGGCGACGTCCTGCCGGTCGAGCAGGCCTTCGCGTTTGAACTGATCACCGATGATGCCGGCGGGGCGCGCCTTAAGATCACCATCGCCGAGGGTTATTACCTCTACCAGCAAAGCCTTGCCGCCGGGCTGTCGACACCGGATGGCGCCAACCCGGACGACGGCGGCATCATCGAAGCCTTCCCCGGGGCCCGGATCAAGCAGGACGAGTTCTTCGGCCGGCAACCGGTCTATACCCGGCCCATCACCCTGCCGCTCGACGCCACCGCCGAGCAGATCACCGCCGACGGTCTGGTGGTGGCCTTCCAGGGCTGTGCCGAGGCCGGGGTCTGCTACCCGCCGTATCAGGCTAGCTTTACGGCCCCCGGGCAATCACCGGGCTACGCCATCAATCCCACCGCGCCGGCCATTGGCAAGATGGATAAGGCCAACGCCTCGGCGCCCGGTGCCGGCGGTGCAGCCGGATCATCCGCGGCACCATCCGCGGCATCGGCGGGGCCGAGCGCCGGCGGCGAGGCCGGCCGGTTGCAGCAGCTGCTGGCCGAGGCCAGTCTGCCGGCGGTGCTGGGCGGGTTTTTTGCCGCGGGCCTGCTGCTGGCGTTCACCGCCTGTCTCTACCCCATGATCCCCATCCTCTCGGGGCTGATCGCCGGTGATCCGCATCGCAGCGGCAGCCTGCGGGCGCTCGGGTTGTCACTGATCTACGTCGAATCCACCGCGATCACCTACGCCATCGCCGGCGTTGCCGCCGGGCTCACCGGGGCCGCCATTCAGGCCGACCTGCAGTCCCCGTGGGTGCTGGGCGCCTTTGCCGCGGTCTTCGTGCTGCTGGCGCTGGGTATGTTCGGGGTCTATGAATTCCGCATGCCCGCAGCCATCCAGACCCGGTTGACCCAGCTGTCCAATCGCCAGCGCGGCGGCACCGCCCTAGGGGTGGCGATCATGGGGGTGCTCTCGACCCTGATTGTCGGGGCGTGCTCGGGACCGGCGTTGGTGGCGGCGCTGGTTTTCATTGGCAGTACCGGCGATGCCTGGCTGGGCGGCCTTGCGCTTTTCACCCTGGCCAACGGCATGGGACTGCCGCTTTTGCTCATCGGCACCGCCGCCGGGCGCTGGCTGCCACGCAGCGGGCCATGGATGAATGCCGTCCGGGCGGTGTTTGGTGTGGGCTTTCTGGCCGTGGCGCTGTGGATGCTCGAGCGCTTCATCCCGGGTCCGGCGGCGCTGGCGCTCTGGGGTGTATTGCTGGTGGGCTGCGGTGTGTGGCTGGGGGCGCTGACCCGCCCCGAGCCACCGGTTGGCGGGCCCACCCGGCTGGCCCGGACACTGGGGATCGCGCTGCTGATCTGGGGGGCGGCGAGCCTGGTGGGTGCTGCCGGAGGTGGACGGGATGTGCTCCAACCGCTTGCCGGGCTCAGCGTCAATGGCAGCGCACCCACCGCTCAGAAACTGAGCTTTCGGGATATCGACAGCGTCGACGGGCTGCAGACAGCCCTTGCCGATGCGCGCGCGGCGACGCGCCCGGTGATGATCGATATCTATGCCGATTGGTGCATTTATTGCGTCCAGCTCGAAGAACGCACCTTCACCGACCCGGCGGTGCGGGAGGCCGTCGCCGAGGCGATGCTGCTGCGCGCCGATGTCACCGACATGACCCCGGCGCACCGGGCGTTGATGCGCGAACTCGATGTTTATCTGCCCCCGGCGATCATCTTCTACGATGCCGATGGCCGCGAGGCCCGGGAAGAGCGGGTGGTCGGCTTTCTGCCGCCGGCGGATTTCATCCCGAGGGCGCGCCGGGGACTGCGCGGGGGTGATGCATGAGCGCGGGTGTGAGAACCGCGGTCACCGTGCTGCTTGCCGCCCTCATCGGTGCCGCCGCCGGCATCACCGCCGTGGTCTGGCTGCAGACCCCGCCCGATGACCCGCCGCAGCGACCCGATTTCACCCTGCCGGTCCTCGATGGCGGCGAGCGCAGCATCGATGAGTGGGATGGCAAGATCATCGTGCTCAATTTCTGGGCGACCTGGTGTGCCCCCTGTCGACGCGAAATCCCGCTTTTCTCGCAACTCAACGCCGCCTATCGCGACCAGGGGGTGCGTTTTCTGGGGGTGGCCATCGACGACCCCGAACCGATTCGGGGGTTTCTCGACCAGGTCCGCATGGGCTATCCGACCTTCCATGGCATGGAATCGGCCCTGGATGTGGCCGCCGCCTATGGCAATCAGCGCGGGACCCTGCCCTATACGGTGATCATCGATCGGGACGGGCGCATCATTGAGCGCTTCAGCGGCGAGTTGCACGAGCCTGATCTGCGCCCCATTCTTGACGATCTGACCGGCTGATAGCGTCGATCTGCGCCGAAAAGGGCGGCATTGTCGCTATCCATGGACAAAACCTGCGGGCTGGGCCAAAATCCGTCAAACGGTTGAACGGAGCCCCTCTCTATGTCGCGCATTCTGGTGATGCACGGCCCTAATCTGGACCTGCTGGGCCAACGCGAGCCAGATGTCTATGGGCGGACGGATCTGGAGACCATCAACCGGCAACTCAACCGGCAGGCCGACGCCGCCGGCGTGGTACTGGAGTGTTTTCAAAGCAACGCCGAACACACCCTCGTGGAGCGCGTCCATCAGGCGAGCCGCGACGGCGTCGATGCGATCATCATCAACCCGGCGGCGTTTACCCACACCAGCGTCGCCCTGCGGGATGCGCTCACCGGGGTCGGCATCCCCTTTATCGAGGTTCACCTCTCCAACATCCATGCCCGCGAGGCCTTTCGACGGCATTCGTATTTCTCGGATGCCGCCCGGGGGGTCATCGCCGGGCTCGGGCCCAAAGGCTACGAACTCGCCCTTGAGGCCCTGATCGACAACACCCAACGGGACTGACCAGACCATGGACATTCGCAAGATCAAGCGCCTGATCGAGCTGCTCGAGGAATCCGGCGTCAACGAGATTGAAATCCACGAAGGCGAAGAGAGCGTGCGCATCAACCGCGGCGGCACTCAGGTGGCCGTGGCTCAGGCACCGGCCCCGGCCCAGGCCCCGGCCGCAGCACCGGCGCCGGCACCCACGGCCGGCGAGCCGGCGAGTCCTGCCGGCGACAGCGGTGGCGAGGACATCGGCGGTCACACCATTCGCTCGCCCATGGTGGGCACGTTCTACCGGGCGCCGTCACCGGAGGCCGAGCCGTTTGTCGAGGAAGGCCAGAGTGTCAGCGCCGGTGAGACGCTATGCATCATCGAGGCGATGAAAATGCTCAACCAGATCGAGGCCGACCGCAGCGGTGTCGTCCGGCGAATCCTCCTGGATAACGGCCAGCCGGTGGAGTTTGATCAGCCGCTTTTTGTCATCGAGTAAGGGCCGACCATGATTGACAAGGTTCTCATCGCCAACCGCGGCGAAATCGCCCTACGGATCCTGCGCGCCTGCCGGGCACTGGGCATCGGCACGGTGGCGGTGCACTCCACCGCCGACCGCGACCTCAAGCATGTCCGCCTGGCCGATGAGTCGGTCTGCATCGGCGGTGCCAGCTCGGCCGAGAGCTATCTCAACATCCCGGCCATCATCGCCGCCGCCGAGCTCACCGATGCCGTGGCCATTCATCCCGGTTATGGCTTCCTCTCCGAGAATGCCGATTTTGCCGAGCGGGTCGAGCAGTCGGGTTTTCGCTTTATCGGCCCGCGCGCCGAGACCATCCGCCTGATGGGCGACAAGGTCTCGGCCATCGATGCCATGAAGGCAGCCGGCGTGCCCTGCGTGCCGGGGTCCGGTGGGCCGCTGGGCGAGGACGATGCCACCAACCTGTCGCTGGCCCGCGAGATCGGTTACCCGGTCATCATCAAGGCCGCCGCCGGCGGTGGGGGACGCGGGATGCGGGTGGTGCACAGCGAGGCCACCCTGCTGCACGCCATCTCCGTGACCCGGGCCGAGGCGGCCAATGCCTTTGGCAGCGACATCGTCTACATGGAGAAGTACCTGGATAACCCACGCCATGTCGAAATCCAGGTCATGGCCGACGAGACCGGCAACGCCATCCATCTGGGCGAGCGCGATTGTTCGATGCAGCGGCGCCATCAAAAGGTCATCGAAGAAAGCCCCGCGCCGGGCATCACCGAGGCCGAGCGCAGCGCCATCGGCGAGCGCTGCGCCGAGGCCTGCCGCCGCATCGGCTATCGGGGCGCCGGCACCTTTGAATTCCTCTACCAAGATGGTGAGTTCTATTTCATCGAGATGAACACCCGCATCCAGGTCGAGCATCCGGTCACCGAAATGGTCACCGGCCGCGACCTGGTGGCCGAACAGATCCGCGTGGCCGGCGGTGAGCCGCTGGGCTTTGCCCAGCACGATATCCAGATCCACGGCCATGCCATCGAGTGCCGGATCAATGCCGAGGATCCCGAGCGGTTCATGCCCTCACCGGGGCCCATCAACCTCTACCACCCGCCCGGCGGACCGGGTGTGCGGGTCGACTCCCATGTCTACAGCGGCTATGTGGTGCCGCCGCATTACGACTCGATGATTGGCAAGATCATCACCTGGGGCGAGACGCGCGAGACGGCCATGGCACGGATGCGAACCGCGCTCAGCGAACTGGTGGTCGAAGGCATCCAGACCAATACCGCGCTGCATCAGGATCTATTGATGGATCGCGGCTTTGAAGAGGGCGGCACCAACATCCATTATCTGGAAAAGCGCCTGGGGATGAGCTAACGCCCCTTCCCCCGGCACGGCCGGTTCAGCCCAACAGCAACCGCAGCCCCACCGCCACCAGGAAAAGCGCAAAGGCGCGCCGCAGCCAGGTCGCGGGCAGGTGGCTGGCCAGCCGGGCCCCCAATGGCGCCATGAAAACGCTCGATACCGTAATCCCCGCCACCGCCGGCCAATAGATATAACCCGTACTCCAGGCCGGCAGCTGCTCATCCCCGGTGCCGGCGAGGATAAACCCCAGGGTCCCGGCGATGGCGATGCAAACCCCCGCCGCCGCGGATGTCCCCACCGCCTGACGCATGGCCACCCCGGTCCAGGCCAGAAAGGGCACCACCAGGGTGCCGCCGCCGATCCCCACCAGACTCGAGATGGTCCCGATGACAGCGCCCACCCCGGCGACAATCGCCGGCGCCGGGACGCCATGGCTCGAGCGGGGCTGGCCAAAGAAAAGGAGCTGCACCGCCATGGCCAGCAAAAAGACGCCGAAAACGAGCCTCAACACATCCCCAGGCAGCGCGGCGGCGATCTGTGCACCGGCCAGCGCACCGGCCACCAGCCCACCGGCCAGCCACGGCAGCGCCTGCATGACGATGTTCCCCAACCGCCAATGGGCGCGGGCCGAAGACAGGCCGGTGACCACGATGGTGGCAAGCGAGCTGCCCACCGCCAGATGCATGGCGACATCCGCGCTCATGCCCTGGGCGGCGAAGATAATCAAAAGCACCGGCACGACAATGACTCCACCGCCAATGCCGAAAAGCCCCGAGGCCAGGCCCACCGTCATGCCGGCGGCCAGATAGCTGATAACCAACCCCAAAGGTTGCTCCCCCATCGGATAAGGGCCCGGATTATGCCAGATTCCCGCTTTGCCCCCCGGCACTGCGACCACCGCCCGGGATGCTCTACAATGTCGACGAGATTCGTTACCCAAAGGGAGCGCGGCAGTCATGCGCATCCGCAGCGTTTGCATTCTCGGCGGCACCGGTTTTATCGGACGGCAAATCGCCAACCGCCTCGCCAATCAGCCCATCCACATCAAGGTGCTCACCCGCCACCGCGAACGCAATCGGCATCTTCTGCCCATCCCCAATCTCGAGCTGGTCGAGGCCGACATCCACAACGCCGAGGCCCTGACCCGGGAGCTGGCGGGCATGGATGCGGTGATCAACCTGGTGGCCATCCTCAACGAGGGCAAAAAACCCGGCCGGCGCTTCGAGGATGTCCATGTCCACCTGGTCGAGCGACTGATCACCGCCTGCCGGGAGGCCGGCGTCAAGCGGCTGCTGCACATGAGCTCGCTGGGCGCCAGTGTCGACGGGCCAAGCCGTTATCAACAGACCAAGGGCGAGGGCGAGCGCATCGCGCTGGCCGCCCACGGCGACGACTTCGCCGTGACGACGTTCCAGCCTTCGGTGGTGTTCGGCCCGGCCGACAGCTTTCTCAATACCTTTGCCGGGATGCTGCGCCTGGCGCCGGTTCTGCCCCTGCCCACGCCGGATGCCCGGTTCCAGCCGGTCTACGTCGATGATGTGGCCGCCGCCTTCGAAGCCAGCCTTTCGAATCGCACGCTTTTTGGCCGCACCCTCGAACTGGGGGGACCGAGCACCTACCGGCTGATCGAGCTGGTGCGCTATGTGGCCGGGCTGCTCGAGTTAAAACGCGCCATCATCCCGCTGCCGGATGGCCTGTCCCGGCTTCAGGGACGGGTGATGCAGCACCTGCCGGGCCAGCCCTATACCTACGACAACTACCTCTCGACCCGGGTGGATAACGTCTGCACCGACAATGCCTTGCCCCAACTGGGCATTCACCCGACGGCGCTCGAGGCCGTGGCACCCGGCTATCTTGGGGGCAAGACCACTCGCTATCGCTACGACGAATGGCGTCGGGACGCCGGCCGCCACGGGTGAGCAGCACCGAGCCCAAGATCTTTGAGGTCGGCGGCGCCGTTCGCGACCGCCTGCTGGGGCTGGCGGTCCACGAGCGGGACTGGGTGGTGGTCGGTGCAACGCCCGAGTCCATGACCGAGCAGGGCTTTCGGCCCGTGGGCAAGGACTTCCCGGTATTCCTCCACCCGGAAAGCGGCGAGGAATACGCCCTGGCGCGCACCGAACGCAAGATCGCTCCGGGCTATCACGGCTTTACCTTTCATGCGAGCCCGACGATCACCCTCGAGCAAGACCTGCGCCGCCGCGATCTCACCATCAACGCCATGGCCCGTGACGAGGCCGGGCATCTCATCGACCCGTTCAACGGCCAGGCGGATCTGGACAAACGACTGCTGCGCCATGTCTCTGATGCCTTTCGCGAAGACCCGGTGCGCATCCTGCGCCTGGCCCGGTTTGCCGCCCGATTTGCACCGCTGGGCTTTCGGGTGGCGGATGACACCATGGCCCTGTGTCGGGACATGGTCGACAGCGGCGAGGTGGACGCCCTGGTCGGCGAGCGGGTCTGGCAAGAGCTCGCCAAGGCCCTGATGGCGCCGGCGCCCGAGGTGTTCATTCGCGTGTTGCGCCGCTGTGGGGCGCTGGCGGTGCTGCTGCCCGAAGTGGACCGGCTTTTCGGCATCCCCCAGCCGCCGCGGCATCACCCCGAAATCGACAGTGGCGAGCATGTCCTCATGGCATTGCAGCAGGCCGCGCGGCTCGAGGCCGACTTGCCGGTGCGCTTTGCCGTTCTGGTCCATGACCTTGGCAAAGGCATCACACCCAAAGCCGAACTGCCTCGCCACCGCGGCCACGAGGCCCGCGGGGTGCCGCTGGTCAAGGCGCTGTGTGAACGCCTGCCGATCCCCACGGCCTGCCGCGATCTGGCGATGGGAGTCACCCGGTATCATCTGCAGTGCCACAAGATCCGCGAGCTGCGTCCCGAGACCTTGCTGCGGCTGATCACCGGGCTGGATGCCCTGCGCCGGCCCGAGCGGCTGAGTGACTTCACCCTCGCCTGCGAGGCGGATTACCGCGGCCGGCTGGGACTCGAAGATCGCCCCTATCCCCAGGCCGCCTATCTGGCAGAAGCCCTGCGCCGCTGTCAGGCCATCGACGCAACCCCCTTTGTCAACGACGGCCTGCGTGGCGCTGAAATCGGCAATGCCATGGAAAGGGCCCGACTCGATGCGCTGGCGGATCTGCGCGCCGACCCGGACACGGCCGGCTAACGCATCCCCCGGATGGCCACCGGGTCAGGCGCCGGCGCCCCAGAACAGCCACAGCAACACCCCGCCGAGCAACAGCCGGTAGATGACAAAAGGCAGCATGCCGATCCGCTCGATGAGCGCCAAAAAGGCGCGGATGCAGACATATGCCGACACACCGGCCACGCCCGTGCCCAACACAAAAAGCGGCCAGTCGACGGCGCCATGGTTGCCAAGCAGCTGTAGCCCCTTCCAGCCGCCGGCCAGGGCGATGGCCGGGATGGAGAGCAAAAAGGAAAATCGGGCCGCCGCCGCCGGCGCCAACCCCAGCCATAGCCCGGCGGTCATGGTGATCCCCGAGCGCGAGGTACCCGGGATGATCGCCAGCACCTGGGCCGCCCCGATGATCAGCGCCGCCCCCAGCCCGATGCTGTGCTCATCCCGGTGATGCCGACCCCGTCGGGCCGCCCACCCAAGCAGCAGCCCAAACCCGATGGTGGCCCAGGCGATGACCAATGGCCCGCGCAGAACCGTCTCGGCCGCATCCGCGAGGATCAATGCCCCCGCCACCAGCGGCAGGGTAGCGATGACAATCGCCCACCCCAGCGGGCTCTCGCCAACCGGGCGTCGCCGCACCAGGGACTTGAGGGTATCCACAAACAATGGCCGAAGCCGGTCGCGGAAATGCCACAGCACCGCCAGCAGGGTGCCCACATGCACCGCCACATCAAACGCAAGCCCCTGGTCCGGCCAACCCAGAAGCCGTGGCAGAAGGATCAGGTGGGCCGAGCTTGAGATCGGCAGAAACTCCGTCACCCCCTGGATCAGGCCCAGCCAGATCGCCTGCAGCGTATCCACTCAGCGGCTCCTCAACCGGTAGATGCCCACCCCGCGGGCCACTCCCCTGGGCGTGGCCGCCGGCATGGCCTCGAAACCGCGCCGGTACCTGGGGGTGAGACGCTCCAGTACCGGGCCCGTTGTCAGCAACGACCAGGGCTCGGCTTGATCCGACAGCCGGGCGGCGATGTTGACGGTCTCGCCAATGGCGGTATAGATCCGCCGCTCCTCCGACCCCAGACTGCTCAAGACCACCTCCCCTGTGTGAAGCCCCGCCCCCAGCGGCAATGGGCGCTGCTCCGGCCATGCCGTCGCATCCGCGGCCACATCGATAATGGCCGACGCACAACGACAGGCCCGACCCGTCATGCCCACCCCTTCGAAAACCGCCATGGCCCCATCGCCTGCAAAATAATCCAGGTAACCGCCATGCCGGGCAATCAAGCGACTCTGCTGCCCGGCCACCGCGTCGACAGTCTGCTGGAGCACCTCCAGGTCGATGGTACGCGAGAGCTCGGTATAACCACGAATATCGGTAAAGAGGATACACACCTGCGCACGGCGTGGCCGGGCTAGATGGTAATGGCCGTCCGGCCGGTCGAGCAGTGCCCGCACCGGCGGCGATAGATAGGCGGAATACCAGGGTGGGTCGTTATCCGCCGGTTCGTCCCTGACCGTACGGCGTCGCGTCCGTCGCGACCGCATGCCTTGCCTCCCTTGCCTGCGTCATGACGTCCCCGGGAGACACGTTCTAAATTAAAACTTTTATACTGACAACCGAGCTCGATGATCCGCAAAGCCAAAGCCGGACGGGATGTGATCCATGCCACGGCCGAGCCCGAGCACCTTGAATCGCTCGCCCAGCTCATCGGGAAAGAGCAGCGGCTTGGCCTGCTGGGCTAACTCTGCCGCCCGCTGCGGGTCGCCGCCCGCGCGACGCTCGATGAGCGCCGGCAGCCCGGCACCGGCAAGGAAATTGCCCTGGGTGGAAAACCCCAGCAGCGTCAGCCCGGCCGCACGGCCGGCTGCCGCCGCCGCGGTAAAATCCACCGACGCGGTAATATCCTGCAGCCCCGGCCAGAAAAACGGGTCATCGTGGGCGCGATGGCGATAGTGGCAGAGCAGTGTCCCGGCGCCGCGCTGGGGGTGGTAGTACTCACGGCGCGGGTACCCGTAGTCGATCAAAAACGCCGCCCCCGCCGCGAGGATGGACGAAAGCTCGGCCACCCAGGGCGCAAGCCCCGGACACCACTCCGAGCGGTATCCAGCGGGCAGCCGATCACCGATATGCTGCTCGATGTCGGCCACCGCCGATGCCAGGGCCGCGTCGGCCGCCCGGGTGCGCCAGCAAAGCGCCCCGGCATCATCATGCCCCACCCCCAACATCTGCACCCCGCTGTCGGTGCGCTCGAAACAGCGCACCGGCATGGCATCCATCACCTCATTGGCAAGGATCACGCCATGAATGGGCGCCGACGGCAGCCGATCAAGCCACTCGATGCGGCTTTGCAGATGCGCTGGCAGTGTTTTGACGGTCTCGGCCTGACGGGCTCTAAGATCGGCGCTCACCTCGAGGATCCAGTACTGGCGAGGGACGGCGCCGGCCTCGTCCAGCGCGATGAGCATATCCGCGGCCATCCGGCCGGTGCCGGCGCCAAACTCCAGGACAACCCCGTCATCGACCCGACCCAGCACCTCGGCCACCTCGCCGGCGAGGGTGTGCGCAAAAAGATCGCTCATCAGCGGCGCGGTGGTAAAATCCCCCTCGGCGCCAAAGCGCTGCTGCCCGGCGCTGTAATAGCCAAGCCCCGGGGCGTAGAGGGCAAGCGCCATGTATTCGGCAAAATCCAGTACCCCGCCGGCCATGGCAATGGCCGCATCGATGCGTTTGCGTAGTGCCCGGGAGTGGGCGGCGGCCTGCTCATCCGGCGCCGGCAGGGCCTCACCGTCGTCCCGATGCATGTCAGCCGGCCGCTTCGCTCGACAGATCGAGGTCGATCGGCTTCCACCCACCGACATCCTCGAATTCGGCCCACAGATCGGCGTAACG
Organism: Spiribacter pallidus; assembly: GCF_040838495.1. Taxonomy (NCBI): domain Bacteria; kingdom Pseudomonadati; phylum Pseudomonadota; class Gammaproteobacteria; order Chromatiales; family Ectothiorhodospiraceae; genus Spiribacter; species Spiribacter pallidus. Next base: position 288,074 of record NZ_JBAKFM010000003.1, on the reverse strand, counting down.
TCGGCCCTCAACGGGGTGGCGTTCATCCGGCGCCAGATCCGCCAGCGGTTTGAGGACAAAGGCGTATTTAAGGATTTCGTCCCGGGGCAGCAGCGGCACATTATCGCGAATGGCATTGCCCAGGGTGAGCAGGTCGATATCAAGGGTTCGGGCGCTGAATCGCTGGCTGCCCCGCTGGCGGCCACGCTCGGTTTCGATCTCGCGACAGGCCGCGGCAAGCTGCTCGGCGCTGTCATCGGTATCCAGCCCGACCACCAGGTTGTAGAAGTCATCGCCTTCAAACCCCACCGGCCGGGTCTGGTAGACCGGTGAGATCAAAAGCGCGCCATAGCGTTGCCGCAGGGCGGCGACACCGGCCCGCACGTTGGCAGCCGGGTCGATGTTGCTGCCGATACTCAGATAAGCGCGGTTCATGCGTCCTCGGTTTGGCTGCGGATAATGGTCACGCCCACCGACCGGGCGGCCGGCAATGCACCGGGTTTGCGCAGGGTCAGGGTGACGGTCTTAATGCGCCGGTCGGTCAATGCAGCCTGCGCCAGCTGCTCGGCGAGCGCCTCGATCAACTGCCACTCGGCGGCCTCGGCCAGCTGGGTGAGGCGGGCGCTCAGCTCGGCATAATCCACCGCATCCTCGATGGCATCCGACTGCCCGGCGGCGGACGTATCCACTGTCAGCGCCAGGTCGAGCTGCAGGCGCTGACGGATGGCGCGCTCCCAGGCGTGTACCCCGATGACCGAGCGCAGGTTGAGGCCTTCAATCAAAACCGTATCCATGGGGTTGCGAGCATTCCACGTCGGCCGCCCAAGCACAACCGCGGCCACCCGGCGATGGCGCCGGCTTGACCGGCTCATCCCCAGCGGGTGGAATGCCGCCTATGCTTGCCCTGCCACTCATCCTCATCGCCTATCTGGCCGGTTCGTTATCCGCCGGGGTCATCGTCGCTCGGGTACTGGGTCTGGGCGATCCGCGCCAGGATGGCAGCGGCAACCCCGGAGCGACCAATCTGCTGCGCCTCGGCGGCCGGCGGGCCGCGGCGGTAACGCTGCTGGCCGACGCGATCAAGGGCGTCATCCCGGTCGTCCTGGCCCACGGCCTGGGCGTTGACGGCGCGGCACTGGCGGCCGTCGGACTGGCCGCTTTCATGGGCCATCTCTATCCGGTTTTCTTTGGTTTTCAGGGCGGCAAGGGCATCGCCACCGGGCTGGGGGTGATGCTGGCCTGGGCCTGGCCGGTGGGGCTCATGGCGCTGGGCTGCTGGGTGCTGATGGCGGCGGTATTCCGGCTCTCATCCCTGGCCGCGCTGACAAGCTTTGCCCTGGCGCCGCTTGCCCTGCTGGCCACCGGCTACCCGGCGCTGGCCGCCGGGGGCGCCATCATGGCGCTTGTCACCGGCTGGCGACACCGGGGCAACATCCAGCGCATCGCCAAGGGCACCGAGCCGCGCATCGGCAAGCGACAGACCTAGGCCCCGCCCGCCGCCGGCGTGGGCTGCGGCAATGCCTCACCCGGTGGCGAGAGCTCATCCATGGACCAACGCGGTCTGACCTCGGTGGCGCCATCATCCCGCTCACCGGCCAGAAGCCGCCGATAGCCGGCATAAGCGATCATCGCGCCGTTGTCGGTGCAAAACGCCAGACGTGGATAGGCCACCGTCGCGCCCTGGGCGCTGGCCTCTTCGCGCAAGCGCTCGCGCAGCGCCTGATTGGCCCCCACGCCGCCGGCCACCACCAGGCACCGGGCACCGGTCTCGGCAAGGGCCCGGCGCACCTTAATGGCAAAGGTATCGACCACCGCATCCTGAAACGCCCGCGCGATGGCTGCTCGGGTGGCCGGCTCGGCATCGGCACTGGCCACGGTATTGACCACCGCGGTTTTCAGTCCGCTAAAGCTGAAATCCAGTCCCGGCCGGTCGGTCATCGGCCGCGGAAAGACAAACCGGTCTGGGTCTCCGTCGCGGGCAAGCGCCTCGAGCTGCGGCCCGCCGGGATAGGGCAGGCCAAGCAGCTTGGCGGTCTTGTCAAACGCCTCACCGGCCGCGTCATCGAGGGATTCACCCAGCACCCGGTAGCGGCCGATATCCGCGACCTGCACCAGCATGGTGTGCCCGCCCGAGACCAGCAACGCCAGAAAAGGAAACGCAGGCGGCTCGGGTTCGAGCATGGGCGCAAGCAGGTGGCCTTCCATGTGGTGGACACCCAGCGACGGACAATCGAGCGCCCAGCCCAGGCTTCGTCCCACCGCCGTTCCCACCAGCAGCGCGCCGGCCAGCCCCGGGCCACGGGTGTAGGCGACCCCCCCCAAATCGGCGCGGCTCAGCCCGACCTCGTCCAGGCAGTCGTTGACCAGCGGCAGGACCCGGCGGATGTGATCGCGCGAGGCAAGCTCGGGCACGACACCGCCATAAACAGCGTGGGTGTCTACCTGGCTGTGCAGGCGATGGGTCAGCAGACCCTGCTCGTGGCTGTAGAGCGCGATGCCGGTCTCATCGCAGGAGGTTTCGATGCCAAGGACGATCATCGTCGCGGGCCGTCCGTCTTTGTGATGGATCACTTTGCATTTTCGCCCGGCCGCGCTTAGACTACCGGGCTCGATTGGGTCATGGCCCAGTCTACGTCGATTTCACTAACAGGGTAAGGTCAAGACTTTATGCCGAGCGTTAAGGTTCGCGAAAATGAGCCCTTCGAGGTGGCACTCCGCCGCTTCAAGCGGTCCTGCGAGAAGGCGGGGGTCCTCTCCGAGGTGCGCCGCCGCGAGCACTACGAAAAGCCCACCCAGGAGCGCAAGCGCAAACAGGCGGCGGCGGTCAAGCGTCATGCCAAGCGCCTGCAGCGCGAAAACCAGCGTACCCAGCGCCTCTACTGACCCAAGCGCCGGTGAGCGAGCTAAAGACAGCGATTGCGGATGCCGTGAAAACGGCCATGAAAGCCGGCGAAAAGGACCGGCTTTCGACGCTGCGCATGGTCAGCGCCGCCATCAAGCAAAAAGAGGTCGACGAGCGCCGCAGCCTCGAAGACGCGGACGTGCTGGCCATCCTCGATAAGATGGTCAAACAGCGCCGGGAATCGCTCGAGCAGTACGAATCGGCCGGCCGCGACGATCTTGCAAGCGCCGAGCGGGCCGAGATCGCACTCATCGGCGAGTTTCTGCCCCAGCCGCTCACCGACGCCGAAATCGACGCTCTGATCGACGCCGCCATTGACGAAACCGGCGCCGAGAGCGTCCGTGACATGGGCAAGGTGATGGGCATCATCAAGCCCAAAGCTCAGGGCCGGGCCGACATGGGCGCGGTCAGCGGCCGGGTCAAAGTGAAGCTCGGTTAACCGCCACCGCCAGTCTGCTCGGCTCCTGATCATCCCGCCGATGCCGTAGAGTAGGGGCATGGCCGGGCGTATCCCAGACAGTTTCATCGACGAGCTTCTCGCGCGCATCGACATCGCCGAGTTGGTGGGCGAGCGTGTCCAGCTCAAGCGCTCGGGCAGCAACTACCACGGCCTTTGCCCGTTCCACGGCGAGAAGACCCCATCGTTTACCGTGAGCGCCGACAAGCAGTTCTACCACTGCTTTGGCTGTGGGGCCCATGGCAGCGCCATCCGGTTTCTCATGGAGTATGACCGGCTCGAGTTTCGTGAAGCGGTCGAGCAGCTCGCCACCCTCGCCGGCATGGAAATCCCCACCGAGGCTCGAGGCGGGGGCAATACCGAGGCGCAAAAGCCTCTCTATGCGGTCCTCGAGCAGGCCAGTAGTCACTATCAGCAATGGCTGCGCAACCACCCCGGCCGCCAGCGGGCGGTGGATTATCTGCAAACCCGCGGCATCAGCGGCGAGATCGCCCGGACCTACGGAGTCGGCTTTGCTCCGCCAGGCTGGGACAACCTGCTGCGCGCCGTCGCCGACGCCGATCCCCTAAAGCGCGCCGGTCTTGTCGTCGAAAAAGACAACAGCCGCGGGTATGACCGCTTTCGTGACCGGATTATGTTCCCCATCCGCGATCGTCGCGGCCGCACCATCGGTTTTGGCGGCCGGGTCATCGACGAGGGCGAACCCAAATACCTCAACTCGCCGGAGACCCCGGTGTTTCAGAAGGGCCAGGAGCTCTACGGCCTCTACGAAGCCCTCCAGGCCGACCGCCACCCGCCCGAAATGGTGGTGGTCGAAGGCTATATGGATGTGGTGGCGCTCGCCCAGGCCGGCATCCACCGCGCCGTCGCCACCCTGGGAACCGCCACCTCGACACGGCAGGTCGAGCGGTTGTTTCGCGCAAGTGCGGATATCGTTTTCTGCTTTGACGGCGACGCGGCCGGGCTGCGGGCGGCCTGGCGGGCGCTCGAAAGCGCCCTGCCGGCCATGCGTCAGGGCCGACAGGTGCGGTTTTTGTTCCTGCCCGAGGGCGACGACCCGGACAGTCTGGTGCAAAGAGAGGGGAAAGCCGGATTCGATCAACGGCTCACCGAGGCCACGCCGCTTTCGGACTATCTCATCGATCGCCTCACCCGCGAGGTGGACATGCAGAGCATGGACGGCCGGGCACGGTTGATCGAACAGGCCCTGCCGCTTCTGCAGAAACTCCCACCCGATGTCTACCGGCACATGCTCATCGAGCGGGTCGCCGGACTGGCCCGGCTGGAGAGCGATTATCTGGAAGGCATCGTCGACGGCCGTGAGACGCTGACGCGCTCGCGTCAGGCCAGTGCCGCCGAGCCGGGCATTGACGGCAGCGCCGTGCGGCGGACACCGGTGCGCCTGGCCATTGCGCTGCTGCTCCAGCGCCCGGGGCTGGCCGCAGAGGTCGAGGATGTGGCCTCGCTGCGCGGCCTGGACGACCTGCCCGGCCTGCCGTTATTGGTGCAACTGCTTGAATTGGGCCGAAATGAACCCCAGATCACCCCTAGTGCGGTACTGGAGCGGTTTCGGGACAGTGAATACGAGGTTGCGCTTTGGAAGCTAGCCACCTGGGATCACATGGTGCCCGAGGCGGGGTTGGCCGACGAGTTTGCCGACGCCATGACCCGCGTGCGCCGGTTGTTGGCCGACCGCCGGCTTCAGTACCTCAACGAACGGCTCCAGGCCGGGGAACTTACCGCCGCCGAATGGGACGAATGGACACGATTGAAGCGCTAGAAAAAAGTGCTACCATAATCGGTTCAGCACAAAAACAGGGTCCCGCCGAAAAACTCCGAGCATCAGCGACTTATGGCAAGCCAAGACCAGCAATCCCAGATTCGTGAACTCATCGCCCGCGGCAAGGAGCAGGGCTATCTGACCTATGCCGAGGTCAACGACCACCTGCCCGACGATATCGTCGAGCCGGAGCAGATCGAAGACATCATCGGCATGATCAACGATATGGGCATCCCTGTTCACGAAACGGCGCCGGATGCGGATACGCTGCTGCTCAGCGATGGCGCGGTTTCGACCGACGAGGACGAAGCCGAAGAGGCTGCTGCTGCCCTCGCCGCGGTAGATGCGGAGTTTGGCCGCACCACCGATCCGGTGCGGATGTACATGCGCGAGATGGGCACGGTCGAGTTGCTTACCCGGGAGGGTGAGATCGAGCTGGCCAAGCGCATCGAGGATGGCCTCGACCAGGTGCTTCGGGCCCTGTCCGGCTATCCGGAGTCTTCCCGAACCATCGTTGCCCTGCATCACGGCATCCAGAACAGCGAACTGCGGCTCGCCGAGGTCGTCGCCGGTTTTCGCGATATCAGCGAGCTGGTTGAAAACGTCCCCGAGGTCGTGGCCGAACAGCAGGCCGAAATTGAGGCCGCCGCCCGCGAAGCCGAAGCGAACGCGGTCGAGGGCGAAGAAGAGGAAGCCGCCAGCACCGGCGACGCCGGACCGGATCCGGAACGCGCCGCCGCCATTTTCGACCGCATCGAGGTGCTCCACTACCAGATGGTGGAGGTGCTCGAGGACAAGGGCCCGGACGCCAAGGCGCTGGGGCCGATCCGTGAAGAGATGACCGGCCTGTTTCTGGCGATCAAGTTCGTGCCCAAGGTCATCGAGGGGCTGGCCGGCAATCTGCGCAAGGCCGTCGAAGGCGTCCGCGCTGCCGAGCGCGAGGTCATGCGGGTCGCCACCAAGCAGGGGGGCATGCCGCGCAAGGCCTTCATCCAGTCCTTCCCGGGTCACGAAACCGACACGGGCTGGGTGGATAAGGTCATCCAATCCGGCGAGTCCTACAGCGACAAGCTTGCCGAGCACCGTCAGGCGCTGCTGGATGAACAGGCCGAGCTCATCCGCATTCGCGAGCTCACCGGCCTGCCCCCGGCCGAGATCAAAGAGATCAACCGCCGCATGTCCATCGGCGAGGCCAAGGCGCGGCGCGCTAAAAAGGAAATGGTCGAGGCCAACCTGCGCCTGGTCATCTCCATCGCCAAAAAGTACACCAACCGCGGCCTGCAGTTCCTGGACCTGATCCAGGAGGGCAACATCGGCTTGATGAAGGCGGTGGACAAGTTCGAATACCGCCGTGGCTACAAGTTTTCGACCTACGCGACCTGGTGGATCCGGCAGGCGATCACCCGCTCCATTGCCGATCAGGCGCGGACCATCCGCATCCCGGTCCACATGATCGAGACCATCAACAAGCTCAATCGCGTCTCTCGCCAGATGCTCCAGGAGATGGGCCGCGAACCCCACCCCGAGGAGCTTGCCGAGCGGATGGAAATGCCCGAGGACAAGGTCCGCAAAGTCCTGAAGATCGCCAAAGAGCCGATCTCGATGGAAACCCCCATTGGCGACGACGAGGACTCGCATCTGGGTGATTTCATCGAGGACACCTCGGTGATGTCGCCGGTGGATTCGGCGACCCGCGAGGGGCTGCGCGAGTCGGTGCGCGAGGTCCTCTCGGGGCTCACACCACGCGAGGCCAAGGTCCTGCGCATGCGCTTTGGCATCGACATGAACACCGACCATACCCTCGAAGAGGTCGGCAAGCAGTTTGACGTCACCCGCGAGCGCATCCGCCAGATCGAGGCCAAGGCACTGCGCAAGCTCCGCCACCCGACCCGCTCGGATGGGCTGCGCAGCTTCCTCGACGAGCAATAGGCCCGCATCGCCCAAGGCGGTAACGGCGACACCCTGTACGCTCGCCGGTATACTCCCGCCCGATCAGCGGGCCCATAGCTCAATGGTCAGAGCAGAGGACTCATAATCCTTTGGTTCCAGGTTCGAATCCTGGTGGGCCCACCACTTTCGATGCCTTGCGCGGCAAGATGCCACTAAAAGGAGATGCGCCCATGGCCCGTACTGAGCAGGTGGCAGTGGTGACTGGCGCCAGTCAGGGCATTGGCCGGGGCGTTGCCGAAGCGCTGTTGGCCGATGGCCATCGGGTGGCCCTCGTCGCCCGCCGCTGCGAGCCTCTCGAGGCCCTCGCGGCCACCCATCCGGATCAGGCGCTACCCATCGCCGCCGATGTATCGGACCCGCAGGCAGTTGACCGGATCTACGCGCAGGTAGCCAGTCAGTGGGGGCGTGTGGACGTGCTCTTTAACAACGCCGGCGCTTTCATGGCCTCGAGCGAAACCGCCGATGTCAGCTACGACGACTGGCGGCGGGTGCTTGGCGTCAATGTGGATGGGGCTTTTTTGATGGCGCGGGGCGCTTTCCGAATGATGCGCGGGCAGGACCCGGCCGGCGGGCGGATCATTAACAACGGCTCGATCTCTGCCCATGCACCACGGGTCAACTCCGTTGCCTATACCACCTCGAAACACGCGATCACTGGATTGACCAAGTCCATCACCCTCGACGGCCGGGCCCATGACATCGCCTGCAGCCAGATCGACATTGGCAATGCCGAAACCCCCATGACCGAGCCCATGAAGGCCGGCATCCCGCAGCCGGATGGTAGCGTGATGCGCGAGCCGGTCATCGATGTCGCGCATGTAGCCGATGCGGTGCGCTACATCATCGACTTACCGCTCGAGGCCAATGTGCAGTTTATGACTGTGATGGCGACAAAAATGCCTTATCTGGGGCGAGGATAAAAAGCCGTCAGCCGATCAGGAACACGAAGTCGAACAACTTGTCCGATGGCGACGTTCTTGCCAGAGGAAATCATCATGAAATTGGGTCGGCTGACAATCCTCCTAATCGCTATCACGCTTCTAAGCGCCTGCGCCAGCACCGGCTCGGCCCCCGACGGCAACTTCCCCGCGGGCGGTGGGAGTGGCGGATATTTCGCGCCCCGATAGCGTCATATATCTGTAACACCGTATATATGCGGAAGCAGATACAATGCTGCCATCGATGGACAACGGTAACCCACGATGGCGCATTACAACGTACTGTTTCTTTGCACCGGCAACTCGGCCCGCAGCATCCTGGCCGAGGCATTGATCAACCATACGGCCGGGGCCCAATTCACCGGCTACAGCGCGGGCAGCTTCCCGGCCGGGCAGGTCAATCCACTGGCGCTCGAGCTCCTCGAGCAGATGCGGATCCCGACCGAGGGGCTGCATAGCAAGAACTGGGACGCCTTCAGCGGCCCGGACGCGCCCAAAATGGATTTCGTGTTCACCGTCTGCGACCAGGCCGCGTCAGAGCCCTGCCCGGTCTGGCCGGGTCAGCCCATGACCGCGCATTGGGGCCTGCCCGACCCGGCGGCGGTCGAGGGTCCGGACCAAGTCCGCCAGCGCGCCTTTCGCGATGCGTTTATCGCGTTGCGCAGCCGGATTGGCCTTTTCACCAATCTGCCCATCGCTTCGCTGGATCGGCTCAAGCTCCAGGACCAGCTCGAGTCCATTGGCAAAACCCGGCCGGAGACCGAGTGATGGAAGCCCGTCAGACCGATACCGGCCATGCACTGACCCCCACCGGGTTGTTTCGGCTGCTTGGCGATGAGACCCGCCTGCGTGCGATGGTCCTGCTCAACCGTCGGGGTGAGCTCTGCGTCTGCGAGCTCACCGAAGCGCTCGGGGTCAGCCAGCCCAAGATGTCCCGCCACCTGGCCACGCTGCGCGATAACGGCCTGGTGGAGACACGCCGTAGTGGGCAATGGATCCATTATCAACTCTGCGGGGATCGACCCGAATGGCTGCGCACCACCCTCAATGCCATCTGTGAATCCCTGGCCGACCAGGCACCGCATGCCGATGACGTGCGCCACATCACCCGTGCCATTGCCAGAAATCGAAGCGAGTGTGAGTCATGACTGCACAATGTGACGTGACCGCCCGGCGTGCCACCGGCGAGGTGATGGGCCGGTTTGAGCGTTATCTCAGCGTCTGGGTGGGGCTCGCCATTGTGGCGGGGATTGCGCTCGGCAAGCTGTTCCCGACCGCCTTTGAATGGCTGAGCGGCCTTGAAATCGCCAACGTGAACCTGGTGGTGGCCGTGCTCATCTGGGCCATGGTCTATCCGATGATGATCAATGTGGACTTTGCGTCGCTACGCCATGCCGGCGATCGACCCAAAGGCCTCACGGTGACTCTGGTCATCAACTGGCTGATCAAGCCGTTCACCATGGCCGGGCTGGCGTTGTTGTTCTTCGAAGGCTTTTTCGCCGGCCTGGTGCCGGCGGACGACGCCAAGGCCTACATCGCCGGCATGATCCTGCTGGGGGCGGCGCCGTGTACCGCGATGGTTTTTGTCTGGAGCCAGCTCACCGACGGCGATGCGACCTATACGCTCGTCCAGGTCGCAATCAATGACCTCATCATGATCTTTGCCTTTGCCCCACTGGTCGCCCTTTTGCTGGGGGTGGCCGAGGTCATCGTGCCCTGGCAGACGCTGTTGCTGTCGGTCGGCCTCTACGTGGTGATCCCGTTGATTGCCGGTGCCCTGACCCGACGGCATCTGTTCGGCCAGGGGGGACAGACCGCGGTCGATCGATTCACCGGGCGCATCAAGCCGATCACGGTCATGGGCCTGGTGGTCACGGTCTTACTGTTATTTGCCTTTCAAGGCGAGCGCATCCTCAACCAGCCCCTGGTCATCGCGCTGATCGCGATCCCGCTGATCATCCAGAGCGTCGGCATATTCGGGCTGGCCTACCTCTGGGCCCGCGGTTGGCACGTGCCCATTAGCATTGGGGCACCGGCCGCGCTCATCGGGACGTCCAACTTCTTTGAGCTGGCCGTCGCCGTTGCCATCAGCCTGTTCGGGTTAAACTCTGGGGCCGCGCTCGCCACCGTGGTGGGCGTGCTGGTCGAAGTGCCGGTCATGCTGGCCCTCGTCAAACTGGTGAATCGCTCGCGGCCCTGGTACGAGCGGGCGCCCACGGTGCGACAAAGGCGCGGAACATGAGTGACGAGACCACACCCAACCTGGTTGAGGCCGCCTTCAGGCCCATCGACGATGCCTCGCTCCTGACTCCCGCCGGCGAGGCACCGATCCGTATCCTGCTGCTCTATGGCTCGCTGCGCGAGCGCTCGTACAGCAAGCTCACCGCGCTGGAGGGGGCACGCATGCTGCGTCGCCTGGGCGCGGACACCCGGGTCTTTGACCCCAGCGGCCTGCCGCTGCCGGATGACGCCGAGGCCGACCACCCCAAGGTGGCCGAACTCCGCGAGCTGGCGACCTGGGCGGATGGGTTTGTGTGGTCGAGCCCCGAGCGCCACGGCGCCATGACCGGCATCATGAAAGCGCAGATCGACTGGATCCCGCTGAACATGGGGGGCGTGCGCCCGACCCAGGGCAAGACCCTCGCGGTCATGCAGGTCAACGGCGGCTCGCAGAGCTTCAACGCCGTCAACCAGCTGCGCATCCTCGGCCGGTGGATGCGCCTGATCACCATCCCCAATCAATCATCCGTGCCCAAGGCCTTCATGGAGTTCGACGAGGACGGGCGCATGAAACCCTCGTCTTTTTACAATCGCATCGTCGATGTGATGGAAGAGCTCGTGAAGTTCACCCGCCTGACCCGCGGCTGTCGGGACTACCTGGTCGATCGCTACTCCGAGCGGGTGGAAACCCCCGAGGCCGTATCGGCGCGGGTCAACCAGCGATCAGTATAAAGCGAACGCCATAGCGGCGATGGCATCACCGGCTGATATCGGCGAGAATCCGGCCCTCTAACAAAACAAAGCAGGAGGGAGCCCATGTCAGCCGCCAAGCAACTGCGCCAGCTCATCGCCGACAACTCACCGGTCGTCGCCCCCGGGGCCTTTGATGGCCTCTCGGCGCGACTGGTCGAACAGGCCGGTTTCTCGGCGGTTTACGCCACCGGTGGTGGCATCGCCCGCAGCACCGGTGTGCCGGATCTGGGCTTGATGAGCCTCGATGAAATCACCCGTCGGCTCGAGGAGATGGTGGATGTCACCGGCATCCCGCTGATCGCCGATGCGGATACCGGTCACGGCAATGCGCTCAATGCCCAGAAAACCGCCCGGGCCTTTGAGCGGGCGGGCGTGGCAGGCTTCCATCTCGAAGACCAGGTCTTCCCCAAGAAATGCGGCCACTACGATGACAAGTCCATCGTCCCCGAGCGCGAGATGACGCAGAAGATCCGGGCGGTCAAGGATGCCCTGCATGATCCCGACATGGTGCTGATCGCCCGCACCGACGGACTGGCCGTCGAGGGATACGAGCCCACCATCGCCCGCGCCCACGCCTACATGGAGGCCGGCGCCGATGCCATCTTCGTCGAGGCGCCGACCTCGGAAGAACAGATCGAGCAGATCGCCCGGGACCTGCCCCAGCCCAAGCTGATCAACATGTTCCACGGTGGCAAGACGCCGCTTATGCCGGCCGACCGGCTGGGTGAACTGGGCTATAGTCTGATCATCATCCCCAGCGACACCCAGCGTGCCGCCATCTGGGGGATGCAGCAGACCCTGGCGGCGATCCGTCGTGACGGCCACAGCGCCGCGATGCAGGAGCAGATGGTGACCTTCAAGGGCCGGGAGGCGGTGATTGGCACCGATGATTACCTGGCCCTGGACGAAAAGTACGGCGTCTGAGCCGCGGCCGGATAAAAAACCGGGGGCCGAAGCCCCCGTAAAGTCAGTGGGTGGCGATCACTACCCACTCAGGCAGACTTGAACTGCTCCTCTTCGGTGGAGCCGGTCATGGCCGTCACCGAGGACACCCCGCCCTGAATGGTCTGGGTGACCTGGTCAAAGTAGCCGGCCCCCACCTCACGCTGATGGCGGGTGGCGGTGTAGCCATCCTTCTCCGAAGCAAACTCGGCTTCCTGCAGCTCGGAGTAGGCCGCCATCTGGCGGGTCTTGTAGCCGCGGGCCAACTCGAACATGGAGTAGTTCAGGCTGTGGAAGCCAGCCAGGGTGATGAACTGGAATTTGTAGCCCATGGCCCCCAGCTCGTTCTGGAAGCTGGCGATGGTCTTCTCATCCAGCTTGCCGCGCCAGTTGAACGACGGCGAGCAGTTGTACGCCAGCATCGTATTGGGATGCTCTTTGTGGATGGCCTCGGCAAAGCGCTTGGCAAAGCCAAGGTCCGGGGTCCCGGTCTCGCACCAGATCAAATCGGCAAATGGCGCATAGGCAAGGCCGCGGCTGATGGCCTGCGCCTCACCGGCGTTGGTGCGGAAAAAGCCCTCTACCGTGCGCTCACCGGTGATATGCGGTGCATCGTACTCATCCACATCCGAGGTGATCAGATCCGCCGCCAGGGCATCGGTCCGGGCCACCAGCAGCGTCGGGACATCCATGGTGTCTGCCGCCAGCCGGGCCGCGGCCAGCTTTTGCACCGCCTCCTGGGTGGGGACCAGCACCTTGCCGCCCATGTGCCCGCATTTCTTGACCGAGGCCAGCTGGTCCTCGAAATGCACGCCGGCCGCTCCGGCGCGAATCATGCCTTTCATCAGCTCAAAAGCGTTGAGCACACCCCCGAAGCCGGCTTCGGCATCGGCGACGATGGGCTGCATCCAGTCAACGCTGTCATCACCCTCGGCATGATGGATCTCATCGGCGCGCATCAAGGCGTTGTTGATGCGCTCGACCACCGATGGCACCGAGTCGGCCGGATACAGCGACTGGTCCGGGTACATGGTGCCGGCCAGGTTGGCATCGGCCGCCACCTGCCATCCCGACAGATAGATCGCCTTGAGCCCGGCCTTGACCTGCTGCATGGCCTGGTTGCCGGTCATCGCCCCCAGGGCGTTGACGTAGTCGAGATCACCGCTGGTGAGGTAATCCCAAAGCTTCTCGGCGCCCAACGTGGCCAGTGTGTGCTCCACCGGCACGGTGCCGCGCAGACGAACCACCTCGGAGGCCGGATAAGGGCGTTTAACGTCGGCCCAACGGGGGTTGCTGGCCCAGTCTTTTTCGATCTCGGCTGCCGTTTTCATGGTTTTCATCGTCGATCGCCCTCCTCAAGGCCTGGTCATTGCCGTGGACGGTCTGGCCGTCTACGCACTGCACCATATGTGGCGTCGCAGCATTGCACAAGGTAATGTATTCAATACATAGCATTTTTTTTATTAATAATTGGACCCGACCATGCCGGTACCACTGGATCAGACCTATCGCCAGGATCGCCTGCGTCAGTTGCGTGCTTTCTGCTTTGCTGCCGAAGCCGGCAGCATCTCGCGCGCCGCCGAACGCCTTGGCGTCACCCAGCCCTCGGTGTCGCTGCAAATCCAGGCCCTCGAACGGGAACTGGGCATCACCCTTTTCGAACGCCGGGGCCCACGGATTCGCTTGACCCCCGACGGCGAAGAGCTCTATGCCGAGGGCCACAAACTGGTCGAGGCCATCGACGGGCTGGCCGACCGTTTTGCCGAGGGCAACCGGCCACTCGACAGCGGCCGACTGGATATCGGTGCCGGCGAGTCGTCCACGCTCTACCTGCTGCCGCCGACGCTGGAGCGGTTCATGGAACACCACCCCAATGTCCAGGTGCGGCTGCACCATCTGTCGGTGGGCGAGCTCATGGACGCCCTGCGCCAGGACCAGGTGGACTTTGCCGTTGGCGCCATCCTGGATATGCCCGATGAGCTTCGCTACCGGGCCATCTACTCCTACGGCCTGTCGCTGATCACCCCACCCGACCATCCTCTGGCACGGCGGGATGTGATCACCATGCGGGATCTGGCCGTCGAGGACTACATCATCCCGCCACAGAACATGACCACCTGGCGGTTGATCAGCCTGGTCTTCCAGCAGCACGCCATCCGCTATCGGATCCGTCTCGAGGTCGGCAGCTGGGAGGCGGTCAAGCGCTATGTCTCACTGGGCTTCGGGATCGCCATTGTCAGCAATGTCTGCCTCGCCGAGGACTACCCCGGCATCGTGGTGCGCTCGTTGCCCGAGATTTTCCCCAAGCGCACCTATGGCGCCATGTCCCGGCGCGGCCGGTTTCTCTCACCCCAAGCCCGGCGGTTTCTCGAGATGATGCGCCCGGACTTTTTCGAGGCCGACCCCGATCGACTCGACCGCCCCGGGCCAGACCGCTCCGGGCCGGGCTTTATCGCCGCCGATGGCCTGGATGCGGTCTAGGCATGCCGCTAGAGCGTTTTTAGCCAGAGCGTAAAGTCGCTCCCCGCGCCCGGCTTGCTCTCGACCGTGACACGGCCATCGTGGGCCTGCATGACCTGCGAGACCAGGAAAAGGCCGATCCCCATGCCCCGGGCGGTGATGTTGTTGGGCGAGCGGTAGTGCTGCTCGAACACCCGATTATGCTCCTCCGGCGGGATGCCGACGCCGCGGTCCCGCACGCGGATGCCGGCTTCGCCGTCGGCGCGGATAACGTCCACCTGAATGGGGGTGCCGTTGGATGAGTACTTGGCCGCGTTGTCGATCAGGTTGTTGATGGCATTCCCCAGCAGTGCCTCATCGGCCAGCACCGTGGCTTGCTGTGTTGTCAGCTCGAGGGGGTGATCCACCCGCAGATTGCCCGGCGCCAGCAGCTTCGGCAGCCACTCCGAGAGCTCCAGGCGCTGGCGCTGCATGGTGTGCTCGCCCTTTTCCATGCGATCACTCTCGAGCCACTGCTCGAAGAGCTGCTCGAGGCGGCCGGCAGCGCCCTCGATGGACTCGAAACGCTGCAACGGCTCGCCCACACCATAGTCCCGCTCTTTGCGGGCCACCTGGGCCTGCCCCTGGATAATCGCCAGGGGATTGCGAAACTCATGGGCAATCAGCCCGGCAAACTGGCGATACTTCTCCAGCGTTGTCCGTTCCCGATCCAGCGCCCGCGAGAGATCTACCGTGCGCTGCTGGACCAAGCTCTCAAGCTTGGCCTCGGAGGCGCGCAGGCCCTCGACTAGTTGCCGCTCTTTGTCGAGGGCTTCCTGCTGGGCCCGCTCGCGGGCCCGGCGCTCGCTGTGGATACGATCCGCAAGGGCGAAGGAGAGCAGCAGCATCTCGAGCAACGAGCCGATCTGCAAAAGGTTGCCGGTCACCACGTTGGTCGGAATGATCGCGAAATTGCGCAGGGCCTGGACGGTGGCAGCCACCAACAAAACCGCCCAGGCCAGCATCAGGTAACGCGCCCCGGAAAACCCGCGCAACCAGCTGCGCAGCGTCACCCACAAGAGGATGGGGCCGGTCAGCGCGCCGGCGACGCTGATCGAGACCGAGCCGACGCGAACCGGCGCGTCAACCACCGGCAGCAGGGCGATCCCCAGAAAAATCGCCATCAACCCCAAAAGCCAGCGATCGATAATCGGCTGCGCCTGTCGGGTCTCGAGAAAATCCCGCAAAAACCAGACTGCAAAGACCCCGGCCATCGAGAAAAGCGAATTGGTCCCCAGGGTGTCCGGCCAACCCGGCCACAGCAACAGCAGGTAACTTCGAAAGCCGTTGTGCACCAGCATGGCCAGGCCCACAAAGACAAGGAAAACGCAGTAGATCCCGTACTGCCGCTCGCGCAACGAAACATAGAGGAACAGGTTGTAGATCAAAAGCCCGAGCAGGACACCAAAGTAGGCCATCAACCCGGCAATCCGGATGGTGTCGGACAAGTCAAAGGCCGACGGCGTCCACAGCCGCAGGGGGACGGTGACCGAACCGTTGGAGGCCACCCGCAGGTAGTACGTGCGGGGTTGGTCGACGGAAAGCTCGACCGGGAAGACGAAATGTCGGTGAACCCGGGGGCGTTGCGTTACCGGCTGGTTGTAGCCGGTGGCCATCACCGGCTGCCCCGGGGCGTAGAACCGCACATCCACCAGACCAAAGTAGCCAATCTCGAGCCAGTAGGACAGCGACGCCGCCGCAGGTGCCTGCAACCGGAGGCGGAACCACCAGGCCGAATCGCTCAGACCGAAATTGGGGGTATCACCGCCCGCAAACCGTTGAAACCGATCACTGGCCTCGCCAGTGCGAATGGCATCGATGGTCAGGGTGCCGGCGGGGTCTTCCAGATAGGCGACCGCGTCGTTCAGGCTGATTGACCCATCCACCGGCGCGGTCACGGCCGTGTCCGCCCGGGCGGACGTGGCCTGGACGGTAGCAGCCAGCACCACGCCCAGTAGCGTCACAGCCAACCACCGTTGCAGTCTCATGCCCGTCCCGTGCCGCCTTACCGATTGCTCAACCGCAGCTCGATGCGGCGATTCTGGGCCAGCGCCTCGGGGCTGTCGCCCTCGGCCACGGGCTGATACTCACCATAACCCACCGCCGCCAAGCGTTGTGGCGGGATCCCCTCATCGATGAGCGAATCCAGGATCGACTGGGCCCTTGCCGTGGAGAGCTGCCAGTTGGAGGGGAACTGTTCGGTGTTGATGGGGCGGCGGTCGGTGTGGCCTTCGACCTGCAGGACCCAATCGATCTCCTCGGGGATGCGCTGGGCGACCCGACGCAGGGTCTCGGCCACCTGGGCCAGTCGCGCTTCACCCGCCGGGCCGATCTCGGCCGAGGCGGTGTCGAAGAAAAGCTCGGACTGAAAGCGAAAGCGATCCCCGACGATTTCGATCGCCTCGATATCACCGAGCACCTCACGCAATCGACCGAAGAACTCGGACCGGTAGCTGGAGAGCTCTTGCACCTCTTCGGCCAGAGCGACGTTCA
The DNA here is from genome assembly GCF_040838495.1 of Spiribacter pallidus. Taxonomy (NCBI): domain Bacteria; kingdom Pseudomonadati; phylum Pseudomonadota; class Gammaproteobacteria; order Chromatiales; family Ectothiorhodospiraceae; genus Spiribacter; species Spiribacter pallidus. The sequence continues at coordinate 271,161 of NZ_JBAKFM010000003.1, read as the reverse complement.
ACCGCTCCACCAGTGTGTCGATGCGAGTACGCTGCTCGGCAACGGTCTGCTCTTCGATCCGCAGGGCCTCGGCAAGCGCACTGATCTGCTCGCGAAGCGAGCGGACCTGTCGCCGAAGCGCCTCCACTCGCGCCTCGGCATCGGCGGTCAGGGTCTGCTCCTCGCGCAAGGCGCGCTCACGCTCTTCGACTTCGGCGATCAGATCCTGTATGCGCATCTCGCGGGCTTCCACCGTCTCCTCGGCGGCCCGGGTGCGTGCCTCGGCACCCGCCAGCTCGCTGCGCAAGTCGATGATTTTCTGTTGCAGCGTGGCAATCTCCAGCAGACTCGCCCGCAGATCGTCCTCGCCGGCGGCGACCTGCTCCCGGGCCGCCGCCAGCGCTGACTCGGAGACCGCCAGCGACTCACGGGCCTCGTCCCTTTGCGCCAGGGTGGCCGACAGCTCGGCATAAAGCCCGGAGACCTCTTCCTCGAGGCGGCGACGCTCATCCCGCTCGAGGGACAGCGCTTCGGCCATCGCGTCGAGCTCGGCTTGCAATGACGCCAGTGCCTCGTTGCGGTCACTCAGCTGGCTGCTGAGATAGAGCTGCGCGACCACAAAGAGCAGCAGCACAAAAACAAAGGCCAAAAGGATGGTGGCCAGGGCATCGACAAATCCCGGCCAAATATTCACCGTATCACGCTGACGCCGAGGGCTGCCCAACATGGCCGATCAATCCGGGTCGTTGTCGTTGAGATGAGAGACCGTGCGGGTCAAAAGCCGGACCTCATCGCGCAGCTCACCGATGAGCCGCTCGCGATCGCTCGCCAGCTCCGCCCGCAGATCCTGCAGGCCCTGAGCCATCGCCTTGAGCTGCTCGCTGAGGGCGGCCTCGCGGCTTTCATCCGCCTCACTGGCGTCGGCCAGACGCGTGAGCACCCCCTGCAGCTCGGCCTGGGTACGCGTGAGCCCCATCAACCCGCGCTGTTCACTGGCCGACTGCTCGGCGAGTCGCGAGATCTCCTCGGTCAGCTCGATGATGCGCGCATCCACGCTGCGCCGCTCCTCATCGCCCCGGGCCATGACCCGCTGGAGTTTATCCAGGCTATCGGCGGTATTCTCGAGCAGGGCCTGGATATAGGCGGGCACCGAGCCTTCGTCGCCGCCGCTGATCGCACCACTGGATAGCCGCGTCTGCCCCGCCAGCCATTCCTCGAGATCATTGTAGAACCGGTTCTGCGCATGCGAGGCCTGCAGATCGACAAAGCCGAGCACCAGCGCACCGGCGAGGCCAAAAAGCGATGAGCTAAAGGCGGTGCCCATACCGGTCAGTGGCGCCTGCAGCCCGTCGCGCAGGGCGGTGAAAACCGCGCCGGCATCGCCGCTTTCAAAGCTCAGACCGGCGATCACGCCCCCCACGGCGCGCAGGGTATCCAAAAGCCCCCAAAAGGTCCCCAGCAGCCCCAGAAACACCAGCAGCCCGATCAGGTAGCGGGACACATCCCGGGATTCGTCGAGCCGGGAGCGGATCCCGTCCAGCACCGTACGCAACGACATGGCCGAGAGGTTGAGCCGATCACCGCGGCGGCCGGTGAGCATCTGTGCCATCGACCCCAACAGCCGGCTGCCGGCAAGCGACGGCGCATCGCCGGCCTCGGCATGGCGAAAGCGCTCGACCCATTCCACCTCGGGCTTGAGCACCAGCACCTGGCGGCAGTTGATCACCAGCCCCACCAGCAAGACCCCGATGATCATGCCGTTGAACACCGGGTTGGCCAGAAACGCCTCGCTGAGCGGTGCATAGAGCACGCCGGCCGCCGCCGCAACGGCGGCCAGAAAAACCATGATCCAGGTGAGCACGCGATTGGGATTGCGCATGCCATACCTCCTTCGTTGGGGTATTTCCATGAGACTACCCTAGCGCGGATGACGCTGTGATGTACCCCCCATGGCTGCGTCCCGCGACCCACTGGGCTATCCTGCCAACCATGAATGATGCTTTGCGCGGCTATCGCCTGGGGCTGGGGCTCGCCCTGGTGGTTCTCACCGGATTGCTGGTCTATTGGCTGCAACCCATCCTGACACCGTTTCTGGCCGGTGCACTGCTGGCGTACCTGGGCGACCCCCTGGCCCGCCGGCTCGAGCGCCTGGGCTTGAACCGGACGCTTTCAACCAGCGTTGTCTTTTTGGCGCTCACCCTCATCCTGCTGCTGGCCATGCTGATGCTCGTGCCCCTGATCGGCCGCCAGCTCGAGACGCTGCGCGGCCAACTGCCCGCCATGCTCGGCTGGCTGCAGGGCAGCGCTTTGCCATGGCTGGAGCAGACCATGGGCATCGATGCCGGGGCCATCGAGCTGGGGGCGCTGCGCGAGGCGGTGACCGCCGACTGGCAATCCACCGGCAACGTGGCCGCGATTGTCCTCGAGCGCGTCACCCGATCGGGTCTGGCGCTGGCCGGCGCCATCGCCACCCTCGCGCTGATCCCGGTGGTCGCCTTCTATCTGCTGCGTGACTGGGAGCGTGTCCTCGCCGGCATGCTCAACCTCGTCCCGACGGGCTGGCAGCCCACGCTGCGGCATCTGGCGATGGAATGCGATGAGGTCGTTGGCGCTTTTTTGCGCGGTCAGCTTTTGGTGATGATCGCCCTGGGGCTTTTCTACGCCCTGGGGCTGTGGCTGATCGGCCTGGATCTGGGGGTGTTGATCGGCCTGCTCTCGGGGCTGGCCGCGGTGGTGCCCTATCTGGGGTTTATCGTCGGGATCATTGCGGCGAGCGCTGCGGCCATATTCCAGCACCCCGAGTGGTTGATCCCGGTGCTTTTGGTCTGGGTTGTCTATGGCGCCGGCCAGATGCTGGAATCGGTGGTGTTCACACCATTGTTCGTGGGGGACCGCATTGGCCTGCACCCGGTGGCGGTGATATTTGCCGTGCTCGCCGGCGGGCAGCTCTTTGGCTTTGCCGGCGTGCTGCTGGCATTGCCCGTCGCAGCGGTGGTCGTGGTCCTGCTACGTCACGCCCATGCCTTTGTGACCGGTTGATGCCATGAGCCGAGCCTCCCGCCAACCCGCCAAGCTGCCGCCGCCGCCCCGCGAGCCGGATCTGGACGAGTGCTGCGGCAGTGGCTGCGACCCCTGCGTGTTCGATCTCTACGAACAGCGCCTGGAGCGGTGGCGCGAGCGTTGCAAGGCGTTGCAGTCATCACAGGACCAGCGCTCATGATCCGGTTATTCAGCGCCGCACTGCTTATCTTTTTTCTCGCCTTCATGCTCTCCGGGCGCTTCCGGGCCTGGCTGCGGGCACGCGCGCCGATGTTGCTGCTCGGCGGGATCGGCGCGTTAGCGGTAATCCTGGCCGCAACAGGCCGGCTGAACTGGATCTTTGCCGCCGTGGGGGCGGCTTTGCCTTTTATCTGGCGCCTGGCCTCGCTGTTACGCTTTCTACCCTGGATCACCCGGTTTCTGGGCGGATCGGCAGCGGCGCGGGGCCAGAATGGCAACGCGGCCGAGGCGCCGCGGCCGACGGATGGCCCCATGACCCGCGACGAAGCGGCCGAGATGCTGGGGGTGGCGATTGACGCCGACCGCAAGACCATCCTTGCCGCCCACCGGCGATTGATGCAAAAACTCCACCCCGACCGGGGGGGCACCGATTATCTTGCCGCGCGCCTCAACGAGGCCCGCGACCGTCTGCTTGAAGGGGACTGACGTCCAATGGCCGGACTCATTGCCATCGTGCTTGCCCTGCAGCTCGCCGGTGAGGTGGTGGTGCGCCTGACCGGGCTGCCGGTTCCGGGGCCGGTCCTGGGCATGTTGACGCTTTTTATCGTGCTGGTGATCCGCGGCCGGGCGCCGGCCGGCCTCGAGGGGCTTGCCAACGCCCTGCTGGGCCACCTGGGGCTGCTTTTTGTCCCCGCCGGGGTGGGGGTGGTCGCCTACCTCGGGCTGATCGCCGATCGCTGGCTGGCGTTGATCACCACACTGATCGCCAGCACCCTGGTGGCCATCCTGGTCACCGCCCTGACCCTGCGGTTGCTGCTCAAACGCCGGGGTGAACACGGATGAGCGAGCTCGTCGGCATCTGGGTGTATCTGGCCGAACAGCCTCTGCTGTGGCTGACCGTCACCGTTGGCATCTATGCCATCGCCCACCGGCTTTTTCTGGCCAGTCACGAGTTCCCCCTGCTCAATCCGGTACTGATCTCGGTCGCCAGTGTCGTTGGGCTTTTGCTACTCACCGACACCCCGTACACCGCCTATTTCGACGGCGCTCAGTTCATCCATTTCATGCTCGGCCCAGCCACGGTGTTGCTGGCCATACCGCTCTACGCCCAGGCCCGGCAACTGCAGAAACAGTGGTTGCCGCTGGTCCTCGCCCTGGTGGTTGGCTCGGTCAGCGCCATCCTCGCCGCGGTGGCGATCGGCTGGATGCTGGGGCTCGAACCGGCGTTGTTGATCTCGCTAATGCCCAAATCCGCGACCACCCCCATTGCCATGGCCACCTCGGAACAGCTCGGCGGCAAGGCCTCGTTGACGGCCGTATTCGTGATCTTTACCGGCATCACCGGCGCGGTGGCGGGGGTGCCATTGATGCGACTGTTCGGCGAGCGCAATGCCGATGTCAAAGGCTTTGCCCTGGGGGTCGTCGCCCACGGCATCGCCACCGCCCGGGCGTTTCAGCACAGCGACAAGGCCGGCGCCTATGCCGGTCTGGGGATGGGGCTTAACGCGGCGCTGACCGCGCTGCTGGTGCCGCTTCTGGCCTGGCTTCTGGGGCTTTATTAGGCCCGCCTGGCGACCGGCGGTCACCGCTGGGGAAATCAATCCGCGACGCGATCCAGGGTCAGATCGACGATCACCTCGACGTCGTGGCCAGCCACCTGCGGATCCTGCCACTCGCCCTGGCCGATCCCGAACCGGGTCCGGTCGATGACCACCGAGCCATCCATCATCGCCGTGTCGCCATCCACCTGCCAGGTAAACGGCAGGATCACCTCGTGGGTGTTGTCACGGATGGTCAGATCGCCCACTGCCTCGTAGCCGTCATCCGTGCGGCGGATCTCCCGCGTGACATAGCGGGCCTCGGGAAAGACCTCGGTATGAAACCAGGGCTTGTCCGGCAGGGCATTGTCCCGCTGACCACTGCCGGTATCCACGCTGGTCATGGCGATGCGCACATCAAACCCGCTATTGGCCAGGTCATCCGCCGAGAAGCGCATCTGCGCGCTGTAGTCGGCGAAGTGGCCCTCGAACTGACCGCCCTGCTGGGTGGCCTCGAAGCCGAGCCGGCTGTCCGGATGCTGGATCTGCCAGCGATCCGCCGCGAGCGCCGGCATGGCGGCAAGACCAAGGGCGAGGGCAAGGAAACGGTACGCACGCATGGCGATGCTCCAGGGTTAGCGCGGTGAGCGACCGGGCAACATCCGCCGCAGGATGTCGTCCCGAAGAATAAAGTGATGCCGAAGCGCGCCACCGATATGCCCGGCCAGCACCAGGACAAACCCCCAGAAAAGGGCAAGGTGGATGCGACTGGCCCATTCGCCCAGCGCCTCGCTCTCCGGGGTCAGGTTGGGGATCTGGACCAGGCCAAACACATTGAGCGGAAAATTGGCGGCGGAGTTGATGACATACCCCGACAGCGGCATCAGCAGCATCAGTGCATAGAGCGCGCGATGGGCGCCATGAGCCAGCCAGCGCTCGTGGCGGGGCAGCTGGCCCGGGAGCGGCGGCGTGGTGTTGAGCCACCGCCACACAAGCCGCAGCATCACCAGGGCCAACAGGGTGATGCCAAGGCTCTTGTGCACGGCATAGAGCTGGAATTTGAGGGCTCCCATCGGCAGGTTGACCATCACCCAGCCCAGCCCCATGGCCGTGGCAATGCCCAGCGCCATGAGCCAGTGCAGCAGCTGCGCCCCGGCCCCCCAGCGCGATGAGGAGTTGCGAATCTGCATCATGACTTGTTCCGACAGACGAGCGGGTTGAGGGTTCAGCGCAGGCCCCGGGCCTGCTTGATGGTGTCGTAGGCGGACTGGATTTCCTGGGCCCGCTCCTTGGCGATGCGCATCATCTCCTCGGGCAGTCCCTTGGCGACGAGCTTGTCCGGGTGATGTTCGCTCATGAGCTTGCGCCAGGCCCGCTTGACCTCGGCGTCGCTGGCGTCCGCACCCACCCCCAGGGTGTCATAGGCTGCCGAGAGCTGGGATTCCCCGCCGGTCTGGCCGGCCGCATGACCGCCCATCATGGTCTCGAGGCGAGCGTAATCGGCCTCGGAGAGCCCTAGCGCCAGCGCAATCCGCCGCAACACCCCGCGTTCGGCGTCATCAAAGGCACCGTCCGCCAGCGCCGCCTGGATCTGGATTTCCAGAAAAAGCCGGACAAGCTGCACATGCCCGCGGCAATAGCGCCGGAATTCCTCCAGGGTCTGGTCCAGATCGGCTTCGCCATCCCGGCCGGCCCGAAAGTAGCTGATGGCCTCCTGGCGCTGGGTGGCGTTGAGATCCATCCGATCCATGACCTGCTCGGCCACACGGATTTCCGCCTCGGTGACCCGGCCGTCGGCCTTGCAGACATGGCCCATGACCACGAAGGCGCTGCGAAAGAACGCCGCATGCACCATCTGCCGGTGGCCACCGCCACCGGCAAAACCCCGCATACCGCCCCTTGCCAGGGCGCGATCAAACCAATTGCCGACAATCAGCCCGATCAGGGCGCCGACCCAGCCGCCAGCCAGTCCGCCGAAGACCGCGCCCAGGAGTTTACCGATCCACATCCTCATGACGGCAAGGATGCCGTCACTGCGCCCACAGATCCATGAATTCGTTGACCGGCATGGCCTCGAGTCGGTTCTGATCTCCACAGGCCGCCTCGATCCGCTGCGCCTGCCGCGGGGCAAAGCGGGTCGCCAGGGCCCGCTCGAACTTGCTCACCAGCTCGGGGATGCCCTCGTCGCGACGGCGGCGATGGCCGATGGGGTAGTCCACCGCCACCCGATCGGTCTGCGAGCCGTCCTTGAAAAAGACCTGCACCGCGTTGCCAATCGCGCGTTTGTCCGGATCCATGTAATCCCGCGAGAACTGCTCGTTCTCGCGGACTTCCATGCAGTCGCGAAGCCGGTCGATCCGTGGGTCGGCGGCCACATCATCCTCGTAATCGGCCGCGGTCAGCCGGCCGAAGATTAGCGGGATGGCAGTCATGTACTGGATACAGTGGTCCCGGTCCGCCGGATTGCCCAGCGCCCCGGTCTTGTCAATAATCCGCACGCCGGCTTCCTGGGTCTCGATGACAATGCGATCGATTTCATCCAGGCGATGGGCGACCTGGGGGTGCAGCGTCATCGCCGCCTCCGCGGCGGTCTGGGCATGGAACTCGGCGGGGAAGCTGATCTTGAAAAGGACGTTTTCCATGACATAGCTGCCCAGCGGCTGCGCCAGGTTGACCGTTTCGCCCTTGAAAAGCACATCCTCAAAGCCCCAGGTCGGCGCCGAAAGCGCCGCCGGGTAGCCGATCTCGCCGGTCTGCGTGATCAAAGCCAGCCGCAGGCCGCGGGATGAGGCATCCCCCGCCGCCCAGCTCTTGCGCGGCCCGGCCTGCGGGGCATGCCGGTAAGCCCTCAGTGCCCCACCATCCAGAAGGGCGTGGCTGGCCACGGTCATCACATCCTCGTGATCGCCGCCCAGCAGACCACTGCTCACGCAGGCCGAGGCCAGACGGACTAGCAGCACATGGTCCAGGCCAACGCGGTTAAAGCTGTTCTCGAGCGCGATGACGCCCTGAATTTCGTGGGCGCGGATCATGGCGGTGAGCACATCACGCATCACCGGCGGTTCGCGGCCTTCCGCCACCGCCCGGCGGGCCTGCCAATCGGCAAGCGCCAGGATGGCGCCGAGGTTATCCGAGGGGTGACCCCATTCGGCCGCCAGCCAGGTGTCGTTGAAATCCAGCCAGCGGACCATGGCCCCGATGTTAAAGGCCGCCTGAATCGGGTCGAGCTGCCAGGGCGTCCCCGGCACTCGGGCACCGCCGGTCATGTCGGCACCGGGCACCACCGGCCCCAGCAGCTTGGTGCAGGCCGGGTACTCGAGCGCCAGCATGCCGCAGGCCAGCGTATCCATCAGACAGTAGCGCGCGGTGCTGTACGCCTCATCCGATTGAATCGGTGTGCTGGTGACATAGTCCGCCAGTTGCCGGAGCAGGGCGTCCGGTTCGGGCCGCTCGGCACTTCTTACTTTGACTTCGGTCATCACTCGCCTCGCTCCTCGATCGGTACCCACGGCTGCAGCTCCGGCCCGGTATAATCGGCGCTGGGCCGGATAATGCGGTTTTTCGCCCGCTGCTCTTTGACATGCGCAGCCCAGCCGGTCAGCCGCGATATCACAAAGATGGGGGTAAAGAGCGGCGTGGGAATCCCCATGAAGTGATAGGCGCTGGCGTGGAAGAAATCCGCGTTGGGGAACAGCCCCTTTTCACGGTCCATGACCGCCTCGACCCGCTCGGAGACGGGGTAGAGATGATCATCGCCCACCTGCTCGGCCAGCTGCCGGGACCACGCCTTGATGATGGCGTTGCGGGGGTCCTGCTTGCGGTAGATGGCATGGCCAAAGCCCATGATCTTCTCTTTGCGCTCGAACATGCCCATGAGCTCGCGCTCGGCCTCATCCGGGGTCCGCCACTGCTCGATCATGGCCATCGCCGCTTCGTTGGCCCCGCCGTGCAGCGGCCCGCGCAGTGTCCCGATGGCCCCGGTGATGCAGGAATGAATATCCGACAGGGTCGAGGCACAGGTCCGCGCCGTAAACGTCGAGGCGTTGAACTCGTGCTCGGCGTAGAGAATGAGCGAGGCATGCATGACTTTGACATGCAGCGGATCGGCGGGCTTGCCATGCAAAAGCGAGAGGAAATGCCCGCCAATGCTTGGCTCGCTGCTGCGGGTGTCGATGCGCTCGCCATCCCGGGCATAGCGATACCAATAGGTGATCATGGCCGGAAAGGTGGCGAGCATGCGGTCGATATGCCAGTCCTGCTCGCTGAAATCCGCCTCGGTCTCGAGATTGCCGAGCACCGAGCAGCCGGTGCGCATGACATCCATGGGGTGGGCATCCGCCGGCAGGCGCTCGAGCACCTCACGCAACGGCTGGGGCAGTTCGCGCATCCCCTGGAGCCGCTCGCGGTAGGCCTCGAGCTGGGTGCGGGTGGGAAGCCGGCCGTACAGCAGCAGGTAGGCGACCTCTTCGAACTCGGCATGCTCGGCGAGGTCGTGGATGTCGTAGCCGCGGTAGGTAAGTCCGGTACCGGACTGCCCGACCGTGCACAATGCGGTCTCGCCGGCCGTGATCCCCCGCAGTCCTGCGGTATTCTCAGCCATCTCTCCTCCTCCTGGCTGTTTGCGGCCGTTAGTTGGCCTTGTGAATCGCCCGTTTGTGCACCGACAACGCTGCCTCGTGCACCGCCTCGGACAGCGTCGGGTGGGCGTGGATCGTTCGTGCCAGATCCTCGGCGCTGGCCTCGTATTCCATCGCCAGGGTGGCCTCGGCGATCAGCTCGCTGACCTGGGGCCCGACCATGTGCACGCCCAGGATCCGGTCGGTTTCGGCATGGGCGATGATCTTGACCATCCCGTCGGCCCGATCCATGGCCCGGGCCCGGCCGGTGGCCGCAAAGCCGAAGCTGCCGCTGCGATAAGGCGTGCCGGCGGCCTTGAGCTGGGCCTCGGTATGCCCCACCCAGGCGATCTCGGGGTCGGTGTAGATCACCCAGGGGATGGTCTCGTAGTTGACATGCCCGGCGTGGCCAGCAATGCGCTCGGCGACCATCACCCCCTCTTCCGAGCCCTTGTGGGCGAGCATGGGCCCGCGCACCACATCACCGACGGCATAGACACCGGGGATGTTGGTCTCACAGTGGTCGTTGACGTGGACAAAGCCGCGTTCATCGGTCAGCAGGTCCGCATCCTCCGAGGCCAGGCCATCGGTGTTGGGGCGACGGCCAACCGAGACGATGAGCTTGTCCACCTGCAGCGACTGCTTACCGTCGCTGTCTTCGTAGTGGACACTGACGGTCTTGCCCTTGCGGGTCTCGGTCACCCGGCATCCGAGTTTGATGTCGAGGCCCTGCTTTTCGAAAAGCTTGCGCGCTTCCCGCGCCACCTGCTGATCCACCGGCGAGAGGAAGCTGTCCTGGGCCTCGAGCAGCACCACCTTGGCGCCCAGTCGGTTCCAGACACTGCCCATTTCCAGCCCGATCACCCCGGCACCAATGACGCCCAGCCGCTTCGGTACCTCCTGGAATTCCTGGGCGCCGGCGGAATCGACGATGCGCTCGCCATCCAGGGGCGCGGCACCGATCTCGATGGGCCGCGAGCCGGTGGCGAGGATGATGTGCTCGGCGCTGAGCTGACGTGCCTTGCCCTTGTGGGGGCTGAACTCGACCTGCCGCTCGGCCATGAGCTTGCCATGCCCCTGCAGCCACTCGATCTTGTTGGCCTTGAACAGCTGTTTGATCCCGCCGGTGAGGTCCGAGACCACCTTGTCCTTGCGCTTGATCATCTGCGGCACATCCAGGCTGGCGCCTTCGACCTTGATGCCGTGGCCGGCCAGCTCGGACTCGACCCGATGGTAGTGCTCGCTGGAGTCAAGCAGCGCCTTGGAGGGGATACACCCCACGTTCAGGCAGGTGCCGCCCAACGACGGCTCACCGTCCTTGCGCTTGTATTCGTCGATCACGGCCACACCCATGCCCAGCTGGGCGCAGCGAATGGCCGCCACATAGCCGGCAGGACCGGCGCCGATGACGATAACGTCGTATGAATCCGCCATGATCACTCCCGAATTCGGTTGGGTCAGACCTCGAGCAGCAGTCGTGCCGGGTCTTCAAGCATGTCCTTGATGGTGACGAGGAACTGCACCGCCTCCTTGCCATCGATGATGCGATGGTCGTAGGAGTGGGCGAGATACATCATCGGTCGCACCACCACCTGTCCATTCTCGGCCATGGGGCGCTCCTGGATTTTGTGCATCCCCAGAATGCCGCTCTGCGGCGGATTGAGAATGGGGGTAGAGACCAGCGAGCCAAAAATGCCGCCGTTGGTGATGGTGAACGTACCACCGGTGAGCTCGTCGATTTCGATCTTGCCCTGCTGGGCGCGCTGGCCAAAGTCAGCGATGGCCGCTTCGATTTCGGCAAACGAAAGCTGATCGGCGTCGCGCAGCACCGGCACCATCAAGCCGCGCTCGGTGGACACCGCAATGCCGATATCGTAGTAGCCGTGGTAGAGGATGTCCGTGCCGTCGATGGAGGCGTTGACCGCCGGGAAGCGCTTGAGCGCCTCGACCGCCGCTTTCACGAAAAACGACATAAACCCGAGCTTGGTGTCGTGGGTCTTGACGAATTGGTCCTTGTAGCGGCTGCGGATGTCCATCACCGGCTGCATGTTGACCTCGTTGAAGGTCGTCAGCATGGCCGCGGTCTGCTGGGCCTCGACCAGTCGCTCGGCAATCCGCTGCCGAAGCCGCGTCATGGGCACCCGTCGTTCCTCGCGCTCGCCGGTGGGCATGGCGGCCGTCGGCGTAGCCGGAGCGGCCGTCTCGCCGGCGGGGGCCGAAGCCGGCGCCGGCGCGGGGGTTGAAGGCGCCTCGGCCTGACCACCGCCCTGCTCGATGTAGCGCAACACGTCCTCTTTGAGGATCCGCCCGTTGCGTCCGGTGGCCGGGATCCGGGATGGATCGAGGCCATGTTCGTCCACCAGATGACGCACCGCCGGGCTCAGCGCCGGCGATTCGCCGGCCGGCATGGCCGGCGCCGCCGCTGCGTTGGGCTCGGCGACGGTGGGCGCGGCGTCGGCAGACGACGACTCGGCGGCAGCAGCCGGCGCCGCGGCACCCTCTCCCTCGCCCAGGGTGGCCACGACCTCGCCGGCGGTCACAGTCTCGCCCTCGGGTTTGAGGATTTCGCCAAGCACCCCGTCCTCCGGGGCCGGCACCTCGAGGACGACCTTGTCCGTTTCCAGGTCCACCAGGTTTTCATCGCGCTCGACGGCGTCCCCCGGCTGCTTGTGCCAGGTCACAACCGTTGCTTCGCTCACCGATTCCGGCAGCGCCGGTACCTTGACTTCGGTGCTCATCGACTCCTCGCTCTTGTTTTATCCGTGAATCTTGCCCAGCGCATCGGCAACCAGACGCCGCTGCTGCTCATGATGGACCTTGGCGTAACCCACCGCCGGCGAGGCCGAAGGCTCGCGGCCGGCGTAGCTGAGCTTCTGCTCGCGGGTGACGCACTGGCTGAGATGGTGGAAGCTTTGATACCAGGCGCCCTGGTTTTTCGGCTCCTCCTGACACCAGACCACCTCGCGGGCGGTCTTGTAGCGCCGTTTGAGCAGCGCCGAGAGCTCCGCTTCGGGGAAGGGATAGAGCTGCTCGATGCGAACCAGGGCGACATCCTTGCGCGCCTGGCGACGCCGCTCTTCCAGCAGGTCGTAGTAGACCTTGCCGCTGCAGAGCACCACCCGCTTGACCTGACTGGCCTTGACCCCGTCCGGGTCATCGATCACCAGCTGGAACCGCCCGCTGGAGAGGTCATCGAGCACCGAGGTCGAGAGCTTGTGCCGCAGCAGGCTCTTGGGCGTCATGACCACCAGCGGCTTACGCCAGTGGCGTAGCATCTGGCGGCGGATCATGTGAAAGAACTGGGCCGGCGTCGAAGGCACACAGACCTGGATGTTGTGCTCGGCACAGAGCTGCAGGAACCGCTCGATGCGGGCCGAGGAATGCTCCGGGCCCTGACCCTCATAACCATGGGGCAGATACAGCGCAAGCCCGCAAAGCCGGCCCCACTTGGTCTCGCCCGAGGCGATGAACTGGTCGATGAGCACCTGGGCGCCATTGGCGAAGTCGCCGAACTGCGCCTCCCAGATGACCATGGTCTGCGGGTCCGCGGTGGCATAGCCGTATTCGAAGCCGAGCACCGCCTCCTCGGAGAGCAGCGAGTCGATGACGGTAAAATCATCCGGGTTGTCGGTCAGGGTCTTGAGCGGCGTGTGCGTCGAGCCATCCGCGGCGTTGTGCAGCACCGAATTGCGGTGGAAGAACGTGCCGCGGCCGGAATCCTGGCCGGTCAGGCGAACCGAATGACCTTCCTCGAGCAACGCGGCATAGGCCAGGGTCTCGGCAAAGCCCCAGTCCATGGCCAGCGCCCCGGCGGCCATCTTGCGCCGGCTCTCCATCACCGAGGCCACCCGGGGGTTGAGCTCGAACCCGGCCGGCAGCTGCTGGAGCCGATCCTGTAGGTGTCGGATACGCTCGACTGACACCGAGGTGTCCACCGGCTCATCCCAGCTGGAATCGAAATAGGGTGACCAATCGACGGTGACCTCGTTGTCATGCTCTTCGAGGGCGCCGGGGGCAACCACCTGTTCGGCATCCAGTGCATCGCGGTAGGCCCGCTCCATGCCCTTGGCATCGTCCTTGCCGATCACACCCTCATCGGCCAGCTGGTCGGCATAGAGTTTGCGCACCGACGGCCGGGCCTTGATCTTTTTGTACATCATCGGCTGGGTGGCCGACGGTTCGTCCGCCTCGTTGTGGCCGTGCCGGCGATAGCAGATCAGGTCGATGACCACGTCCGAGTTGAACTCGCGCCGGTAGTCCATGGCGAGCTGGGTGACGAACAACACCGCTTCCGGGTCGTCACCGTTGACGTGAAAGATGGGCGCCTGAACCATCTTGGCCACTTCGGTGCAGTAGAACGTCGAGCGGGTGTCCAGCGGGTTGGAGGTGGTAAAGCCGATCTGGTTGTTAATCACCAGATGCACGGTCCCGCCGGTGTAAAAGCCCCGGGCCTGGGAGAGCTGGAAGGTTTCCATCACCACACCCTGGCCGGCCATGGCTGCATCGCCGTGGATGAGCACCGGCAGCACGGTGCTGCCGGTCTCGTCCCCGTGACGTTGCATCCGGGCCCTTGCCGAGCCTTCCACCACGGGATTGACGATCTCGAGGTGAGAGGGGTTGAAGGCCAGCGCCAGATGCAGCGGTCCGCCCTCGGTCTGGATATCCGAGGAATAGCCCATGTGGTATTTCACATCGCCGGCGTTGGCATGCTCGGGAGCGTGCTCGCCTTCGAACTCGGCGAAAAGCTCTGCCGGTGACTTGCCCATGACATTGATCAGCACATTGAGCCGGCCCCGGTGGGCCATCCCCAGGACCATTTCTTTAACGCCGTGGGCGCCGCCACGCTGGACCATCTCGTCGAGCACCGGGATGGTCGCCTCGCCGCCTTCGAGCGAGAAACGCTTCTGCCCGACGTATTTGCTGTTGAGGTACTTCTCGATGCCCTCGGCCGCGGTGAGCCGCTGCAGCAGCGCCTTTTTCTGCTCGGCACTGAGCTGGGCACCGGCACGCGGCTTTTCCAGCCGCTGCTGGATCCAGCGCTTCTGGGCCGTGTCGGTGATGTGCATGTACTCCGAGCCAATGGGCCCGGAGTAGACGGTTTTAACCAGATCGATGATCTCGCGCAGCGTCAGGCGCTCGGGGGCAAACAGCGACCCGGTGTTAAAGGGTGTATCCAGATCCGCCTCGGTGAGCCCGTGGAAAGCCGGGTCCAGGTCGGGAACCGACGGCCGCTCGCGCAGATGCAGCGGGTCGGTGTCGGCATGCTGGTGGCCCCGCACCCGGTAGGCATTGATCAACCGCAGCACCGCCGCCTGTTTTTGCGCGGCCATGGCATCCATGCCCTCACCGGCGAGCACCGACCGGCCCCGGGCGCTGCTGCGCCCGAGCTGCTCGAAGGCTTCGCGGATGGGGCCATGGGGGATGTCCCGGACCCGCGAGGGATCCATCGACTCGAGATCGCGAAAATAATCGCGCCAGTGGCTTTCCACCGAATCCGGATCGGCGAGGTAATGCTCGTAGAGGGCTTCGATGTAGTTGGCGTTGGTGCCGTTCAGATACGAACGGCTCAGAGACTGCTCAAAAGCACCACTCATGACGGGTCACCTGGCATTGCGGGCGGGAAACCTCGCTAGACGAGTTTGGCCCGACAATAACCCCGGTCAAGCGAATACGCAACAGTCACGGGCATTTACGCGGCCTCGAGCGCATTCGAGCGAACCTGACCCGGTCGGGCTGACGAGCAAACTTACCTCGAGGTCAGTTATCTGCCCGCGCTTACCCGCCCACTCACGGCGCGTTGGTGTCATCTTCGGGTTCTTCGTCCGCGGACGGCGGGCTGAACCACCGTGAGAAGAAAATCCCCAGCTCGAAGAGCAGCCAGACCGGCACCGCCAGCAGCACCTGCGAGATGACATCCGGCGGTGTCAGGACCATGCCGATGGTAAAGGCGGCGACGATGACATAGGGCCGTTTGGCCGCCAGCGCCTCGCGGGTGGTCGCGCCGGTGCGCACCAGAAGGATGGTGGCAATGGGCACTTCGAACGAGGCGCCGAAGGCAAAGAACAGCGTCATGACGAATGACAGATACTCGCCGATATCCGTCATCATCGACACGCCCTCGGGGGTAGCGGCGGCAAAGAACTGAAAGATCAGCGGGAAGACCACGAAGTAGGCAAAGGCCATGCCCATGTAGAAAAGCGCGATGCTCGAAATCAGCAACGGCCAGATGAGCTGCTTTTCGTGCCGATACAGCCCCGGTGCCACAAAGGCCCAGAGCTGATGGAGCAGATAGGGGATGCTCAGAAAGAAGGCACCGACCAGCGCCACCTTCAACGGAATGAGAAACGGTGTCGCCACCTGGGTGGCGATCATCGAGGTGCCCTCGGGCAGGACCGCCATCAATGGCCCGGCCAGCGCCGCATAGACCGTCTCACGGAAGGGATAGACGCAGAGAAACAACACCAGGACCACGCCCGCCGCCCGCATCAGCCGGGTCCGGAGCTCGAGCAGATGGCTCAGCAGCGGCCGGTCTTCGTCCTGATAATCCTCCTGCCCCGGCGCCTCGCTGCTCACGATTGCTCTCCGTCGGTGCCGGTGCGCGGGCGATCGGCGTCGGTGGCCTCCTTGGCCGCCGATTTGACCGTCGACGCCGGTGTCTCCACCGCGTCACTGACGGTTTTTTCGGTCTCGCGCGCCTGGCGCTTCAACGCCTTCTGGGTCTCCCTCAAGCCCTCGGCGTTGACCTCGCGCTCGACCTCATCGCGGATAGACTGAAACGACGCCCGCGCCCGGCCGGCCCACAGACCCACCGTCCGCACCAGCCGGGGCAAACGCTCGGGACCGACCACCACCAGGGCGATGGCGCCGATAATGAGCAGCTCCCAGAAGCTGACATCGAACATGCCGCGTCAGTCCCGCCGTCTCAGCGCTTGTCCTTTTCGGTCTCGTCGACCTGATCGCGCTGCGCCGTCTGCGCGTCCTCTTCCTTGCTCTCGTCCTGCTCGAGGCTGTCCTTGGCCTCTTTGGCTTCCTTCTCGCCATCATTCATGGCGCTCTTGAACCCCTTCAGGGCACCGCCCAGATCCGTACCGACGTTGCGCAGCTTTTTGGTGCCAAAAAGCAGCAACACAATGACCAGGATCAGCAACAGTGACCAGGGACTGATTCCTCCAGGACCCATACTCGTCTACCTCCAGGATGGTTTAGCGGGCGTCACCACCCGTTTTGTCTCGCGCCGCTTTTTCTTGGTGGCCCGACAGGCCGAAACGGCGCTCCAGTTCGTCCAGCACGGCCGCAGCATCAAGCCCGCAGTGCGAGAGCATCACCAGGCTATGGAACCACAGATCGGCGGTTTCATAAACGATCTTCTCGCCCTCGCCGTTCTTGGCGGCCACCACCGTCTCGGTGCATTCTTCGCCCAGCTTGCGCAGGATCCGATCGAGCCCCGCGGCATGAAGACTGGCCACGTACGAATCCTGCGGATCGGCCTGCCGGCGCTGCTCCAGCACCGCATCCAATCGCCCGAGTAGGTCATCGCTCATCATCGGTACTCCCGTAAATGCGCGCCGGGTCGGTCACGACCGGCTCGGTGACCTGCCAGTCGCCGTTATCCAGCACGTTATAAAAGCAGCTCCGGCGCCCGGTGTGGCAGGCGATGCCGCCAAGCTGCTCGACGCTCAGCAGCAGCGTGTCACCATCGCAGTCAAGACGGATGGCGTGGATGCGCTGCACATGACCCGACGACTCACCCTTGTGCCAGAGCCTCTGGCGCGAGCGTGACCAGTAGACCGCCTCGCCACAGCGAAGGGTGGCCTGCAAGGCCTCGCGGTTCATCCATGCCATCATCAGCACGGTTCCGTCCGAGACATCCTGGGCGATGACGGGGACCAGGCCGTCGGCGTTCCACTGGACGGCGTCGAGCCAGCTCATCGCCGCACCTCGACCCCCGCGGCGGCCATAAAGTCCTTGGCCTGGTCGATGCGATATTCGCCAAAGTGAAAGATGCTCGCCGCCAGCACCGCATCGGCATGCCCGTCGATGACACCATCGACGAGATGCTGGAGATTGCCGACGCCACCCGAGGCGATCATGGGCACCCCGGCCCGGTCCGAAATGGCCCGATTCAGCTCGTTGTCAAAGCCGATGCGGGTGCCGTCGCGATCCATGCTGGTGACCAGCAACTCACCGGCGCCCGCCGCGGCCATCCGGGCCGCCCAGTCCACGGCATCCAGCCCGGTGGGACGGCGGCCTCCGTGGGTATACACCTCCCAGCGGGGCGCGTCATCGGTTCCACCACGGCGTTTGGCATCCACCGCCACAACGATGCACTGCGAGCCGAACCGCTCGGCGGCCTCCTGCACCAGCTCGGGCTCGTGGATGGCCGCAGTATTGATCGCCACCTTGTCGGCCCCGGCATTCAACATGCGCCGCACATCCGCCACCGCACGAATGCCACCACCCACGGTCAGCGGGATGAACACCTCATCGGCCACCGCCTCGACCACATGGACCAGGGTCTCGCGCTGCTCGTGGCTGGCGGTGATATCCAGAAAGGTGAGCTCGTCGGCGCCGGCCTCGTCATAGCGGCGGGCGATCTCGACCGGGTCGCCGGCGTCGCGGATGTCGACGAACTTGACCCCTTTCACCACCCGGCCGGCGTCGATATCGAGGCAGGGGATGATGCGTCGCGCCAGCGCCACTAGGGGGCTCCGGTCCGCTGGTCCGCCAGCCGCTGGGCCTCGGCCAGATCGATGCGCCCCTCATACAGGGCACGGCCCACGATGGCACCGCTAATCCCGCTATCAGCCCGGTCGCAGAGCGTCTTGATATCGTCCAGCCCGGTCACCCCGCCGGAGGCGATGATCGGGATCTCGACCACCGCGGCCAGATCAGCGGTGGCCTGGACATTGACCCCCTGCATCATCCCGTCCCGGCCGATGTCGGTGAAGATGATCGACTCCACCCCGGCATCCTCGAAGCGTCGGGCCAGGTCACTGGCCGCCGCCTCCGAGACCTCAGCCCAGCCATCGGTGGCCACCCGCCCGTCCCGGGCGTCAAGGCCGACAATGATATGGCCCGGAAACTCCAGACAGGCGTCATCGACAAAATGCGGGGCACGCACCGCCTGGGTGCCGATGATCACGAAATCCACCCCCACATCCAGATAGGTCTGGATGACCTCAAAGCTGCGAATCCCGCCGCCGACCTGGATCTCGAGCCCCGAGTGGGCCTCGGCGATCCGGCCGATGATATCGGCGTTGTGGGGAAAGCCGGCCACCGCGCCATCCAGATCGACCAGGTGCAGCCGCCGGGCTCCGGCATCGACCCAGCGCGCCGCCACGGCCAGCGGATCCTCGGAGAAGATGGTCTCGTCGTCCATGCGCCCCTGCCGCAGCCGGACGCACTTGCCGTCTTTCAGATCGATGGCGGGTATCAGCTGCATGCCGCTCCATCCCAGACAATAAAGTTGCGCAACAAACGCAGCCCCGGCTGCTGGCTTTTCTCCGGGTGAAACTGCGTGGCGAAGACGTTGCCACGGCCGATGGCCGCCGCAAAGGGGCCGCCGTAATGGCTCTGGCCGGTGACAATCGCCGCATCCGACGGCGCCACATAGTAGCTGTGCACAAAATAAAAACGCTCGCCGTCTTCGATCCCGCGCCAGAGCGGGTGATCGCGGGTCTGCTCGACCCGGTTCCAGCCCATGTGAGGGATTTTTTTCGCGACATCCCCGGCGGTGAGCGCGGCAAAATGCCGCACGGTCCCGGCAAAGTGATCGAGCGCGGCGGTGCCCTGGTTTTCCTCGCTGCGGGTCATCAACGCCTGCATCCCCATGCAGATGCCCAGAAACGGGCGCGTGTCGACAACCTCGGCGATCACATCGACCAGCGCCCCCTGGTGCAGCGCGCTCATGCAGTCACGCACCGCGCCCTGGCCGGGAAAGACCACGCGCTCGGCCGAGCGGATCACGCCGGGGTCGTCGGTCACGCGTACATCGCAGCCGCCGGCGTGCTCCAGCGCCCGCTGCACCGAGCGCAGATTGCCCATGCCATAGTCGATTACCGCGATGGTCATACCCGTCGCCCGCCGTTTGCCGTACTCAGAGCGCCCCCTTGGTGGAGGGCAGATCGTCGCCCAGGCGCGGGTCCCGGCTGCAGGCCGCTCGCAGCGCCCGGGCCGCGGCCTTGAAAAGCGCCTCGACCATGTGATGGGCGTTATCGCCGCTCAACACATCCATATGCAGTGTCACACCGGCCTGGTTGACGAAGCCCTGCCAGAATTCCTGCACCAGTTCGGTATCGAACTCGCCGATCCGGGCGACCGGAAAATCGGCCCGAAAGAAAAGCCCGGGCCGACCCGAGAGGTCCACCACAACCCGCGCCAATGCCTCGTCCAGCGGACAATAGGCGTGTCCATACCGGATCAGGCCGCGTTTGTCGCCGACCGCCCCGGCAAAGGCCTGACCCAGGGCGATGCCGACATCCTCGACCGTGTGGTGGGCATCCACCTGCAGGTCGCCGTCGGCGGCGATCGTCAGATCCAGCAGCCCGTGCCGGGCCAGCTGATCGAGCATGTGATCGAAAAACCCCACCCCCGTGTGACGCTCGCCGCTGCCGGTGCCGTCCAGATCCAGAGACAGGCGGATGCGGGTCTCGAGGGTATTGCGCTCGATGCTTGCTTGACGTTCGCTCATCGGTGGGCCGCGCGGTGGCTGATAACGGCGCGCAGAATAGCACGCCCGGGGGCTAGGGTTCGCGGGGCGGTACCTGCAGCCAGAACGTAACCGGCCCGTCATTGCACAGACTCACCTGCATATCGGCGCCGAACACCCCGGCGGCCACCGGCGAATGCCGCGACCGGGCGGCGGCCTCGAGCTCGGCAAAGCGCGACTGCGCCTCAGCGGCATCCGCCCCCCCGGAGAACCCGGGCCGCGACCCCTTGCGGGTATCCGCGAGCAGCGTGAACTGGGGCACCAGCAGCAGACCGCCGCCGGTATCCGCAAGGCTTCGGTTCATGCGCCCGGCGGCGTCCGCAAAGACCCGGTAACCGAGCAGACGCTCGAGCAGCCGTCCCGCCGTTGCGGCGTCATCTCCGCGTTCGACGCCGACAAGCACAAGCAGCCCCTCGCCAATGGCCGCCACCGATTCGCCCGCGATATGCACCTCGGCGTGCGTGACCCGCTGGAGCAAGCCGATCATTGGCCTTCCAGTCGCTTCAGCCGCACCTCGAGCTCGCGCACGATCTGCATGTCGCCGCGGCGGCGGGCCGCCGCCAGCCCCTGGCGGAATGTCTCCGCCGCCGCGGTGATATCACCGGCTTTGAGTTGCAGACGCCCCAGCGAGCGCCAGGCCGCGGAGTAGTCGGGGTCGAACTCGATGGCCTTTTGCAGGTGCACAACGGCCGCTTCGGTCTGGCCTTCGCGGGCCATCGCCTCACCCAGCGTCAGGCGGGGCATCGCCCCGTCGCGCCCACCCTCGATCATCTTGCGGAGTGCGTTGATATCCATGGCCCACAGGCTAGCAATCCCGGGCTCAACGCCGCCAGAACGCCGGCGTGAAGAGCACCAGCAGGGTGAAGATCTCTAGCCGGCCCATGATCATCGCCAGGCACATCACCAGCTTGGGGCCATCACCGACAGCGGCGAAGTTGGCCGCCACCTCACCCAGCGCCGGCCCCAGGTTGGCCAGACCGGATGCCACCGCCGAAAACGCCGTGATCTGGTCAAGCCCCATGGCGAGCATCAGCAGCATCAAAAAGATGAACAACACCACATAGGCGGCAAAAAACCCCCAGACCGCGTCGATAACCCGCTCGTTGACCGCCCGGTCGCCTACCTTGACCGGGATCTGCGCCTGGGGATGGATCAGCCGGAGGATTTCGCGGCCGCCCTGGCGCCACAACAGCAGCACGCGCATGACCTTCAACCCCCCGGAGGTGGAATTGGCACAGCCGCCCATCACCGCCACGAAGAGCAGGAGTACGGGCAGAAACGCCGGCCAGACGTAGTACGAGGCGGTGGTATAGCCGGTGGTGGTGGCAAAGGAGACAACCTGGAAGATGGCATGGTGCCAGGTCTCGGTGAGCGGCAGGTTATGGGCGGCCTGGTAGATCAAAAGCCCGCCCATGACCAGAAAAACCACCACACCGAGCAGGGTCAGAAAGGTCACCAGTTCCGGGTCGGAACGCCAGGGCTCGGTGCTCATGCGGCGCCAGGCCAGAAAATGCAGCGAGTAGTTGAGCGCCGAGATGATCATAAAGACCACGGCGATCATCTCGATCAGCGCGCTGTCAAAATAGCCGATGCTGGCATCGTGGGTGGAAAAACCGCCAGTGGCGATGGTGGTAAAGGCATGACTGACGGCGTCAAAAAGGCTCATGCCGGCCGCCCAGTAGGCAAGGGCGCAGACCACGGTCAACCCCAGATAGATGTACCACAGCGCCTTGGCCGTCTCGGCGATCCGCGGGGTCAGCTTGGCATCCTTGACCGGTCCCGGCAGTTCGGCCCGATAAAGCTGCATGCCGCCGATGCCGAGCATGGGCAGAATAGCCACCGCCAGCACGATGATCCCCATGCCCCCGAGCCATTGCAGCTGCTGGCGGTAATACTGGATGGAAAGCGGCAGATCATCGATGCCGACAATGGCCGTCGCACCGGTGGTGGTCAGGCCCGAGACGCTCTCGAATAAGGCATCCACCAACGAGAACGCCGCCGCATCCTGAAGGACCAGGGGCACCGCGCCGGCGGCCCCCAGCACCACCCAGAACATCGCCACTACAAAAAACCCGTCGCGGGTCCGCAGCTCGCGCCGCGATTGGCGAACCGGCAACCAGAGCAGTCCCCCCAGCCCGAGCAGCAACGCAAACGTCAGGAAAAAAGCCGTTGCCACGCCGTCCGCCACCGCCATCGACAACAGCGCCGGTGGCAGCATCGTGACACTGAAGACCATCAGCAATACGCCAAGGACTCGCTGGACGGCATCGGGATGCATTGGCTTTGGCCCCTAAAGGAAGCCCGTCCCCACCGAGAAAAGCTTCTCGACGTCGGCCAGACGGGATTTATCAACCAGAAAGAGAATGACATGGTCCTCGGGCTCGATGACCGTATCGTGGTGGGCCATGACCACATCGTCGCCGCGCACAATGGCGCCGATGGTCGTCCCCCGCGGCAGGCGGATCTGATCGATGCGCTTGCCCACGACATCCGAGCTGCCGGCATCACCATGGGCCACCGCCTCGATGGCCTCTGCCGCCCCGCGTCGGAGGCTGTGGACCGCGGCCACATCACCGCGCCGGATATGCGCCAACAGACTGCCGATGGTTGCCTGCTGCGGCGAGATGGCCACATCGATATCGTCACTGGACTGGATCAGATCGACATAGGCGGCGCGGTTGATCAGCGCCATCACCGTCCGCGCACCCCGACGCTTGGCCAGCATGGCCGAGAGGATGTTGGCCTCGTCATCATTGGTCAGCGCACAAAACACATCGGTGTTTTCGATGTTCTCTTCGAGCAGCAGGTCCTCGTCGGCGGCATCGCCCCGCAGCACGATGGTCTTTCTGAGGTCATCGGCGATGGCCCGACAGCGCTGGGTGTCATGCTCGATAATCTTGACCTGATAGTGCATCTCGAGCGACTGGGCCAGCCGGGTGCCAATGTTGCCGCCGCCGGCCAGCATGATGCGGCGGACCGGCTTGTCCAGCCGACGCAGCTCGCTCATGACCGCGCGGATGTTCTTGCGGGCGGCGACAAAAAAGACCTCGTCGCCGGCCTCGATCACCGTATCGCCCTCGGGGATGATGGCGCTGCCGCGACGGTAGATGGCCGCCACCCGGGTCTGCACGCCGGGGACGTGCTCGCGCAGCGTCCGCAGTTCCTGGCCCACCAGCGGCCCGCCGTAGTAAGCGCGCACACCCACCAGCCGGACCCGGCCGTCGGCAAAATCCATGACCTGCAGCGCGCCGGGGTGCTCGATCAGCCGCCGGACATACTGGGTCACCAACTGCTCCGGGCTGATCAGAACATCAATGGGCAGGGCATCCGGGGCAAAGATCTGGGGATGCGAGAGGTATGCCACCGACCGCACCCGGGCGATCTTGGTGGGTGTGTTGAAAAGCGTCGCCGAAACCTGACAGGCCACCATGTTGGCCTCGTCCGAGTTGGTCACCGCGATCACCATGTCGGCATCATCGGCGCCCGCGCGCTGGAGCACCTCGGGGTGGGTGGCGTGGCCGGCGATGGTGCGAAGATCGAGCCGGTCCTGCAGCCCCTGCAGGATCTGCGGATCCCGATCCACCACGGTGATGTCGTTGTCTTCGCTGGTCAGGTTGGCGGCGACCGTGCCCCCCACCTGACCGGCGCCCAGGATGATGATCTTCATGCCCTGCCCCCGCCGGCTTCGCTGCCCTCGCGCGGGTCGATGCCCAGCGAGCGCAGCTTGCGATAAAGATGGGTCCGCTCCATGCCCGCCAGCCGGGCCAGCCCGGCAACGCTGCCGCCGGCACGCTCGAGCTGCTGCTGCAGATAGGCCCTTTCGAACTGCTCGCGGGCCTCACGCAGAGGCAACTCGAGCGGGATCGATGGCGGCCACCCGGCGTCCGCCTGGCCCGGGCCCGCGGTGGCCAGCGCGGCCTCCACCTCGTCGACATCGATATCCAGGCCATCACCGAGCACCAGCAACCGCTGCACCAGGTTGCGCAACTCGCGAACATTGCCCGGCCAGTCGTGGTGGCGCAGACGGTTCTGGGCCGCCACGGTAAAGCGCCGGTACTTCAGCCCCTCGGCCTCGACCATCCCGTCGACAAAAAACCGCACCAGCTCGGGGATGTCCTCGGCATGGGCCCGCAACGCCGGCACCTCGAGCGGGATGACGCTGAGTGCGTAGCACAAGTCCTGACGGAATGCCCCCGCTGCGACGGCGTCGGCGGGATCATGGCGGGTGATGGCGATCATGCGCACATCCAGCGGCACCTGGGCCGAGCCACCCACCCGCTGAAAGCCGCCGGCGTCGATCGCCGAGGCCAGTCGTGTCTGGGCCTCGGCATCCAGGTCGGTCAGCCCATCGATGACCAGCGTCCCGCCGGCGGCGGCCTCGAGCCGCCCGGTGCGCGTCGCGCCGGCGATTTCCTGGCCGAACAGCTCTTCGGCGGCGCTGGAGCCGGCAATGGTCCCCGCGGCGACCTCGACCAGCGGTCCGTTGCGCCGGGCACTCAGGCCATGGATGTATCGGGCCAGGCATTTACGACCACTGCCGGGCTCACCGCTGATCAGCACCCAGCTATCGCCGGCGGCGGTCCGCTCGGCCTGTTCGCGTAGATCACACATCAACGTGCTGCGGCCCACCGGCGTGACCGGGGCAGGGCGGGGCGCTGCCGGATGCTGGGCGAGGGCCTGCTCGACCGTGGCCAGGAGCTTGCCCATGGACAGGGGCTTTTCGACAAAATCAATGGCGCCGTGGCGGGTTGCTTCGACGGCGGTCTCGACGGTGCCGTGGCCCGAAATCATCACCACCGGAAAGTTCAGCTCACCCGCCGCCGCCCAGGCCTTGAGCACCGATATGCCGTCCTCGCCGGGCATCCAGATATCCAGCAGGACCAGTTCGGGGCGGCGCTCACGCAGCTGCTCGCGGGCGGCCTCGGCGCTCTCGGCGGTGGCCACCTCGTAGCCCTCATCCTCGAGGATCTCGCGGACCAGATCGCGGATATCCGGCTCATCATCGACGACCAGCACATACGCTTTGCTCATGGCTTGTCTCCTGCCCGGGCATCACCGGCTGCCCGGCGCGGCAGCCGCACGCTGATCCCGGCGCCCTCATCGGTGTTGCGGGCACTGATCGTGCCATTGTGCTCCTCGACAATCTTTTTGACGATGGCAAGCCCAAGGCCCGAGCCCCGGGGCTTGCTGCTGACGTAGGGCTCGAACAGCTGACTGAGCATCTCGGGGGCAAAACCCGGGCCGTTGTCATGGATATGCAGCTCGATCATGCCGTCAAAGCGGCCCTGGCCGGCGGCGGTGGTCACCGAAATGCGGCAGGACTCGCCGCCTGCCGCCTCGATGGCATTGCGCAGCAGATTATTGAGCAACTGCCGCAACCGCCCCGGATCCGCCTCGAGCCGGGGCAGCCCGTCTGCAAGCTGCAACTCGAACCATGGCCGGGCGGTCTCGTTGCGGTAGAGCTCGACCACCTCCCGGACCAGGGCATTCAAATCCAGCGCCTGGGGTTGCAGCGTCGGTGGACGGGCATATTCCGAGAAGGCCTGGACCATCTCCTTCATGGCCTCGACCTGGTGGATGATCGTCTCCGTGGAGCGCTGCAGCAATGCGGCCTCGTCTTCGGACAGCCCATCACCGACCTTGTGCTGGAGGCGTTCGGCGGACAGCTGAATGGGCGTGAGCGGGTTGCGAATTTCGTGGGCGAGGCGCCGCGCGACCTCGCCCCAGGCCGCATCACGCTGCGCCTGAATGAGGGTGGTGACATCATCGAAGACGATGACCTCGCCACCCCGGTCGCCCTCGCCGGGCAGACGCGCACCACTGCAGATCAGCGAACGCCGACCATCCGGGGTGTCGATGGCCAGCTCGGCGCGCCACTCGCCGTCGGGCAGCTGGCGATGGCGGCCGATGAGCTCGACGAACGGTTCAAAATTGGGATGGTCCGGGACCAGCGCCGCCAGGGGTCGACCCACCCCCTGTTCGAGGGACACCGCCAGGATGTCCGAGGCCGCCTGGTTGAAGGTCCGCAGGCTGCCATCCGGCGCCAGCGCCAGTACCCCCGAGGAGAGCCGGCCGAGGACGGTCTCGAGGTAGGTCCGTTGCGATTCGACCAGATCCCGGCTCTGTCGGGCGGCATCGCGGACCTCGGCCACACGGCGCGACATCTCGTTGAACGAGCGCACCAGAAAACCCAGCTCATCATTGCCCCCGGGCGGCAGCTGCTTGCCGTACTGCCCAGCGGCCATGGCCTGCGTGCCCTCGGCCAGCCGACTGACCGGTGCGACCAGCCGACGGGCCAGATAGAAGGCCGACCAGACCGCAAAGAGCAGCGAGAGCAGCAGCACCAGCGACAGGGTTAGACTGAAGCTGTCCTTGAGCGGCCCGCGCAGATAAGCCAGTTCGCGATATTCACTAAAAGCGGTTTCCACCTCATCGGCGAGGTCGTTGATCCGCGGCGAGACCTGGAAGAGCCCCTGCAACACCCGGTTGCTGCCCGGCCCGTCCGGGCCGGGGGCGGGCACCAGGACGCGGATATGCAAACCGGCGTTTTCGATGGGATCGAGCCCCACATAGGGGCGGCCCTGCCGCAGCTGCAAAAGGATGCCCTCTTCGGGCCGATGGGGCAGGATATTGGCGGTGTCTACGCTGCTGGCGGCGATGATCCGGCCGTTCTCGCCCAGCAACGCCAGCTCCGAGGCATTGGTGCGCACGCGCAGATCCCCCAGGGTGATCGGCGCCATTTGCTCGTCGACATCGCTGAGCTCCCGGGCGGCTTCCTGCAGTCGCTGCTGCATATCGCGCATGCGCTGATCGAGCGAGGCCTGCGAGAGGGCGAGCGCATCATCGAGGGCGTTTTCCACCCGCACATCAAACCAGCTATCCACACCGCGTTGCAGAAACTGCATCGAAAACCCATAGACAATCGTCCCGGGGACCACGGCCAACATCACAAAAAGCGCCATCAATCGCAGCGTCAGCCGACTGCCCGCCTCTCGTGCCTGCACCGCACGAATCAGCCGCCAGAGGTTGTTGCCGATCACCCCCAGCAGCACCACCAGCACCAGGCCGTTGAGCAGCAGCAGCCAGAGATAGAGCTGGCCAAAGCGCGCCGAGTTCTCGGTCGCCGCACTGAGCAGGTACAACGACAGCACCAGCAGAATGCTCAGGCCGATTCGCAACAGCCCCTGGGACGGCCAGCGGATCATGGCGCCACCTGTTGGTAGCGAACGCCACTGGCGATCTGCCATTGGTCGTCGATCAGCGCCCGGGTGCGCAGCAGCCGGGGCAGGGGGTCGGTCTCGAGGGCCGTGGACAGGCCCAGGCGATAGCGCTTGTGCCCCGCCAGCCGGTCTCCGGCAATCACCGGCCAGGCCTCGACCCGACCCAGCCGCAACAGCAGGGCATCGAGATTGCGAAAGCTCCGGCTCTCGCCGGTATCCAGCCGGGTGAGGACATAGCGTCGCGAGATGGCATGGTACTGAAGCCGATGACGCCGCTCATGGAGTACCACACGGGCGTTACGCCACCACCAGCGCAGGCGCTGCAGCCGCAGCGTCTGCGAGATGACCACCGACACCCCGCTCTCGAGGGCTTCAACCACCGGCGCGGTCAGACGGTAATCAAGCCGTGCATCCGCCACCAGCACCCCCTCTTCAAAGCGGGGCGAGAGCTCGAGGACACGGAAATCCGCCTTGGCCATCGCCGGCATGACCGCCAGCAACAGCCACAGCAGATGGATCCATCGGCCCACCGTCGGTTCAGTGTTTTTCAAAACAGGCATAGTAAAAGCCATCGACCCCGGACTCGCCGGTGCGGATCTGCTGACCGTAACGAAGCCTTGTGCCCACGGGAAGCGTCGGCTCGACCACCCGCAGATCGTCCCGTCCCCGGGCAAAAGCCGCCGCCTGCGCCTCGTTCTCGGCCTCGAGGACCGAGCAGGTGGCGTAGACCAGTCGCCCGCCGGGTCGCAATAACGGCCAGAGAGCATGCAGCAGCCGGCCCTGCAGCGCGGTCAGCCGGGCGATATCTTCGGCGCGTCGCAGCCATTTGATATCCGGATGGCGACGGATGACACCGCTGCCGCTACACGGGGCATCCAGCAGGATGCGGTCAAAGGGCTGGTCGTCCCACCAACTCGAGGGTTCGGCGGCATCGGCGGCCATCGACCGGGCACCGACACCGACCCGCTTGAGTGTGGCATCCAGGCGCTCCAGCCGGGATGGGTCGCTATCCAGCGCCACCAGCGTCACATCGGCCCGCTCGAGGAGGTGCGCGGCCTTGCCACCCGGCGCGGCGCAGGCATCCAGCACCCGGTCACCCGCGGCGGGGTCGAGCAGATCCGCGGCCAACTGCGCGGCGCCGTCCTGCACCGAACAATCGCCCTGGGCAAAACCGGGCAGATCCGTTACCGGCGTCGGCTGTGCCAGCACCAGGGCATCGGCAAAACCGGGCAGCGGGTGGGCCTCGAGGCCGGCCTCAGCCAGCCGCGCCTGGTAGGCCTTGTGGGTGGACCGGCGGCGGTTTACCCGCAACACCATCGGGGCATGCTGGTTCTGGGCGGCGAGCAAAGACTCGAGCTGCTGCGGCCAGTCGGTGGCCAGACGCTGGTAGAGCCAGTCCGGCAGCGAGGCCGCCACCGCCGGCGTGCGATCGACACGGGCTGTCAGCGCCGTTTTTTCGCGCAGAAAACGCCGAAGCACCGCGTTGACGAGCTTGCCCGCCCAGGCCTTGTGACAGGTCCGGGTCAGGGCGACGGTTTCAGAGACCGCCGCGTGGGGCGGAGTATGGAGGTGGATGAGCTGAAAGAGCCCCAGTTCCAGAACCAGCGCCAAGTCCTGATCGCGCCGGCGCAGTGGCTTGGCCAGCAGCCGGTCGCGCAACGCCCCGAGCCGCCGGTGCTCACGCAGCACACCATAGGCGAGCGTTCGGCAAAAGGCCCGATCCCGGGGTTCGGAGAACACCGTCTCGCGCCCGGCCAGCGCGGCATCGAGCGAACGCCCCTTGTCGAGCACATCCAGGAGCACCTGAAGGGCCACAAGCCGTGAATCAGTCAAACCGCTCGCCTGCCTGAAGGCCATGACCGCGCAGGAACGCATCCACATCCTGGGCTCGCCCGCCGGCGGCCTGGACGCGTTTTAGCCGCAGCACCCCCGACCCGGTCTGGACATCGACGCCCTGTGCATCGGCGCTCAGCACCGTCCCCGGTGGCGCATCGGCATCCACTTCGTTCAACGGCTCGGCCAACCACAGCTTCAGGGTGGTCCCGGCCCAGCCACAGCGCATCACGGGCCAGGGATTGAAGGCACGGATGCGGCGCGCCAGCACTTCGGCCGGCTGCCGCCAGTCCACCCGGGCCTCGTCGGTGGTGATCTTCTCGGCATAGGTGATGCCCGTTGCCGGTTGGGCGACCGCCGGACAACGCCCCGCCGCCCAGTCATCCAGTGTCTCCACCAGCAGTGCGGCACCGGCCTCGGCAAGACGGTCATGGACACTGGCGGCGGTATCCTCACCACGGATGGGCGTCGAGCGCCGGGCCACCACCGGCCCGGTGTCCAGTCCGGCCGCCATCTCCATCAAGCACACGCCGGTCTCGCGGTCTCCGGCCTCGACGGCTCGCTGGATCGGGGCCGCGCCCCGCCAGCGGGGTAGCAGCGAGGCATGGATGTTCAAACAGCCGTGGCGGGGGATCGCCAGCACCGCCGGCGGCAGGATCAAGCCATAGGCCGCGACGATCATCACATCCGCGTCCAGATCACGCAGGACCGCCTGTTCGGCCGCCCCGCTCAACCGAGCGGGCTGTTGCACCGGCAGATCATGTTCACTGGCCAGGGCCTTGACCGGCGAGGCGGTCAGCCGACGTCCCCGGCCCGCCGGCCGATCCGGTTGGGTGTAGACAGCGGCGATGGTGTGCGGGCCGTCGATCAGCCGACGCAGCGCGGGCACGGCGAATTGCGGCGTTCCCGCATAGACAATGCGCATCACTCAGGCGTGCTGCCGGGCGAGTTTTTCGTACCGCCGGCGGAGCCGCTTGCGCTTGAGATCCGAGAGATAGTCGATGAAAAGCCGCCCCTCGAGGTGATCGACCTCGTGCTGGATGCAGCGTGCGAGCAGCCCATCGGCCTCGATCTCAAAAACCTCGCCCGAGAGGTCCTGCGCCCGCAGTCGCAACTCGATGGGACGCTCCACATCATCGGCATAGCCCGGGATGGACAGACACCCCTCCTCGGCCACGTCGCAGCGCTCGGTGCGCTCGATGATCTCTGGGTTGATCAGCACCTGCGGCGCGTTGCCGGCATCGCTGATGTCGATCACCACAATGCGCTCGTGGACATCGATCTGGGTCGCCGCCAGCCCGATGCCCGGGGCGTCGTACATGGTTTCGAACATGTCATCGACCAGCGCCCGGACCCGCTCGTCGATCACCTCGACCCGCTGAGCGGTCGTACGCAGCCGTGGATCGGGATACTGCAGGATTTCGCGTTTTGCCATGGATATTCCGTTGAGGGCCGCAATTCGCCGTTGCTAGCCTCGCGTATTCGGATCAGGCCCGCAGTATAGCCAAACCGACGGCATAACCACCAGTAACTGCCTGACACAACAGGGAAGTTCCAATGGCAACCAAGCGAATGTCCATCCTGATCGTTCTGCTCATCGCCGGTCTGGCCCTGGCGCCCACCGCCACGGCCCAACCCCCGGTGGTATTCCCCCAGGAGCAAGCCATGCCTCGAGTGCTCACCGGCGAGGCGGGACGCATGCTCAGCGGCCCCGGTGACCGGATCCTCGCCCACGGCCTTGCCGGGCGCCGTGCGCAGCGCTACTACCTGTTGCGACCGGGGCCACCGCTGGAGACCCGGCCGATCCACCGCCTCCAACAACGGCTCAGCATCCTGGTGGGCACCGCTCGGGTCCTGCGCAGCGGCGAGCCTGCCCTGCTTCGGGTAGAGTCGGCGCAGCGCGCCGTGCGACCCGGTGATGCGCTGCTGGCAATCGTAGAGGACAGGCCGACCCCCCATGGATCTCGATGAACTGCGCCCCTGGCTGACCACCTGGCGACTCCCCGGCATCGGCCCGGTGGCCTTTCAAACCATTCTCGAGGCCTTCGGAGAGCCGGCGGCCTATCTGGCGGCCACCCCGCCGGAGGGCCGTCGACGCGGTCTTGACGAGAAGATTGCCGAAGCCGTTGCCGGGCAGCAGGCCGTCCAGGCGGGGGTCGACCAGGATCTGGCCTGGCTCGAAGCGGCCGACGACCGCCATATCCTCACCCTGGCAGATCCGGCCTATCCCGCCCAGCTGCGACATATCGCCGACCCGCCGGCGGTGCTCTTCGTCCGTGGTCGGCTCGAGGCCCTGGGCGAGCCCCAGCTCGCCATGGTCGGCACCCGCAACGCCTCGCAGAGCGGCAGCGATACGGCCGCGGATTTTGCCCGGCATCTGGCCGCCACCGGGCTTGTCATCACCAGCGGCCTGGCCCTCGGGATCGATGCCGTCGCCCATCGCGGCGCCCTGGATGCGGGCGGCCAGACCATCGCGGTGATGGGCACCGGACCTGAGCGTTTGTATCCGCGCGACAACCACGGCCTTGCGCATGCCATTGCCGAGCAGGGCGCGGTGATCACCGAGATGCCCACCGGCACGCCCATGGACCGGGGGCTGTTTCCGCGTCGCAACCGGTTGATCAGCGGGTTGTCCGTGGGTGTGCTGGTGGTGGAGGCGGGTGCCCAGAGCGGCGCCCTTCAGACCAGCCAACGGGCCGTGGAACAAAACCGCGAGGTGTTCGCCATTCCGGGCTCCATTCACAGCCCCCTGGCCCGGGGCTGCAACCAGCTGATCCAGAACGGGGCCAAGCTGGTGACAGCGGCACAGGATGTGGTCGACGAGCTGCGTCACGTCCAGGGGGTGGATCTTCAAAAGACGGCTGCCGCCGATGCCCTTGCCATTGATGCCAGCGCCGCCGGGGGCGGTGACTGGATCGATGAGGATCCGGCCTATGGCGCCTTGCTGGATGCCATGGGCTATGACCCGATTGGCTTCGACATCCTGGCCGAGCGGGTCGGATTGACGCCCGATATCCTTTCCTCCATGCTCCTGAGCCTGGAAATGTACGGGTACGTCGAGAGCAGTCACGGCGGCCGTTACACGCGAATCAGGCATCGGGCAGGCGGATGAAAGAAAACGTGTTCGACATCCTCATGTACCTGTTCGAGCACTATTTCCACGACGCTGTCCAGGTCGATCCCAACCGCGATGACATCGAGGCCGAGTTGCTGGGCGCGGGCTTTACCCGCTCGCGGGTCCACGATGCGCTCAACTGGATCGACGCCCTGGCCGAGCATCGCAGCATGCCCGAGCTGGGTCATGGACCGACCGCATTGCGGGTGTACACCCCCGCCGAGACCATGCGGCTGGATGCGGACTGTCAGGGTTTCATTCTGTATCTCGAGCAGATCGGCATCCTGACACCGGGCAATCGTGAAGTAGTGATCGACCGGCTCATGGCACTGGACGAGGGACCCATCGATCTGGACACCCTCAAATGGGTGGTTTTAATGGTGCTGTTCAGTCAACCGGGACAGGAGGAAGCCTGTGCCTGGATGGAGAATCTGCTCTTTGAAAGCCCCAACCCGGTTACACACTGAGGATCCATGGCCCACCATCTGGTAATCGTCGAGTCGCCGGCCAAGGCGAAGACCATCAACAAATACCTCGGCAGCGACTTCGAGGTGATGGCCTCCTACGGCCATGTGCGCGACCTGGTGGCCAAGGAAGGCGCCGTGGATCCGGCACAGGACTTCGCCATGAACTACACCGTGGTGGAGCGCAACGCCAAACATGTCGATGCCATCGCCAAGGCCGCCCGCAAGGCGGATTCTCTGTATCTGGCGACGGACCCGGACCGCGAGGGCGAAGCCATCTCGTGGCATCTCTACGAATTGCTGCGCGACCGGGGCATCCTCGAAGACAAACCGGTCCACCGGGTGGTGTTCTACGAAATCACCCGCGATGCCATCCGCGAGGCAATCGAGCATCCGCGGGGGCTGTCGAACGACCTGGTCAATGCCCAGCAGGCCCGACGGGCGCTGGACTATCTGGTGGGGTTCAACCTCTCGCCGTTGCTGTGGCGCAAGATCACCAGCGGGCTGTCGGCAGGCCGGGTCCAGTCGCCGGCGTTGCGCATGATCGTCGAGCGCGAGCTCGAGATCGAGGCCTTTGTCCCCAAAGAGTACTGGAGCATCCAGGCGGATCTACTGCAGTCGGCCCAGCCCTTCGTGGCCCGTCTCCAGCAACTGGACGGCACCAAGGTCGAGCAGTTCACCATCACCGATGAGGCGACAGCCAGCGATGCGGGCCGCCGTATCCTGGAAGCCGCCGGTGCCCCCGCGAATGCCCCCCTGGGCGAGCCCTTGCCCGAGTCGGGCCGGGGGATGCTCGAGGTCACCCGGGTCGAGAAAAAGCAGCGCCGCCGCAACCCACAGCCACCGTTTATCACCTCGACGCTGCAACAGGAGGCCTCGCGCAAGCTGCGCTTCTCGGCGCAACAGACCATGCGGGTGGCTCAGCAGCTTTATGAAGGGGTGGACACCGGCAGCGGCACCGTCGGGTTGATCACCTACATGCGGACCGACTCAGTCAACCTCTCCCAGGAGGCGATCCAGAGCCTGCGCGGGGTGATCGCCGATCGTTTTGGTGAGGATAAGCTCCCCAGGAGCCCGCATCAGTACCGAACCAAGGCCAAGAACGCCCAGGAGGCCCACGAGGGGATCCGTCCGACCGACGCGGCCCGGCACCCGGAGTCGCTCAAGGCCTCGCTCAGCGACGACCAGTACCGGCTCTACGATTTGATCTGGAAGCGCACGGTGGCCTGTCAGATGATCCACGCCACCATCGACACCGTCTCGGTGGACCTGGCAGCGGGCCAGACGGCGATTTTCCGCGCCAGCGGCTCGACCATCCGCGATCCGGGATTCATGGCGGTCTACAACGAAGGCCAGGATGATGGCGCCGCCGATGGCGGTGAAAAGATCCTGCCGCCGCTTGCCGAGGGCGATCGCATCCCGATGACCGCACTGCGGCCGGAACAGCATTTTACCGAGCCGCCACCGCGCTACTCCGAGGCCAGCCTGGTGCGGGCCCTCGAGGAATACGGCATTGGTCGGCCCTCCACCTATGCGTCGATCATCTCGACGCTACAGGCGCGCAATTACGTCACTCTGGAAAACCGGCGCTTTAAGCCCACCGATACCGGACGGGTCGTGACCAAGTTCCTCACCGAGCATTTCGACCGTTACGTGGACTACGACTTCACCGCCCGGCTCGAAGACCGGCTCGATGCGGTCTCGCGTGGCGAGAACGACTGGGTGCCGGTGCTGCGCGAATTCTGGGAGCCCTTCCGCGAGCGGGTCGAAGAAAAGCAGCAGGTCTCGCGTGGCGAGGTGATGAAAGCCCGCGAGCTGGGCACCGACCCCAAGAGCGGCCGTCCGGTGACCGCCCGCCTGGGGCGCTACGGCCCATTCGTGCAAATCGGCACCCGCGAGGATGAGGAAAAGCCCCGATTCGCCAGCCTGCGGCCGGGTCAGAGCATCGATACCATCGGCCTGGACGAGGCGCTCGCGCTTTTCACGTTGCCGCGGGATCTGGGGACAACGCCGGATGGCCTGCCCCTTAGCGCCAACATCGGCCGCTTCG
Organism: Spiribacter pallidus; assembly: GCF_040838495.1. Lineage (NCBI taxonomy): Bacteria > Pseudomonadati > Pseudomonadota > Gammaproteobacteria > Chromatiales > Ectothiorhodospiraceae > Spiribacter > Spiribacter pallidus. Next base: position 236,419 of record NZ_JBAKFM010000003.1, on the reverse strand, counting down.
GTCCGTATGTCCGCTTTGGCGATCAATTCGCGTCGCTCAAAAAAGACGACGACCCGTACACCATTGACCGGGATCGGGCACTGGAGCTGGTGGAAGAGAAAAAGGAAAACATCGCCAAGCGCACGATCCAGTCCTTTGACGATGGCGCGCTGACCGTGATGAAGGGGCGCTTTGGCCCCTACATCACCGACGGCCGCAAGCGAGCCCGGGTACCCAAGGACCGGGACGCCGCCGAGTTGAGTCGCGACGAGTGCGCGGCACTGATCGCCGAGGCCCCCGAGCCTAAGGGACGGAGCCGTAGTGGCGGCAAGAAGGCCGGCTCGCGCAGCAAGCGGCAGTCCGCCTCTTAGCCGCCATGACGCCGTCTGCCGTGCGGCTACGCCGCATCCGTGACCAGATCCTTGCCGGCGGCGTAGGCGCCTACCCCACCGAAGGCGTCTGGGGGCTTGGCTGCGACCCGCTCAACGAGACCGCCATCCGGCGGATCATCCGACTCAAGGGCCGGGGCAGCGAGAAAGGCCTGATCGTCATCGCTGCTGGCATGGACCAGCTCGACGGGCTGGTGCGCTGGCCGACCCGTCCGTCCGTCCGTCAGGGCCTGGCGGAAACCTGGCCCGGCCCGGTGACCTGGGTGATGGAAGCGGCTCCGGATCTGCCAGCAATACTGACCGGCGGACGCCCCACCATCGCCGTGCGCGTCACCCATCATACGCCGGTAATCAGCCTCTGCCGTGCGGCGGGAACGGCGCTTGTCTCGACCAGCGCCAATTTCTCGGGCCGTCCGGCGCGCAAGCGCCGCTGGCAGGTCATGAAAGACTTCGGGGTCAATTTGGATTGGCTGCTGCCGGGACCGCTCGGGGGCCAACGGGGGCCGTCCGAAATCCGCGACGCCGCAACCGGTCGTGTATTGCGGGCCGCCGCGCCGGCACCCGCCAAGCGCCCATAAAAAACGGCCGATCCCGCCCGGGCATCGGCCGTTGATAATCCCCCGCCGTCACGGCCGAGGGCTTCGATCAGCCGCTTTCAGCCGCTTGTCGGCGCGCCCGAGTCCCGGTTGACGGCAACGCCCTTGGTCAGGCCAATCTCGTCGGCATCGATCTCCTGATCCTTGACCTCTTCGTACCAGAGATCGTGATGCTGCTTGGCCCACTCGACGCTGGTATAGCCGGTGGTCATGCCGTCGATGGCCCCTTCGGTGCCCAGGGTGCCGATGTAGGCATGACCAAAAAACAGACTGACCCAGAGAATGGCTGCCACGGCGTGGACCAACTGGGCCTGCTGCATGGTCTCGCGGGTCTGGCCCCAGATCGGGAAGTCCAGCACCACACCGGTCACACAGACCGCACCGCCGACAAAGACGATGAACCAAAACCAGACCTTCTCGCCGCCGTTCATCCGACCCGCCGACGGGTGTGCGCCCTTGAGAAAGCCGCCGCCGGCCTTGAACCACTCGAGGTCGGTCTTGTTGGGGATGTTATGCCAGGCCCAGGCAAGCGCCATGATGCCAACGCAGATGGTGAAAAACGGCCCCACGTAGTTGTGGGTCATCATCGCCCCCGAGGCATAGGCCGCAAAGCCCTCCGGGCCGAACACCGGAATCATCACCGCCCGGCCAAAGAGCAGGCTCAGCCCGGTGATCGAGAGCACGATAAAAAGCGTTGCCGTGGTCCAGTGCAACACCCGCTCCCAGAGCTTCCAACGGGGGACGACGCGCCCGGATGGTGTGTGATCCATCTTCATCCGGCCCCTGATGAAAAACACCAGGGCGATGGCTGCCAATGCGGCGCCCATGAACCAGGGCATGATGCTGGCGACGGGCCCGTTGCGCAGCTGGCGATAGTTTTCGCCGCCATTCTGGATGAGCACGCCGGTCTCGTTGCCCTGGATGGTGGTTACACCCCCGTTCCCCTCGCGGACGTCCCGCCAGGTGGTCTCGGAGCGCGGGTTGACCTCTTCAAAGCTCTGGGCGCCGGCGATCTCGACAAAGAGATAGCCGGTCAGAGGCGCCACCATGGCCCCCAGGCCGATGAGCAGCAGGCTCCAAAGCATGATGCGCCGGTGAATCCGGCGGCTTCGTGCCTTTGCGTGATCCTGATCTTTCATTTCTGCATCCTCCATGCAGCGCCCCGGAAGGACACCGCGGAATCACGATGCCGCATCAGCGGTCGGTCTGACCGGCCTGAAAGCGGTTCTGCAGTTTGGCCTCAAGCTCGTCGGTGCCCGATCGGGCAAGAAGCGGGTCTTCTTCGCCTTTGTAGACACCGGGGTCGTACAAGGTGACTTCGCCTGCATCTTCATAGCAGCCGCTCAGCCCCAGCAGGGCGATCGCGAGCACCGCAGCGGCCACCAGGCGATGGGATTGGGAATGACTGTGGCTCATCGCGACAACCTCTTTACCGCGCGAGGCGGGCGTCATACGCCCGCTCCGTAGGCCTTGTCCCAACCCCAGGTCTGCGGGCGACCAGCACGACGCATCACACGTTCGCGGTAGATGTCCGCCACCATATCGCCGTCGCCGGCGAGCAGGGCCTTGGTCGAACACATCTCGGCACAGGCCGGCAATTTGCCCTCGGCGACCCGGTTGGCGCCGTACTTGGTGTACTCGGCGTCGCTGTTATCGGCATCCGGACCACCGGCACAGAATGTGCACTTGTCCATTTTGCCGCGCACGCCGAAGGCTTCCTGCTGCGGATACTGCGGCGCGCCGAAGGGACAGGCGTAGAAGCAGTAACCACAGCCGATGCACAGGTCCTTGTCGTGCAGCACGATGCCGTCATCGGTGGTGTAGAAGCAGTCCACCGGGCAGACCGCGGCACAGGGTGCATCGGTGCAGTGCATGCACGCCACGGAGATGGATTTCTCACCCGGGACGCCGTCGTTGAGGGTCACCACCCGGCGACGATTCACGCCCCATGGCACTTCGTTTTCGTTCTTGCAGGCCGTGACACAGGCGTTGCACTCGATACACCGCTCAGCGTCACACAGGAATTTCATTCGGGCCATTTTGGCTCTCCTTCAGACGTTTCCCGCCTCAGGCGGCGCGGATCTGGCACAACGTCGACTTGGTCTCCTGCATCTGAGTGACCGAGTCGTATCCGTAGGTGGTGGCGGTGTTACAGGCCTCGCCCCGGATATGCGGCGCGGTGCCTTCGGGGTAACGATCCACCAGATCTTCACCCTGGAAGTGCCCACCAAAGTGGAACGGCGTCCAGACCGTGCCGCGCGGCACCCGCTCGGTGACCATGGCCTGGATCTTGATGCTGCCGCCCTCCGGGCCATCCAGCCAGACCGTCTGGCCATCCTTGAGACCGCGGTCGTTGGCATCGGCCGGATGGATTTCGACGAACATCTCCTGCTGCAGCTCGGCCAGCCACGGATTGGACCGGGTCTCCTCGCCGCCGCCTTCGTACTCGACAAGCCGGCCGCTGGTGAAGATCAGCGGGTAGTCCTTGGAGTAATCCGTGGCCTGGATCGAGCCGTAACGCGTCGGCAGACGATAGGACGCCCGGACATCGTCGTAGGTCGGATACTGCGAAACCAGGTCATACCGCGGTGTGTAGAGCGGCTCGCGGTGGACCGGGATGGGATCCGGGAACTGCCAGACCTCGCAACGGGCCTTGGCGTTGCCGAACGGGGCACAGCCATGGTCGATGGCCACCCGCTGGATGCCGCCGGAGAGATCGGTCTTCCAATTGACGCCATCGAGCTGCTCGAGGGTGGCCTCGTTGGCCATGCGGATATTGCTCGGCAGGTCACTCGCCTGGATGCCCGCCACACTGGCGATTGCCTCCAGCTCTTCACGCCGCAGGTCGGTATGCCAACCCAGCTGACGCAGGATGCCGAAGGTGAACTCGGGATAGCCGTCAGTGAGTTCGGAATCCACCGAGTATGAACCATCCGCCAGCAGGCTTTCGCCATCACGCTCGACACCAAAGCGGGCGCGGAAGGTCAGGCCGCCATCCTTGACCGGCTGACTCGGGTCGTAGAGCACGTGGGTGCCCGGGTGACCCATCTCTGGCGTGCCCCAGCAAGGCCATGGCAGACCGTAGTAGTCGCCATCGCAGGGACCGCCCACCGCACGCAGGCTGGTGGTATCGAAGGTGTGCTTGTTCTCCAGATGGAGCTTGAGCCGCTCGGGGCTCTGGCCGGTGTAGCCGATCGTCCAGGTGCCGCGGTTGATCTCGCGCAGCGTGTCCTCGGGACTCGGCAGGTCCTCGCCTTCGATGGCGATGTTCTTGAACATCTGATCCTCGAAGCCGAACTTACGCGCGAACTGATACAGAATCTGCGCATCGGTCTTGGACTCGAAAAGCGGCTCCACCACCTGCTCGCGCCACTGGATGGAGCGGTTGGAGGCGGTGACCGAACCCCGCTGCTCGAACTGCGTGGTCGTTGGCAGCAGGTAGACACCGTCGGTGCGCTCGCTCATGACCGCCAGATGGGTCGGGTAGGGGTCGGAGACCACCACCATTTCGAGCTTCTCGATGGCCTCTTTCATGTCCACGCCGCGGGACTGAGAGTTCACCGCATGCCCCTGGAAGAACACCGCACGGACGTTGTCCCGCTGACTGAGGTTGGACGGATCCTCGAGGATGCCATCGATCCAGCGCGACACCGGCATGCCAGGAATGTGCATGGGGCTTGTCATGTTGCCGCCGCCGGCATCGTACTCGGCGCTGTCGAACCGGCCCTTGAGATACTCGAAGTCCACGTCCCAGACCCGGGCCCAATGGCGCCAGGCCCCCTCGGACAGGCCGTAGTAGCCCGGCAGGGTGTGGCAGTTGGGGCCGACGTCCGTGGCACCCTGCACGTTGCAGTGACCGCGGAAGATATTGGCACCACCACCGGAGACACCGATGTTGCCGAGCGCCAGCTGCAGCACGCAGTAGGCACGGGTGTTGTTGTTGCCGATGTGATGCTGGGTCCCGCCCATGCACCAGACAATGGTCCCGGGCCGGTTCTCGGCCAGAGTCTTGGCGGCCTGGTACATCTGATCCTCGGGCACACCGGCCACATCCTCGACGCGCTCGGGCGTCCAGTGGGCGACCTCTTCGCGCACCTTCTCCAGGCCGTAGACCCGCTGACGGATGTACTCGCGGTCTTCCCAGCCGTTTTCGAAGATGTGCCACAGCAGCCCCCAGATGAAGGGCACGTCGGCCCCGGAACGGATGCTGATGTGCTGATCGGCGTGGGCGGCGGTGCGGGTGAATCGCGGATCGACCACGATCATCTTGGCGCCGTTTTCCTTGGCCCGGAGGATATGCTGCATCGACACCGGATGCGCCTCGGCGGCATTGCTGCCGACAAAGATCATCGACTTGGCGTTGTGCATGTCGTTGTAGCTGTTGGTCATCGCCCCGTAGCCCCACGTGTTGGCGACGCCGGCCACGGTGGTGGAGTGGCAGATCCGGGCCTGATGGTCGATGTTGTTGGTCCCCCAGAAGGCCACGAACTTGCGCTGCAGGTAGCTGCCCTCGTTATTGGATTTGGATGAACCACACCACCAGACGCTGTCCGGACCGGACTCCTCGCGGATCTGCATGAACTTGTCACCGATCTCGTTGACCGCGTCTTCCCAGCTCATGCGCCGCCAGCGACCGCCTTCGAGCTTCATCGGGTACTTGACCCGCTTCTCGCCGATGCCGTGCTCACGCAGCGACGCGCCCTTGGCGCAATGGGCGCCCAGGTTGATGGGCGAGTCGAAGTCGGGCTCCTGCCCGGTCCACACCCCGTTCTGCACCTCGGCGATAACGCTGCAGCCCACCGAGCAGTGGGTGCAGACCGAGCGCTTGATCTCAACCGGCACGCCTTCCTTGCGCGAATGCTCGCCGGTGGCCGCCTCGGCGCGACGCATCATCGTCGGTGACAGTGCCGCCCCGACTGCCGCTGCGCCGGCGGTGAGCCCTGACCGGCGCAGGAAGGTGCGACGATCCATGGCGGTGTAGAAGATGCTGGGAAATGCGCCAGCGCCTTTCTGGGTACTCTGCGAATCGATCGACTTTTTGATGAGCTTCATCTCGCCACCTCCATTCAGCCGCGGGCCAGATCATAGAAACGCCGGATGTGCGCCGTCTCTTGATAGCCCTTGCGTTGGGTGGGTTCAGCCCCGGCCTTGCTGCTAGGCGTGGATGTCTGCGTTGCCGCCATTACCGAGCTGCCGCCCGCCAGGCCGGCAACGCTGCCACCGACCACCATCCCTTTCAGGAAACGGCGGCGGCTGGGATCGTTCTGTTTGGAGTGCTTTTCGCTCACGGCTGCCTTCCTCCGGAGTTGTCTGGCCTCAGACCATCTCGAGGTACTGTTTTTCGGTCACCATGAAACGCTCGGCGAAAGCGCCCACGGCACGGTAGAAGTTGGCGGATTTGGCCTGCTGCAGATCCTGCATGAATCGCTCGACCCATCCGGCCAGGTGATCGTTGAAAAAGACCCGCTGTGCGGCCAGCGTCGTGCCCTCGGGCCCGCTGAGCAGCGCCATGGACTCGAGCAGCGCCGCGACATGATCCTCGGGTTCGTGGACACCCGACTCGCGCTCGAGCCCGAACTCGCGCAGATCCTCGCGCAGCTTGACCAGCGGCCGACCCATGATGAAGCCCGACTGGTACCAGCTGCCGAATGGCATCAGTTCGCCGCGGCCAAGGCCGATGAAAAGGGCATGAAACTCGATGTCGAGGGATTCGGGGTCGGCGGCGGCAGCGGCTTCGGACAGATTGCGCCAGGCCTCGGCCAAAGGGCCGTCCTCGTCCTCGACGTCCACCGAGGCCAGCAGCTCGACCACCGCCTGGTCAGGGATGTCGGCAAACACCCGGGCGAGCAGCCCGTAGACCCGCGACCGAACCCAGTCGTCAGCCTCTGCCGCCGGGGCAGCGGTCGACGAAACGGTCTCTGCGCCTGTCATGTTGTTTTCCTGCACAGACATGTCCTCTCTCCTCGGTGCCCGTTATAGCTTGGAATCACTGCAATGCCAAAAACTTTTTATGGTGCGCTGCCGCAAGAAACCGCCGCCTACTGCCCCAGACTGTTGCCCTCTTCATCAAAAAGGTCCTTGACCCGGCAGTCCTCGCACATCTCCAGACGCCGTCGGGCCCGCTCGTCCTGGAACATCCAGTGACCGGCCAGCTGCTCGGCGACCCGGCCGATCATCTTTTCGGTGGCAAAGGCCTTGCCACAGCTCACGCAATGGAAGGGCGCTTCCTCGTTGAGCACCCGGGTCTGGGGCATGGCAAAGGCGGGCAGATGCAGACGGGCCTCGAGGGTGATGGCGTCTTCGGGGCAGGCCTGTTCACACAGCCCGCACTGCACGCAACGCGACTCGTCGAACAACAGCTTCGGCTCGCCGCCACCGCTGGTCACCGCCTCGACGGGACAGACTGCGGCACAGGCCATGCAGAGGGTGCAGGCGTCGCGGTCGACCTGGATCTGGCCGAACGGCGCCCCCGCCGGCAGCTCGGTGGTGGCCGCGTCGCGATTGGGCCGGTAGAGCTCGCTGAAAGCAATCTGCAGCCGCTCCCGTTTGCCGCCGGCGATACTGAAATTGCCGGCGCGTCGGCCGTGATCGTCATGCAGCGGCGACGCGTCCAGCCAGACAGCCAGCGCCGCCTGTCCGCTGACAAGACGCACCCGGTCGCTGTCGAGCTGCAGCGCCTCGAGAACCGGATCGAAAAGCGCCTTCTGGGTGCGGGCGGTCTCGGCCAGGACCCCCTCGACCGCGTCCGGGAGCAGCACCACGACATCGCTCACCCCCATGGCGAGCGCCGAGAGCCAGATGTCCGGTCCGATGCTGCCGACATCCTCGACCGGCACGGGTATCAACCGCTCGGGCAACCGCTCGGCGAAGGCCTCGAGCACCTCGCTGCCCCATTCATCATCATGAAAGAGCAATGCCGGGGCCTGGCCGCCGGCGTCGCCATAGGCCCGCAGGGCGCGACGCAAGCCCCCGAGCAGATCCCGGGCATGCGGGAAGGCATAACCCATGGCGCCGCTCGGACAGGCCGCAGCGCAACTGCCACACCCCTGGCAGAGGTAAGGGTCGACCTCGACCTTCTCGCCCAGCGAGCGGATGGCGTCGGTGGCGCAGGCATCCATACACCGGGTGCAGCCGGTCATCCCCCGGGCGCCATGGGCACAGATGTTCTCGTCATAGGCGAAAAAGCGTGGCTTCTGGAACTCGCCGACCATCGCCGGCAGCTGCGCCAGCGCCTCGGCCAGCGACGCCTCGTCGCCACCCACCGCAAAATAGCCCAGAGGCGGCTTTTGCATGGTCATCAACGGGGCATCCGCGAGGTCAAGCACCAGGTCGAAGGCCTTGAGCCCACCGCCGACCAGCTCGGCCAGGGATCGAGGCCCTTCGTCGGTGTCCAGCCAGGCCTCGTAGGCGCCCAGATACCCGTTCAGACGCGGCCGGCCGCGGGCGAGCAGGTACTGACGCAGATCCGCCGGCTGGTCGCCGTCGTCCTCGGCCACCAGCAGGCAACGCATCTCCTCGCCCAATGCCCGCGCCGCGGGCAGGGCGCGTGCCACCGGCCCGTGGATCAGCACCGTCCCCGCCGATCGATACTCGACAAAGCCGGCGGTGCCCATGTTGGCGCTGGCCAGCGCGCCCAGGGCCGCCCCCCGTGGATCGGCGGCTTTGGCCTTGAGCGATTCCAGAGGCTGGTGTTGGATTTCAAGCACGCTCGTCGTCCTCCTCGTCGGCCGGTTGGTCCGCCGCGATGTCGGGGTTGTGTGAATCGTCCATCGGTGATGACTCGGTGGCGTCATCCAGGGCGTCGGGCTGCTCAGAGACCGGCTCCAGCCCCTCGTCCTCGGCTCCGGCCTCTGCCTCGAGGCGCTCGCGGCGCTCGCGGCGCTCGGCAAGCCGTTGCTGCTGACGCTTCATATCCCAGGTCTCGACATTGCCCAGTGACTGCAACTGAGTGTAGTCCTCATCGTAATCGTCCAGGCCGTCCTTGACGTTAAAGCGCGCCGTGTGGAAGAGCTTGCGCAACGCCTTGCGCCGCAGCGCCTCGCTCACCCCCGGCGAGAAGAACCCGCTGACATCGCTGTCCGGCGCCAGGCTGTCGATATCGGGCATGTCCGCATCGGTCAGCGGCGCCGCTTCGCCCTCCGCCGGGGCCGCCGTCTCGGTGGCGTGGGGCACGGGCTCAGTGGGCTCGTGCTCGGCCGACGACGGCTCGGGTGATGCGCTCGCTTCGGCCTCGCGACGCTGGGCCTCTTTGCGTCGTGCCCAGCGTCCCAGAAAAGGCTCGCGGCCGGTCGGGTCATTGGTCATGGGATTGCTCCTGGGGCTTGCGACGCCGCTTGCCCTTGCGCGGCGAAGGCCGGTAGTGCGCCAGAACGAATCGCTCCACTTCAACGGCCAGCCACTCGGGCAACGACGTGGAGAAAATCTCGGCCTCGCTTTCCTGCTGCCGGGCGGTCTCATCCTGATCCAGGGTCACCATGGCAGGCATGAGCCCGTACTGGGGATCCTCGCGACAGATCACAAAAAGCGATGGCTGCTGACTTGTGAGATTGAACCAGTAGGTCTCGGCATCAGAGCGGCGCAGCCGCAGGGTCAGGCCATGCCAGGCAAAGTCGCGGGCGCCGTCCTCGTGGCGCGAGGCTTCCATGCCCGAACGCCCTTGGGCCGGCTCGATGGCTGCCAGCGACCAGGCCGGCACCCGCCAGCCCTTGCTCTCGCGCATCGTCCGCCGGATCACGACGGTCAGTGGCCAGTCAGTCTGCTCCGGCGGTGTGACGCCCGTGCCTGTCATGATTCATCCTCCGGCTCGATTCGGAACACCGGCGCCGACTCCCAGTCGCTTTTGGGCCGATGAACCCGGTAGGCCTCGCGGACCTCGCCGTCCGCCAGATCGCGCTGTAGAGACAAAACGGTATTGATATCCGGTGTGCAGAGCGACTCGCAGAACTCGACCTCTCGACGCGCCTCGACCATGGCCGCGTCCACATCCGGGGCGCCGTAGTGCTCGACAAAATGCCAGGCCAGCCGCTCCAGTACCCGTCGGCGATCCGGCGCCGGCATCTCGACCACCACCGCCAGTGTCGCCCAGCCGAACGACTCCACCCCCAGGAAACCCTGACGAAAGGCCTGCTGTTCGCCGCTGTCGAGCTGCTCGGGGTCACGCTCGCCAAAGGTAAAGACAAACGTCCCCGGTACCACCCACTCACCGGCGGCCGCTGCGCGGGGATAGACCGCGTCGTCGCTGTCATCGAGCCGCAGCGCCCGTAGAAAGCGCATGGTGCCTCTCTCCTCCGCTTGATTGGTCTGACCTTGGGATACGGTATATTACGCGGCTTGCGAACAGAAGCCGGGAGACCGTTCGATGCCATCACTGGCCGACACCCAGCCGGATATCGCCGTCCTTGTGGGCACCCGCAAGGGGCTTTTCATCGCCCGCAGCGACGACCGGCGCCGGCACTGGCAGCTCGAAGGCCCGCATATCGCCGGCTACGAAATCCAGGCCGCCTATCTGCACCCGGATGATCCCGCCATCGGCTATGCCGCCGCCCATCACCCGGTCTGGGGCATCCATGTCTACCGCACCGAAGACGGCGGCCGCAGCTGGACCGGGCTGGCCGAGGTACCGCGGCACGGGCCCGATGAGGACGAATCGAGCCTGAAGATGATCTGGAGCCTGGCCCCGGGTCCGGGCAGCGACCCGGATCATGTCATGGCCGGGGTCGAGCCCCCCGGTGTTTTTCGAAGCCGCGACGGCGGTCAGACCTGGCGGCCTCTGACCGGCTTTAACGATCATCCCGACCGACCGGCCTGGAGCCCGGCGAAGGGGGGCTTGGCGGTCCATTCGCTGCAGCCCGACCCGTTCGACAGCCAGCGGCTTTTCGTGGCCATGTCCGCCGGGGGGATCTATCGCAGCGACGACGGTGGCGACCACTGGCAGGCCGCGAACGCCGGGATCCGGGCGCCCTATCTGGCCGAGCAGGCGCCCGAGTGCGGCCATTGCGTCCATCGCCTGCTGGTCCATCCGGCACAACCGGGCCGGGCCTATCAGCAAAGCCACCACGGCCTTTATGTCACCGATGACGGGGGTCGGCACTGGCAAGAGGTCACCGACGGCCTGCCCAGTGATTTTGGCTATGCGCTTGCCACCGACCCGCGCCACGCCGATGTCATCTACTGCGTGCCCGAGGAAAGCAGTCAGTTCCGGGCCACGGTCGATGGGCGGTTGCGCGTGTATCGCAGCGACGACGCCGGCCGGCACTGGACGGCGCTGACCCGGGGGCTGCCGCAGGAGAATGTCTTTGTCACCGTCCTGCGGGATGGGCTGGCCGCGGATGGACTGGACCCGCTGGGTCTCTACCTGGGCACCTCAAGCGGTCATCTTTTCGCCAGTCGCGATGCCGGCGACAGCTGGCAGCGCATCGCCGGCTACCTGCCCGGGATCCTGAGCATCCGCGCAGTGGCCGTGGACGACGGGGCATCATGACCCTGGCCGCGGCGGATTGGCTGGAAGCCCGATCGGGGGTCGTCTGCGTGGTGGGCGCCGGCGGCAAGAAAACCACCATCCGTCGGCTGCTCGAGCAGGCCACGGGACGGGTGGCCACCACCGCCTCGGTCCGAACAACGCCGCCACCGGCCCGGGAGGTCGACATCCGCATCTTTGACAACGAGCCGGCCCTGCTCGAGCAGGTACCCCGGGTGGCGGCGACGCATCAGCGGGTGGCCTATGCGCTGCCTGGACGCCGGTCCGGCCGCGTGACCGGTCCGGCGCCGGCCACCATCGCCGAGCTGCACCGCCTGGCGGGCTTTGATCTGACGCTGGTCAAAGCCGATGGCGCCCGGATGCGCGGCATTAAAGCGCCGCGGGACGACGAACCGGCGCTGGTCCCCGGCTGCGGCACGGTGATCCATGTCGTCTCCGCCCGGGTCATCGGGCAACCACTGGACGAGGGCATCGCCCACCGCGCCCCCGAACTCGGGGCGCTGCTCGATCTGGTGCCGGGCCAGATCATCGAGCCGGCCCACATCGGACGGCTCATCGCCCATCCCCGGGGCGGTGGCCAGGGCTGTCAGGGGCAACGGTTCGTCTCGCTGATTAATCAGGTGGATGGCGACGAGCAACATCGACTGGCCCGACAGGCGGCGGCGGTGGCCATGGCGGGTCCATGCCCACCCCGCCGGGTGGTGCTGGCCAGCATGCGCGAAGCCGAGCCGGTGGTGGATGTTGTCGACACTGCCGAACCCGGGGCAGACTGATCCTATGACCGAAGTGACCGTATTCCTGCCGGCGGCGCTGCAGCCGCTTGCCAATGGCGTGCATCAACTGGCCCTTGCCGGCGAATCGGTGGCCGATGTCCTCGAGCAGCTGGGCGCGCATCACCCCCAGGTCGGCCGCCGTATCCTCACCCGCGACGGCCAGCTGCGCCGGCATGTCAACATCTTTGCCGACGACGAGGACATCCGGGCGCTGGCAGGCACCGCCACCCCCCTGGCCGGCCGGCAGTCCCTGACCATCGTGCCGTCGGTCGCCGGCGGCTAGGCCATGGACTCTCGTGTCAGCGCAGTGGTTCTGGCCGGCGGCAGGGCCCGGCGCATGGGGGGTGAGGACAAGGGGCTCGTCGCCCTGGCGGGGCAGCCCATGATCGCCCATGTCCTCGCCGCAATCACGCCGCAGGTGCACGCCGTGGCCATTAATGCCAACCGGAACGCGGCGGCCTACCGCCGGTTGGGCCACACCGTGCTCGCCGACCCGCTCGCCGACTTCCAGGGGCCGCTTGCCGGCATGGCCGCCGGCCTCGACTGGTGCCCGACCCCGCTGCTGGCCACGTTGCCCTGTGACGGCCCCCTGATTCCGGCCGATTACATTGCGCGGCTGGCGGACAGCCTGGGCGATGGCGATATGGCGGTTGCCCATGACGGTGATCGTCTGCAGCCGGTGCATGTCCTGCTGCGTCGAGAATGTCTGCCGTCCCTGCGGGATTTTCTCGCCGGGGGCGGACGCAAGATCGACCGCTGGTATGCGAGCTGCGATATGCGCCGCGCCGATTTTTCTGATGCCCGGGCGTGCTTTGAGAACATCAACACCCCTGAACAGCAGGCGGCCATGAGCACCCGCCTGCAAGGCCAACCCGAGTGAGCGCCATGACCGATCCGACTGCCGCCCCCGACTGTGGACACGACGCGCCATCGCTTCCGCTGGACGAGGCCAACGCCCGCATCCGTGCGGCACTCGAGCCCGTGACCGAACGCCGCCGCGTTCCGCTGCGTGATGCCCTGGGCGAGGTGCTGGCCGAGACGATCGTTGCCGCCGACCCGGTGCCCGCCCATGACAACTCGGCCATGGATGGCTACGCCCTGCGACACGCCGATGCCGGGCTCGACAGCCTGCGCCTGGTGGGCAATGCCTTTGCCGGCCACCCCTACGACGGCAAACTCGGGCCCGGCGAGTGCGTGCGCATCATGACCGGCGGCGTGGTGCCCCGGGGCAGCGACGCGGTGGTCATGCAAGAGCGGGTCACCGAAGCCGACGGCCAGGTGCGTGTCCAGCACTGGCCCGAGTACGGCGAGAACATCCGCCGCGCCGGCGAGGACCTTGCCGCCGGCGATGTCATTCTGGCCCCGGGACGGCGCATCACACCGGCGGATCTGGGCATCATCGCCTCGATGGGCCGGGCCGAAATCTGGGTGCACCGGCCCTTGCGGGTGGCCTTTTTCTCCACGGGTGATGAGCTGCGCAGTCTGGGCGAGCCCCTGGGCCCTGGCGAGATTTTTGACAGCAACCGCTACAGCCTTTTTGGCATGTTGAGCCGCATGGGGGTCGAGCGGGTGGACCTGGGCGTGGCCCCCGATGACCGGGCGTCATTGTCGCAGCGCCTGGGCGAGGCCGCTCAGGCCGCCGATGTGATCATCACCTCCGGCGGCGTCTCGGTGGGCGAGGCGGATTTCATGGGCGAGATCCTGCGGGCCAATGGCGAGGCCCACTTCTGGAGCATTGCCATGAAACCGGGACGCCCACTGACCTTCGGGCGTTTTCAAAACAGCTGGTACTTTGGCCTGCCGGGCAATCCCGTCTCGGTCATGGCCACCTTTACCCAGGTGGTGGCACCGGCGCTGCGCTATCTGGCCGGCGAAGCCCGTCCCCCGGCCCCCCGACGCTTTCGCGTGCCATGCCTGAGCCCGCTACGAAAGAAACCGGGCCGGCAGGAGTTCCAGCGTGGCCGTTTGACCACCGGGGATGACGGGGCGCTGGCGGTGGAGAGCGTGGGCCGCCAGGGCTCGGGCATGCTGCGGTCGATGAGTCAGGCGGACTGCTTTATCGTCCTGCCCGCCGAAGCCGACGACGTGGCCGCCGGCGACTGGGTCGCGGTCGAGCCATTCCAGGGCCCACTGGGCTGAAAAGCGCCCGGGGCGGGCTATTTGAGCGCGAGCTCGCCGTCGATCTCGTGGCTCAGGTCGACCCCATCCACGGTCAGCGTCACCCGGGCATTCAAGGTCTCGTCGCCGGTGAGCCTGCCCGACTCGATGGCCTCGCGCACGGATGTCTCGATCTCGCGCTGGGCGGTGATACCGACCTTTTTCAGAAACTTGCGAACACTTAAATTGAGCGTCTCTTCGTCCATGGCTTCTAGCCTCCGATGTAGGACATTTCGATCTTGCGGGTGTCGATGGGCTTGGTCTCGCCGGTGCGCAGCTCGGAGTAGCGGTCGGCCCGCCGCCGCCACAGCGCGGCCAGAAACTCGGCGAGGTCGGCATCACTGGCACCGGCCCGCAGGCGATCACGCAGGTCGTGGCCGGCGCTGGCAAAAAGACAGGTATAGAGCTTGCCCTCGGCAGATAGCCGGGCACGACTGCAATCGCCACAGAAAGGCTGCGAAACCGAGCTGATCATGCCGATCTCGCCGGCGCCGTCGCGGTAGCGGTAGCGCTCGGCCACCTCGCCGCGATAGTTGGGCTCGAGCGGTTCCACCGGCCACTCGGCGTCAATGCGCTCAACCACCTCCCGCGATGGCAGCACCTGATCGAGCTGCCAGCCGTTGGTGTTGCCCACATCCATGAACTCGATAAAGCGCACGATATGCCCGCTCCCACGAAAATGCCGGGCCATGGGCACAATATCGTGGTCGTTCACCCCTTTTTGCACCACCATGTTGATCTTGATGGGCGCAAGGCCGGCATGCTCGGCGTTATCGATGCCCTCGAGCACTTTCGCCACCGGAAAGCCAACATCGTTCATCGCCCGGAAGGTGTTGTCATCGATGCCATCGAGACTGACGGTGATCCGGTTCAAGCCCGCCGCCTTGAGCGCCCGGGCCCGATCCAGGGTCAGCAGCGAGGCGTTGGTGGTCAGGCTGATGTCCTCGACCCCGTCCACCGCCGAGAGCATCCCGATGAGCTTGTCGATATCCCGCCGGATCAGCGGCTCGCCGCCGGTCAGGCGCAGCTTGCGCACCCCCAGGCCGGTAAAGACCCCCGCCAGGCGGGTGATCTCCTCGAAGCTCAACAGTTGATCCCTGGGCATGAATGCATGGTTGGCCCCGAACAGCGCCTTGGGCATGCAGTAGCTGCAGCGGAAGTTGCACCGGTCGGTCAGCGAGATGCGCAGATCCCGCAGTGGCCGGTCCATCGTGTCGGTAACCGTGACCGTACTCATGGCTTCAGGCCCCCGCACCCGGCAGGGTCTCGCCCTGCAGATAGACCTCCGTGCCGTCACTGTAGGCCTCGCGCTTCCATACCGGGGCCGTTTTCTTGAGCGTATCAATGGCAAAGCGTCCCGCCTCGAAGGCCTCGGCGCGATGGGCGGCCCGCACGACCACAACGACACTGAGCTCACCGACTTCGAGCTTGCCCGTGCGATGACGGATGACGCACGAGAGGATGTCAAAACGGGCCATGGCCTCGGCCTCTACCTCGGCCAGCGCCTTTTCGGCCAGCGGCTCGTAGGCGGAATACTCGATGGCGGTGACCGCCTTGTCGTCATGATGGCGTCGCACCGTGCCGCCAAAGACCACCAGCGCACCGGCGTCCGGCGACTCGGTCCCGGCGAGCAGCGCCTCGATATCGATCGCCTCGCTGTTCACGCGCTCGGTCATGCCCTCTCTCCCCGCTTGCGCTTGGCGACCGCGATGATTGGTCGCACACTATCGCGTCTCTGCGTTTTTGAGTGATAGCGAACAAGATGCCGTTGAGCGACCGTTTCTGTCCAGCATTGTCGTGGCCGCCTGCATCGATCGAGCCGGCCGCCAACGTTGTCGAGCATCTGTGCCGCTCGGCAACCGAGGGACGTCGGCTGCTGCTCACCGGCCCGGCCGGCAGTGGTCGGGCGACAACACTCGAGGCGTTCACCCAGGCCGGTCCGGCGTTTGATTTCCGCCATCTGCACTGCGCCGGCCGCGCCCCCGAAGAAGACACCCCCGCCGCGGTGATCCACCATCTGCTCGCCGCCATCCGGGCCCATCTGGACGCCCCGGATGCCCTGCCCATCGACGAAGCCGGGCTGCGCGAGGCTCTGCCCGGCTGGCTGGCCCGCATTGCCCATCAACGCGCGTTGATCGTCATCCATCAACTCGATCGCATCACCGGCACCGACCTGACCGGTGAACCGGACTGGCTGCCGGCCTATCTGCCCCCCGGGCTGACGCTGGTGGCGTCTGCCGAGCGCGGCCTGCTGCCAGAGCGGCTGCGCGAAGCCGGCTGGGAAGTGGTGGACATGAACCGCGCCCCGGCGCTTGATCAGCCCAGCGAGGCGCTGGCCCGGTGCATCGCCAACGACGAGGCCGCGGTTGCCACGCTTCGTCACCTGGCGGTCGCGCCCGCGGGGCTGGGGCATGCGGTGCTCGATGCCGTGGGGCTCGATCCATCCGCACTGCCCGGGTCGGTGGTCCACGAGGCCGATGGGTTGCTCGAATTCCAGCATCCCGTGCTTCGGCAGCACGCCTACAATCAACTGATCCAGGGCAGCGCCGATGCCCGGGCGGTGGCCGGTCGGATCGCCGATGCCGTGGCGCCGCCCGCCGAGCACTGCCTGTGGCTGGCCCGTGCCGCCGACTGGCCGGCACTGCTCGAGCGACTCAGCGAACCCACGGCGCTGCTGGCCTGGCGCGATGCCCCCTTTGACTGGCAAAGGCTGTGGCTCGAAATCCCCGCCCGGGACACCGCAGTCAGCCATTTGTTCAACCAGGCCAAACGCTGGCGCGAGGCCGGCGAGATGGCCACAGAGCAGCTCGCCGAGTGTCATGTGATCGCCGGTCGCATTCTCGATGCGCTGGACTCGGCGGACGCCGCCCGGGCGGTCCGATCGGCCGGCCTCAAGGCGCTGGCCCGACAGGCGCCGGACAGCCCTGGCTGGGCGATGCTGGCTCATCACCACGCCACCACGGATCTGGCCGATGACCGCCCCGATGAGGCCACCCGACAACTCCGACAGGCGCTGGCGATCCGCGAGGGCACGCTGGGACCATCCAGTGCCGAAGCCCGGGCCAGCCGGCACGCCCTGGCCGCGGCGCTCGAGGCCAACGGGCAGCTGGATGCCGCCATCGGCGAATACGCCGCCCTGGTGGCGGAATGCGAGTCGCGGACCGGGCGCGACCATCCCGCGCTGCTGCCCCTTTTAAGCAACCTGGGCGCGGCCCAGCGGGCAGCCAATCAGCTCGAACAGGCCCGTGGCCCGTTCGAGCGTTGCGTGAAGATCGCCGGCCAGGGCGGGCGCAACAAAACCCCGGCACTGGCGGCGGCGCTGGATAACCTGGGCAGCCTGCTCTATGCCGGCCACGACTATGCCGGCGCCGAGGCCCGCTACCGCGAAGCCTTCGAGCTCACGCAAACGTTGTTCGGGCCAGGCCATGCCGCCACCGCGGCGGCGCTCCACAACCTGGGCACCGCGCTGGACGCCCTCGAGCAGTTCCAACAGGCCCAGCGCTGCTTTCGCCGTGCGGTTGAAATCCGCACCGCGGCACTGGGACGCGAACATGCTGAGACCGCCACCAGCCTGCACAACCTGGCAGGCGTGCTGGATGTGATCGGCCAGCGGGACGAGGCCGAAACCCTCTACCGCGAGGCCATCGAGATCTGGCGGGCGGTGGTTGGTAGCGATCATCCGGCCACCGCCACCAGCATCAACAACCTGGCCGATCTGCTGCGTGAACAAGGCCGGCTGAACGAAGCCGAACCCCTTTATCAGGAAAATCTGCTGCTGTGGCGGTCCCTCTACGGCGAGGATCATCCCAACACGGCCATGACCGCCGCCGAGCTGGGGGGACTATACGCCGACGCCGGCCGCGCGGATGCCGCCGAGCCGCTGTTGCGTGATGCCGTGGTGCGGCTCGAGCGGATGATGGGCATCGACAACGGGCTGCATGTCGACAGCCTCTGCCGGCTGGCGGCGATGCTGCGGCAGCAGGGCCGACGCGACGAGGCCATCGCCCTTTTGCGCAACACCTATGAGCGGGCCGCCGGCACCACCAAGGTGCTGTCGCCACGGCTGCAGAAAATCCGCCGGCACCTGGATGGCCTCGAAAAAGCCGCAGGAGGCAACCCATGAGCGAGCACCGACCCACCGATCCGCGCCTTGCCGCTGACCTGCCGGCGGTGTTCGAGGCGGTCTTTCTGCCGGCCGTCGATAGCGTTCTGGAAGAAATCCGGCGGCGCAAGGCCGATGGCGCCGAGGAGGGGCTTTTGGTGTGGACCGAGACCCAGGCGCAGGGCCATGGGCAACACGGCCCGTGGGCGTCGCCGCCGGGCGGGCTTTATTGCGGCATCCTGCTGGAGCCGGATTTTCCGCGTGAGCGCTGGCCCGAGCTGGGTCTTGTCGCCGTGCTGGCGCTTGGCACGGTCACCGCCGAGCTCCTGCCACCGCTCACCGGGCTGGATTACGGCTGGCCCAACGATGTGCTGGTCAACGGCCACAAGGTCGGCGGCATCGCCCTGCATGGCGCCGGCGAGGATGGGCTGGTGATCCTTGCCCATCTTAATGTCGCCCCGCCGGTAGAGGGCTGGGAATACGCCAGCCTGGTCGCGGATGGCGCCGCCGACACCACCCCCGGCGAAGCCCTGGGCCGCTACGCGGCGTATCTGCTCGATGGCCTGCAGCGCTGGCACGATGAGGGGCTGGCCGCCATCGCCCGGTCCCTGCGGGCACGCGGGCTGCGCAACATCGACCCGCAGAGCGGGGGGCTGATCGACCCAGAGCAAACCCTTGCCGGTTTTTTTGCCGAGGTCTGCAATGAACAGCATTGATGCCGATGGGGTCCGTACCTACCTGCTGGATCTGCAGCTGAAAATCTGTGATGCCCTGGCGGATGTAGACGGCGGGGCCTTTCACGAGGACAGCTGGGATCGTGAACAAGGCGGCGGCGGGCGCAGCCGGGTGCTGGCCGACGGCCGGGTCCTTGAACAGGCCGGGGTCAACTTCTCGCATGTCTTCGGCGATGGCTTGCCGGCAAGCGCCACCGAGCGGCGGCCCGAGCTGGCCGGTCAGGGCTTCGAGGCCATGGGGGTGTCGCTGGTCATCCATCCGCGCAATCCCTATGTCCCCACCTCCCATGCCAATGTGCGGTTCTTTCGCTCGCGGGGCGGGGTGGGCGAACCGGTCTGGTGGTTTGGTGGTGGCTTCGATTTGACCCCGTTCTATCCGTTTATCGAGGACTGCCGTCACTGGCATGCCGTGGCCCGGGATGCGGTCGCGCCCTTCGGCGAGACCCTCTATCCGCGGTTCAAGCGCTGGTGTGACGAGTATTTCTACCTCCCCCACCGCGGCGAGACCCGCGGCGTCGGCGGGCTTTTCTTCGACGATTATGCCGAGGGCGGCTTCGAGCAGGCCTTTGCCCTGATGCGCGCGGTGGGTGATGCCTACCTGGATGCCTACATCCCCCTCGTAAAGCGCCGGATGGACACCCCTTACGGCGAGCGGGAACGACAGTTCCAGCTCTATCGCCGGGGACGCTATGTCGAGTTCAACCTGCTGTTCGACCGCGGCACGAAATTCGGTATCCAGTCCGGCGGGCGCACCGAATCCATCCTCATGTCCATGCCGCCACTGGCCCGCTGGGAGTATGGCTACGAGCCCGATCCGGACAGCCCCGAGGCCGCGCTGACAAAGGACTACCTGCATCCGCAGGAATGGCTCTAATCGGCGCCGGCCGCAGCATCCAGCCATCGCCCGACGGTGACCGGCCCATCTCGTTGGGCAAATTATTTATGCCTCAAAGGAACGAATAACGGGGCGACATGCCCTGACAAACCGGGTAGCGTGGCCCCTCCTGCGAAAACGGATTTTCCGCAGCGCAACAACAACCTACGCGACTTGACGGTCTGGTCATCACAACAAGGGGAGGCTAGGCTGGATAGCCAACGACAACGGAGAGGTGAGCAATGGCAGCACGAATGACGCCCATGCCGACCCCCGGCGATCCGGATCCGCAGGAAACCCAGGAATGGCTCGAGGCCATCGAATCGGTCCTCCACTACGAAGGCCCGGAGCGCGCCCAGTTCCTGCTCGAGCGCATGGTGGACACCGCCCGGCGACGGGGCGGGCAGCTGCCGTTCAAGGCCACCACGGCCTACCAGAACACCATCCCCGTGGCCCACGAGCGGCCCTTTCCGGGTGACCGGGCGCTGGAGTCGCGGATCCGTTCGATCATCCGCTGGAACGCCATGGCCATGGTGGTGCAGGCCAACCGCGACCGGGACGGCATCGGCGGTCACATCGCCTCGTTCGCCTCTTCGGCCACCCTCTACGAGATCGGCTTCAACCACTTCTGGCACGCCCCCAGCGACGAGCACGGCGGCGATCTGGTGTTCATGCAGGGGCACTCCGCACCGGGCATCTACGCCCGCGCCTTTCTCGAAGGCCGCCTCAGCGAGGCCGATCTGCACAACTTCCGCGCCGACCTGGCAACCGAGGGCAAACCGCTGTCCTCCTACCCCCACCCCTGGCTGATGCCCGATTTCTGGCAGCTGCCCACGGTGTCCATGGGCCTGGGGCCGATCATGGGTGTCTATCAGGCACGCTTTCTGAAGTATCTGCACAACCGTGGTATCGCCGATACCGCCAACCGCAAGGTCTGGGTGTTCTGCGGCGACGGCGAGATGGACGAGCCCGAAAGCCTGGGCGCCATCGGGGTTGCCGCCCGCGAAGGCCTCGATAATCTGATCTTCGTGGTCAACTGCAACCTGCAGCGGCTGGATGGCCCGGTTCGCGGCAACGGCAAAATCATCCAGGAGCTCGAGGGCGAGTTCCGGGGCGCCGGCTGGAACGTGCTCAAAGTGATCTGGGGCGCCGCCTGGGACAGCCTGCTGGCCAAGGATCATAACGGGCTGCTCCAGCGACGCATGGAAGAAGCCGTCGACGGCGAGTACCAGAACTTCAAGGCCAAGGGCGGCGCCTATACCCGGGAACATTTCTTCGGCAAATACCCCGAGCTCAAGGCCATGGTGGCCAACATGTCCGACGAGGACATCTGGCGGCTCAAGCGCGGCGGCCACGATGCCGCCAAGGTCTACAACGCCTATCGATCGGCCGTCGAACACGAAGGCCAGCCCACGGTCATCCTGGCCAAGACCGTCAAGGGCTACGGCATGGGTGAGGCCGGTGAGGGTCAGAACATCACCCATCAGCAAAAGAAAATGGCGGAAAACGCCCTCAAGGAGTTCCGCGATCGCTTCCACATCCCGGTGCCGGACGAGAAGGTCGCCGATGCACCCTTCTACAAGCCGGCGGATGACTCGCCCGAGATCCAGTATCTGCACGAGCGCCGCCAGGCCCTCGGTGGCTATCTGCCCGAGCGCAAGGTCACTGCGGCCCCGCTGAAGGTGCCGGAGCTCTCGGCGTTCGATGTGCTGCTCAAAGACAGCGGCGAGCGGGAGATGTCCACCACCATGGCCTTTGTCCGGGCCCTTTCGATCATCGCCCGCGACAAGGCGCTGTCCTCGCGGCTGGTGCCCATCGTCCCGGACGAGGCGCGGACCTTTGGCATGGAAGGGCTGTTCCGGCAGCTAGGCATCTATGCCCCCCAGGGCCAGCTCTACGAGCCCCAGGATGCCGATCAGCTGATGTACTACCGCGAGGATCAAAAAGGTCAGATCCTCCAGGAGGGCATCAACGAGGCCGGCGCCATGTCCAGCTGGATCGCCGCGGCCACCGCCTATGCCAACCACGGCGTCGAGATGATCCCCTTCTACGCCTACTACTCGATGTTCGGTTTCCAGCGGGTCGGCGATCTGGCCTGGGCGGCCGGCGATATGCAAGCCAAGGGATTCTTGATGGGCGGAACCGCCGGTCGCACCACCCTCAACGGCGAGGGGCTGCAGCATGAGGATGGCCACAGCCACCTGATGAGTGCCGCGATTCCCAACTGCTGCTCCTACGACCCGACTTTCGCCTACGAGATGGCCGTCATCATCCAGGACGGCATGAAGCGGATGTACGAGGACCAGGAATCGGTCTTCTACTACATCACCATGATGAACGAGAACTACCACCAGCCGGCCATGCCCGAAGGCGCCGAGGATGGCATCCGCCGCGGCATGTACCGGCTGCAGAAAGGCGGCCGCGGCAAAAAACGGGTCCAGCTCATGGGCTCGGGCACCATCCTCATGGAGGTCATCGCCGCCGCCGAGTTGTTGAAAAACGACTACGGCGTGGATAGCGATATCTGGAGTTGCCCGTCGTTTACCGAACTGCGTCGTGACGGTATCGACTGCGAGCGCCACAACCTGCTGCACCCGCAGGCCGAGCCCCGGGTGCCATACGTCCAGCAGTGCCTGCAGGGCCATGATGGACCGGCGGTGGCGTCCACCGACTACATGCGCGCATTCGCCGACCAGATCCGGCCCTATCTGGACCGTCACTACGTGGTCCTGGGCACCGACGGCTATGGCCGCTCGGACACCCGCGAGAACCTGCGTCGCTTCTTCGAAGTCGATCGCTACTACATCGCGGTGGCCGCCCTCAAGGCACTGGCCGATGAAGGCACCATCGAGCCCGGCCAGGTCGAAAAGGCCATTGCGCAGTACAGAATCGACACTGACGCCCCCAACCCGAGCACGGTCTAACGCGCCGGCGTCGCAGGAGGAATTCGCGTGGCAGACATCAAGGAAATCACCGTCCCGGACATCGGTGACTTCGACGCCGTCGACGTCATCGAGGTGCTGGTCCAGCCGGGCGACACCATCGAGGCCGAGTCCTCACTGATCACGCTGGAAAGCGACAAGGCCACCATGGAGGTGCCGGCTCCTTTCTCCGGCACGATTACCGAGGTCCTCATCCAGGTGGGCGACAAGGTCTCCGAAGGCAGTGTGGTGGCCAAGGCCGAGGTGGCCGGGGACGACGGGAGTGACGCATCGACCGGGGCATCGACCGATGCGCCCGCCGATGAAACGGCTGCCCCGCCGGCCACGGCGTCCGACGAGACGCCCGCCGCCGAGGCGACCGCCCCGGCCGCTCCGGCTGCACCGGCGCCCGCCGAGCCGGCCCCCGCCGGAGCGTCCTCGGCCGCCGCAGCGCCGGGTGCCGGTACATCCACCAATGACGGTGCGACCATCAGCGCCGAACAGCAGCGCCTGGCGCATGCCGGCCCGTCGGTGCGACGGTTTGCCCGGGAACTGGGTGTGCCACTGAACGAGGTCAAGGGCAGCGGGCCCAAAGGGCGGATCACCAAAGAAGATGTCCAGGCATTCGTTAAATCGGCCCTTAGCACGGGCGCGGGCGCGGGTACCGATGCCGGAGCGGTCGCCCCGGCCGGTGGCATGGGGATTCCGCCCATTCCCGAGGTGGACTTCGGCAAATTCGGCGAGATCGAAGAGGTGGAACTGCCTCGGATCAAGAAACTCTCCGGGCCCCATCTCCATCGCAGCTGGCTCAACATCCCCCATGTCACCCAGTTTGACGAGGCGGACATCACCGAGCTTGACGCGTTCCGCAAGGCCGAGAAGGCCGCCGCCGAGAAGGCCGGCATCAAACTCACGCCGCTCGCCTTTCTGGTCAAGGCAGCCGCCCGGGCGCTGGTGGAATTTCCCGATTTCAACAGCTCGCTGCGCAGCGATGGCGCGGCGTTGATCCGCAAGCACTACATCAACATCGGCGTGGCGGTGGATACACCCAACGGTTTGGTGGTGCCGGTAATCAAGGACGCCGATCACAAGGGCGTCTACGACATCGCCGCCGACCTGGCCGAACTCTCTGCCAAGGCACGGGATGGCAAGCTCGGCCCCGCCGACATGCAGGGCGG
Source organism: Spiribacter pallidus (assembly GCF_040838495.1). Lineage (NCBI taxonomy): Bacteria > Pseudomonadati > Pseudomonadota > Gammaproteobacteria > Chromatiales > Ectothiorhodospiraceae > Spiribacter > Spiribacter pallidus. Next base: position 212,239 of record NZ_JBAKFM010000003.1, on the reverse strand, counting down.
GACTTTTAGCATCTCGAGCCTTGGCGGGATTGGCGGGACGGCATTCACGCCCATCGTCAATGCACCGGAAGTGGCGATCCTGGGGGTATCCAAATCCTCCACCAAGCCGGTCTGGGATGGCGAGGCTTTCGCCCCCCGGCTCATGCTCCCGCTCAGCCTGTCCTACGATCACCGGGTAATCGACGGCGCCGCCGCCGCCCGGTTCACCACTTACCTCGCCGGCGTGCTGGGTGACCTGCGCCGGCTCATTCTCTGACGCCCGGAGGCACGCGGTCGATGACACAAGCCAAGGAAATTCGCGTCCCCGACATTGGCGACTTCGATGCCGTCGAAGTCATCGAGGTGCTGGTCGGCCCCGGCGACAGCATCGAGGCCGAGGCCTCGCTGATCACGCTGGAAAGCGATAAAGCCACCATGGAGGTGCCGGCCCCGTTCGACGGCACCATCGAGTCGGTCAGCATCAATGTCGGCGACAAGGTCTCCGAGGGGGATGTCATCGGCACCGCCGTCCCGGCCGAGGCCGAATCAACCGCCGCGGCCGAGACAGAAGACGTTGAGCCGCAGGCGGCCGAGTCCGCCCCCGCCGAGCCGGCGGCAACACCCGCCGATGCCCCCGATGCAGCTGCCGCCGCCGGCGCCAACGCCAACGCCGCCGCACCCGCCGAAGCCGACTGCGATGTGCTGGTCATCGGCGCCGGCCCCGGTGGCTACAGTGCGGCATTCCGCGCGGCCGACCTGGGACTCAAAACCATGCTCGTCGAGCGTTATCCGAGTCTGGGCGGTGTTTGCCTGAATGTGGGCTGCATCCCCTCCAAGGCGCTGCTCCATGCAGCCAAGGTCATCGACGACGCCGAGTTTTTCGCCGATCACGGCATCGAGTTCGGCAAGCCGAAAATCGATCTGAAAAAACTCGAGGCCTGGAAATCGGACGTGGTGGGCAAGCTCACCGGCGGGCTGCAGGGGCTGGCCAAGCAACGCAAGGTCGAGGTGGTGACCGGTCCGGCGCAGTTCATCGACGACCATCACGTCAGCGTGGATACCGCCGACGGCGAACGCCGCATCAGCTTTCGCAACGGCATCATCGCCGCGGGTTCGCGGCCGATCGCGCCACCGGGGTTCGACCTCGACCATCCGCGCATCATGGATTCCACCAATGCCCTCGAGCTGGAGGAAATCCCCAAGCGTATGCTCGTGGTCGGTGGCGGCATCATTGGCCTCGAGATGGCCTCGGTCTACCACGCCCTGGGCAGCGAGATCACGGTGGTCGAGCTCGCCGACCGGCTCATGGCCGGTGCCGACCCGGACATCGTCAAACCCTTTCGCAAGATCATCGACAAGCGCTACGCCAATATCTACCTCAACACCCGGGTGGCCGGGCTCGAGGCCGATGACACGGGCGTCGAGGTGCAATTCGAAGGGGACAAGGCGCCGTCGAGCGACCGATTCGACCGGGTGCTGGTCTCGGTGGGCCGCCGGCCCAACACCGACCAGCTCAACCTCGAGGCCACCGGCGTCAAACTGCTGGACAACGGCTGCATCGAGGCCGACGAGCAGATGCGCACCCGCGTGCCCCATCTCTTTGCCATTGGTGATCTGATCGGCCAGCCCATGCTGGCCCACAAGGCGGTCCACGAGGGCAAGGTGGCCGCCGAAGTAGCGGCCGGCGAGAAAAGCGCCTTCGACGCCCGGGTCATCCCCTCGGTGGCCTACACCGACCCCGAGGTGGCCTGGGTGGGTGTCACCCAGGAGCAGGCCAAGGCCGAGGGCATGGACGTCGAGGTGGCCAGCTTTCCCTGGGCGGCAAACGGCCGATCGCTCTCGCTGGGCCGGGATGAGGGCATCACCAAGCTGATCTTCGAGCGCAGCAGCGAACGCGTGGTGGGTGCGGGCATTGTCGGCCCCAATGCCGGTGACCTGATCGCCGAGGTGGGGCTGGCTATCGAGATGGGCGCCGACATGCATGACATCGGGCTGACCGTCCATCCGCATCCGACACTCTCCGAGACGGTCGGGATGGCCGCAGAGGCGGCCGCCGGCACGCTGACCGACCTCTATATGCCCAAGAAAAAACCCTGACGCCCCATGGTCCGGCCCGCCACCGTCGTCGCCACCGGTCGCTACCTCCCGGCGCGCCGGGTGGACAACGACGAGCTGCGGGCAAGATTTGCCGGCGGTGACCAGGCCGATGTCATCGACCGGTTCGAGGCCGCCTCGGGCATCCGGCAACGCTACTGGGCCGACCCGGCCGAGAACACCTCGGACCTGGCCGTGGCGGCGGCGCAGCAGGCACTCGAGCGGGCCGGATGGGCCGCCGCCGATCTGGATCTCATCCTGGTGGGCACCGACACACCGGATCGGATCACACCCGCCACCAGCACCATCGTTCAGGGCAAACTCGGGGCCCACCGCGCCGGCACCTTTGATATCGGCTGCGCCTGTGCCTCCTTTCCCACGGCATTGGCCACCGCGGCGGGGTTGATCGCCACCAACCCATCCATCCGGCGCGTACTGGTCATCGGCGCCTATCTGATGCAGCGGCTCGCCGATGCCAACGACCCCATGGTGTTTTTCTACGGTGACGGCGCCGGCGCAGCCTTGCTGGCCCCGGCCGACGGCCCGGGCCTGGTCGCCAGTCACTTCCTCGCCGATGGCCGCTACGCCGATCATTGGGGCATCGCTGCCGGCGGCACCGAAGAGCCGGCCAACCCGGCGGCCCTCGCCGCCGGCCGAACCACGGTGCAGCTCTACAAACGCTATCCGCCAACGCTCAACGAGCAGCAGTGGCCGGCGATGATCGACGCACTGGCCCGACAGGCCGGCGTTGCACCCGCTGCCATCCGCCTGGCGGTATTCACCCAGATCAATGCCGAGAGCATCACCACAGTCTGCGAACAGACCGGCATCCCCGCCGAGCGTGCCCCACGACTGATGGACCGCTATGGCTATACCGGATCGGCCTGTGTGCCGATCGCGCTGGATCATGCGCTGGCATCGGGTTTGACGAAAAGCGGCGAACTGGTGACGCTGATAGGCTCGGGCGTTGGCTACAACATGGCCGGCGTGGCCTTGTATCCAGAAATCATCGACCAGCGGGGGAGCAGAGGATGACCGTCGGGCGCCGCGACGCCATGGATGCCATCCACCAACAGGCCGTCGGTCAGTGGCCGGCGGATCAACAGACACTGATCGGGGCCTTTGTCGATCACTACTACGGCATGGCCAGCGGCGAAGACTTTGCCGAGCGCTCGGCCGCCGATCTGTTCGGCGCCGCCGCTGCCCACTACCGGCTAGGCGAGCGACGCCGCGGCGATACACATCTGCGGGTATACAACCCGGAGGCAAGCCGCGATGGCTGGGCCAGCGGTCATACGGCCATCCAGCTGGTCACCGATGACAGGCCGTTTCTGGTCGACTCGCTGTCGATGGCGGTGAACGAGCAGGGCCTGATGGTCCACCGACTGGTCCACCCGGTGCTCGAGGTGGACCGGCGCCCCGACGGGGCCATCATCGATGTCTGTGACGATGCCTACGCCGCCGGCCGTGCCGAGGCCTGGATCCATCTCGAGGTCGACCGGCAGGCCGAGCCCGGGCAGCTGGCGGCCCTGGAGCAGGCCCTTCGCGCCGCGCTATCGGATGTCAAAGCGGCGGTGGATGACTGGCCGGCTATGGCCGCGGCCGCCGACAAGGCCCGGCAAGACCTGCAAAACCAGCCCCCCGAGGCAATGACAGCTGACCTTGCCGAGGTGGATGCCTTTCTGCAGTGGCTCGTCGATGATCATTTCACCTTCCTCGGCTATCGTTGCTATACGCTGACCCGGCAAGACGACGCGCTCGAGCTTGAGCTCGTGCCCGACACCGGCCTGGGCATCCTGCGGGACGACGAAACAACCCCGCGGCCGTCGCAGAGCTTCACCGCCCTGCCCCCCAGCGAGCGCGAGCAGGCCCTCGCCCCGGATCCGCTCATCCTCACCAAATCCAGCCGCCGGGCCACCGTCCATCGGGCCGGCTACATGGACAGCATCGGCGTGAAGCGCTTTAACGCCGACGGCGAGGTCATCGGCGAACACCGCTTTCTGGGGCTCTACACCTCGGCGGCCTACAGTCGTAACCCCCGGCACATCCCGCTTTTGCGCAAAAAGGTGGGGCGGGTGCTGGATGACGCCAACCTGCGGCCACGAAGCCATGCCGGCAAGGCGCTTTTGCATATCCTCGATACCTACCCGCGGGATGAGCTCTTCCAGATCGACAGCGAGACACTCCGCGACACCGCAATGGGCATCCTGCAACTGCAGGAGCGGCAACGCACCCGGCTTTTTCTACGCCACGACCCCTTTGGCCGCTTTGTCTCCTGCCTGGTCTACACCCCCCGGGATCGTTACGACACCGGTGTGCGCCAGCGCATGCAGGCAATCCTGATGGAGGCATTCGGCGGCGCCCATTCAGAGTTCGGTGTCCAGCTGACCGAGGCGGTGCTCGCGCGCATCCACTTTATCGTCCACTTCAGCGATCACCATCGTGCAACGGTCGATACCGACTGGCTCGAGTCGGCCCTGGCCGCGACCACCCGCATCTGGCGGGATGATCTCGCCGAGGCGTTGCGCAGCCACTTTGGTGAAGCAAGCGGCGCGCGGCTGCAGAGCCGCTATGCCGAGGCCTTCTCCGCCGCCTACCGCGAGGACACCGAGGTGGACGAGGCGGTCGAGGACATCGAACAGATGCAGGCCCTCGAGGCAATGGACGGCCTGGTGGTCCGCCTCTACCGTCCCCCCCAGGCCGGCCCCGGCGAGCTTCGGCTCAAGCTCTATCAGGCCGGCACCGCCATCGCCCTGTCCGAGGTCCTCCCGGTGCTCGAGCACATGGGTGTGCGGGTGATCGACGAACGCCCCTATCTCGCTCAACCCGCCGATGGCGGGCAATGCTGGATCCACGACTTCGGGCTGAGCGCCGACACCGATCTGGCCACGGACACAGCCGATCTGGCCGGGCGTTTCGCGGCGGCCTTCCGGGCGGTCTGGCAGGGCCAGGCCGAGGACGATGGCCTCAACGCGCTGCTCCTCACCGGGCTCGACTGGCGCGAAGTCACGGTCCTGCGCGGCTATGTCCAGTACCTGCGGCAGACGGGCACGCCGTACAGCCAGGCCTACATCGAGGCAACCCTGGCCGCCCACCCGCCGATTGCCACCGGGCTCATCCGGCTGTTCCACCAGCGCTTTGATCCCGCTTCGGCCGACGATTCGGCGGCGGCGGCCACCCGCGAAACCCTGGCCACCCAACTCGATGCCGTCAAAAGCCTGGACGAGGATCGCATCCTGCGCCGGCTCTTCGAGGCGGTGTCCGCCACCCTGCGCACCAATTTCTACCAGCGGGATGCCGACGATCGGCCCAGGCCCTGTCTGGCCCTGAAGCTGCAGCCCGCCGCCATTGGCGAGATGCCCAAACCGGTGCCGGCCTACGAAATCTTTGTCACCGGGCCGCGGGTCGAGGGCGTGCATCTGCGGGGCGGTCGGGTGGCCCGTGGCGGACTGCGGTTTTCGGAACGCCGCGAAGATTACCGCACCGAAGTCCTGGGCCTGATGAAAGCCCAAATGGTCAAAAACGCCCTGATCGTCCCGGTGGGCGCTAAGGGCGGATTCATCGGCAAGCAGCTGCCCGGGCCACGCGAGGCCCGTCAGCAGGCGGTGGCCGAGTGCTATCGGCTTTTCGTCAGCAGCCTGCTGGATATCACCGACAACATCGTCGACGATCAGGTCCAGCCGCCGCCGGCGGTGGTCCGCCAGGACGACGACGACCCCTATCTGGTGGTTGCCGCCGACAAGGGCACTGCCAGTTTCTCGGACATTGCCAACGAGATTGCCGAGGCATACGGCTTCTGGCTTCATGACGCCTTCGCCTCCGGTGGATCGACCGGCTATGACCACAAAGCCATGGGCATCACCGCCCGGGGTGCCTGGGTGGCGGTCCAGCGGCACTTCCGCGAACTGGGCCACGACATCCAGCACGAGCCCTTCAACGCCGTCGGCATCGGCGACATGTCCGGCGATGTCTTTGGCAACGGCATGCTCCAGTCCCGGGCCACCCGGCTTGTTGCCGCCTTCGACCACCGCCATGTCTTCATCGACCCCGACCCGGATGCCGAGGTCAGCTATGCCGAACGGCAGCGCCTGTTCAATCAGCCCGGCTCGACATGGGCCGACTACGACCCGGACCGGATCAGCGACGGTGGCGGGGTGTGGTCGCGCCAGGACAAATCCATCCCCCTGTCCGCGCCGGCGCGCCGGGCGCTCGCCGTCGATGCCCACGAGCTGACCCCGGATGCCCTGATCCGGGCCATCCTCTGCGCGCCGGTGGATCTGCTCTGGAACGGCGGTGTGGGCACCTATATCAAGGCCGCCGACGAGACCCATGCCGAGGTGGGCGACAAGGGCAATGACGCGGTCCGGGTGGATGCCGAATCACTGCGCTGCCGGGTCATCGGCGAGGGCGGCAACCTGGGGGTCACGGCCCTGGGTCGGGTCGCTTTTGCCCTGGCCGGTGGCCGGGTCAACAGCGATGCCATCGACAACTCCGGCGGGGTCGACTGCTCCGACCACGAGGTCAATATCAAGATCCTGCTCAACGGCGTCATGGACGATGGCGAACTGGACGAGGCAGATCGCCGGGAACTGCTTGCCGCCATGACCGAGGATGTGGCCGCCCATGTGCTCGCCAACAACGACGACCAGACCCGGGCGCTCAGCCTCATGGAGGATCATGCCGCCCCCCGGCTCAACGAGCAGGCCCGCTGCATGCGCGTGCTCGAGCGCGCCGGCCAGCTAGAGCGCGCAGTCGAACAGCTCCCCGACGATGAGGGCATCACCGAGCGACAGCAGCGCGGCCTGGGCCTGGCCCGCCCGGAACTCTCCATTTTGCTGGCCTACGTCAAGATCGACACCTATGGTGCGCTGCTGGACGACGAAACGCTTGATGCCGGCGACCACCAGCGGATCCTGCGGCAGTACTTTCCACAGGCCCTCCGCGAGCGCTTTGGCAAACGAATCGACCAGCATCCCCTGCGCCGGGAAATCCTTGCCACCCGACTGGCCAACCATGTGCTCAACCGCATGGGAGCGACCTTTCTGCAACGGGTCACCGAGGCCACCGGCCGCACCGTCCCGGCAGCCGTCACCGCATTTCTGCAGGCCGAGGCGATCTTCGAACTGCCTGCCCTGTGGGACGACATCGATGCCCTGACCGGCCAGGTCAGCGCCGCCCACCAGCGGGTCATGCTCCACGAGCTCTGCGATCTGCACGAACGCACCACCCTCTGGCTGCTGCGCCATCGCCGGCCGGCTACCCGCGAGGCCAATGACACCACAGCGCTGGCGTCGGCGGTGGCGCGGTACCGCCAAGGGCTGGACGGGCTGATCAGTCCGGCCGATCAGGCCCTGATCGATGAACGGTATGCCCGGCAATGCGAAGCCGGGGTGCCGGCGTCGTTGGCCGCGACCATGGCCCGGCTGGTCATGCTCTATCCGGTGCTGGACATCCACGACGCCGCCGCCGAAACCCGGGCAAACCTCGATGAGGCCGCCCGGGTGCATTTTGCCGCCGCCCGGTCCCTGGGCACCGGGGCGTTGATCGATACGGTGACGGCGTTCGAGCCGATGGACGACTGGCAATCGCGATTCCGCAGCGGGCTGCTCGATAGCATCCATGACAGCCGGCGGCAGGTCACCGAAGCCATCCTCAGGCGGACCCCCGAGGCCGACCCCGCCGAGCGGGTCGAGCGCTGGCTTGCCGAGCACCAGACCGCCGCCGAGGCGTTCCGGAGTACCGCCGAACAGGTCACCGGCGCCCTGCAACCCGAACCGGCCATGCTGGCGGTGGCCCTGCAGTCGCTGCAGCAACTCACCCCAACCGAGGCGCATCCGGCATGAGCGAGACCCTCGACCTTGCGTTTCAACACGAGGGCGACGGCCCCCCGGTGATCATGCTCCACGGGCTGTACGGCTCGGGCAACAACTGGCGTGGTGTGACCGGCGAGCTTACCCGGCACTACCACATCATCCGGCCGGATTTGCGCAACCACGGCAGCTCGCCCCACCACCCGGCGATGGACTATCCGAGCATGGCCAAAGATGTTGTGCGGCTCATCGATCGGCTGGCGCTCGAGCGCGTCACCCTGGTCGGCCACAGCATGGGCGGCAAGGTGGCCATGGCGATGGCACAGATCGCCCCGGCGCGCCTCGCCAGGTTGATGGTGGTGGATATCGCGCCGGTCAGCTATGACCACAGCCAGGAGCATGGCCGCCTGATCAAAACCCTCCAGGCGCTGGATTTGAGTGCCATCGACAGCCGACCGGCCGCGGACCGGGCATTGGCGTCGGCCATCCCGCAGCCGGCGATCCGGCAGTTTCTGCTCACCAATCTGCAGCGCGACAAAAACGGCTGGTCATGGCGGATCCCGCTGGCGATACTGGGCGAACAACTGCCGGTCATCCAGTCCTGGCCGGCCGATCTGGATCAACCATGGACCGGGCCCGCCTGCTTTTTGCATGGCGAGGCATCAGGCTATGTGCAGGAGGAGGGCCAGCAGGCCATCGAACGGCTGTTTCCCGACGCCACCCGAGTCGGTCTGCCCGGTGTGGGCCACTGGGTGCACGCCGAGGCACCGGATGCGTTCAAGGATCAGCTTCAATCATTGCTATCCCATAACAATCACTAGCACCCAAGGGAACGACCATGGCAGAGGACTTCAAACAAAGCGCGCTCGAGTACCACCGCCAACCCACCCCCGGCAAGATCGAGGTCGCTCCGACCAAACCCCTGGCCAACCAGCGGGATCTGGCCCTGGCCTACAGCCCGGGCGTGGCCGCCGCCTGCGAGGCGATCGTTGAGGACGAGCGCGAAGCCGCCCGGGTCACCGCCCGGGGCAATCTGGTGGGCGTGATCACCAACGGCACCGCGGTCCTGGGCCTGGGGGCCATCGGCCCGCTGGCCTCCAAGCCGGTCATGGAGGGCAAGGGGGTCCTTTTCAAGAAGTTCGCGGGCATCGACGTCTTTGACATCGAAGTCAACGAGACCGATGCCGATGCCCTGGTCGAGACCATTGCCCGCCTCGAGCCGACCTTTGGCGGGATCAACCTCGAGGACATCAAGGCGCCGGAGTGCTTCGAGGTGGAGGCAAAACTCCGCGAGCGCATGAACATCCCGGTCTTCCACGACGACCAGCACGGTACCGCCATTACCGCGGCGGCGGCCATCTACAACGGTCTGCGACTGGTGGACAAGCGCTTTGAGGACGTCAAGCTGGTGACCTCGGGCGCCGGGGCCTCGGCCATCGCCTGCCTGGATCTGCTGGTGTCGATGGGGCTGCGCCCCGAGAACGTCATCGCCACCGACCGTCAGGGCGTCATCTACCGCGGCCGCAAGGAATACATGGACGACCGCAAGGCGGTCTATGCCGCCGACACCGACGCCCGCGGCCTGGATGAGGCGATCGCCGATGCGGATATCTTTCTTGGCCTGTCGGCGCCGGGGGTATTGACCGCCGATATGGTCAAGCGCATGGCCGACAAGCCCATGATCATGGCGCTGGCCAACCCGACACCCGAGATCTGGCCCGAAGAGGCCCTGGCGGCCCGCCCGGACGCCATCATCTCCACCGGCCGCTCCGACTACCCCAACCAGGTCAACAACGTCCTGTGCTTTCCCTTCATCTTTCGCGGCGCACTGGATGTCGGGGCGACCACCATCAACGACGAGATGAAAAAGGCCTGTGTCCGCGCCATTGCCGATCTGGCCACCATGGAATCATCGGATGTGGTGATCGCCGCCTACGGCGGCAAGCCGCTTTCCTTTGGCCCGGAATACCTCATCCCCAAGCCCTTCGACCCACGGCTGATCACCCGCATCGCGCCCGAGGTGGCGCGTGCGGCCATGGCAAGCGGCGTGGCCACCCGCCCCATCGAAGATTTCACCGCCTACAAGCGGCGCCTGTCCGACTATGTCTTCCAGTCGGGCCTGCTCATGAAGCCTATCTTCGAGCGGGCCAGCCAGGACCCCAAACGGGTGGTCTATGGCGATGGCGAGGACGAGCGCATCCTCCAGGCGGTTCAGTTGGTGGTGGACGATCGCCTGGCAAAGCCGATCATCATCGGCCGCCGTCGGGTGGTGAAGATGCGCATCGAGCGCCTGGGGCTGCGGCTCGAGCTGGACCAGGATGTCGAGCTGGTCGACCCCGAGGACGATCCGCGATTCAAGGAATATTGGCAGCTCTACCACTCCATCATGGAGCGGCGCGGCGTCACACCGGACCGTGCCCGACAGATCGTGCGCACGCGCAACACCGTCATCGCCGCGCTCATGGTCCGGCGGGGCGAGGCCGATGCCATGCTCTCGGGCGCGGTGGGCAAGTATCACCGCCAGCTCGACTACGTCAACGAGGTGCTGGGACGGCGAACCGGGGTGCGCAACCTAACGGCCATGAACGCCATCATCACCCCCAAGGGCACGCTCTTTTTGTGCGACACCTACGTCAACCAGAACCCCAACGCCCACCAGCTGGCAGAGATGACGGTGCTGGCCGCCGACGAGATTCGGCGTTTTGGCATGACCCCCAAGGTGGCGCTGCTGTCGCACAGCAATTTCGGCACCTCGGATGCGCCCGAGGCGGCCAAGATGCGCGAGGCGCTGCAGCTCATCGAAGACCGCGATCCGTCGCTGGCGGTCGAAGGCGAGATGCACGGCGACGCCGCCCTCAACGAGGCAATCCGCAACCGCATCTTCCCCAACTCGCAGCTCGAGGGCGAAGCCAACCTGCTGATCATGCCCACGCTGGATGCGGCCAATATCGCCTTTAACCTGCTCAAGACCGTGACCGATGCGGTCTCTATCGGACCCATTATCCTGGGGATGTCCAAACCGGCCCATATCCTCACCCCATCGGTGACCGTGCGCGGCGTGGTCAACCTGACCGCGTTGGCGGGTGTCGAGGCAGCCATGGCGGCCGGTGACCAGGGAGGTAACCCATGACCGACGCCATTCGCATCCATCAGTTCGGCGGCCCGGAGGTGCTCGGTCTCGAGTCGGTGACGGTGGCCGACCCCGGCCCCGGCGAGGTTCGGCTGCATCACAGTCACATCGGGCTCAACTACATCGATGTCTACTTTCGTACCGGTGTCTATCAGCCGGCGGCCATGCCCTTTACCCCCGGTTTCGAGGCCGCCGGCGAGGTCATCGCCGTGGGCGAGGGCGTGTCGGATGTGGACGTCGGCGATCGGGTGGCCTACGCCGCTCGTCCCCCCGGGGCCTATGCCGAAGAGCGGGTGATCAGCGCCGATAGTCTGGTCAAGCTGCCCGCCGTCATTGGCAATGAGCAGGCCGCCGGGATGATGCTCAAGGGCATGACCGCACACATGCTGCTCAAACGGGTTAATGCCGTGCAGCCGGGGGATGCGGTTCTGGTCCATGCCGCCGCTGGTGGCGTGGGCCTGATCCTCTGCCAGTGGGCCCGTCATCTCGGCGCCACCGTGATTGGCACCGTGGGCAGTGAGGCCAAGGCCGAACTGGCCCGCGCCCACGGCTGCCACCATCCCGTTCTCTACCGTGATGAGGATATCGGCGAGCGTGTCCGCCAGATCACCGGCGGCGAGGGGGTTGCCGTTGCCTATGACTCGGTGGGCGCCGATACGCTGCGCCAGTCCCTGGGCTGTCTGCGGCGCCGTGGCATGCTGGTGAGCTTTGGCCAGTCCTCGGGCAAGCCCCCGGCCATCGAGGTCGGCGAGCTGGCCGCCGGTGGCTCGCTGTTCATGACCCGGCCGACCATGTTCGATTACGTCGGCGAACGTGAGCCGATGCGGGCGGCCGCCGAGGCGTTGTTTGATGTCGTGGCCAAGGGAGTGGTGTCCATCGAGATCGGCCGCCGGTTCGGCCTGGCCCAGGCCGCGGAGGCCCACCGTGCCCTCGAGGCACGGCAGACCACCGGGTCAACCGTTCTGACCGTCTGAGGCGGGGGCCGCCAGCGGCTCGCCGCCATCCATGCCCAGCGCCTGGCGATAGGTTCGCCGGGCGTGTTCCTGTTCGCCAAGGCGCTCGTAGAGATCCGCTAGAAGGCGCAGTGCCGCTGGTTCGCGCCCTCGGGCAACGGCCGCCTCGAGATAGTTGCGCGCCTGGCCCCAGTGCTCGGCGGCCAGGGCCTGTCGGCCGGCGGCCAGCAACAACACCGGATCGTCCGGGCGCTGCTGCAACCACTCGGCGATCGGTTGCAGCGCCTTCTCCGGCGGGTCGGTGCGAAGCTCACCGAACACCTCCACCAACGCCGGCTCCCACCGACGCTTCAACCACCGTCGAAGCCGCTTTTCCGCTGTCGCCGGACAGTCTGCGGCGATCAATGCCCGGGCAAACCGCGCCTGCAGATGCGGATCGCGACGCCGCGACCGGGGCAGGCCCTTCCAGACCCGCTCGAGCGCATCGGCCGAGGTCTCGACACCCAGTTGGGTCAGCTGCCGGTCGAAGGCTCGACGCTCGATGCTGGCCAGGCGGTTTTCGTCGATCGCCTCGCTGCGGCGCAGGTCGGGCAAAAGCTCGATGAGCCGTTGTTCGTCACCCACCGCCTGCAGTGCATCGGTGAGCAGCATCAGCACCCGTGGATTGCCCGGGGCACGCTCGCGCAACCAACCCAGGGTGGCGAGGGCCTCTTCCCACTGACCGGCGTCGACCTGAAGCTGGGCCTTGACCACGTTGACGGCTACCCGGGCGCGGTCGTCCCAAAGGTCGGCATCCGCCAGCCGCTGGTCGCGACGCGTCCAGTCACCCTGACGATGGGCGGCCAGGGCCGCGAGTAGATGATGGACCACCGGCTGCGACGCGGCCTCCGCGGTGGTCTGCAGATGCCGCTCGGCCGCCGCGTAGCGGCCCTCGGCCAGCTCGATGAGCCCATCGACCAGCTCGCGGTTGGCCCGTACCCGGCGATGGCGCTGCCAGCGGCCGCGAACCCTCCCCGGGGCGCGGAAGAGCTTTTGCAAAAGCCCCACCACAAGCCAGATGAGCACACCGGCCACGATCACCGCCAGGGCGGCGACAAACAGACTGGCCTGGACGGTAAGCTCTCCGAGTCGCAGCAGGACAAACCCCTGCCGGGCCTCCAGCCACAACGCACCGGCCACGCTCACGAGCAGCAGCAGGACCAGCAGGATCACGCGTCGCATTACTGACTCACCCCGTCATCCAGTACCGGCGCCAGCAGCGGCCGGATGGCCGGCGGATCGATGGCCACCCGACGCTCGGCAAGGGTGGCGAGGGTCTCACGGGCGGCGATCACCGCTTCGGCACCAGGATCAAAATAGGTGGCCACCCAGGCATCCAGCCGTTCAATGGCGCTTTGATACGCGGCCGTCTCGCCACGTAACGCCGACACCCGGGCCGATTCGATCTGCAGCAGCAGGTTCTGCTCGAGCAGGAACCGGGCATTGGCGTCGGGGAGCGGCTGCACATCGCGGTCGCGGCTGACCACCACCAGCTCGCCGAGGCCCTGTCGCAAACGCTGCCAGGCCCGCTCCAGCCGGCCCTGCCAACCCTCGCTGACGCCGCCATCCTCGCTCGGCCCAGTGTCCTTGGCCTCGACGCGGGTCAGAGCAGAGGCGGCCAGCGGCAGGCGCTCGAGCTGGCCGGCCAACTCGTCCAGGGCTGTATTGATCCGTCGGCGCTGCGGACGCTCGACATCCAGAAGTCGGTCCACCGCCGCGGCGATGGATTCGCGACGGTCCACCCCGGCACCGCCCAGGCCGGCCAGCCGTTGGTCGGCCCGTTCCAGCGCCTCCAGGGCCCCGCCGACATCGTCCATCAGCTCCAGACGCTGAATGGCGAGCTGGGCCAGGTAGGCGGCCTCGGCCAGGCGCCAGTCATCGGCATCGGACTGGGCCCGACGGTAGAGCTGATCCACCCGGTCGATGAGGGTCTCGCGCTCGGACTGGCCATCGGCCAGCCGGTTTTCGATACGCGCCAGGGACTGGAGTCGCGATTCGAGTTGTTCGTTGAGGTTGCTGACCCGCCCAGAGAGTTCGCCCAGCGCGGTGTCGTGACGATCGGCAAGGCGCTCCAGTGCCGACTGGCTGACCATCGCTGCGGTTTGCGCCTGCAACGACTGCACCTGCCAGTACAGGTACCCGACACCGGCAGCCGTCGCAACCAGGGCCACCCACAGCACGGCCAGCCCCCATCCGCGGCGGCGGGCCGGGGCGCTGGCGGTCTCGTCCCCGTCGCCGGTTCGCGATCCCTGGCCAGCGTCGCCCGTGTCGGTGGCCTCATCGGTGGATCCGGTCTCCGCGGTGGCCTCCACCGGTGGCTGATCGGCCGGTTTTGCCTCCGGCTGGTCCTTCTCTTCAGTCATCTTTTTGCCTCTCCAGGGCCTGCTCCAGCGCCGCCAAAAGGGCTGTGTCGTCGGCACCGTCGGCGACCGTTACCGCGACCCACCCGGCCTGGCGGGCAGCCGCGGCCACCCGTTCGCTGACAACAACGAGTGCGGCATCCATTACCCACTCTAGCGCGGCAGGTGTGGCCATCGCGAGCAGCCCCTGCAGACCCGCGACACTGGTCACAACGGCTGCATCCAGTTGCACGGCCAGCCAATCGTCCGGGACATCCAGACGACAAGCCGCCGGCATGCGCCGGTAAACCGCCAGCTCTTCCAGTATGACACCCCGGGCCTGCAATGGCGCCTGCAGCCGACGTCGCCCCCCCTCGCCGCGGATGATCAACACCCGCTGCCCCGGGGCAGGATCAAACGCCGGCTCGGCGAGCAGTGCCTCGGCGCCCCCGCCGCGGGTTGGCGCCACCGTCACGGTGACCCCGGCCTGGTTCAACGCCGACGCCGTGCCCGGACCAACCGCCGCCACTGCCCCTGCTACCAGCCCCGAGCCGGCCAGTGCGGGCAACCCGTAGCGAACGGCATTGGGACTGATGAACACCACCCAGTCAGGCTTTCGCGTTGGCGGCGCCTGGACCGGCAGCGGTTCAATAGCCAGTGTCGGTCGCTGCAACACCAAAGCCCCGCGCGAGGCCAGCATCCGGCCGAGTGCCGCCGCCTGACCGGCGGGGCGGGTCAGCAGGATACGGGCATCCACCAGACCCCGACTCAATGGACCTCGGCCAGGATGTCGCCGGCCCCCTGGGCCAGTAGGTCGGCGGCAAGGCGATCACCCAGCGCCGGTCCCTCATCGCGGGGCGCCCGCCCCTCGGCCCGCAACACGCGGCGGCCGTCGCGACTGGCGACCAGGGCCCGCAACCACAGGGCATCCCCCTCCAGCACCGCATAGGCGGCCAGCGGCACATGACAACTGCCCTCGAGCCGGGCATTCACCGCGCGCTCGGCCGCCACCCGATCATGGGTGTCGGCGTCATCCAGCGTGGCAATGAGCCGCTGTACCTCCGCATCCCCCGCCCGGCACTCGATGCCCAGCGCGCCCTGGCCCACCGCCGGCAGGCTGTCTTCGGGCGGCATCACCCGGGTGATGCGATCGCCCATCCCCAGACGTCGCAGCCCCGAAGCCGCCAGCACAATGGCGTCAAACTCACCACGATCGAGCTTTGCCAGCCGTGTCTGCACATTGCCGCGGAGCGACTCGACGATCAGATCCGGGCGACGGGCGCGCAGCTGACATTCGCGACGCAGGCTTGCCGTGCCCACCCGGGCGCCTTCGGGGAGCTCGCGGACATCGCCGTAGCGGGCCGAGACAAAGGCATCACAGGGGTCTTCGCGGTCGAGGATGACCGGCAGGCGGAAGGCCTCGGGCACCCGGGCGGGCACATCCTTCATGGAGTGCACGGCGATATCCGCCCGGCCTTCGAGCATGCCCTCCTCGAGCGCCTTGACGAACAACGCCTTACCCCCGACGGCCATCAGTGGCCGATCGGTGATCTCGTCTCCCCGGGTGGACATGCGCACCAGCTGGATATCGAGGCCCGGGTGCCGGTCCTGCAAACGTCGGGCCACATGTTCGGCCTGCCAGACAGCAAGCGGGCTTCGACGGGTGGCAATACGTAGTGGTTCAGGCGGCATGGTCGGGCGTGTTCTTCGATGGCGGTCACGGACCGGGTAATGATGGCCGCAACCATACCGCCTGCGGCGTTGGAGAGAAAATATCAGGCGCTTCCGGCCTGCTTGAGCCAGCGCCGGACCTGCGGCAGCCGGCGCCGACTCACCGGGACGCGGTCGTCGCAGCCATCGATGAGCGCATGGGTGCGACCATCCCAGTCCTTTTCCAGCCCCCGCAGGGCGTCCCGCGCCACCAGGGCGCTGCGGTGGACACGCAGAAAACGTGGCTCGAACTCTTCTTCGAGCTGGCAGAGCGATTCCTCGATCAGGTCTTCGCCGTCGTCGTGCTGGACCGTGACGTATTTGTGTTCGGCCTTGAGGTAGCGGACCCCATCGACCGGGATGAGGTTGAGTCCGCCAGGCCGACGCGCCAGCAGATGTCGGCGGCCACCGCGCTCGAGCATTGACTGGATGGCATGGGCCTGACCGGTGGTCAATGGCCGCGCCCGGTGCAACGCCGTAACCAGCCGCTGGGGCGAGACGTTATCGAGCACGTATTCCATGCCGATGGTCTCGAGCGTGGGGCGTACGGGATCGTCAAAACCGCTCGCAAGCACGATGGCGGGCCCGGGCTGGCACTGGCCAAGCGCCAGAACGGCCTGCAGGTCCCGCTCGTCACGAATGCCGATGACCACGGCATCGGCGTGATCCACGCGATGGCGATCCACCGCATCGGCGGTCGACTCGAGCACGCCGTTGATCGAGCAATCACGCCCCTTGGCGGCAAGACGGGCGAGTCGCTGACGCAGTGACCGGTTCTCACATGCAATAACGATCTTCATCGGTCTGCCTCCTTGATGTCGTGGAAAAGCGCCGGCGGCCGAGTCCGTTCGGCGCAGGCGAAAGGATGCGCCGACCGGCGTCGGAAATCCGCCAACCGGTTCACAACCGACGAACGACGGCGGGGGGCTGGTATACTCACGCTACCGATATCGAGCACGGATCCAGCATGGCCAAGGCAGACAAAAACACCCTCTGGAGCGGCCGCTTCAGCGAGGCCACCGACGCCTTCGTGGCGCAGTTCAGCGCCTCGGAGCATTTCGACCGACGGCTGTATCGCGAAGACATTCGCGGCTCTAAGGCTCACGCCCGGATGCTGGCCCACCAGGGGGTGATCAGCCAGGACGACGCCGACGCCATCCTCGAGGGCCTGGATGCCATTGCCGCCGAGATCGAGGCCGGCGAATTCCCCTGGGATCCGGCACTGGAAGATGTCCACATGAACATCGAGGCGCGCCTGACCGAGCGCATCGGCGAAGCGGGCAAGCGGCTGCACACCGGCCGCTCGCGCAACGACCAGATCGCCACCGACATCCGGCTCTGGTTGCGCACGGCGACCGACGAGAGCATCGGGCTGTTGCGACGCTTCCAGGCGGGGCTGGTGGATCTGGCCGAGCGCGAGGTGGATACCATCATCCCGGGCTTTACCCATCTGCAGGTCGCCCAGCCGGTGAGTTTTGGCCACCACATGATGGCCTGGTACGAAATGCTGACCCGCGACGAGGCGCGTCTGGCCGATGCCCGTGTCCGGCTCAACCAGATGCCGCTGGGCTCGGCGGCCCTTGCCGGGACTACCTTTAACATCGACCGGGGGATGACCTGCGAAGCGCTGGCGTTCGACGCCCCGACCCGCAACTCGCTGGACGCCGTCTCGGACCGGGACTTCGCTATCGAGTTCGCCTCGACAGCGGCGCTGGTGATGACCCACCTCTCGCGAATGGCCGAAGAACTGGTGCTCTGGGCCTCGCCGCTGACCGGCTTCATCGAACTCCCCGACCGGTTTTGTACCGGCAGCTCGATCATGCCGCAGAAGAAAAACCCCGACGTGGCCGAGCTGGTGCGCGGCAAAAGCGCGCGGGTCCACGGGGCGCTGCATACCCTGCTCACCCTCATGAAGGGCCAGGCCCTGGCCTACAACCGGGACAACCAGGAAGACAAGGAACCGCTGTTCGACGCCGCCGATGCCCTGCGCGACAGCCTGCGGGCGTTTGCCGACATGGTGCCGGCCATGACGGTCAACCGCGACCGCACAAGGGCCGCCGCCCGCGAAGGGTTCGCCACCGCCACGGATCTGGCCGACTACCTGGTGCGCAAGGGTGTGGCCTTTCGGGATGCCCATGCCATCGTCGGCCAGGCCGTGGCCGCGGGTGTGGCCAGCGGGCGCGATCTGGCCGACATGCCGCTTGCCGAGCTCCAGGGCTTTTCGGCCTTGATCGAGGCCGACGTCTACGAGGTGCTCACCCTCGAGGGCTCGGTGGCCGCCCGGGATCATTTCGGGGGCACCGCCCCGGCACAGGTCCGGGCCCGCATCGCCGAGGCCCGGGCACGCCTTGCCGAGGACTAGAGCGCCAGCACCTGGTAGAGCCAGGCACTGATATCGCCGATCTCCTCGGCACAGACCTGATGGGCCATGGGATAGGTCTGCCACTGGACCTGGTGGCCGAGCCCCACCAGCGCATCCCGCGCGGCCTCACCCAGGCTGATATCCAGCACCGGGTCCTGGTCGCCATGGGCGAGAAAAACCGGCGTCCCCCGATTGGCGGCGGCCCGCGCCTGAGAAAGATGGTCCTGCAACGGCAGGTAGGTGGATAACCCCATGATCCCGGCCAGCCCATCGGCATAGCGCAACCCCGCATGCAGCGCCAGGGCCCCGCCCTGCGAGAATCCGGCAAGCACCAGCCGCTGGGCAGGCACGCCCCGCTCGCGCTCGCGGGCGATCAAAGCCTCGATCCATCCGGCAGCCCGGTCCAGTCCCTGCTCGTCCGCCGGCGTCCCGGGACCGAGGCCGTAGATGTCATACCAGGCCGGCATGGGCATACCGCCGTTCAAGGTCACCGGCTGGGTGGGTGCGTGGGGAAAGACAAACCGCACCGCCGCCTCCGCCGGCAACCCGAGCTCGGGGACAATGGGTTCGAAGTCATGACCACTGGCACCCAGCCCGTGCAGCCAGATCACGCTGGCCTGGGCCGAGGCCGGTCCAATCTCGACGGTCTCGAGCGTCTCCACGATCATTCCCCGGATGGCTTGCAGGACGCACTAGCCTAGCGCAGGGTGGAAGGGCCGAAAATGCCGGCCTGACCCGTTATACTTGGCACCAAACCAATCATCGGCCTGCCCTATGCTGAAAACCCTTGCCCTGATGGCCCTCGTCATCTGCCTCGCCGGCTGCGGCGTCAAAGGTGATCTCTACCCGCCGCCGGCGGACGAGCCGGCCGCGGAAGCGACGCCATGAGCCTGAGCCGCCGCAACGACGAGCTGTGGATCGAGGGCTGCAATGCCAGGGCGCTGGCCGATGGCCATGGCACACCGCTTTATGTCTACTCCCGGGCCGCCATCGAGTCGGCGTGGCGGGCCTACGACCAGGCCTTCGCCGCCCATCCGCACTTGATCTGCTACGCGGTCAAGGCCAACGGCAGCCTGGCCATCCTGCAGCTGCTCGCCCGCCTTGGCAGCGGTTTCGACATTGTCTCGGGGGGCGAGCTCGCCCGGGTGATGAAAGCCGGAGGCGACCCGGCGCGGGTGGTGTTCTCGGGCGTGGGCAAACGCGACGAAGAAATCGAACAGGCGCTCGAGGCCGGCATCCTTGCATTCAATGTGGAATCCGAGCCGGAACTCGAGCGCATCGCCCGTATTGCCAGCGCCCGGGGCGAGCGGGCGCGGATATCGCTGCGGGTCAACCCGGATGTCGACGCCCGGACTCACCCGTATATCTCGACCGGGATGAAAGAAAACAAGTTCGGCATCGATATCCACGCCGCCGAGGCGCTCTACCACCGGGCCGCGGCTATGGCCGGCATCGAGGTAACCGGGCTGGATTTCCACATCGGCTCGCAGCTCACCGAGCTGGACCCCCTGGCCGACGCCCTGTCCCGCAGTCTGGCCCTGGTGGATCGGCTCGAGGCCGCCGGGATCACGCTCGAGCATCTGGATATCGGCGGCGGGCTGGGCATCCGCTACCGCGACGAGGCCCCGCCGACACCGGCGGCACTGGCCGAGCGGCTTGGCCCGTTGCTCGAGGGACGCCCCCAGACACTGCTCATGGAGCCCGGCCGGGCCCTGGTGGGCGAGGCCGGCGTGCTGCTGACCCGGGTGGAATACCTCAAAAGCGGCCACCGCGAGTTTGCCGTGGTGGATGCGGCCATGAACGACCTCATGCGTCCTGCCCTCTACCAGGCCTGGCAGCGGATCGAGACCGTGGCGCCGGAAGCGGTCCCCGCCCGGGCCTACGACATCGTCGGGCCGGTTTGCGAGACCGCTGACACGCTGGGTGCCGAGCGCTCGCTCGCGCTCCGGCCCGGCAGCGTGCTGGCCATCCACGGCGCCGGCGCCTACGGCTTCGCCATGGCCTCGCAGTACAACGCTCGGCCCCGGCCGGCAGAAATCCTGGTGGACGGCGACACCGCCCATGTCATCCGCCAGCGGGAGTCCTTCGAGGATCTGTGGCGGGGCGAGACGCTGCTGGAGCGCTGATGGGACTGCCGTTTACCAAGATGCAGGGGCTTGGCAACGACTTTGTGGTGCTCGATGGCATCACCCGGCCCCTGGACGTGGACGCGTCGCTGGTCCGGGCGCTGGCGGACCGGCGCCACGGCGTTGGCTGCGACCAGGTCTTGCTCGTCGAGCCGAGCACCCGGCCCGGGGCCGACTACCGGTATCGCATTTGGAATGCCGATGGCGGCGAAGTCGAGCACTGCGGCAATGGCGTTCGCTGTGCCGCCCGGCTGCTGCACCACAAAGGGCTGATCGACGGCGCGGTGGTCTGCTTTGAAACCGCCGGGGGGCTGGCCCGGGTCGAGCTGCTGGCCCCCCCGCGGGTTGCCGTGGACATGGGCCCGGCAGTGCTCGAACCCGCGCGGATCCCCTTCGATGCACCGGCCAGGGCGCCGCTCTATCCGCTCGAGGTTGCCGGCAGCGATTACGCCATCGGCGCCGCCTCCATGGGCAACCCCCACGCCGTCCTGCCGGTGACGGATCTGGACAACGCACCGGTGGCCCGTCTGGGACCGGCCATCGAGGCCCATCCCCGTTTTCCGGCCCGTTGCAACGCCGGCTTCATGCAGATCATCGACCGCGGCCATATCCGTCTGCGGGTCTACGAGCGGGGCGTGGGAGAGACGCCCGCCTGCGGAACCGGCGCCTGCGCGGCGGTGGTGGTCGGGGTGGTGAACGACTGGCTGGACCACCGGGTGCGGGTTGACCTGCCCGGCGGTGAGCTGGTGATAGACTGGGAAGGCGAGGGTCAATCGGTCATGATGACCGGGCCCGCCGAACGGGTTTTCGAAGGCAGCTACCTAACGGACAAGGCATGAGCAGACAAACCCCGGAATCCGCCCCCGACACCCCGGCGACCGACGAGCAACAGGTCCTGGACTATCTGCGGGCGAATCCGGCGCTACTGCGCCAGCACCGCGACCTCCTGGCCGAGCTCGACATCCCCCATGACGCCGGCGAAGGCACCACCTCGCTGATCGAATACCAGGTGGCGGTGCTGCGCGAAGAAACCCGCGATCTGTCGCAGCGACTCGAGGCGTTGCTGACGGTGGCCCGCGACAATGACCGGCTGGCCGATCAGCTGCACCGCTTTACCCTCGAGCTGCTGGCCGCCGAAGACCTGGAACATGTCCTGGTCGCACTGCGAGACGGGTTGCGCCAGGAGTTCCGCGCCGACGTGGTGCAGGTGATCCTCATCACCGATGAGTCCCTCGCCGCCGGGGTTCCCACACTGGCCCTGGACGACCCGCGCAGCGAACAGCTCGAAGCGCATTTCCCCGGCGATGCACCGGTGCTGGGCAACCTCGACGATACCCTGATGACGTTGGTCTTTGACGACCAGGCCGACGACCTTGCCTCGGCGGCGATCATCCCCATGGAGGAGGCACCGCTGCGCGGCTTTCTGGCCATTGGCAGTCGCGACGCCGACCGCTACCAGGAGGACCAGGGCACGGTCTTTCTGGGTCAACTCGGGGCACTGGCAGCGCGCATCCTGCGACGCTCGCTGGCGGGGACACGAGCTTGAGCGAAGGCCCGCTGGCCGACGCCATCGACGCCTATATGGCCCACTTGCGCGACGAGCGTCGCCTCTCGGATCTCACCTGCGATCATTATCGCCGCGATCTTCAGGCGCTGGCGGGCTATCTGGCAACCCGGTCCATCAGCGACTGGGGCCGGGTCGGGGCCGATGATATCCGGCAATGGATCGCCAGCGCCCATCGCCAGGGCCTGGGCCCGCGCTCGCTGCAGCGCCGGCTTTCATCGGTCCGCGGGCTCTATCGCTACCTTCAGCGTGAAGGGCGGGTCGCCCATGACCCCGCAGCCGATATCCGCGCCCCCCGGCAACACCGGCGGCTGCCCAGGAGCCTGGATGTGGATGCCACCGCCCGGCTTCTGGACCCGCCCGCCAGCGGCGGCGATGACCCCCTGGCCGTGCGGGATCGGGCGATCTTCGAACTGGTCTACGGCGCCGGGCTGCGGCTGGCCGAGGTGGCCGCACTGGATGCAACCGAGGTTGCCCGTGACCCGGACGCGCTGCGGGTCGTCGGCAAAGGCGCCCGCACCCGGGTGGTGCCGGTGGGCAAAGGCGCCCGCCGGGCCTTGGCCGCGTGGTTGGCGGCTCGGGGGGCGCTGGCCGATCCCCGGGAACCGGCCCTTTTTGTCAGCCGCCGGGGCAAGCGGCTGTCCCATCGCAGCATCCAGCGACGGCTCGGCGAACTGGCCCGTCGCCAGGGGCTCGATCAACCCGTTCACCCGCATATGCTGCGCCACGCCTTTGCCACGCATATCCTCGAATCCAGCGGTGATCTGCGGGCCGTCCAGGAGCTGCTTGGCCATGCCGATATCAGCACCACACAGATCTACACCCATCTCGACTTCCAGCACCTGGCCGACGTCTACGATCGTGCCCATCCCCGGGCCCGCCGGAAATAACTCGCTCCCCCTTTGCCTGCGTTAGAATGACGCCGGCGCAATTTCATCGCACAACGCGCGGAGACAACCATTGCAGCAGTTTGATGGCACAACGATTCTCGCCGTCCGCCGCGGCGGTCAGGTGGCGCTGGGGGGTGACGGACAGGTGACCCTGGGCGATACGGTCATGAAGGGCAATGCCCGCAAGGTCCGCCGCCTGTTCCATGATCGGGTGCTGGCCGGCTTTGCCGGCGGGACCGCCGATGCCTTCACCCTGTTCGAGCGCTTCGAAGGCCAGCTCGAGCGCCACAACGGCCAGCTCACCCGGGCGGCCGTCGAAATGGCCAAGGACTGGCGCTCGGACCGCGCGTTGCGTCGCCTTGAAGCCCTGTTGATGGTGGCCAATGCCGAAACCCTGCTGATGCTCTCGGGCAACGGCGATGTGGTCGAACCCGAACGCGAGCTCATGGCCATCGGCTCGGGCTCGGGCTATGCCCAGGCCGCCGCCCAGGCCCTGTGCGCCGAAACCGAACTGAGCGCCGAGGCGATTGTCGAGAAGTCGCTGGGGATCGCCGCCGATATCTGCATCTACACCAACCATCACCTCACCATCGAGACCCTTGGCGAAGGGGGAGCGGAATGAGCGAAATGACGCCGCGCGAAATCGTCCAGGAGCTGGACAAGCACATTGTTGGCCAGGCCGAAGCCAAGCGCGCCGTCGCCAATGCCCTGCGCAACCGCTGGCGACGCCAGCAGGTCGAGCCGCCGCTGCGTGGCGAGATCACGCCCAAGAACATCCTCATGATCGGCCCCACCGGGGTGGGCAAAACCGAAATCGCCCGCCGGCTGGCGCGGCTTGCCAATGCGCCGTTCATCAAGATCGAGGCCACCAAGTTTACCGAAGTCGGCTATGTCGGCCGGGACGTGGAATCGGTGATCCGCGACCTGACCGACAACGCCCTGAAAATGATCCGTGAGCAGGCCATGGCCCGCCAGGCGAGCCGTGCCGAAGACGCCGCCGAAGACCGGATCCTCGACGTCCTGCTGCCCCAGGCTCGGGACGGCGAGGTCGACAGCAGCGTCGAGAGCACCCGGCAGAAGATGCGCAAAAAGCTTCGCGAGGGCGAGCTCGACGACAAAGAAATCGAAATCGAGGTCCGCGGCCAGCAGCCGGGCATGGAGTTCATGACACCGCCGGGCATGGAGCAGCTCGCCAGCCAGCTGCAGGGCATGTTCCAGAACCTGGGCGGACAGCGCAGCGAGCGTCAGCGCATGCGCATCAGTGAGGCCTGGCGGGTGCTGCGCGACGAAGAGGCCGCCAAGCTCGTCAACGAAGAAGAAATCAAGCAACAGGCCATCGAAGCGGTCGAGCAGAGTGGCATCGTTTTCGTCGATGAAATCGACAAGGTGGCCAAGCGGGCCGAGCAGGGCAGCGGCGGGGATATCTCCCGCGAGGGGGTCCAGCGGGATCTGCTGCCGCTGGTTGAGGGGACCACCGTCTCGACCCGGCACGGGATGGTCAACACCGACCATATCCTTTTCATTGCCTCGGGGGCGTTTCATCTATCCAAGCCCTCGGATCTCATCCCCGAGCTCCAGGGCCGGCTGCCCATCCGCGTCGAACTCAACGCACTGGCCGTCGAGGACTTCGTGCGCATCCTCACCGAGCCCGATGCCTCGCTGGTGCGTCAGTACCAGGCGCTGCTGCAGACTGAGGGGGTGACCCTGTCGTTCACCGCCGATGGCATCGAGCGCATCGCCGGTATGGCCTGGGAGGTCAATGAGCGGACCGAGAACATCGGTGCCCGCCGGCTGCATACCATCCTCGAGCGGCTACTCGAAGAGATCTCCCATACCGCACCGGATCATGCCGGTGGCGAGATCCGCATCGACGCCGACTACGTGACAAGCCGGCTGTCGGATCTCACCGAGAACGACGATCTGAGCCGTTACATCCTCTAGGAGCTGTCATGAAACGCCCGGCGCGCCAGTACAAAGGTCAGGTCCCCACCGATATTCGCCTGCATCGGCGCTCGCGGACCCTGGAGATTGCCTTCGATGGCGAAGAGCGCTTCGAACTGGGCGCCGAGTACCTGCGGGTCTACTCGCCGTCTGCCGAGGTCCGGGGCCATGGCCCGGGCCAGGCGGTGCTGCAGGTGGGCAAAGAAGGGGTTGGCATCACCGGCATCGAACCCGTGGGCCAGTATGCGCTGCGCATCAACTTTGATGATGGCCATAACACGGGGCTGTACTCGTGGGAGCTGCTCTATGACCTGGGCGCCAACCAGGCGCAGTATTGGCAGGATTATCTGGATGCCCTTGCCGATGCCGGCTACCAGCGAGATGAGGAGCCACCGCAATGAACACGCAATCGTCGGCCGATGAGGCGCATTTTGGCTTCGAGCGCATCCCCGCCGCCGAAAAATCCCGGCGGGTGGGCGAGGTGTTCAGCTCGGTGGCCGGACGCTACGACGTGATGAACGACCTGATGTCCGCCGGCCTGCACCGGCTGTGGAAGCACCAGGCCCTCAATCAGGTGGCGGCCCGCCCGGGCCAGCAGGTGCTCGATCTCGCCGCCGGCACCGGCGATCTCAGCGCCGGACTGGCGCGACAGGTGGGTGAAACCGGCCGGGTGATCGTCTCGGATATCAACGCCGACATGCTCAACGAGGGGCGGGACCGGCTGCTCGACCAGGGGCTGGTGGGCAATCTCGATTATGTCATCGCCAACGCCGAGGCACTGCCGTTTCCGGATCGCAGTTTCGATCGCATCACCATCGCCTTTGGCCTGCGCAATGTCACCCACATCCCCCGGGCCCTGGCGGCGATGCAGCGCACCCTGCGGCCGGGTGGACAGGTGGTGATACTGGAGTTCTCCACGCTCTATCTCAAAGCCCTGAAGCCGATCTACGATCTCTACTCCTTCCAGGTCCTGCCCCGGATGGGCCGACTGGTGGCCAATGATGCCGAGAGCTATCGCTACCTGGCCGAATCCATCCGCATGCACCCCGACCAGGACACGCTCTACGAGATGATGATCGAGGCGGGTTTCGAAGACTGCGATTACATCAATCTAAGCGGTGGGCTTGTCGCCCTGCACCATGGCCATGTCTACTGAATTGCTGCCGCTGGCATTCATCGAACAGGCCATCAACCGGACCCTGCATCTGGACCCGGCCAGTGCCGGTCGACTGCAACGCCTCGCCGGCAAGGACCTGGGGCTGCGACTCACCGACCCGGCGGTCAGCCTGCGGGTGAGCTTTGCCGAGGAGGGGCTCGCCCTGATCCGTGACGAAACCGACATGAGCGATTGCCAGGCCCGGCTCGAGACCAGCCTGGCGGGGCTCACCGGCCTGGTCCTCTCGCGGGGCCAGCGCAGCCGGGATGTGGCCTTTCGCGGTGACATCGGCACCATCCAGGAGGTGCGCACCCTGTTTGCCGAGCTGGATGTGGACCTGGAGGCCCAACTGGCCCGGTGGGTGGGGACCGCCACCGCCGCCAGCCTGCTCGACAACGCCCGGGCCGGCGCCCGATGGAGCCGGCGCAGTGCCACCACCTTGCTGCAGAATGCCGCCGAACTGGCCACCGAAGAGCGACAACTGCTGCCGACCGCCGTCGAAGCCCGCAACTTCTGCGACGATGTCGACAACATCCGCGAAGATGTCGACCGCCTGGAGGCCCGTCTGCGGCGTCTCGAAAAACAAAGGACCGCCCAATGACGCGACCCCGGCTGTGGCTTCGGCTGATGCAGATCAATCTGGTCCTGCTCCGGCATGGCCTGGATGAAATCCTCTTCGCCACCCGGTGGTTTCGGCCATTTCGCTTTCTCCGCATCTTTATGCCCTGGGCCTGGTTCCGTCGCCAACAGCGACCCCGGGCCGAGCGCATCCGGCTGGCGCTGGAGGATCTCGGGCCCATATTCGTGAAGTTTGGCCAGATCCTCTCGACCCGGCGCGATCTACTGCCGGCGGATATCGCCGCCGAGCTGGCGCGGCTCCAGGATCAGGTCCCGCCGTTTCCGGGCGAGCAGGCACGGGCGATCGTCGAGGCCGAGTATCAACAGCCCGTCGACGGCTGGTTCGCCCATCTGGATGAACAAGCCCTGGCCTCGGCCTCGATCGCCCAGGTGCACGCTGCCCGCCTGCACGACGGCCGCGATGTCATCGTCAAGGTGCTGCGTCCCAACATCGAACAGGCCATCGGCCGGGACCTGCAGGTGATGTATCTCTTCGCCCGGCTCGCCCAGCGCTACTGGCGCGAGGGCTATCGGCTGCGCCCGGTGGAGGTAGTCCGCGAGTTCGACAACACCCTCAACGACGAGCTCGATCTCATGCGCGAGGCGGCCAACGCCTCGCAGCTCAAGCGCAACTTCGCCGACTCCAACCTGCTCTATGTCCCCGAGGTCTACTGGCCTGGAACCCGGCAGCGGGTGATGGTCATGGAGCGCATCCATGGCCTGCAGATCAGCGATATCCAGGGCCTGAAGGATGCCGGTGTGGACATGAAAGCCCTGGCAGAGCGGGGCACCGAGATTTTCTTCACCCAGGTCTTCCGGGACAGCTTCTTTCACGCCGACATGCATCCGGGCAATATCTTCGTGGACGTTAGCAACCCGGCCGACCCCCGGTATGTGGCGGTGGACTTTGGCATCATGGGGTCGCTGAGCCCCGTCGATCACCGCTATCTGGCGGATAACTTCATTGCCTTTTTCAACCGCGACTATCGCCGTGTCGCCGAGCTGCATGTCGAATCCGGCTGGGTGCCGCCCGAGACCCGGGTCGATGAGTTCGAGGCGGCCATGCGCACCGTTTGCGAACCCATTTTCGAGCGGCCGCTGGGCGAGATCTCGCTGGGGGCGCTTTTAATGCGGCTGTTCCAGACCGGGCGGCGCTTCAACATGGAAATCCAGCCCCAGCTGGTGTTGCTGCAAAAAACCCTGCTGGCCATCGAGGGGCTGGGCCGCCAGCTCTACCCCGAGCTGGATCTTTGGAGTACCGGGAAGCCCTATCTCGAACACTGGATGAAAGACCGCCTGGGGGCCCGGGCGCTGGCGGAGAACCTGCGTCGGGAACTGCCCCATATGGCAGAGACCCTGCCGACGCTGCCCCGGCGCCTGGACGGCGCCCTGTCAGAGCTCGAACAGGCCAACACCGAACGGCGCGAGCAGCAAAAAGCGCTGGCGTCACTGCGCGCCGAGCTGCAGCGCAATGGCCGGCGCGGCTTCGCCACCGGCGTCGGCGCCACCCTGGTGCTCTCGGCGTTCGTGGTGGCCGCCCTGGATGGTCGCAGCCCCGCCATGCTGGGGGATGCCCCGGCGGTCAGCTGGGTGCTGGGCGGCCTCGGGGCGTTGATGTGGTACATCGCCTGGCCGCGGGACTGAGCGGCGAGCGGCGACTAGTCCGCACCCAGAATGGTCAGACCCTTTAGCAGATTGAGCGCCTCGGCCAGGGCGTAGTCCCGCTCGGCCAGCGCCGGCCGGTCGCCGGTCTGTTCTGCGGCGGGCGCCGCATCACCCCGCAAATGGCGGGGCAGATCCGACTCGCGTAGCCGGTCGGACACCGCCCCGGCGGTGACTTCGAGGTTGGCGATGCGCACATCCGGGGTAATGCCCTCGGCCTGGATGGAGCGACCCTCGGGGGTGAAGTAACGCGCCGTGGTGAGCTTGACCGCATTGCCATCCCGAAGCGGCAGAATGGTCTGGACCGACCCTTTGCCAAAGGTCGGCTCACCCATGACCACGCCGCGTCGGTGATCCTGCAGCGCGCCGGCCACGATTTCGGCCGCCGAGGCCGAACCGGCGTTGACGAGCACCACCAGCGGCACACCGCCGAGCGCATCATTGGGGGTGGCGACAAACCGGCTCGCGGCCCGCTCGGCCCGGCCATCGGTGGTCACGATGACCCCGCTCGCCAGAAAGGCGTCCGCCACCTCGACGGCGGCATCCAGCACGCCACCCGGGTTGTTGCGCAGATCCAGCACCAACCCGCTCAATCCATCCGGGCCGGCATCGGCCACCAGCCCTTCGACGGCGTCGAGCACATCATCGCCGGTACGCGACTGGAACTGACTGATGCGCAGATAGCCGAAGCCGGGCTCGAGCAGCCGGGCTCGGACGCTCTCCACCCGGATGATCGCCCGTTCGATGGTGACCTCGATGGGGGCCTCGGCGCCGTCACGCAGGATACCGAGGACGATTTCGGTGCCCGGCTCGCCACGCATGCGCTCCACCGCTTCCTGCAGATCGAGCCCCTTGACCGATTGGCCATCGATGCGAATGATCAGATCGCCCGGCCGGATCCCCGCCGCATCGGCTGGTGTGCCGTCGATGGGGGCGATGACCTCGACAAAGCCATCCTCCATGCCCACCTCGATGCCCAGGCCACCAAACTCGCCCCGGGTGCCCTCCTGCAGCTGCTGGTAGTCGCTGCGATCCAGGTAGGTGGAATGCGGATCCAGCCCCTGCAGCATGCCCTGAATGGCATTGTCGATCAGGGTCTCGGGGTCCACATCCTCGACATAATCCCGCTGGATGCGCTCGTAGACCTCGGTAAAGGTGCGCAACCGCTCCAGCGGCAAGGTCTCATCCGACGCCGAGTCGGTCTGGGCCGGCACCGACGGGGCCAGGCCCAGCATCAGGGCAAGACAGAGCCCACGGGTCAGACGGCAGAGAGCGGCGCGTTCAGCCATTGTTGGTCTTCCTATCCGCGATTGCCGGTGGCGGGCAACCAGGCGAGCGGGTCCACCGGTTCTCCGCCGGCCCGCAGTTCAAAATAGAGCGCGGTCTCGGGCCGACCGCCGCTGCGTCCCACCGTGGCAATGACATCGTTGGTATCCACCCAGTCTCCGACATCAAAATAAAGGGCCTGGTTGCGTCCGTAGAGACTTAGATAGCCCTCGCCATGATCAATGATGAGCAGCAGCCCCACACCACGCAACCAGTCGGCGAATACCACCTGCCCCGGCGCCACCGGATGCACGGCAGCGCCGGCCTCGCCGCCGATGAGAAGCCCGGTCCAGTTAAGCCCCTCGACCCGTTCGCTGCCAAAGCGGGCCAGCAGCGGCCCCTCCACCGGCCAGTCCAATCGGCCGCGATCGAGCCCGCGCTTCTCGCCGGTTATGGGGCCCGCGGCCGGGAGTTCGTCACGCAACGACTCGATCAGCGATCGCAGTGACGCCGCCTCGTCCCGGGCGGCGGCGAGGGCCGCATCATCCGATTCGATCTCGCCGCGCAGCGACGCCAGCAGCGCCTCGCGCTCGCCCAGGGTGCGCTGGAGCTCGGCCAGCGCGGCGGCACGCCGGTCGCGGTCGGCACGCTGAGCCTCGAGCGCCACTTGCAATGCCTTGCGCCGCTCGGACAAACGACTGATCACCGCGCGGGCGGCCTCGAGGCGCTCACCCCGGACCTCGCCCAGCCGGCGCTGATACGCCATCAATCGTTGCAGCCGGGCCGGGTCGCTTTCGCCGAGCAGCAACCGCAGCGGGGTCGCGCCGCCCTGGCGGTGCATGGCACGAATGCTCTCGATGAGGATCTGACGATGGCCCGCCGCCTGTTGCTCGGTCTGCTCAAGCCGCTGGCGCAGATCCGCGATCCGCTCGGCCTGACGGGCAAGACTGGCATCGAGCCGGCTGAGCGCCCGCCGCTGCTCGCCGATGCGCTGCTCAAACCGCGCCAGCTCGGCCTCCAGGCCGCCGGCGCGCTCGCGCTTGCTGGCCAGGGCCTCACCCAGCTCGCCGATCCGCGACTGCAACGCCTCGAGCCGCGCCTCGCGGGCCGCCAGCTCGCGGGCATCATCCTGGGCCAGCACCGGCGTGGCGAATGCCAGCAGCAAAAGGATCAGTATTCGCGTCATCAGCGGGTCATCTCGACTGGTATACTCCGGCGTTTTCAACCAATGCTAACAGCGCCGGGTCATGGACAGAGTCATCGAATTCAGCACAAACCATCCGTTGCTGGTCGCCGCGCTGGCGGCCGTCCTGGTAGCGATCATCGCCAACGAGGTGCTCAGCTACCGGCGCCGGCGCGACGCCCTGACCCCCGGCGATGCCACCCGCCTGTACAATCAGGATAAGGCGGTTTTCATTGACGTGCGCAATGAAAACGCCTTTCAGGCCAGCCACCTGCCCGGGGCGGTCAACATCCCGATGGAACACCTGGACAAGCGCGGCGACCGCCTGGCGCGGTTTAAGGACAAAACGCTGATTGTCTACTGCGACAACGGCCAGCGCACCCTGCGGGCGGTCCAGACACTCAAATCGCAGGGCTGGCCCGATGTCTTCCAGCTTCGCGGCGGGCTGACCGCCTGGCGCGAAGAGAGCTTCCCCACCGAGGGCAAGCGCTAAGTCGCCACCCCAAGCCCATCGAGGAGTCACAATGGCCGAAAACCCCGAGACCAATGGCAGTAGCACCGCCGCCGGCAGCCAGGCAGACAATGCCCAGCAATTCGCCATCCAGAAACTCTATCTCAAAGACTGCTCGCTCGAGACGCCGGGCACACCGGATGTATTCACCCAGGCCTGGAAGCCCGAAGCCAAGGTCGAGCTCAACACCCGGAACGAATCGGTGGGCGATAACCTCTACGAGGTCGTGGTCACCGTGACGGTCACCGCCAACGTCGAGGATAAAACAGCCTATCTCTGCGAGGCCCACCAGGCGGGGGTTTTCAGTATTGCCGGCTTTGAACAGGCGGCCACTGAGCAGCTCCTCGGCGCCTACTGCCCCGGCGTGCTTTTCCCCTACGCCCGCGAGGCGATCACCGATTTGACGGCCAAGGCCGGTTTCCCGCCCATGACCCTGGCACCGGTCAACTTCGATGCCCTCTATGCCCGCCGTCGCCAGCGCGCCGCACAGGCCGCCACCGAAGGTGGCGAGGAGTCATCGGACGGTGACGCAAGCCAGGCCTGACGCCCGGCGGCTCTCGGTTCTGGGCGCCGGCTCGTGGGGGACGGCGCTTGCGCTGGTGCTGGCCCGCAACCACCACGAGGTCGCCTTGTGGGGTCACCGTCCGGCGGCGATGCAGGCCATGGCCAGGCAACGCCACAATCCCGATTATCTAAGCGACATCCCGCTGCCGCCGAACATCCACCCCCACGCGTCGCTGGGCGCATCACTGGCCGACACCGATGCCGTGCTGGTGGTGGTCCCCAGCGCGGCCTTCGCCGGTACCCTCCAGCGCCTGGCCGATGAGCTGCCGCCGCACTGCCCGGTGATCTGGGCGACCAAAGGACTGGATGAAACCGGGCAGCTGCTGCATGTCACCGCCGAGCGATTGCTGCCGGGCCATCCGCTCGGGGTGCTCTCGGGGCCGAGCTTTGCCGGCGAAGTGGCCGCCGGGCTGCCCACCGCCGTGGCGCTGGCCAGTCACGATGCCGCCACCGGCGAGCACCTGGCCGAGGCCTTCCGTGACGAACGCTTCCGGGTCTACACCAGCGATGATGTCATTGGTGTCGAACTGGGCGGGGCGGTCAAGAATGTGCTTGCCATCGCCACCGGGATCGCCGATGGCATGGGGTTTGGCGCCAATGCCCGGGCCGGGCTCATCACCCGGGGACTGGCCGAGACACGGCGCCTGGGTGCCCGGATCGGGGCGCGGGACGAGACGCTCACCGGCCTGGCGGGGATGGGGGATCTGATCCTCACCTGCACCGATGATCAGTCACGCAACCGCCGCCTGGGACTGGCGCTGGGCCGGGGCGAGCCAATGGCCCGTGCCACCGGGACCATCGGGCAGGTGGTCGAAGGCACCGATACCGCCACCCGGGTCATGCAGCTCGCCGCCGCCCATGATGTCGAGATGCCCATCTGCGCGGCGGTCAAGGCGGTGGTGGCGGGCGATCTTGACCCGGCCGAAGCCACCCGGGCCCTGCTCCAGCGCCCCCCGCGCCGGGAATAATCCCCTCAGACCGCGCCGCTGAAACCGGCCTGTCGCCAGGCCTCGTAGACCGCCACGGCGACACTGTTGGATAGATTGAGGCTGCGGTTGCCCGGGCGCATGGGCAGCCGCAGGCGACGCGCCGGCGGTATCGTGGCGAGCACCGCATCGGGGAGCCCGCGGGTTTCGCTGCCAAATACCAGCGCATCGTCACCGGCAAAGGTGGGGGCGTCAAAGCGCGTGGTACCGCGGGTTGTCATGGCCCACAACCGGGCCGGTCGGATCGCCTGTTCAAAGGCCTGCAGATCGTCGTGGATCTGCATCCGGGCGAGTTCATGGTAGTCGAGTCCGGCCCGCCGCATGCGACGGTCGTCCGGCACAAACCCCAACGGCCGGATCAAGTGCAGTCGCGCCCCGGTATTGGCACACAGCCGGATGACGTTGCCGGTGTTGGGCGGAATCTCGGGGCGGTGCAAAACGACATGCAATGGCATGCCGCCATCATACCTGCATCTGCAGATCCCGGATCTTGCGCGTCAGGGTATTCCGCCCCCAGCCGAGAAGCCGTGCGGCGTCCTGGCGGCGACCGCCGGTCCGTTTGAGTGCCGTTTCAATCAAGACCCGCTCGAGCCGCGACTGCGCCTCGGCCAGCGACCCCTCGCCGGCGGTGGCCGCCTGTCGATCGGCCCAGCGTGCCAGTGCCGTTTCCCAATCCACCTCGCTGGTGGTCTGGGATTCGGTGTTGATCAGCTCAGGCGGCAGGTCCTCGGGATGGACCTCACGGCCGCTCGCCATTACGGTCAGCCACCGGCAGGTGTTTTCGAGCTCGCGAACATTGCCGGGCCAGGCCAGCGCCTGGAAGCGGCTCTCCACCGCCGGCGTGAGCTGCTTGGGCTCGACGTTGAGCTCGGCCGCCGCCTTGCGCAGGAAATGTTCGGCCAGTGCCGGGATATCGGCCTGCCGTTCGCGCAGCGCCGGGCAATGGATGCGGATGACATTGAGCCGGTGGAAAAGGTCTTCCCGAAAGCGCCCCTCTTCGACCAGCGCTTCGAGGTTCTGATGGGTGGCGGCGATGATGCGAACATCCACCCGCATCGGAGTATGGGCGCCGACACGATAAAACTCGCCATCGGCAAGGACCCGCAACAACCGGGTCTGCAGTTCGGCCGGCATATCGCCGATCTCATCGAGAAAAAGCGTCCCCCCGTCGGCCTGCTCGAACCGTCCGCGGCGGACTTGGTGGGCGCCGGTGAACGCCCCCTTCTCGTGACCGAAGAGCTCGGATTCCATCAAATCCCGGGGAATGGCAGCCATGTTCAGTGCAATGAACGGCTTGCCAGCCCGCGGGCTGTGGCGATGAAGGGCTCCGGCCACCAGCTCCTTGCCGGTGCCGGATTCGCCATTGATGAGCACCGTAATGTTGGACCGCGACAGTCGGCCGATGGCCCGGAATACCTCCTGCATCGCCGGTGCCTCGCCGATGATCTCGGGCAGCTCTTCCCGCGCCGCATCGGGGGCGGCACTGCTGCGCGCCGCCGCCGCCGCCCGCTGGACCAGCTCCACCGCCTCTTCGACATCAAAGGGTTTGGGCAGATACTCAAAGGCCCCGCCCTCATAGGCGGACACCGCGGCATCCAGGTCGGAGTGGGCGGTCATGACGATCACCGGCAACTCGTTGGCAGCGGCATGAAAGCGTTGCATGAGGCTGAGTCCATCCAGCCGTGGCATGCGTATATCGGTGATCAGAACATCCGGTGTCCCGCGCTCGAGGGCGGCCAGGGCCTCCTCGCCGGTCTCGAAATCCACCGCCGCCAGCCCGTCCCGCTCGAGGGCCTTTTTCAACACCCAGCGGATCGAGCGGTCGTCGTCGACAATCCACACGGTGGTCATTTCACTCATCACTTTCCTCCAGGGGCAGCCAGACCGTGAACACCGTGCAGCCGGGTTCGCTGCTGCATTCGATCAGGCCGCCGTGCTGATTCACCAGGTTCTGGGCGATGGGCAGGCCGATGCCACTGCCTTCGGCCCGGCCAGTCACCATGGGGTAGAAAATCTGATCCTGGAGCGCCGGCTCGATGCCGGGTCCGTTGTCTATGATGTCGATGCGGGCGACCAGCCGGTGCTGTTGATCGCCGATGGTGAAGCGCCGCTGGGTGCGGGTCTGCAAGGTGATACGACCGGCATCACCCACCGCCTGCAGGGCGTTGCGCACCAGATTGAGCAACGCCTGGATGAGCTGATCCGCCGCCGCCGGCAGCATGGGGATACTGGGGTCGTAGTCGCGCACGATCGCCACGCCGGCGGGGGCTTCGGCGCTGGCCAGATGCCGCACCCGCTCGACGATCTCATGGAGGTTGGTGGTCTGTTTTTCGATCCGCGAATCCGGCCCCAGCAGGCCGTTGACCAGGGTTCGCAGACGGTCCGCTTCGCTGATGATGATGCCCGTGTATTCCTTTTTCTCGTCGTCATCGAGCTCGGATTCCAGCAACTGGGCAGCGCCGCGCAGGCCGCCCAGTGGGTTTTTGATCTCGTGGGCGAGCCCCCGGATCAGCTCGCGGATGGCCTGGTTCTGGGCAATCAGGCGGTTTTCGCGCGAGATGCGCAGGTGCCGGTCGATCTGCTCGAACTCAAGCAACAGGGTGCCATCGGGCATGGGTGTAATGGCGCAGTCCACCGTGGCGCTGCGGCCGTTGGCCAGATCCACGCGGATCTCCCGCTCGGTAAAGCTCGATCCATCGGCAAGCCCCTGCTCGATGGCCGACTCGATCACCGCCAGCCCCGGCACCATGCGCAACAATGGCTCACCATCCGCCTGGCGACGGCTTGAGTGAAAAAGCGTCTCGGCCGCCGGGTTCATGCCCATGATCCGTTGCTGCGCATCCACCCGGACCACTGCCCGGGTCAGGTGCTCGAGGATCTCGCCGGCATATTGATCTGCAGTGTGTTTCACCATGGCACCGAGAGATAGCAA
The DNA here is from genome assembly GCF_040838495.1 of Spiribacter pallidus. Lineage (NCBI taxonomy): Bacteria > Pseudomonadati > Pseudomonadota > Gammaproteobacteria > Chromatiales > Ectothiorhodospiraceae > Spiribacter > Spiribacter pallidus. The sequence goes on along the minus strand of NZ_JBAKFM010000003.1, from coordinate 176,424 downwards.
GAAACAGGCCATCCCCGCGCCGGCGACGCCGGGGGCGGGTTGGCGGCATTCAGTGTAGGCCACGGATGGGTGTTATGCACTTTTTTGGTGCATGGCATCACCGGCACCCGCCGACCGCGGCCTGCCAGGGGTTTCGGGCCGTTCGACACCCAATAAAAACCCCCGCCGAGGCGGGGGTCCGGGAAGGCATCCGGGGGATGCCGGCCATCAAACGCTGTAGTAGAGGTCGAACTCCACCGGGTGGGTGGTCATCCGCAGCTGCTGGACTTCCTCACGCTTGAGCTCGATGTAACCATCGATGGCATCGTCGGTGAACACACCGCCGACCTTGAGGAACTCGCGATCGCTATCCAGGGCGTCCAGCGCCTCTTCGAGCGAGAAGGCGACCTTGTCGATCTCGGCCTCTTCCTCGGGCGGCAGGTCGTAGAGATCCTTGTCCATGGCATCACCCGGGTGGATCTTGTTCTGGATGCCATCCAGGCCGGCCATCAACATCGCGGCAAAGCACAGGTACGGATTGGCGGTGCTGTCCGGGAAGCGGATCTCGACACGCCGCGCCTTGGGATTGGCGACCCAGGGGATACGCACCGACGCCGAGCGGTTACGGGCCGAGTAAGCCAACAGCACCGGCGCCTCAAAGCCCGGGACCAGCCGCTTGTACGAGTTGGTCGAGGCGTTGGCAAAGGCGTTGATCGCCCGGGCGTGCTTGATGATGCCGCCAATGTAGTAGAGCGCCGTCTCGGAGAGGCCACCGTACTGATCGCCGGCAAACAGCATCTCGCCAGTCTTGCCGATGGACTGATGGACATGCATGCCGCTGCCGTTATCGCCCACCACGGGCTTTGGCATGAACGTTGCGGTCTTGCCATAGGCCGAGGCGACGTTGTGGACGACGTACTTCAGGGTCTGCACCTCGTCGGCCTTTTTCACCAGGGTGTTGAAGCCCACACCGATCTCGCACTGGCCCGCGGTGGCCACCTCGTGGTGGTGCACCTCGGTGTCCATGCCCATGTCGGTGAGCACCTCGAGCATGGCCGACCGCATGTCATGGAGGCTATCCACCGGCGGTACCGGAAAGTAGCCGCCCTTGACACCGGGGCGGTGGCCCATGTTGCCGTCCGGGTAGACCTTTTCGGTGTTCCAGTCCGCCTCTTCGGAGTCGATCTTGTAGAACGAACCGCTCATGTCGGTGCCCCAACGGACATCGTCAAAGACGAAGAACTCGTTCTCGGGGCCAAAGTAGGCCACGTCGCCAATACCGGTGGACTGCAGATAGGCCTCGGCACGCTCGGCGATGGAGCGCGGATCGCGGCCGTAGCCCTGCATGGTGTTGGGCTCGATGATGTTGCAAAGGAGGATCAGCGTTGCATCATCAAAGAACGGATCCAGCACGGCGGTATCCGCATCGGGCATCAGGATCATGTCGGACTCGTTGATGCCCTTCCACCCCTCGATCGAAGAGCCATCGAACATCTTGCCTTCGCTGAAGAAATCGGCGTCGACGGCATGGGCGGGCAGCGTGACGTGCTGCTGCTTGCCCTTGGGATCGGTGAAACGAAGATCCACGAACCGGACCTCGTTTTCTTTGATCATATTGAGAACGTCATCGGCGGTCTTTGCCATTGTTCGGCCTCCAGTCATGTCGTATCGAATGCGTAATGCCCCCGCAGGGTAAGCAGAATCCGTGCCAGATGGCAGCCGGCGCACCAAAACGGGCCATTCGCATCAGCGCATCCACGCTACCATCGGGCGATCGCACCATGCTGGTGCTTTTTGGACCCCGGCCGAACCATTTTGGTGCAAGCCACCACCCCTCGACCGCCTGACAGGGCCGGAGGACGCGGGCTATACTCGCGCCATCACCGCTAATCGGCCGGAGAATCAATGACCTTTCAGGATCTAATCCTTGCCCTGCAGCAATACTGGGCGCAGCGCGGCTGTGTTGTCATGCAGCCGCTCGACATGGAGGTGGGTGCCGGCACATTCCACCCGGCGACCTTCCTCCGCTCGATCGGGCCCGAGCCCTGGCATGCGGCCTATGTGCAGCCCTCAAGGCGGCCCACCGACGGCCGCTATGGCGAAAACCCCAACCGGTTGCAGCATTACTACCAGTTCCAGGTGGTGCTCAAACCCTCGCCCAAGGATATCCAGGAGCAGTACCTGGGGTCGCTGGAGGCGCTGGGGATCGACCCGCTCACCCACGACATCCGCTTTGTCGAGGACAACTGGGAGTCCCCCACGCTGGGCGCCTGGGGTCTGGGCTGGGAGGTCTGGCTGAATGGCATGGAGATCACCCAGTTCACCTACTTCCAGCAGGCCGGGGGGCTCGACTGCCATCCGGTGATGGGCGAGATCACCTACGGGCTCGAGCGCATTGCCATGTACCTCCAGGAAGTAGAGAGCGTCTATGACCTGGTCTGGACCGACGGGCCCCAGGGTCGGGTGACCTATGGCGATGTCTTTTTGCAAAACGAACAAGAGCAGTCCCGGTACAACTTTGAAGAGGCGGATGTGGCCAGTCTGTTCGAGGGTTTCGACACCTGCGAGCGCGAGGCCCTGCGGCTCGTCGAGGCCGGGCTGCCGCTGCCGGCCTATGAGATGACGATGAAGGCCTCGCACACCTTCAACCTGCTCGATGCCCGCCATGCCATCTCGGTGACCGAGCGCCAGGGCTATATCCTGCGCGTCCGCGCCATGGCCCGGGCAACGGCGCAGGCCTACTACGCGGCCCGCGAGGCGCTGGGCTTTCCGCTATGCAGTGGTGATGCCGCCGCCGACCGGAGTGTGGCATGAGCCAAACCGCTGCATCGCTGCTTTTTGAACTGGGCACCGAAGAGCTTCCCCCCGGGGCGCTGGACCGCCTCAGTGATGCCCTGGCCAGTGGCATTGTCGAAGGACTTGATCAGGCCGGCATCCGCCACGGCCGGGTACGCGCGTTGGGGGCCCCCCGGCGGCTTGCCGTGCACATCGAAGAGGTCGCCGTCACCCAGCCGGACCGGGCGTTCGAGCGACGCGGCCCGGCCGTGGCCGTCGCCTTTGACGAGCACAACAACCCAACCAGGGCGGCCGAGGGTTTTGCCCGGTCCAACCAGGTGAGCGTCGAGGCGCTTGAGCGGCTCGAAACCAACGAGGGTGCATGGCTGGTCTATCGCGGGGTGGACACCGGCCAGGCAACGGCGGATCTGCTGCCGGCGATCATCCAGCGCGCCCTCGATGCCCTGCCCATCCCCAAACGCATGCGCTGGGGGGATCAGTCCACCGAATTTGTCCGGCCGGTCCACTGGGTGGTGGCGCTGATGGATGACGCCGTGGTGCCCATGGAGATCTTCGGGGTTGCCAGCGACCGACAGAGCCGGGGGCATCGCTTCCACCACCCGGATCCGGTGACCATCGCCCGGGCCGATGACTACGAGCAGGCCCTCTACCGCGCCCATGTGGTGGTCGATCGCCACGAGCGACGCGAACAGATCCGTGAGGCGGTGCGGGGCGAAGGCGAGCGGCTTGGCGGCCGGGCGGTGTTAGACGATGACCTGCTCGACGAGGTCACCGCACTGGTGGAATGGCCCGTGGTGCTTTCCGGGAGCTTTGATGAGACCTTCCTGCGGGTGCCGCCCGAGGCGCTGATCTCGAGCATGCAGGGCCACCAGCGGTATTTTCCGGTCCGCGATGTCGACGGACAGCTGCTCGCCCGGTTCATCACGATTGCCAATATCGAAAGCCGCGACCCGGCGCGGGTCATTGCCGGTAACGAGCGGGTGATCCGCCCGCGGCTCGCCGATGCGGCGTTTTTCTGGGATCTGGATCGAAAAAAACCCCTCTCGGACCGGCTCGATGGCCTGGAGCAGGTGATCTTTCAAAAGTCGCTGGGCAGCCTCGCGGACAAATCCCGCCGTGTCGCGGGCATCGCCCGGGCCTACGCCGAGCGCTTCGACACCGATCCCGACACGGCCGCCCATGCCGCCACATTATCCCGGGCCGATCTGCTCACCGAAATGGTCGGCGAGTTTCCCGAGCTCCAGGGGGTGATGGGCCGCTATTATGCCCGCGAGCAAAACGAATCCCCTCGGGTGGCGGACGCCCTGGACGAGATCTACCGGCCCCGGTTTTCCGGCGACGCCATCGCCGGCTCACCACTGGGCCAGCTGCTTGCCGTCGCCGAGCGGGCGGATACGCTGATGGGCATTTTTGCCATCGGCAAAGCCCCCACCGGGGCCAAAGACCCGTTCGCCCTGCGACGGGCCGCGGTGGGATTGATCCGCACCCTCATTGAGGGCCAGCACGCCATCAATCTGGCCGGGCTTCTGCGCGAGGCCGCGGCCTGGCAACCCGAAACGCTCGATGCCGAGGACCATGTCGACGAAGTGGTGGGCTTTTGTCTGGACCGCATGCGGGCCATGGCGCTCGAGGCGGACTACGCCCCCGAGCTCTTCGAGGCGGTGCGCAGTGCCCTGGCGCCGACGGACATCGAGCCGCTTGACTTCCAGCGCCGGCTCGAAGCGTGCAGGGCCTTTACCGGCCTGTCCGCCGCCGGCAGCCTGGCGGCGGCCAACAAACGCATCCGCAACATCCTGCGCAAGGCCGGGGACACCGGCGATGCCCCGGTGGATCCGGCGTTGCTGCGCGAACCCGCCGAGCGCGATCTGCACGAGGCGGTGCAAAGCCACACCGCGCCGGTGCAGGATCTTATCGAGCGCAGCGCCTACACCGAGGCCCTCGCCCGCCTGGCCGAATTGCGAGCGCCGGTGGACCGGTTTTTTGACGATGTCATGGTGATGGCCGATGACGATTCGGTGCGCCATAACCGGCTCGCGCTGTTGGGGGCCCTGCAGTCGCTTTTCCTTGCCATCGCCGATGTCTCCGCCCTGCCGGAGCCGGGCTAGCGCGTGGCGAGAGGATGTGTCCTGCTGGACCGCGATGGGGTCATCAATCATGACTCGCCCGACTACATCCTGTCCGCGGCGCAGTGGCGACCCATCGACGGGAGCCTCGAGGCCATTGCCGCATTGAATGCCGCGGGGTTGACGGTGGCGGTTTGCAGCAACCAGTCGGCGGTGGGCCGGGGCATGCTGGCCCCGGCAACCCTGCAGGCCATCCATGAACTAATGCATCAGGCGCTGGCCGCGGTAGGCGGTCATCTGGATGGTGTTTTCGTCTGCCCCCACGCACCGGCGGCCGATTGCCGCTGCCGAAAACCCCGCCCGGGGCTTTTGCAGCAGGCGCTCGAGCAGTTCGACTGCGCGCCCGAGCGGGCGTTGATGATCGGTGACAGCCGGCGCGATCTGATCGCCGCCGAGCGATCGGGGGTGGAGGGATGGCTGGTGAAAACCGGCAACGGCGCCGCTCTGGCGGATGAACTGGGCCCGGCCACGCCGGTCTATCCCGATCTTGCCGCGGCGGTCCCGGCCATCCTCCGCCGACTGCCCACCACCCACGGAGTGGCGCCGTGAGCCGCCCGGCGCCACCCACCGGTGGCCACCCGGGCAGCCTCATCCGAGGCCTGCTCTTTCATCTGGGCCTTGTGGTGACCGTTTTGATCTGGACGATGGTCAGTCTGCCCAGCTTTGGTCTGCCACTGCGTTGGCGCTATTGGTGGATCACCCGTTGGTGCAGCATTGTGGCCTGGATGGTGCGGGTGATCGGCGGCATTCGCATCGAGGTCAATGGCCTTGAAAACCGGCCCGCCAAGCCGGCCGTTGTCCTTGCCAAGCATCAAAGCGCCTGGGAAACCCTCAATCTGTTGCCATGGTTTTATCCGCAGAGCTGGGTGCTAAAGCGCGAGCTTTTGCGCATCCCGCTCTTCGGCTGGGGCCTGGCGCGGCTCGATCCCATCGCGATCGATCGGGCCGCTGGCCGCGAAGCGCTGCGCCAGGTCATCGACCAGGGCCGGCAGAAGCTTGCCCGGGGGCGTTGGGTGGTGGTCTTTCCCGAGGGCACCCGAGTGCCACCCGGTGAGCGGGGCCGGTACCAGCAAGGTGGCGCGCTGCTGGCCTGCCGTGCCGGTGCTCAGGTGGTGCCAGTGGCCCATAATGCCGGCGAGCACTGGCCCCGACGCGGCCTGCGCATGATCCCTGGCGTCATTCGGGTCGAAATCGGCGCGCCCATCGATACCACCGGACGCACCCCGGCCGAGGTTAATGGCCTGGCAGAGGCGTGGATCGAGTCACGGATGGCGACAATCAGCGGCGGCCAGGCCGCCGGCGGATGACCCCATTAAACGTCCAGGTTACTGACTTGTAACGCGTTTTTCTCGATGAAGTCGCGCCGCGGCTCGACCTGATCGCCCATCAGGGTGGTGAAGATGTCATCGGCACCGACGATATCCTCGATGCGCACCTGCAACAGGCGCCGGGTTTCCGGATCCATGGTGGTCTCCCAGAGCTGATCCGGGTTCATCTCGCCCAGGCCCTTGTAGCGTTGCACCGAAAGGCCCCGCTTGCCTTCTTCCATGAGCCAGTCCACCGCATCCCGGAAGCTCGCCACCGGCTGAGAGCGCTCGCCGCGGCGTATCTCGCCGCCTTCACCGATCAGCCCCTGAAGGGCGGCGGCAAGACCCCGGATGGTCTCGTATTCCTTGGCCAGGAAGAATCCGGTCGGGAAGGTAAACGGATAGAGGATGCCATGCATGCGCTTGGTAATGACCGCCTCCTGGAAGCCGCCATCCGGGCCGGTCTGCACCTTGACCCGATACTCGGTGCCGGTGGGCAGGCCCACGTTGATCATCTCGCCCAGCGACTCGAACCAGCCGCGCACGGCCTCGCCATCGCTTAACTGATCCTCGCTGATAGGCCGCAGATCCACCATGGCCCGAAGGATGACCGGGTCGGTGCGACGGCCCAGATGGTCGATCAACTCCATGGTATCGAGATACTGACGGATGAGCGCTTCCAGGGCTTCGGGCCCGACGACCGGAGTGTCCGCGGCCGGCAGCAGGCTCGCGCCGGAGAGCGAGAGCTGCAGCAGGTAGTTGGTGAGCTCGCGCTCGTCCTTGACGTAGTGCTCCTGTTTGCCCCGCCGGACCTTGTAGAGCGGCGGTTGGGCGATATAGACGTGGCCACGCTCGACCAGCTCGGCCATCTGACGGTAGAAAAAGGTCAGCAGCAGCGTGCGGATATGTGATCCATCCACATCCGCGTCGGTCATAATGATGATGCGGTGGTAGCGCAGCTTGTCCGCGTCAAATTCTTCGCGCCCGATCCCGCAGCCCAGTGCGGTGATCAATGTCCCCACCTCGGCCGAGGAGAGCATTTTGTCGAACCGCGCCTTCTCGACATTCAGGATCTTGCCTTTAAGGGGCAGGATCGCCTGAGTGCGTCGATCGCGGCCCTGTTTGGCAGAGCCACCGGCGGAGTCGCCCTCAACAAGATAAAGCTCGGACTGGCTGGGGTCCTTTTCCTGACAATCGGCCAGCTTGCCGGGCAAGCCCGCCACATCCAGCGCCCCCTTGCGGCGGGTCATCTCCCGCGCTTTGCGGGCGGCCTCGCGGGCCCGGGAGGCATCCACGACCTTCTCGACGATGGCCTTGGCATCGTTGGGGTTTTCATACAAAAACCCATGCAGCCCCTCGGCCAGCGTGGACTCGACCACGCCTTTCACCTCGGAGGAGACCAGTTTTTCCTTGGTCTGCGAAGAGAACTTCGGATCCGGCACCTTCACTGACACCACCGCGGTCAAGCCCTCGCGGATATCCTCGCCGCTGGGGGTGACCTTGAGCTTTTTGGCGTAGCCCTCGGCTTCCATGTACTGGTTGAGCGTCCGGGTAAGGGCCGCCCGGAAACCCGAGAGATGGCTACCCCCGTCTTTCTGCGGGATGTTGTTGGTAAAGCAGAAGATGGCTTCCTGGTAGGAGTCGCTCCACTGCAGCGCCACCTCGACGACAATGTCCTCGCGCTGGGTGCTCAGGTAGAAAACCGCCGGATGCAGCGGGGTTTTATTCTTGTTGAGATGCTCGACAAAGGCCCGGATGCCGCCCGCGTACTCAAAGACGTCTTCCTTGTCGCTGCGCTCGTCTTTCAGGGCAATGCGCACCCCCGGGTTGAGGAACGACAGCTCACGAAAACGTTTGGCCAGGATATCGTAGTTGAATTCGATGTTGGTGAAGATCGCCGGGCTTGGATGAAAAGTGATTCGGGTGCCCGAACTGTCGGTCTCACCGGCGACTTTCAGCGGTTCCACCGCCTCTCCGGCGGCATATTCCTGGGTGTGGACTTTGCCGTTTTTGTTGATGACAAGCCGCAGACGATCGGACAGGGCGTTGACCACCGACACGCCCACGCCGTGCAACCCGCCGGAGACCTTGTATGAACTGTTGTCAAACTTACCCCCGGCATGCAGCACGGTCATGATGACTTCGGCGGCGGACCGACCCTCCTCGGGGTGGAGATCCACCGGGATACCCCGGCCGTTATCCGAAACCGTCACCGACGCATCGCCGTGGAGGACCACGTCAATCTGCGAACAGTACCCACCAAGGGCCTCGTCCACGGCGTTATCCACGACCTCAAAGACCATGTGATGGAGCCCTGTGCCATCGTCGGTATCGCCGATGTACATGCCCGGGCGTTTTCGCACCGCGTCCAAACCGCGGAGCACCTTAATCTGCGAGGAATCGTATTCGGTCTGCGTACTCATCGAAGGCCCTTTTTACACAACCCCCTGATTATACCCGATCTGTAGGGGGGTACGTCGAAAGGCTTTAAACCGCTGTCACACGACCGTGTTCCACGTGGAACCATTGCCCGTGCGCCTCAAGGGGCAGCTGGGTGGCATCAATCGCTGTGACAAAGCACTGGGCCGGGGTGCACAAAAGATAATCCAGCAACGCCCGACGGTGTCCCGCATCCAGCTCGGCCGGCAGATCGTCGAGCAAAAGCACGGGACGCCCTGCGCGCTGCTCGCCCCATAATTCCGTCAACGCCAGGCGCATGGCCGTCACCAACAGCTTTTGCTGTCCCCGACTGAGCTGGGCGGTGGCGTCGACCCCGTCCGCCAGCACCCGTAGATCCGCCCGGTGGGGCCCGTAAAGCCCGTGGCCCTGGGCCAGCTCCCGATCGCGATGGGTATCGAGTATTTCATCCAGGCCGCTGCCGTCGGGCCATCCGGATCGCAGCCGCCATTCGATGGATCGGTCGGGTAGCCACTGCTGCCAGAGTTTCTGGCAAACCGGCTCAAGCTTGGCGAGAAACGCCCGGCGCTGATCGTCCACCCGCTTGCCGGCCTCGGCCATCTCCGGTTCCCAGGTTGCCGAGAGCTGGCGGTGACCGGTTTTTAACGCCGCGTTGCGTTGCTGCAGGGCGCGCCGGTATCGGCGCCAGTCCGCACGATACCCCGGTTTCACGTGGAACACACCCCAGTTCAGAAAGGCCCGACGCCCGTCCGGGCTGTCGGTCAGAAGCCGCTGGACCTCGGTATTCACCACTTGAATGGGCAGCAACCAGGCGGACTCCGACAACGCCCGGGTATCGGCACCATTCAGTCGGACCCGGGTCTCGCCTTGTTGATGCCCAACGCCCAGGCGATACGCCTGTCCCTGCGCCCGGATCCGGCCGTTGACGACCGCGGCATCCTGACCGTTGGCGATCACTCGGGCCGTCCGGTGGGTGATGAAACTCCGCGCCCGGGCAAGAAAATAGATCGCCTCGACCAGGCTGGTCTTGCCCGCCGCATTGTCGCCATGGATGAGATTCAGGCCGGGGTCGGGGTCAATCGATCCCGGGGCCAGGCCCCGAAAACCTGTCCAGCCCAACCGCTCCAGGCCATCGGCGTCCGCCGGTTGCGTCATGCACTAAAGCCGCATGGGCATCACAACGTAGCGGGCGTCACGCTGGGATTCGCCGATGATCAATGCACTGCTGTTGGCATCCCGGACATGGATATGGACGGTCGCATCGTCGATCGCCGCCAGTGCGTCGAGGACATAACTGGCATTGAAGCCAACCTCCATGGCCTCGCCGCTGAACGTGGCGGGTATCTCTTCCACCGCCTCTTCCTGTTCGGGATTGTTGCTTTGTATGCGCATCTGCTCGGCTTCAAAACCAAAGCGCACGCCCCGATACTTTTCGTTGGACAGGATCGAGGCACGCACCAGCGCCTTGCGCAAAGTCTCGCGATCCACCACCGCATGCGGGCCGTCCTCGTCCGGGATGACCCGCTGGTAATCCGGAAACCGTCCGTCGATGAGCTTGGAGGTAAATCGGATATCCGGCAAAACCACCTGGACATGGCTACTGCCCAGGGTCACCGAGACGGTGTCATCACTCTCCGCCAGAAGCCGCAGCATCTCCTGCACCCCTTTGCGGGGGATGATGACCTGGGTTGGTGTGTCGATCTGAAGATCCGGCGAGAGAGCCGCCAATGCCAGCCGGTGCCCGTCGGTGGCTACGGCCCGCAGCTTCTGAGGCGCCATCTCGAACAACAGACCGTTGAGGTAATAGCGCACATCCTGCAGTGCCATTGCAAAATGGGTCTTCTCGACAATCCAACGCAGATCCGACTGGGGCAGCGCCACGGTCTGAGCCGCTTCGATCGCATCGGTCACCGGGAAATCTTCTGCCGGCAGGGGCGCCAGCGTGAACCGGCTCCGCCCCGCGGTCACCAGCACCCGCTCCTGCTCCATGGCGAGATTGACGCGCGCGTCTTCGGGAAGGTTGCGGACGATGTCCATCAATTTGCGCGCCGGGACAGTCAGCCGGCCGGGTTGTCCACCGGCAAGATCGATCTCGGCGCGCAGCTCGACCTCAAGATCCGTGGCGGTGAGTGCCAGGCGCTCATCGGTCTTCTCCAACAGGACATTGGCCAGTACCGGCAGGGTCTGCCGACGCTCGACCACCCCGATGATGGATTGTAGCGGCTTGAGCAGGTCATCCCGGGTGATTTCAAACTGCATGATCGGTCCTGTTGTTCTCTTAATGACTAGAGAGTTTGTATTAAAGCCAGTTGTAGTAGCAAGGCCGGCCAAAAGTCGGGGAAAGCATCATTAACTACTTGTTTTTATTGGTTAAAACCCGCTTTAAAACCTGTGCATGACGCCCGCTTTTCTTGGTGGTATCCACTGGACAACCTGTGGACGGATTGCCGGTGGCTGAATGCCCACAGCTTATCCACATCATGATGACAGGGTTCTCGACAGGTTGTGGTAATCCTCGTCAAACCGGCTGTCCGACTCGCGCAGGCTCTGGACCTTTCGACAGGCATGCAGGACGGTCGTGTGGTCGCGCCCGCCAAAGGCATCCCCGATCTCGGGCAGGCTGTGGTTGGTCAATTCCTTGGCCAGGGCCATGGCCATTTGCCGCGGTCGGGCAATGGAGCGGCTGCGACGTTTGGATAACAGATCGGCAACGCGAATCTTGTAATACTCGGCGACGGTTTTCTGGATGTTCTCGGTGGTCACCAGCTTGTCCTGCAGCGCGAGCAAATCCCGAAGGGCTGCTTTGGTGAACTCGACGGTGATCGGCGCCCCGGTGAAGTGGGCGTTGGCAATGACCCGGCGCAGCGCGCCCTCGAGTTCACGGATATTCGAGCGAATGCGCTTGGCAATGAAAAACGCCACCTCCGGCGGGATGTCCATCCCCGCCTGCGTCGCCTTGCTCATGAGGATGGCCACCCGGGTTTCCAGCTCCGGGGGCTCGATGGCAATGGTCAGCCCCCAGCCAAACCGGGATTTGAGCCGTTCCTCGAGCCCGTTGACCTCTTTGGGGTAACGATCGCAGCTCATCACCACTTGCTGATGGCCTTCGAGCAGCGCATTGAAGGTATGGAAGAACTCCTCCTGCGACCGCTCTTTACCAGCAAAGAACTGAATATCATCGATTAAAAGCGCGTCTACGCCGCGATAGTGGCGTTTGAATTCGTTGATGGCGTTGTGCTGCAGCGCCTTGATCATATCGGCGACAAACCGCTCGGAATGCAGATAGAGCACCCGGGCGTCGGGTTTATGGGCGAGCAGCGCGTTGCCAATGGCATGCATGAGATGGGTCTTGCCCAGCCCGACGCCGCCATAGATGAAAAGCGGGTTGTAGGCACTCCCCGGGTTGTCCACCACCTGCAGGCTCGCCGCCCGGGCCAGCTGGTTGGACTTGCCCTCGACAAAACTGTCGAAGGTGAAATCGGCATTCAGATTGGCATTGTGGGGCGTGCTCGCCGGCGCACTGCGCCGCCCGGCGACGGTTTCGGCCGACTCGGTGCTGCCCGAACCCGTGTGGGCTGCGCCACCGCCGACGTCCAGCACAAGCCGTGGCGGCGAAGCCGGGCGCAGGGTCTCGAGCAGCTCGGCGATGCGCGGGGCAAAGTGGGCCTGTACCCAGTCCATGACGTAGCGGTTGGGCGCCAGCAAGCGCAGGGCGTCTTCCGACTCTTCGGCTTGCAACGGCCGGATCCAGGTATTGAGCTGCTGGTCCGGGATTTCCCTTTCCAGATGCGTCAGGCAGCCTTTCCAGAGTTGGTCGGCCAAGCTTGAACCTCCAGGCGCCGGGGCATGGATCCTTCCAGCACACCGTGGGAATGATGACAGATCGCTGAGTCTAGTACCTGACCCGGACGCATACCAGTCCAGCGTCGAGGGTGAGGGTGAGGGCTATCCCCGCGAGCATTGACACTAGCCAAGTCGCCGCCTTATTTTAGCGGGCTGTTTTCCTTAACGATCGACGAACACAGGCACGACGGCCATGAAGCGGACATTCCAACCCAGCGTCATCAAACGTAAGCGCACACACGGCTTTCGGGCCCGGATGGCGACTCGCAACGGTCGCAAGGTGCTCGCCCGCCGGCGTGCCAAGGGTCGGGCTCGGCTCACGCCCTGAGCGCCGATGTGGCTTGTGGCGCCGTGGACGCGGGGTTTCCTCGCCAGGCCCGGCTGACCCGACCCGCTCAGTTCCGGGCGGTTTTCGCCGGTGCGCGACGCTATCGTAACCGCTACTTCACGATCCTAGTACGGCCCGACCCGGCGCTGGCTGGTGCCCGACTGGGGATGGCGATCCCCAAAAAGCTGGCGCCCAGGGCGACGGACCGCAATCGGATAAAGCGGTTGATCCGCGAACGTTTCCGTCATTCAAGATGGCGGCTGGGCGGTTTGGATGCGGTTGTGATGATCCGGTCCATCGCCTGTCACACGGACAATGCGATACTGATGGCCGCTTTGGACGACCTCTGGCAACGGATATCCGACCCATGCGCCGAATCCTGATCACACTGCTTCGCGCCTACCGCTACTGTGTCAGCCCGCTGTTCGGCCCCTGCTGCCGCTTTCACCCGAGTTGCTCGTGCTATGCCATCGAGGCGGTGGAACGGCACGGCGCGCTGCGGGGCAGTCTCTACGCTGTATGGCGCCTATTGCGCTGCAACCCATTGAGCCCCGGCGGCATTGATCCTGTGCCGGGCACCGATACTGCGAGTCGCCACTCATGATGGAAACCCAGCGAATGTTTCTGTTCGTCGCCCTGGCGCTGGTCATGCTGCTGATCTGGAGCGCCTGGCAACAGGACTACGGCCCGCAGAACGCCGCGGTCGAGCCCGCCCCCCAGGCCGAGAGCGAGGCCCCGGCGACCGCGCAGAGCCCGGCAGCGCCCGGGGCCGAATCGCCGGTGCCCGAGGCCGGTGGCGACGACCGCACACCGGTGGGTGAATCGGCCCAGGCGGCCGCCACGGCACAGACCGACGTTATCCGTGTGCAGACGGATCTGCTTGATGTGCGGATTCCACTGGCCGGGGGCAATGTCACATCGGCCCGGTTGCTCGACCACACGGTCTCCGAGTCCGATCCGACGCCTTTCCAGTTGATGGCCCCGGCCGATCCGCTTTTCATGGCCCAGACCGGGCTGGTGGGCGATGGCGTTGACGCCCCCGATCATCAGGCCCGCTGGCAGGCCGAGGCCGGGGCGTACGTCCTCGAAGGGGATGCCGATCGTCTGACGGTGCCGCTTCGCTGGCAGTCGCCCACCGGGGTGGTCATCACCCGGCGGTACATCTTCGAGCGGGACAGCTACGTGGTTCGGGTGGTGCATGAAGTCAACAACCCCACCGATACCCCCTGGCGGGGCTATCAGTACAACCAGCTGCGGCGCAGCGCGCAGACTGAGGGCCCGGGCTTTCTGGGCGCGGCCAGTTACACCGGCGGTGTGATCTACAGCCCCGAAGAGAAGTACAACAAGATCAGCTTTGGCGATATGGAAGACGAGGACCTCTCGCGGGATATCGACAACGGCTGGCTGGCCATGATCCAGCATTATTTTCTCGCTGCCTGGGTTCCGCCTCGCGACGAGAACTTGCGTTACTACTCGCGGGTGAGCAACGGCGAATACATCCTCGGCCAGAGTTCACCCTGGCAGACCGCCGCCAGTGGCGAGCAGGTGGTTTTCGAGAACCGCCTTTTCGTCGGCCCCAAAGAGCAGGATCGGCTGGATGCCATCGCCGAGGGTCTGGAGCTCACCGTCGACTACGGCTGGCTGACCATCATCTCCAAGCCGCTATTCATCGCCCTGGACTGGATCCACGGCGTGGTCGGCAACTGGGGCTGGTCGATCATCCTGCTGACCTTCGGGATCAAGCTGGTTTTCTACAAGCTCTCCGAGACCAGCTATCGCTCGATGGCACGGATGCGCAAGCTCCAGCCCGAGATGCAGAAGCTGCGCGAGCGCTATAGCGATGACAAGCAGCAGATGAACCAGGAGCTCATGCAGCTCTACAAAAAGGAAAAGGTCAATCCGCTGGGTGGCTGTCTGCCCATCCTCATCCAGATCCCGGTGTTCATCGCGCTGTACTGGGTGCTGCTCGAAAGCGTCGAGCTGCGCCAGGCGCCGTGGGTGCTCTGGATCCAGGATCTGTCGGTGCGGGATCCGTTCTACGTGCTGCCATTGCTCATGGGGCTGACCATGTTCCTGCAGCAAAAGCTCAACCCCGCCCCCATGGACCCCATCCAGCAGAAGATCATGATGGGTCTGCCGGTGGTTTTCACCGTGTTCTTTATGTTCTTCCCGGCCGGGCTGGTCCTCTACTGGGTGACCAACAACACGCTCTCGATTTTGCAGCAGTGGGTGATCACCCGCCGCATCGAGGCGGACGGCAAGAAGGCGAATGCCTGACGGGACGATCTGTGCGATCGCAACGCCTCCGGGCCGTGGCGGCATCGGGGTGATTCGGGTCTCTGGCGAGGCCGCCGGGGATTGCCTCAGCGGGCTCGCCGGCCGCCTGCCCGAACCGCGCACCGCAAGCCTTCGTACCCTTCGCGATGCCGATGGCAACCCGCTGGATCAGGGGCTGGTGTTGTGGTTCCCGGGGCCGGATTCCTTTACCGGCGAGGATGTGGCCGAGTTCCACGGCCACGGCGGGCCGGTGGTCATGGATCGCCTTTTGCGGCGACTCATCGAGCTGGGGGCATCGCTTGCCGAGCCCGGGGAATTCAGCCAGCGGGCCTTTCTCAACGGCCGAATGGACCTCACCCGGGCCGAGGCCATCGCCGATCTCATCGCCGCCGGCAGCGAGGCGGCCGCCAGCGCGGCCATGCGCTCGCTCGAGGGGGCGTTTGCCCACCGGATCCAGGATCTGGTCGAGCAGCTCACCGAATTGCGGGTGCATCTGGAGTCGAGCATCGATTTTATCGACGAGCCCCTGGATGGGCTTGCCATCGACCGTCTGGCCGACCGCATCGAGGCGGTGGGCGAGGCGGTTCGTGCGGCCCGCGAGGCGGCCCGCAGCGGTCAGCAGCTCCAGGAGGGCGCCCGGGTGGTCATCGCTGGTGCGCCCAATGCGGGCAAATCCAGCCTGATGAACGCCTTGCTGGGGCGGGATGCGGCCATTGTCACCGAGCTGGCCGGGACCACCCGTGATGTGCTCGACGCCCATCTACACCTGGACGGATTGCCGGTGCAGGTCATGGATACCGCCGGGCTGAGAACCGGCGCCGGTGTGGTGGAGGCCGAAGGGATCCGCCGGGCCCATCAGGCCATGGCCGAGGCCGACCATATCCTGCTGGTGGTGGATGATCGAAACCCGGGGGATGACGATGGCCTGGGCGCGGCGTGGCCGGCCTCCGCCGCCGCGCTGACCCGGGTGTACAACAAGATCGATCTCACCCATCGCCCGCCGGGGGTGGGGGACGACGGGGTGGCGGTATCGGCGCTCACCGGCGCCGGGCTGGACGGGCTTAAATCGCATCTGCGCGGGGTGCTGGGGGTGCGGGCCGGTGATGAGGCGGTCTTCACCGCCCGCCGCCGCCACCTGCAGGCGCTGGATGAGGCGGCGGCCGCCATTGACGAGGCGGTCTCGGCGGCCCGTGCGGGGTATGGCGAAGAGCTGGTGGCCGAGTCGCTGCGCTGTGCGCAGGACCGCCTGGGGCAGATTACCGGGGCGGTCACTACCGAGGATCTGCTCGGTCGGATATTCTCTACGTTTTGCATAGGCAAGTGATTGATTTCGATGGACAGCCAAAGCCAATACGATGTCATCGTGGTGGGCGGCGGACATGCCGGTACCGAGGCGGCCCATGCCGCGGCCCGTATGGGCGCCCATACCCTGCTACTGACCCAGAGCCTGGATACCATCGGGCAGATGAGCTGCAACCCGGCCATCGGGGGCATTGGCAAAGGCCATCTGGTGCGCGAAATCGACGCCATGGGCGGTGTCATGGGCCGGGCCATCGACCGCGCCGGCATACAGTTTCGGGTGCTCAATCAGCGCAAGGGCCCGGCGGTGCGCGCCACACGGGCCCAGGCCGATCGCAATCTCTATCGTCAGGCGGTGCGCGCCATCCTCGACGAACAGCCGCATCTGAGCCTTTTTCAGGACACCGTCGATGATCTGATCGTCGAGCGCGGCACCGTCCGCGGGGTGGTCACCGGCATGGGCCTCGCCCTGCGGGCCACCGCGGTGGTGCTCACCGTCGGTACCTTTCTGGGGGGGCGGATTCATATCGGCGATCATAATCGCCGCGGCGGCCGTGCCGGGGATGCGCCGTCCATCGCCCTCGCCGAGCGGCTGCGGGCGCTGCCCCTGCGTATTGATCGGCTGAAGACCGGAACGCCACCGCGCATCGATACCGCGAGCATCGATTATCGGGCCTTGACCGAGCAGCCCGGCGATTCGCCGGCGCCCTACTTCTCGCGCTGGAGCCGGGGTGACGAGCATCCCCGGTCGGTGAGCTGCCATATCACCCACACCAACCCCGTCACCCACGAGCATATCCGCAAGGCGCTGCATCGCTCGCCCATGTACAGCGGCGAGATCGAGGGGGTGGGCCCACGCTACTGTCCGTCCATCGAGGACAAGGTGGTCCGGTTTGCCGACCGGGACGGGCATCAGATCTTTCTCGAACCCGAGGGGCTCGACAGCCGCGAGGTCTATCCCAACGGCATCTCGACCAGCCTGCCTTTCGATACGCAGATCGCCATGGTGCGCTCCATCGACGGGCTTGCCGGGGCGCGGATCACCCGGCCGGGTTATGCCATCGAGTACGACTACCTCGACCCCCGCGATCTCCACCCCAGTCTGCAGAGCCTGCATCTGCCCGGTCTTTTTCTGGCCGGACAGATCAACGGCACCACCGGCTACGAGGAAGCGGGGGCCCAGGGGCTGCTCGCCGGCATCAATGCCGTCGCCCACGGCCGCGAGATGGCGCCCTGGGTGCCGGCACGGCACGAGGCCTATCTGGGGGTGTTGGTGGATGATCTCACCACCCGCGGCACCAGCGAGCCCTATCGCATGTTCACATCGCGGGCCGAATACCGGTTGCAGCTGCGCGAGGACAACGCCGATCTGCGCTTGATGCCCGTCGCCCGCGACTACGGATTGATCGACGAGGGCGACTGGCAGGCCTTCTGTGCCTACCGTGACGCCATCGATCGCGAGCGCCGACGCCTCGAGCAGACCATCATCCGCCCGGCGGATCTGGGTGATGACCATGGCGCCACGCGCCTGGGCAAACCGCTGCGGCGCGAGCAGAGCCTGATGGCGTTGTTGCGTCGCCCCGAAATCAGCTACGACGATCTTGCCGCCCTGTCTGCGGTGGGCGAAGCGGCGGCGGATCCGCGGGTGCGCGAGCAGGTCACCATCGCGGCCCGCTACGAGGGTTATCTCCAGCGCCAGGCCGCCCAGGTCGAAAAGCAGAGCCGCTACGAGGACCGGGCCCTGCCTGCCGATCTGGACTATACCCGGGTCGCCGGCCTGTCCCGCGAGGTGCAAGAAAAGCTCACCCACCACCGGCCCGCTACCCTGGGCCAGGCGGCCCGCATCCCCGGTGTGACCCCGGCGGCGGTGTCGTTGCTGCTGGTGCATCTGCAGCGCGGCGAGCAGCGCCAGAGCGCCTAGCAGCGGCCCAGCCGATGATGGATGATGGACTTGTCGAGGGATTGCGCCGGCTCGACCTGGACCCGGCGCTGGCGGCGCCGCTTCTGGCGTACCGTGATCTGCTGGCAAGATGGAACCGCGTCTACAACCTCTCGGCGGTGCGCCACCCCGAGGCCATGGTGGCCCGGCATCTGCTCGACAGCCTGGCCGTGCTGCCCTGGCTGCCCGCCGGCCGGCTGCTTGATGTGGGCACGGGACCGGGTCTGCCGGGTATTCCCCTTGCCATCGCCCAGCCCGATCGTGCGGTGGTCCTGCTGGAGTCGAACGGCAAGAAGGTCCGCTTTCTCCGACAGGTGGTGCTGGAGCAACGGCTTGCCAATGTCGAGATCGTCCATCGGCGTCTCGAGGCCTACGAGCCCACGCGGCGGTATGAGGCGGTGATCTGTCGGGCATTTACCGATGCCGCCGGGTTCTGGCACGGCGTGGCGCGGCTGCTGCATCCCGAGGGGGTGGCGCTGGCGATGAAAGGCCAGCGTCAGGGCGAAGAGTTGGCGGGATTGGATGCCGCCGGCGTATCATCCACATGGCAGCCGCTTCGGGTCCCGGGGCTTGAGGCCGAGCGGCATTTGCTGATCATGAAGGGCACAACGCCCGTCACAGGATAGTTCCATGGCACGGATACTGGCCATTGCCAATCAAAAGGGCGGTGTCGGCAAGACCACCACCTGCGTCAATCTGGCCGCTTCGCTGGTCAGTAACGGCCGGCGCGTGTTGCTGGTGGATCTCGACGCCCAGGGCAACGCCACCGTGGGGGCCGGGCTCGACAAGGACGCGGTGGCGGTGAGCAACTACGAGCTGCTGACCGGCGAGGCGACGGCGCAGATGGTCTGCTGCCGCGGACTCGAGCCCGGTTTTGATGTATTGCCCGCCAATGGCGATCTGACCGCCGCCGAGGTCAGCCTGATGGAAGCCGGTGAGGGCCGGGAGCGCCGGCTGCAGCAGGCCCTGGCGCCCATCATCGATGCCTATGACTACATCCTCATCGATTGCCCGCCAGCGCTCAGCATTCTCACCGTCAACGCCTTTGTGGCGGCCCACGGCGTGCTCATCCCGATTCAGTGCGAGTACTACGCGCTGGAGGGGCTGAGTGCCCTGCTGGATACCATCGAGCGGGTCCGTCAGACGGTCAATCCCGATCTGGCCATCGAGGGACTGGTCCGGACCATGTTCGATGGGCGCAACAACCTGGCCACCCAGGTGGGGGCTCAGCTGTTGGCCCATTTCCCCGACCAGGTCTATCGCACCCAGATCCCCCGCAATGTCCGGCTGGCCGAAGCGCCCAGCCACGGTCTGCCGGTGCTTCAGTATGATCGCAGCTCGCGCGGCGCGGTGGCCTACATGGCCCTCGCCTCGGAGCTTCTGCGTCGCCAGGGTGCGTCGGGTCAAGCAAAAGGAGGCGTGCGATGAGTCAGCGTCGACGAGGACTGGGCCGCGGCCTGGATGCCCTGCTGGGCGAGTCGGCCGGCGAAGCAGGCAGCGGGGCAGAGGCCGCCGATCTGCGCGATCTGCCGCTGGATGCGTTGACCAGCGGCCGCTATCAGCCGCGTCGCGAGTTTGATCCGGCCGCCCTCCAGGAGCTCGCGCATTCCATTCGGGCCCAGGGGGTGGTCCAGCCCATCGTGGTCCGGCCCCTGCCGGATGGCGAGCAGTACGAGATTATCGCCGGTGAACGCCGCTGGCGGGCGGCGCAGCTGGCCGAGCTCGACGAGATACCGGCGATCGTCCGGGACATCCCGGATGAGATGGCGGTGGCGGTGGCGTTGATCGAGAACATCCAGCGCGAGGATCTCAATCCGCTGGAAGAGGCCAGTGCCTTCAAGCGGCTGACCGAGGAGTTCGGCATGACCCATCAGGCGGTGGCCGAGGCGGTCGGCCGCTCGCGGGTGGGGGTCAGTAACCTGATGCGGCTGCTGGATCTGGGCCCGGCGGTCAAAGCGCATATCGTCCGGGGCGAGCTCGAGATGGGGCATGCCCGGGCCCTTCTGGCCCTTGATGAGGCTGCCCAGGGCGAGGCCGCCGCGCGGGTGGTGGCCCAGGGGCTGACCGTGCGCCAGACCGAGGCACTGGTGCGGCGCATGCAGGCCGGTGACACCCGCCGCGAAGCCCCGGTGGAGGACCCTAATGTACGGCGGCTGCAGGAGGATCTGGCAGACAGGCTGGGGGCGGCGGTCAGGATCGAGCACGGGCAAAAGGGCAAGGGCCGTCTGGTCATCCGCTACAACAGCCTCGACGAGCTCGACGGCATTCTGGAGCATATCCGTTGAAGCCCATCGTTGAGTTCTTTATACTCCGCGCAATTTTGCGGTCGTCTGTCAGAGCAATATGTCTCTGAAAAAAGCTGCAAGCCGGGTGATCCGGCTGCAGGCGGCGATCGGAGTGGCTTCAGCGGCCCTTTGGGTGGTTGTTGGCGGGGTTCAGGCAGGTCTCGCCGCGATTGCCGGCGCCGGCATCAGCGTTTTCATGACGTTTTTTGTCGCCGTGCGTTGGTCGCTGCGCAGTGCAGGAGAGCGCGAGCCCCGGGCGATACTGGGGGCGTTCTATCGCACGCAGACCATGAAGCTCCTCCTGGGCACGGCGCTCATTTTTGTTGCTGTGCGCGCGTTTGACGATCACGCGGCCGCATTGGTGATCACGCTGGCCCTTACCCTGGCTGCCTACGGCCTGGTGTTACTGGGCGACATCGACTAGAGCTTTTGCGAACAAGGGGTTCGGCAACGTTATGGCGAGCGGATCGGCGACCGAATACGTCACCCATCATCTGGAGCACCTGACCGTCGGTGAGGGGTTCTGGACCGTGCATATCGATACCCTGGCCGTATCCTGGATCCTGGGGCTTATCTTTTTGGGCATCTTCTATGCCGTCGCCCGCAAGGCCAGTGTCGAGGCGCCTAGCGGCATTCAGACAGTGGTCGAGGCCTGTGTCGAATTCGTCGACAAGCAGGTCAGCGAGAGTTTCCACGGCCCCAAAGACTTTGTCGCCCCGCTCGGGCTGACCATTTTTGTCTGGGTGCTGTTCTGGAATCTGATGGATTTGATCCCCGTGGATCTATTCCCTGAACTGCTCAAGCTGGTGGGCATCGAGTACGTGCGTATCCTGCCCTCGGCCGACATGAACGCCACCTTCGGCCTGTCGCTGACGGTGCTCGCGCTGATCATCATCTATAGCATCAAGGGCAAGGGCGGTAAGGGCTTCGGCAAAGAGCTCTTCTGCCATCCATTCGGCAGCCACCCGTTGCTGTGGCCGGCCAACCTGATGCTCAACATCGTCGAGATGATTGCCAAGCCGGTGTCCCTGGGGATGCGGCTTTTCGGCAACCTCTACGCCGCCGAGATCATCTTTATCCTGATCGCACTGCTGCCCATCTGGGCGCAGTGGATTCCGGGTGTCGCCTGGGCGATTTTCCATATTCTGGTCATCCCGCTACAGGCGTTTATCTTTATGGTGCTCACGATCGTGTATCTGAGCCTTGCCTACGAGGAACACTAACGCGTCGGTGGATCACCGGCCCGTGGTTTGACGGTTTTAACTTAGACGACCCTTACTGGAGGAATCATGGAAGCTATCGCTCAGGTCCAGGCGTTCACCGCCATCACCATCGGACTGATTTTTGCCTTTGCGGCGGTCGGCACCAGCATCGGCTTCGGCATGCTGGGCGGCAAGTTCCTGGAGGGCATCGCCCGCCAGCCCGAGGTTGCCGGTGTGCTGCAGGTCCGCATGTTCATCGTCGCCGGCCTGCTCGACGCGCTGTCGATCATCGGTGTGGCCTTCGCTGCGCTTTTGATGTTCGCCAACCCGCTGCTGGGCGCGCTCAGCTGAACGGCTGGGTTAACGCGTATCCCTGCCACCGGGCAGATATCGGAGAGTAGACCGTGGGCATTAACGCAACGCTGATCGGACAGATGATCACCTTCACGGTGTTCATCCTGTTCACCATGAAGTTCGTCTGGCCACCCATCAAGCAGGCCATGAGCGAGCGCGAGAAGCGGATCGCGGATGGCCTGGCCTCGGCCGAGCGCAGCCAGCACGAGCTGGAGCTCGCCAAGGAAAAGGGTGCCGAGCACATCCGTGAGGCCAAGGCACAGGCGGCCGAGATCATCGAGAAAGCCAACCGACAGGGAGCGGCGATCGTTGATGAGGCGCGCGAAGAGGCCCGAGCCGTTGCCGAGCGTGAAAAGGCCGCAGCGGACGCCCGCATCGAGCAGGAGGTGAGCCAGGCCCGGGCCGAGCTCCGGCGCCAGGTCTCCGATCTGGCGATCCTGGGTGCCAGCCGCATCCTCGAGCGCGAGGTGGACGCGAAGGCCCATCAGAAGATGCTCGACGAACTGGCCGAGCAGGTCTGAGGCAGTCATGGCGCAGGAAACCACGGTTGCCCGCCCCTATGCCGAGGCCGCATTCGATCTGGCGCGCGGGGCCGATGCCCTGGCGGGCTGGGCCGATGGGCTGGCCAATGCCGCGGCGGTGGTCGCCGACGAACGGGTGGATGCCCTGCTGCGCAACCCCAGGGTCGAGGCCGAGCAGAAGGCCGGTTTCATCCTTGAGGTGTGCGGCGAGTCGCTGGACCTCCAGCAGCGTAACTTTATCCGTCTGCTCGTCGAACGCGACCGCATCGGGGTGTTGCCGGAAATCCGCCGTCAGTATGACGAGCTGCGGGCCCGGCACGAGCGCACCCTCGATGCCGAGCTGGTGACCGCCCAGCCGGTGGATGATGCGGTCCGCGACCGGGTCGCCGCCGCGCTGTCGAAGCGCCTGGACCGGACGGTCAGCCTGGATGCGCGGGTCGACGAAACACTCATTGGCGGTGCGATCGTTCGCGCCGGCGACATGGTCATCGATGGATCGGTGCGGGGCCGTCTCGCCAGCCTGACCGGCGCCATCAGCCGTTAAGAGGACAGATTTGATGCAACTTAATCCCACCGAAATCAGCGATCTGATCAAACAGCGCATCGAGAACTTCGATGCGGTGGCCGAAGCCCGTAACGAGGGGACGGTGGTCAGCGTTACCGATGGCATCGTCCGCATCCACGGGCTCAGCGACGCCATGCAGGGCGAGATGCTGGAGTTCCCCGGCGAGACCTACGGCATGGCGCTCAACCTCGAGCGCGACTCGGTTGGCGCCGTGGTCCTGGGCGACTACTCGCATTTGAGCGAGGGCGATGCGGTGCGGACCACCGGCCGCATCCTCGAAGTGCCGATTGGCGAGGCTCTGCTGGGTCGGGTGGTCAACGCCCTGGGTGAGCCGATTGACGGCAAGGGCGCGATCAAGGCCGATGTCACCGCACCGGTGGAGAAGGTCGCCCCCGGCGTGATCGCACGGCAGTCCGTGGATCAGCCGGTACAGACCGGTCTGAAGGCCGTCGACTCGATGGTGCCGGTGGGACGTGGGCAGCGCGAGCTGATCATCGGTGACCGTCAGACCGGTAAGACCGCGGTGGCGGTGGATGCCATCATCAACCAGAAGGGCACCGGCATTAAGTGCATCTACGTGGCGGTGGGCCAGAAGGCTTCCTCCATCGCCAACGTGGTGCGCAAGCTCGAAGAGCACGGCGCGCTGGAGCACACTATTGTGGTGGCGGCCTCGGCGGCCGAGTCGGCGGCGCTGCAGTTCATCGCCCCCTATGCCGGCTGCACCATGGGCGAGTTCTTCCGCGACCGCGGCGAAGACGCCCTGATCATCTACGATGACCTCTCCAAGCAGGCTGTAGCCTACCGTCAGGTCTCGCTGCTGCTGCGTCGCCCGCCGGGTCGTGAGGCCTTCCCGGGTGATGTGTTCTACCTCCATTCACGGCTGCTCGAGCGCGCCGCGCGCATTAACGCCGATGAGGTGGAGCGCCTGACCAACGGCGAGGTCAAAGGCAAGACCGGGTCGCTGACGGCGCTGCCGATCATCGAAACGCAGGCCGGTGACGTCTCGGCATTCGTGCCCACCAACGTCATCTCCATCACCGACGGGCAGATCTACCTCGAGACCGACCTTTTCAACGCCGGCGTGCGTCCGGCCATCAACGCCGGTCTTTCGGTCTCGCGTGTTGGCGGCTCGGCCCAGACCAAGGTCATCAAGAAACTGGGCGGTGGCATCCGCCTGGCCCTGGCGCAGTACCGCGAGCTGGCGGCCTTCGCGCAGTTTGCTTCGGACCTGGACGAGTCCACCCGCAAGCAGCTCGAGCGCGGCCAGCGGGCGATGGAAATCCTCAAACAGGGGCAGTACGCACCGCTTTCGGTGGCGTTCATGGGCATCTCGCTCTACGCACTCAACGAAGGCTACCTCGACGAGCTCGAGCTCAAGCAGGTGGGTAACTTCGAAGGGGCGCTGCATCAGTATGTCGCCAACAACTACGCTGATCTGGTCAAGCAGATCAACGAGACCGGCGACTACAGCGACGAGATCCAGAGCCAGCTGAAAAAGGCCCTGGATGACTTCAAAGCCAACGGCACCTGGTAACGGGACGGGAATAAGGCCATGTCCGGCGCAAAGGAAATCCGCACTCAGATCAAGAGTGTGAGCAACACGCAGAAAATCACCACGGCCATGGAGATGGTCGCGGCCTCGAAGATGCGTGGCGCCCAGCAGCGCATGCAGGCGGCGCTGCCCTATGCCGAGAAGATGCGGCAGGTGATCGGCCATCTGGCCAATGCCAACCCCGAGTATCAGCACCCGTTTCTGGTCCGCCGCGACGAGGTCAAGCGGATCGGCTACATCATCGTCTCCAGCGATCGGGGGCTTTGCGGTGGTCTCAACAACAACCTGTTCCGCACCATCATCAAAGCGCTGCGTGACCATGACCAGGCCGGACAGGAGACGCGCCTGTGCACGGTAGGCTCGAAGGCCATTCAGTTCTTCAGCCGGCTGTCGGCCCCAGTCATCGGTGAGGTCTCGCAGCTCGGTGACACGCCCTCGCTGCAGGATCTCATCGGCACGGTGAAGGTGGTCATGGATCAGTACGCCGAGGGCGAGCTGGATCAGGTCTACATCTGCTACAACCGGTTCGTGAACACCATGACCCAGAGCCCGACGGTGGAGCAGCTGTTGCCGTTGCCGGAGCACGCCGACGACGAGACGGCCAAGCGCACGCACAGCTGGGATTACATCTACGAGCCGTCGGCGCCGCAGGCGCTGGATCTGCTGCTCGAGCGCTACATCGAGTCGCTCGTCTATCAGGCGGTGGTCGAGAACATCGCCTGCGAGCAGGCGGCCCGCATGGTGGCCATGAAGTCGGCCTCGGATAACGCAGGCAAGCTCATTGATGATTTGAACCTTGCCTACAACAAAGCGCGCCAGGCAGCGATCACCACGGAGCTCTCCGAGATCGTGGCCGGCGCCGAAGCCGTCTAGCGTCAACGGCACTTAACAAACGAATACAACGCTTTCGCGAAGAGGATCCGCGCTATGAGTTCAGGAAAGGTCGTCCAGATCATCGGTGCCGTGGTGGATATCGAATTCCCCCGCGATGCCGTGCCCAAGGTCTATGACGCGCTGGAGGTCGCCAGTCGTGAGCTGGTGCTCGAGGTCCAGCAGCAGATTGGCGACGGGGTCGTCCGCGCCATCGCCATGGGCAGCACCGACGGCCTGCAGCGCGGTGTCGAGGTGACCAACACCGGTGCGCCCATCTCGGTGCCGGTGGGCGAGAAAACCTTGGGGCGCATTATGAACGTGCTCGGCGAACCGGTGGATGATGCCGGTGATGTGGGCGCCGAGACCAGCTGGCCCATCCACCGCAAGGCACCGTCCTACGAAGAGCAGGCCGGTTCCACCGAGTTGCTCGAGACCGGCATCAAGGTCATCGACCTGCTTTGCCCCTTCGCCAAGGGCGGCAAGGTCGGCCTGTTCGGCGGCGCCGGCGTGGGCAAGACCGTCAACATGATGGAGCTCATCCGCAACATCGCCATCGAGCATTCCGGCTACTCGGTGTTCGCCGGTGTCGGTGAGCGGACCCGTGAGGGGAACGACTTCTACCACGAGATGAAGGAGTCGGACGTCCTCGATAAGGTGGCGCTGGTCTACGGCCAGATGAACGAGCCACCGGGCAACCGCCTGCGCGTCGCCCTCACCGGGCTGACCATGGCCGAGTACTTTCGCGACGAGGGCCGTGACGTGCTGATGTTCATCGACAACATCTACCGTTACACCCTTGCCGGTGTCGAGGTCTCGGCGCTGCTCGGCCGCATGCCGTCGGCAGTGGGCTATCAGCCGACCCTCGCCGAGGAGATGGGCGTCCTGCAGGAGCGCATCACCTCCACCAGCAAGGGTTCGATCACCTCCATCCAGGCGGTCTACGTGCCCGCCGACGACCTTACCGACCCGTCGCCGGCCACCACCTTCGCCCATCTGGACGCCACTGTGGTGCTGGCCCGCTCCATCGCCGAGCTGGGCATCTACCCCGCGGTGGACCCGCTTGACTCCACCTCCCGTCAGCTCGACCCGCAGGTGGTGGGCCAGGAGCATTACGACACCGCCCAGGACGTCCAGCAGGTATTGCAGCGTTACAAGGAGCTGCAGGATATTATCGCCATTCTGGGCATGGACGAGCTCTCCGAAGAGGACAAGCAGACGGTGACCCGGGCGCGCAAGATCCAGCGATTCCTCTCGCAGCCGTTCTTCGTCGCCGAGGTCTTCACCGGATCGCCGGGCAAGTACGTCTCGCTCAAGGAGACCATCCGTGGCTTCCGGGCCATTGTGGATGGTGAGCATGACGACCTGCCCGAGCAGGCCTTCTACATGGTGGGCTCGATCGACGAAGCCGTCGAAAAGGCCCGTAACCTCTAAGGTAGCGCCCCTATGGCCATGACCATGCATATCGACATCGTCAGCGCGGAGGAGTCCATCTACTCGGGTACGGCCTCCTACATCCTCGCCCGGGCCACCGAGGGCGAGGTGGGCATCTACCCGCGCCACCTGCCCATGCTGGTCCAGCTCCAGCCCGGCGAGGTGACGGTGCGCGATGAGTTTGACGAGGAACAGCATTATTATGTCTCGGGCGGCACCATGGAGGTTCAGCCCCATGTGGTGACCATCCTGGCGGATGCCGCCACCCGGGCCCGGGACATTGACGAGGCCGCCGCCAAGGAGGCCCAGCGTCGGGCCGAGCAGGCGCTGGCCAACCAGACCAGCGAAATCGACTACGCCCGGGCCCAGGCCGAGCTGGTGGAGGCCGCCGCCCAGCTGCGCACCATCCAGAAACTGCGCAAGACCGCCAACAAGGGCTGACCCCGGCCGGGCAGCCCGGAGCTGCTTGAGGAGCCGACATGCCCAAACCACTGCTATCGGTCGTTGTCCTTGCCGCCGGCGAGGGCAAGCGCATGCGCTCCGCAACACCCAAGGTCCTGCACCCCGTGGCCGGCGAGCCCATGATCGGCCATGTCCTGGCCGCGGCCCGGGCCCTCGAACCGGCGGCCATTCATGTCGTCCACGGTCATGGTGGCGATCAGGTCCAGGCCCAATTTGACGAGAACGACCTGCACTGGGCCCATCAGGCCGAGCAGCTTGGCACCGGTCACGCGGTCGCCCAGGCCATGCCGGCGATTGCCGATGACCATCAGGTGCTGGTGCTCTGCGGCGATGTGCCGCTGATCCAACCCGACACGCTGCGCGACCTGGTGGACGCCGCCGGCCGCGAGGCCGCCCTTTTGAGCGTGGTGCTCGACGACCCCAGCGGTTATGGCCGCATCCTGCGCGACACCGACGGCGCCGTCGCCGGCATTGTCGAGGACAAGGATGCCACCGCCGAGCAGCGCCAGGTGACCGAAATCAACACCGGCATCCTCTGCCTGCCCGCCGGCCGACTGCGCGGCTGGCTGGCCCGTCTGGATGCCGGTAATGCCCAGGGCGAGCTTTATCTGACCGACTGCATTGCCATGGCCCGGGCCGATGGCGTCGCCGTCCACGGGGTGCGGGCCGCCGATCCCTGGGAGGTCCAGGGCGTCAACGACCAGGTTCAGCTCGCCGCCGTCGAGCGGGCCTGCCAGCGGCGCTCGGCCCAGCGATTGATGCGCGACGACGGCGTGGCCCTGGCCGACCCGGCGCGGTTCGACCTACGCGGCCGCCTGACGGCGGGTCGGGACTGCCGCATCGATGTCGATGTCATCATCGAAGGCGAGGTGGTGCTGGGAGACGGCGTGGAGATCGGCCCCTTCACCCGGTTGCGGGATACCCGAATCGGCGCCGGTACCCGGATCCTGGGCCACTGCGAGATCGAGGCCAGCGACATCGGTACCGGAGCGCGCATTGGTCCGTTTGCCCGGTTGCGTCCCCGCAGCGTTCTCGGAGACGCTGTGCGGGTGGGGAATTTCGTCGAGACCAAAAACGTGGCGGTGGCCACCGGCAGCAAGCTCAACCATCTCTCGTATCTGGGTGATGCCGATATCGGCGAGGGGGTGAACGTCGGCGCCGGCACCATCACCTGCAACTATGACGGCCGCGACAAGCATCTCACCCGAATCGGTGATCGGGTCTTCATCGGCTCGAACACCGCCCTGGTGGCACCCATCGAGGTCGGCGACGATGTCACCATCGGCGCGGGCACCACCCTGCGCGATGATGTGGCCGCCGACAGCCTGGCCGTTGATGCCACCCGACCCCGACAGATCAAGGGCTGGCGGCCGGACGACGCCGGCCAGCAAAGCGGAGACTGAGCGTTATGTGCGGAATTGTCGCAGCGGTGGCCGAGCGCGAGGTCTCCCCCATCCTGCTCGAGGGCCTGCGCCGTCTGGAATACCGCGGCTATGACTCCGCCGGCCTGGCCGTGCTGGATGCCGATGCCCGGCTGCAGCGTCATCGTGCCGTGGGCAAGGTCGAGGCGCTGGCCACCGCCCAGTCCCGCCAGCCCATTTACGGCTCGCTTGGCATCGCCCACACCCGCTGGGCCACCCATGGCGCGCCCACCGAGGCCAATGCCCACCCGCATATGGCAAGTGACGATGTGGCGATTGTCCACAACGGCATCATCGAAAACCACGAAGCCCTGAGGGGTGAGCTGACCGCCGCCGGTTATCCCTTCGCCTCCGAAACGGACACCGAAGTGGTGGTGGTGGCCATCCACGACCGCCTTGCCGCTGGTGATGATCTTCTATCCGCCGTGAAGGCGGTCACCGCCCGACTCGAGGGGGCGTTCGCGCTGGGCGTGATCAGCCGCCACGAGCCGGGCCGCCTGATCGCCGCCCGTCGAGGCAGCCCGCTGGTGGTGGGTATCGGCATCGGTGAGCATTTCATCGCCTCGGATGTGGCGGCCCTGTTGCCGGTGACCCGCGATTTCGTCTACCTCGAGGAAGGGGATATCGCCGATATTCGCCGCGACCGCCTGCAAATCCTCGATGCCCAGGGCGGGGCGGTCGAGCGGCCGGTCAAGACCTCGTCGCTTACTGCAGATGCCGCCGAGCGTGGTGGCTATCGGCACTTCATGGCCAAGGAAATCCACGAACAATCCCGTGCCGTGGCCGAAACACTCGAGGGCCGCATCAGCGATGGCCACGTGCTGCCGCAGGCGCTGGGACCACAGGCCGCCGAGCTGCTCGGCGCCGCCCGGCGGGTGCAGATCGTCGCCTGTGGCACCAGCTATCACGCCGGGCTTGTGGCCCGTTACTGGTTCGAGTCCATCGCCGGGCTGCCCTGCGAGGTCGAGGTGGCCAGCGAGTACCGCTACCGTCCCCATGTGGTGCCACCGGATACGCTTTTCCTCACACTCTCGCAGTCCGGCGAGACCGCCGATACCCTGGCCGCCCTGCGGGAGGCCAAGGGCCTGGGGTACAAGGCGACCCTGGCCATCTGCAACGTCCCGGAAAGCTCACTGGTCCGCGAATCCGACCTGGTGATGATGACTCGGGCCGGGCCCGAGATCGGGGTGGCCTCCACCAAGGCGTTCACTACCCAGTTGACCGCCCTGCTGCTCACCGTGCTGGCCGCCGCCCGCAGCAAGGGGCTCGCCGGCAGCGAAGAAGCCACCCTGGTGGGGGCGTTGCGCCAGCTGCCCCGGCAGATCGACGCCGTGGTGGGGCTCGAACCCCGGATCGAGGGCCTGGCCGAGCAGTTCGTGGACAAGCACCACAGCCTCTTTCTGGGGCGTGGGTCCCAGTACCCCATCGCTATGGAGGGGGCGCTCAAGCTAAAGGAGATCTCCTATATCCACGCCGAGGCCTACCCCGCCGGCGAACTCAAACACGGCCCGCTGGCCCTGGTGGATGCCGACATGCCGGTCATCACCGTCGCGCCCAACGATGATTTGGTAGAAAAGCTCAAATCCAACCTCCAGGAGGTACAGGCCCGCGGCGGGCGGCTGCTGGTCTTCGCCGACGAGGCCTCGGCCCCGGCCGCCACCGCCGATTGCCAGGTGATGACCCTCCCGGCGGTCCACGAGGTCACCGCACCGCTTCTCTACACCATCCCGTTACAGCTGCTCGCCTATCATGTGGCGGTGCTCAAGGGCACCGATGTGGACCAGCCGCGGAATCTGGCCAAGTCGGTGACTGTGGAATAGCAGCCTCAACTCGCCCCCGCATAAAGACCGCGAGTTGATGTCGACCCGACCATGCAGGGGTGTTTGTCCGACCACTGCGCGGTTCAGTCCAAACGCTGCCATTGCGCCAACGGCGGGTGCGTCATTACGGAACAAAATGTGTCACACCAACGGCTTGGCTCGTCGCAGGGTTTGAGCCGCGACCACCTTGCCGATCCGGATAACCCGCCCTAAAAGTTTTTAAAACAACGCTTTGCAATAGTTGGCATGCGATTTGCTAAAACACTTGTGACGGTGCTGGAAAGCGCTACGTGATCACCAAGTGCGAAGTAACATTGCTTCGTCGATTAATGCTTTGGAGGTTCTATCCGGCATGGCAAAACACGATGGAAATGTTGACAAACAGCGCCGGATGTTACTCGGCGCGGGTATTGGCGGATGCGTCGGCGCGGCGTTCGGCGCAAGAATCGAACAGGTCAAGGCAGCCGCCACAGCGTCCGCCGGGGACGTCCTGGTTTACTTCAAGGGCGATAACGCGGGGCTTCCCATCGATCCGAGTGGCCTACAGCTTCTCGAGCCAGTCCTGGCAAAGCCTCAGTCCCCTGACGGTCAGGTTCGAGAGGCCCGCGAGAATGTCGTGACGGTAGTTCGGGTACCCATGGACGAAATGGAGGCGGACATCGAAGACATGGCCGCCGGAGACATTGTCGCCGTATCCGCGATCTGCTCGCATCAGGGGTGTTTTGTCTCGGATGTGGGCACCTTCGGAACCGCTGAAGGCAAGCTGGCGTGCACCTGTCATGGCAGCATTTTCGAGCCCCGAGCGGGGGGAGAGCGGGTTGCCGGGCCTGCTGAACGCGGGCTGCCCACGCTGCCTGTCACCATCGATGGAGGCCAGTTGGTTGCAACCGGCGGTTTCACTGGGAAGGTCGGGCCCTGATCATTCGAAAATCGGTGATCGATACACCGGAAATAACCGACCCCGATGAGCGGGGTGTTGGTACCTAGGAGGAGATAGCAGTGATGATGAAGAAAAGCGTAATGCTGTTGACAGCGACGGCTTTTGCTGTGGGTTTGAGCAGCGCTCATGCCACTGACAGTTACTCGACGGTTACGTCAGACCGGCTCAAATCCCCAGAAGCCAGTAATTGGCTCCATTGGCGGGGCAACTACGAGGGATGGGGTTATAGCCCGCTCGATCAGATCAACACGGAGAACGTTGCGGATCTGGAAGTTGCCTGGACGATTTCTTCCGGAGTTAACCAGGGCCATGAAGCAGCGCCCATCGTCAACGACGGCATGATGTTCGTCACCGCTGCTTACAACAAGCTCTACGCGATGGACGCGGCGACGGGTGAACTGATCTGGGATTACGAACGGCAGCTTCCCGATGACGTTGCGGTGTGCTGTGACGTGGTCAACCGGGGCGTGGCCGTGCATGGTGATACGGTTTACATGGGCACGCTGGACGCGCACCTGATCGCGTTCGACGCCGAGTCGGGCAAGATCAAGTGGGATATTACGGTTGATAACTATAAAAAACGCTATGCCATCTCGTCCGCGCCGCTGGTTGTTGATGACAAGATCATCGTAGGCGTCCACGGCGGTGAGTACGGCGTGCGTGGCTATGTCGGTGCCTACGAGGCTGAGACAGGCGCCGAGGTCTGGAAGGCCCATACCGCGGTAGACGACGGCAGCTGGCCGGGTGATACCCACGAGACAGGTGGTGCGGCACCCTGGCTGACCGGCACCTATGACCAGGACACACACACCCTGTACTGGGGAACGGGTAACCCGTCGCCCTGGATCGATCCCGCCCGTGGCGAAGAGCATGACCTCCACCACTCGGTCTCGGTCATTGCCATCGACCCGGACAACGGCGAGATTACAGACGCTTATCAGTACAGCCCAAGCGATGCTTGGGATTACGATGGCACGAATGAGCCCATGCTCATCGACATCGACGGTCAGCCCTCGATCGCCTCGCCCCAGCGTAATGGCTGGCTGTATCGTCTGGCTCGTAATGAGGGTGAGGTGAGCTTTGTCAATGCCTGGCCGTATGCCGAGACCAACATCTTCAAAGAAGTGGGTTCTGACGGACGGCCGATCGTTGAGGCTGCTAATCGTCCAGCCATCGGCAAGACCGTTGATGCTTGCCCGGCATTCCTCGGTGCGAAAAACTGGAATCCGTCTGCTTACGATCCCAACACCGGCTTGATGTATGTGCCTACTAACGAGTGGTGCATGAAAATCCGCGGTGCTCAGGTCGAGTATAGTGCGGGCGCTCCCTACGTCGGAGCTGAGTTCGAGATGTATCAGGTGCCCGGCAACGATCATGTCGGCATGCTTCAGGCAATTGACCCGGCAACCGGAGAAACCGCCTGGTCGCAGGAGTTCACGGCGCCGGTCTGGAGTGGTGTGCTCACCACAGGCGGTGGCGTTGTTTTCTCGGGTAACCTCGATGAGCGCAAATTCATGGCCTTTGACGCCGAGAATGGCGAGGAGCTCTGGAGCATGACCACCAACTCGGGTGTTGTCGGCACGCCGGTGTCCTACTCCGTCGACGGGGAACAGTACGTCGCGGTCTGGTCCGGCTTTGGCGGTGCCATCCCGCTTTGGGCCGGCCCGGTGGCCGAGCTCACCAACAACATCCCAATGGGCGGTACGCTCTGGGTGTTCAAGCTCAGCGAAAGCTAAGTCGGGGGCCAAAGGTTACCCGATTGGCGCGGCGTCCTCCGGGGCGCCGCTATTTTTCCAGCCTGGTTGCTGGTGATCTGAGACGAGGTGTCGCGATGAACAGCACCACCATGAGGGCGGTCCTGGTTGCCGTCTTTTTCTTCGCCGTTTCGGTGCCTGCTGGCGCCAAAGACTACCCTGATCAGTATCCCTTCCCCAACAGCCGGCTCCAGACGGGCCCTGATTTGCGATTCTGCATCGACAAGCGTGATCCCACCTGGCGGGCACAGCAGGCCATTGCCGAGGAAATCGCTTTGAATGTCGGCAGACCCGCGAGTTTTGTCATTACCCGCGAAGAAGAGGACCGAAGCGGTTACCAGATGGTCGCCACTCGCAAAGAGTTCCTTGTCAGACTGGCCACGCAGTGCGATGCGTTCATGGGTCTGCCGGGGAGCACGACAGCGGCTTTCGACTATCCGGCTGACGAAGAGATGCTCGCCAGTCAGCCATTCTTCCGGACCGGCTTTCAGCTGGTGTCACGTGACCCGTCCGTCGAGAGCCTCACTGATCTTTCCCCGGACGATGTGCTCGCCCTGCAAGGCCGGGGTGTTCCCTACCTGCTCCTCATGACCACCCGTCCGGACAGCGTCACCGTGAAAAGGTATCAATCATCCGATGCGATTGTGTCGGCCCTGAAGGACGGTGAGGTGGACCACGCGGTCGTGTACGCGCCGCCGCTATACGCGCAGATCCCCGACCCGGAATCCGAGGGGCTGTCGGCTCATCCGGTCACGAGCCTGCCAAACATGGAGTGGTACGTGTTCGCTGGTCTGCGCAGCGATCGCCCAACCCTCCGGCAAAAGTTCGATCAGGCGATATCCCGCATGATCGAGACCGGTCGGATGGCGGAGATCATTACCGAGAGCGGTCTTTCCACCGCCGCTTTTCAGCCAGCGGCTGCCGATGCGGTCCTTCCGGATGATGATTTCGGCGACGATGACTGAAAAATTGTATGGATAGTGCCGCCGTCATCGAGGTCTCGGACCTGCGACACAGCTACAGCAGCGTTGAGGCACTGCGCGGCGTCAGCTTTTCTGTGCCAAAAGGAAGCTTCTTCGCACTGCTCGGTCCAAACGGCGCTGGCAAGACCACGCTTGTGCACGCCTTGTGCACCTTGTTGCGGCCGAGCGGTGGCAATGTGTCGGTGGCCGGCCTCGATGTGCGGCGCGCGCCCCGGGCGGTGCGTCGATCTCTCGGCCTGGTCTTTCAGGAGGCCAGCCTCGATGATCGGCTGACCGTATTCGAAAACTTGATCTTCCACGCCAGGATTTATCAGGTCCCACGCCAGGAGCGGCGGAGGCGCGCCTGGAAGGTTTTGGCGCTTGTCGAGCTGGAGCAATGGGCGAACGCCCCGGTCAGCGATCTGTCCCGCGGTATGAAACGCCGATTGGAAATTGGCCGTGCCATGCTCCATGAACCCACGTTGGTTGTCCTGGACGAGCCGACCACAGGTCTCGATGTCCAGAGTCGCCGGCGTATCTGGGAATATCTCGAGCGTCTGCAAAAGGATCATGGTGTGACGCTTTTGCTCACCACGCACCAGATCAGCGAAGCGGAGGGGGCGGACTGGGTTGCTATCATCGATCAGGGCAGGCTTCAGGCCCTGGATCATCCCGCAAGGCTGCGTCAGGGTATCGGTGGCAAACTGATTAATCTGCAGATCGGCGACGATGCCTTCCGGCAGGCCTTGAGCGATCGCTTTCCGGGAAAATGCAAGCAACGGGATTCCGTAATACAGATTGAAGCGGAAGATCCGGATTCATTGCTTCGGGAGTTGGTCGCCGACGAACATCAATGGCGTATGGTGGATGGTCTCGAGGTCGTTGACCCCAGCCTCGAGGATGTCTTTATTAATCTCACGGGTCGCGAACTGCGCGACCGCACGGCCAACCTGTCGCGCTGAAGGCATCAGCGAAATGACAGCACTGAAACCTCTTCTGCGCTACACACATGATTTCGCAGCGACAACCCACGCAGTATGGCTGCGGGAAGTCGTGCGCATGCTCCGG
Organism: Spiribacter pallidus; assembly: GCF_040838495.1. Taxonomy (NCBI): domain Bacteria; kingdom Pseudomonadati; phylum Pseudomonadota; class Gammaproteobacteria; order Chromatiales; family Ectothiorhodospiraceae; genus Spiribacter; species Spiribacter pallidus. The sequence continues at coordinate 140,905 of NZ_JBAKFM010000003.1, read as the reverse complement.
GACAGCGGGCAAATCGTGGGTGCGTTCAGTCGGCCGGTTCTATGGGTGATGATCTTCGGCATTGGTTTGACCCCTTATTTTCGGACGGGCCTGCGCGAAACCACCTTTATGGTTCCCTTTACCTACATTCAGTTCATCCTGCCGGCCGTTGTGGTATTGAACTTGATGTACCCGGCCATCCAGTCGGCGGTTTCGCTCATATGGGATCGGGAATTCGGTTTTTCGCGGGAGGTGTTTGCTTCGCCCACACCGCGGAGCGCGATTTTCTTTGGCAAGCTCGCCGGTGGTACGACAATTGCCATGGCGCAGGGCCTTCTGGTGATGATCCTGCTCCCGGCGGCGAATGTGCCGGTTTCGTATACAAGTATGTTTGCGGCGCTACTTCCCATGGTGGCCGTCGCGTTGGCCTTTACCGCCATTGGTCTGCTGCTCGCCTCACGGATGAGCAGTTTTCAAGGGTTTGGAGTGTTCGCCAATACGCTGATCTTGCCTGCGTTTTTCCTGGCGAGTTCGATCTTTCCGTTGGATCCCTCTTTGTCGATGGAACAAGCGCTGCAAAGTTTCCCGGCCTGGTTGGTCTTCCTGGTTCATGCCAACCCGGTGACCTACGCCATTGACGAGCTCCGGTGGGCGATGCTGGGTTATCGCCAATTCGATCCAGTCACGGCCCGAGCGGTCTTGTCGGCTTTTGTGCTCATCCCGATTGCCCTGGCCTACCATGCGTTCCGCCGCTGAACCGGTTCAACGGCTATTCCGCCGCATCGGCCGGTCCGGCCTGCTCATCATGGCCGGAGTTATCATGCTGCTTGTGGTCCGCGAACTGCCACCCGAGTCTTCCCTGGCCCAGGTTCGCGAGGGTGGTGCTTTGAGCGTCTGTGTGCCACCGTCGCTGCCCCCGCTTTTGAAGCCCGAATCCGGGACCGATCAGTATCAGGGCAGCGAAGCCGAGCTCGTTCGGTCGATTGCCGCCGAGATAGACGTCTCGGTGCAGTGGAATCCTCAGCCCGGCTGGGGCGACACTATCGATCCGAGCGACTGGGGCATGCGTCCGTCTGCTTGTCAGCTGGTCGTTGGCGGCATTGTCACATCCGAGGAGACGCGGACACTCATGGAGCTGGTGCCCTATCGCACGGCAGATTGGGCCATTGCCGGTGATCCGCGCGCCGGGCCGACGGGCCTTTACCTCCCGTTCTGGGGCATTGATCGCGGCCAGGCGGCGCGATGGATCCGTGATCAGGGTTATGAGCAGCGTTTTTTGTTCGATGCCAAAGAGGCGCGGGATGCCCTGCAGCGCGGTGATGTGGGTGCGATTCTCTCGCTTAGGCCGGTTGCACGATGGCTTGCGGGTGACCGGCAGGTCAGCACAGTGGTAGGGCTATCTGCTGAGACGCTGGCGTTCGCGACGTGGAAGGGGCGGACAACGATTAACCGTGAGGTCCGGCGAATCGTTCCAAGCCCTTGATCACCCAAGGCGTACCCAATCGTCCGATCGCGATGGTGAACGCTACAAGCGCAGCGGCAAGCCCACCGTAGAGCACCAGAAGAGCGGGGCTCCAATAAAGGGTGTAGAACCGAAGTTGACTGCCCAGGCCTTGGCTAAGTGAAACCATCTCAGCGACGATCAACATTAGAATGATGGTCCGAAGCGCATACCTTGCCCGTGCGCGTCGTTCCGATCGGCTCTGCTGCCGCGGAGCCAGTGAACCGACCAGCCAGGCCCCGCCTCCAACCGCAGCCATCAATACCATCTGGTCGGCTTCAAGTCGCAGGTGAATCATCATGTTCACGGCAGCGGCCAGAAGCACCCAGGGCACTGCCAGCAGGGTCAGCATTATGGGTGTGATCGTGGCTTCTAAGCCTGGCAGCCGCCGAGAGGTAATCGACAGCGGTATCCCAAAGCCCAGCATGATCAACACTGCCTCGACAAGCCGGGACAGGCTGATCGAAAAGTGGCCCACTGCGGCCTCCCACTCGGCGAGAATCCAAGCGAGCTCGGAGGGACTCCCAACGACCTCGGCGGTGATCCACACCCCGATACTCAGGCCAACCGCAACGGTCACGGCCCCATACAAAAAGCGTCTGTCTTCTAACCGACCATGCATCTTCCTACCGCTCGCTCGTAGAATTCCGTTACACCAGCCTCACTCCGGTGCAAGTGCCATGCCAGTGATTATCGTCCATGGACGTTCTGAGAGAATGACACACTGTCTCAGGCAAGAGCCTGGTCCAATTCCAGAAGCTTGACATCTACCAAGAGTGCATGAAGGGTGGGACTATTATAAGTGTTAAGTAGTCGTCGGAATCCATCGTCGATTGCGTTTGGAGGGGAGCGAGTTGCAGAGTGACCATTATATTCACTCCAAGCGGGTGGAGGAGTCTGTCCGGCGGTGGAGTGCCTACTCCCCGACCCGGATTATCCGGCCAGAGGAGGTCCGCGTCGCGATGTCGTGGAAGCGTTCTCTGGTCAATTACTCCCTCGACCCCGGGATCCCCGGGATTGAAATTGTCCTCGATCAGGCAAAACTGCGCCATCGCCGCGAACAGCTTGGCGAGCTCTACCACATCGCCGAGGCTGAGATGCGGGGCCTCTACAGGCAGATTGCGCAATCGGGTTACTCGGTCCTGTTGACTGACGCCAATGGCTATATCCTGCATCGGCTGGGTGACCCCGGATTGGCCGAGCAGTTCGAACGAGTTGGACTCTGGCTTGGTGCGGACTGGAGCGAATCAACCGTTGGCACGAATGGTATCGGCACCTGCATCGTGGAAGGCCGGCCGGTCACTATCCATCGCGATGAGCATTTTCTCAGTCGTAATACGGAGCTGTCCTGCTCTGCCGCGCCCATCTGCGATCCGCAGGGTCGTTTGGTGGCTGTGCTGGATATTTCTTCTGCGCAGGCAAACAACACCCGCGAAATCCAGCACCATACCATCGCGCTGGTTCAACAGTCCGCTCGGGTTATCGAAAACCTCTACTTTCTGGATCGTCACACCAATGCGTTTGTGATTCGATTTCACGAGCGGGTGTCTCTGATCGATTCGCCGGGCGCAGGAATGGTGGCGATCGATCGAGATGGTCAAACAATCGCGTTCAATAATCGGGCACGTGAGCTGTTCGGTATTCGGACGGCCGACTCAGTGGTCAACGAACCCCTCGAAAAACTGCTGGGCATCACAGCGTCCTCCATCCATGCGCACGCATCGACGCAAGGCGATACGCCGATGCGGCTTCGCGATGCGCGCTCGGGTGAAACGCTTTTTGGGGCATTGCAAAAGCCCCTGCTCAAACCGGCTTCCAAAACTAAAGTGCAGCGGGCGGGTGACCAATCCGTGGGTGGCGAGTGCGGCGATGCAGGAGAATTGTCGCTGGAAGCGATGGCCAACAACGGCGACGAGCAGGTCGCAAAGATCGTGCAGTGTGCCCGCCGGGTAGTGGACCGAAATGTCCCGATCGTTTTGTGCGGAGAAACGGGTACCGGCAAGGAAGTTCTCGCGAGGGCGATGCACAATGCCAGTGCACGTCATAAGCGTCCTTTCGTCGCCGTCAATTGTGCCGCCATCCCAGAGTCGCTGATTGAAAGCGAGCTTTTCGGGTACCGCCATGGTGCTTTTACTGGCGCAAAGCGCGAAGGTATGCGGGGCAAAGTGCTTGAATCGAGTGGCGGCACGTTGTTTCTGGATGAGATCGGTGATATGCCGCCAGAACTACAGACCCGGTTCCTCCGGGTGCTGGAGCAAAAAGAGGTCATGCCACTCGGTAGTGAGGAACCGGTGCCGGTCGAGCTAAACGTCATCAGCGCCACTCACCGTAATCTGCTGCAATTGGTCGAGGAAGGGCTCTTTCGAGAAGATCTTTACTACCGGCTCAATGCCATCACACTCGAACTGCCGCCGCTGCGTGAGCGCAGCGACAAAGATCGCGTCATTACTGCTGCCCTCGCCGCGGAAACCGGCGGTGATGAGGACGTCGCAATCGATGAGGCTGCATACCAGCGACTGCTTGACTACCCCTGGCCCGGTAACGTCAGGCAACTTCGCAACTGCCTGAGAACAGCCATTGCGCTGTCTGATGATGGCGTCATTCGAGTTGGAGATCTGCCGGGGGTAATCGTCGGGGGAGAGATGCCAGCCGCCGCCGCGAGATCAAGCAGTGTTTCTCAAGGCGACCTTCCTGATCCAGCGCTAAGTGACCCGGGGCGCGCCGATAGTCCACTGGAAGCCGCTGAGCGGGACACGCTTCTCAGAGAGCTTGAACAGCACCGGTGGAATATCACAAAAACCGCTGAGCGGCTGGGCGTGAGTCGTAACACTCTGTACCGGAAACTAAAGAAATACGGAATCGATACCGAGCACTGATCCATCCAACCCATCAAAAAGGACGCCGATCATGGACGCGCAAGCACTGCGTGCATGCCAGCAACCCCTCAAAGAACGCTACCGGGACAAGCCCGACACGGCGCTGATCGCTGCAAGAGCTGAGGCGCAATTGGCCGATGAGGAGATCGCGTGCACGCTTCAGACCTGGTCGGGGGACTTGGTGGCCGGTCTCCATCCCGCGGCAGGCGGGGATGGGTCCCATGCCTGTTCCGCGGACATGCTACTCCAAGCGCTCGCCGCCTGCGCCGGTGTGACCCTCAAGAGCGTCGCAACGGCGATGGGCATCGAGCTGCGGCAGAGTCGCGTCATCGTCGAAGGCCATTGGGATGCGCGCGGCACCCTCGCCCTGGATCCGGAAGTGCCCGTGGGGTTACGCGACGTTCATCTTCGCTTTGAACTTGATAGTGACGCGGATGATGCCAAGCTCAGTAAACTGGTCGAGTTGACCGAACGCTATTGTGTGATCCATCAAACACTGGCGTCGCCGCCCCACCAATCGGTTGAGTTTGTCCGCTCGATCGGCTGATCCGCCAAGTTTGTCGTGAACCGCCGCGTCCTTCCATGGGGAGATTGGCCCGGCACGGTCAGCGTGGAAGCGCTCGCGGGTCAAAAGCGGTTGACCGGCTTCGCGGTGACGCCGGATGGCTCTCGCCTGGCCTGGTCGGAACATGACCCGGGTGACGACTCGACGCGTCTGCGTGTCGCTGATCGTGACCTGACTGACGCGTGGTCGCCCAACGGCGTCGCGCCGCGGTGCCGGATGCACGGGTATGGGGGGCGGGCGATCTGGCCCGGCACCGGCGCGTATCCCTGGATTTTCATACAGGATGAGGACCAGGGCGTGTGGGCGCTGACATCCCAGGGTAAGTCGGTACCTTTGCACACGGTATCGGACTGCCGCCACGCAGATTGCGATGTCCACCCGCCGACCGGCCGCCTGGTCTTTTTGCAGGAGGCCCCGGGTGAAGATCTGACGCGGCTTGTCTTGTTGGATCTTCAATCCGGTGAGGTTGTTCAGCCGTTTATCGAGCCCGTTCCCTTTTCTGCCAGTCCCCGGTTCAGTCCGGATGGTCGTTGGGTTGCCTGGATTTCGTGGGCTGCCAACGAGATGCCCTGGACCCGCTCGCGTCTTTGGTGCCTCGATGTTGAAAGCGGCACCTGCGAGGCATTGACCGATGGTCAGTCTTCGGTCATCGAACCACGGTGGGGCGCCGACGGATCGTTGTATTACCTCGATGATCGGGCCGGCTGGTGGCAACTTTATCGTCTGGCCGGTCGGTCAGGCAGACGAGTGATAGACATTGCCGCCGATATCGGCCGGCCGCCATGGCAGCTGGCGCATGGGCATCACGTCGGCATCGCCGATGACATCACCGTCGCTGTACAAGTGGACTCGGGCCGTTGTGCTGCGGTGAGCATCCACCCATCCGGTGTCGTTCGGGACATGGGCGTTGCCGAGGTGGATATCACGCAGCTTCAGACGGGCGGTGGTGATGTCTGGTATCTCGGCAGCCGAGAAGACACACCGCCTGCGATCTGTCGACTCGATATGGCGTCCGGTCAGGTCGAACGAATCGTCTGCCTGGAGACCAGCCCGGATCCGGACAGTGTCTCGCGCCCGGAGAAGATGGTCGCGCAAGGTGCGCAGGGTGCGGTTCATGGCTACCTCTACCGCCCCCACTGTCCGGGTGTCAGTGGTCCGGAGGCTGGGCGGCCGCCGCTTTTGCTCCGGGCACACGGCGGACCGACGGCCATGCGCAGTCCGGCGTGGAATCCAGAGGTTCAGTTCTGGACCGGGCACGGTGTTGCGGTGTTGGAGGTCAATTATGGCGGCAGCAGCGGGCATGGTCGTCACTACCGGGAACGTCTGCGTGGCAACTGGGGCATTACCGATCGTGATGACTGTATCTGCATGGCAGATGCGGTTGCGGCCGAGGGTTTGTGCGATCCCGGGCAGATGTTTATCGCCGGGAATAGCGCCGGCGGGTTAACCGTGTTGAATGCATTGCGTCAGACCGGCCGGTTCCGAGGGGGATTGTGTCGGTGGGCCGTGACGGATCTGGCCCGGTTGGCCACCCTCACCCATCGGTTTGAACGGGGTTACCTTGACTTTCTGGTCGGCGACCCAGTGGCGCATGCGTCTTTGTATGCCCATCGTTCGCCGGCGCTGAATGCCGATGAGATCACAACGCCGGTCCTGCTGATCCAGGGTGACGCTGACCGGATCGTTCCCGTTAGTCAGGCAACCGCGATGGCCGATGCGATGATCGCCAATGGTGGCCATGCCGAGCTCCACGTCTATCCGGGTGAGGGGCACGGCCTGCGCAATGCGGCCAACGTCCGGTCCGCGGCGAGCAGCGAACTGGCATTCGTCCTGGGGATGCTCAGGCGATAGACGTTCTGTTACGACAGTGAGCGGCTGTTTTTGACAGTGCGCATCACCAAAGGGAACTCATTCTTGCGCTCATCGGCTGCTTCGACTTCACGGACGACCCGCTCATGAAGAGGCGACTTTGGACAGACCGGGTCGGTCGCCCATGCGTCCCCGGCGAGCAGCAAGGCCTGGCATCGGCATCCTCCATGGCAACTATGCAGTAACTCGCAGCTACGGCACGGCTCTGGCTGCCAGTCGTGACCGCGGAAGACGTTGAACGCATGCGAGTCCTCCCAGATCGCCTGTAGGCGCTCTTCACGGACAGATGGAAGCTCAATCGGCAACTCTGCTGCTCCATGGCAAGGCATGGCCCGACCATCCGGGGCGATGCCGAGAAACGTCGTGCCCCAGCCATTCATGCAGGGTTTGGCGGTCTCGTCGTAGTAATCGGAACCGACAAAATAAATCTGCATGCGGTTGCCGACTTTCTCACGCCAGTGTTGTGTGATCGCCTCGGCGCGTCGTATTTGCTCGCGTGTCGGCATGAGTGCCGCACGGTTGTGATAGGCCCAGCCGTGATACTGAGTATTCGCCAATTCGACGTAATCGGCGCCAAGGTCCCAGGCTAGCTGCAGAATGCTATCAACACGATCCAGGTTGCGGCGGTGCATGACGACGTTGAAAACCATGGGGTAGTCATGCGCCTTGATTGCCTGCGCCATCCGTTCTTTTGTCGAGAAGTGGTGACCGCCGGCGATCTCATCCGATGGTCCGCTGCTATCGGCCTGGAAGCTGATCTGGATGTGATCAAGGCCGGCCCGTTTCAGCTCACCAAGGCGGGTTTCATCCAGACCTACTCCTGATGTGAGCAGGTTGCTGTAGAAGCCAAGTTCCCGCGCGTGTTTGACGATTGTCTCGAGGTCTTTGCGAAGCAGCGGCTCCCCGCCAGAGATACCGAGCTGTACAGCCCCCATGGCGCGTGCCTGGTCCAGGACAGAGAGCCACTCATCGGTTTCAAGCTCATTGCGATAGCGTGCAAACGCAATGGGATTCGAACAGTAGGCGCACTGCAGCGGGCAGCGATAAGTCACTTCAGCCAGCAGCCAAAGTGGGATGGGCGTCGCGTTGGCGGCGGGCCCCACCTGGCTTTCTACACTAGCCATCGTCGTCCCCTTCTTTTGTCCTCAGCCACCCTTTGGTGTTCGCCTCTTCCAGAAAAGTGATCACATCCGCTGTCAGATCGGCGCTCGGAAAGGCCTGCTGCAAATCAGCGATCAACCCATCCACAGTGCGGCCGTCGCAGCGCGACAGGATCTCGCCGGCCGGTCCGTTCAGCTTGATCATCCCCTCAGGATAGAGCATGACGTAAGCCGATTGCGCAGCCTCCCATTGAAGGCGCATACCGGCACTGAGCCAGATTCGCGCATCGCCGTTCATTGATCTTCAACCGCCTGATAGGGCGGCATCTCCACGATAAACGCCAGATACATGGCATCGAGCATTGACCAGAGCACATCCAGCTTGAAACCAAGCGTCTCCAGCGCCCGCTGCTGAGCCTCGGCACTGCGGAAATGTGCCAGGGTCAGCGACAAGCCGTGCTCGACGTCTCGCCGAGCCTGACCCAGACGATTCCGAAAATAGGCGAGCCCCTCATTGTCCACCCATGGATAGTGCTGTGGCCACGTGGAAAGGCGGGATCGGTGCGCCTCAGGAGCGAAGAGCTCTGTCAGAGAGGAACACACCGCCTCTTCCCAGGGTCGCTGGCGGGCAAAGTTGATATACCCGTCCACGGCAAAACGCACACCGGGAAGGACCTCATCGAGCGAGAGCAGTCGCTCACGCGACACGCCGACCGCCTCTCCCAGCCGTAGCCATGCCTCGATACCGCCGGGGTCATCGCCGCGCCCATCGTGATCGATGATTCTCTGCACCCATTCGCGGCGAACCGCCGGATCGGGGCAGTTAGCGAGCAAGGCAGCGTCCTTGCGCGGGATGCTGGCCTGGTAGTAGAAACGATTGATAACCCAACCCTGCAGCTGTTCGCGATTGAGCTCGCCACGGGCCATCATCTGCTGGAAAGGATGATGGAGATGGTAATACCGCTCCATTGCCCGTAACCGACGCTTGAACTCATCGGCCGACAGCGCAGTCGTTATCGGTTCAGAAGCGGATGTCCATGCCATCGTGGGATACCTCGATACCCAGCGCTTCAAGCCGAGCCCGCTCGGCGGATTCGGGGTCGAGCACAGGGTTGGTGTTGTTGATGTGGACGAGGATTCGGCGAGCGAGCGGGTAGTCGGCGAGCACATCCAGCATGCCGCCTTCGCCGGTCAGCGGTAGATGGCCCATCTCGCGTGAGGTCTTTTTCCCGCCGACGACCTGGGCCATCTCGTCATCGGTCCAGGTCGTTCCGTCCACCATGATGATGTTCGCACTCGCCATCCACGCCTTCAGACGATCGTCGACTTCACCCAGCCCCGGGGCATAAAAGGCCCGTTTTCCGGTATCGGGGCTATCGATGACAAACCCCAGATTGTCTCCAGGACGTGGATCCAGCCGGTGGCTCGAGTAGGGGGGTGCCTTGCTGGTGAGCGGGACCGGCAGGATACGAATGCCAGGTGTTTCCGGGGGCTCGACCGCGGCGCCATCCAGAGGCAGGTGCGAGATGCGGACGCCGCAATAGTGCTCGAGCATCTCGAAGATCGGAAACCCGCTGCGCAGGTCTTCTTCAGTCCGCTCGGTGCAATAGATGGCGAGAGGTTGGTCGCTCTCGCGCATCATCAGCAGACCTGTGACATGGTCAATCTGGCTGTCCATGAGCGCGATCGCTGCAATGCTCGAGCTTCGCACCGCGCCGCGCGGGTGCAGTACCGCGTTGTCCAGGATCTGTTGGCGGATATCGGGTGATGCATTGACCAACAGCCATTCCTGGCCGTTTTGTGAGACCGCAATCGATGACTGTGACCGGCGTTCTCTGATGAGCCGGCCGTTGCGCGCAGCGCGGCAACGGGGCGAGTCACAGTTCCACTGCGGGAATCCGCCACCGGCGGCGGAACCAAGAACGCGTATGTGCATGGTAGGAAAGCGGGGGCAGGCGTCCGCCCCCGCAGGGTCTTATCGAGCTGTTACGTAGAGGTTGATTTCAAAACCCAGACGCATTTCCTGATACTCAGGCTTGTTCCACTCCATTATCTCTTCCTCCTGTCATGACATGTCGCCGGGTTTCCCCGGCACCGGTCGACCTTGTCGGTCGCTTGTGGGTATGCAAGGCCCATACCAACGCGCATGCACACTTTATGCGGCCAGGCTTTGTTCCGAAATGACACCGTGATGCCCCCGGACAGCCGAACGCCGTCACGGTTATGACACACAATGTCGGGCGGCGCAATCGATGCCCCGGGCGCGGTGATCGTCGGCCGAGCGGTTTGATTATCGAGCCGCTCATCCTGTCTCGTGAGACGGTATAGCGGTGTGAGTAAAAACCCCTTGCGCGGCGTAGCGGATTCGGGCAAGACTCTTCCCGACCGTCTGAAGGCGGGCATAACAACATGGCCGGAAGGCCTCGTGGAGGAGACAACGTTGACCATTAAGTCTTTCGGCCTGGCTTTGGGGCTGGCCATCGTTTGCGTGCCACTTTCGGCCGCAGCGCAGAGCGGCGGGAGTGATGACATTGACCTCGCTTCAGCGGCACAGCTTTTCAAGAACAACTGCAGCGCCTGCCATGGCAAAAAAGCACAGGGTGTTGCCAGCTACCCCAAGTTGGCAGGCCAGGATGCTGCCTATCTGGCTAGCAAGCTCCAAACCTATCGAGCCGGCGAGATGGTTGGCCCGAATTCCGTGTTGATGATTCAAAACGCCAAGGATTTGTCTGATCAAGACATCGCAAGCCTGGCTGCCTACATATCAACGACGTTTGAAGAGTAATCGGACAAGCGCCCTTGTATTCCGGGTTAAGCCCGGTTGGGAGAGCGGCGTATGGAGCAAATTTTCGACGCAGGGTCGATAAAGGAGGTGTGCAGTAAAACCGTTTCGCCATTTAATTCAAGAGGAGAGACTGATGAAAACCACTAAAAATCTCATGCTTAGGAACGCCCTCTCGTTCATGGCCGTGTCCGTCGCTTTCACAGCCCCGGCGATGGCAGAAACCGGGATGAACACGACGAATCTGCAGGCAGAGGTTGTCGTTGAGGGACTGGAGAATCCCTGGGATATGGCATTTCTCGGTGACGGCACGATGCTTTTCACCGAAAAATGCAAAGGGCTGTCAGTGCGGATGCCTGATGGCGAGATCAACAAGCTCTATGGCGTGGGTGATACTGACGGCTACGCCTCCAACGGCACCGACCTTTTCTGCGAAGGGCAGGCCGGGATGATGGGCGTGGCTTTTGATCCGGATTTCGATGACAACCGGCGGATCTATGTGTATTCGACATCCAGCATGTCGGACCCGCATACCAACCGGCTGATGCGGTTCAGACTCAGCGAGGACTTCTCGGAGGTTTCCGATCGCACCGACATCGTTGATGACGTCCCGTACAAAATGGCTGCCTCGGATCATCCGTTTGGTGGGCCAGGGGCCCACAACGGCGGCCGCGTGCGATTCGGACCCGAGGGAGCGCTCTGGCTGACCACGGGTGACAATCACAACCCCGAGATCCCGCAAAGCCCGGAGTTGATGGGATCGAAGGTCCTGCGCATCGACACCGACGGTAACGCCCATCCAGACAACGCCCCACCGGCGGGTTTTGATAAGCGGACGTTTACCTACGGTCACCGCAATGTCCAGGGTATTGCGTTCAATCCGGCGACAGGTTCGGTTGTGACAGCCGAACATGGTCCGTGGCATTCGGACGAGATCACCGTTCTGGAAAACGGCGGTAACGCAGGCTGGGATCCGCGGGATAATATGGCCGGGCGCGGTGATTGTCCCGATGGATACTGCGGCTACATGCCCAATCAGAACGAGGGCATGAATCGGTTCGAGCGCGCGGCCTTCATGCCGATGACCGATCTGCAGACCTATCCGGATGCCATGGAGCCGGCTTGGTCCAACAACGGCTGGTCACAGGGCACATGCCCTGCTGTGTTCCTGCGCGGCGATCAGTGGGGCAACTGGGACGGCGCCATGGCGGTTGGCATCATGGGGATCGGCTTCGGTGGGACGCCGATCGGCCAGCGGATCGACATTATCGAGTTCAACGATGATGGCACCGAGGTCGTCGACGTCACCGAAATGACCCTTCCGATGGAATCCGGACGTTTCCGCGCGCTCGAACAGGGCCCGGATGGCAGTCTCTACACGGCCATCGATGGGGGTGTCATCTACAAGATGACGCCTGGAAGTTAGGGTGGCAACCGGGCCGCGTCTCAGGGCGCGGCCCATCCTTTCGGTCCCTGACCACTATCTTTTTTCAAATGTCCCGCGGGATAGAGACTGGCATCCACGGCAGCTGCATGCTGGCCATGGCATTCACGGCTGCTAGGCTGTGAGTAGATCGAAGCTTACCTCGCCGCGGGAGAGGCCATGTCAACGACCATTGTGCCGTCAACCGAAACCATTGAAAGTGCGGTGTTGGACAACGGACTGCGCGTGTTCGTCAAGCCCGATCGCCGGGCGCCGATCGCGGTGTCCCAAATCTGGTATCGGGTCGGTTCAAGCTACGAGCAGCGCGGCCTCACGGGCATCTCCCACCTGCTTGAACATATGATGTTCAAAGGCACAGCGCGCTATCCGGAGGGGGCTTTCTCGGAAATCGTATCCCGACAGGGCAGCCGCGAAAACGCCTTCACCGGGCGGGATTTCACGGCCTATTTCGAGATCCTCGCTGCCGATCGTCTGCCGGTCGCTTTTGAGCTTGAGGCCGATCGGATGGCCAACCTCGATATTCGCGCTGAAGCCTTGGAAACCGAGCGTGAGGTGGTCCTGGAAGAGCGTCGGCTTCGCACGGATGACCGGCCCGAGGGCCGGTTTCTGGAGCGCTACGCTTCGGTGGCCGAGGCAGGCACCGCCTACGCCCATCCCATCATCGGATGGGCGGACGATATCAAGGCCATCGACGAAGATGACCTCAGATGTTGGTACCAGCAATGGTACGCCCCCGCCAATGCCAATCTCGTGGTGGCCGGCGCGGTCGATCCGAGTGAGGTTTTCGAATTGGCAGAAGCACACTTCGGGATCCTGCAGGGGCCGCAAGCGGCTCGACCCTGTGATCCACGCGCGCTAGTGCCACCCGGGGAGCGGCGTCTTGTTTATCGGGACGCCCAGAGCCGACTGACGCACCTGCGGATTGGCTATCGGGTGCCTTCTTTCGCCACGGCCGAAACCGAGGATGATGCGTATGCACTGATGATGCTCGCTGCCATTCTGGACGGGGGCGAGGGAGGGCGCCTGACCGATGCGCTGGTCCGTGGCAGCCGGCAGGCAACGGTCATCGACGCATCCTACAACGGTATGACGCGACTGGATGCGGAATTCACTTGCCACGCGGTCTGCCCGAACACTCAAACCGAGACGCTTGAGCAATCCTTGCGGTCACAGATCGCGCGACTGTCCGCGGAGCCAGTATCTGAGAACGAACTGCGGCGAGCCAGAAGTCAGCTCGTTGCCGATCACTTTTTCAGCGCGGATGATGTTTTCAATCAGGCGATGCAGATTGGCCAACTCGAGGCGATTGGCGCCGGCTGGGCGCTGTTCTCAGAGTTCGAGCACAAGCTCCAATCCATTACTCAGGGGCGGCTACAGGCCGTCGCAGAGCGTTACCTAAAGTCCGAGAACTCGGTGGTCGGCATTCTCAGCCCGATCGAATCTGACGTTAAGGCTGTTTGATGGAGCTCTCGATACAGCATTGGTGCACCGACAATGGTGCCCGGGTCTTTTTCGTCGCCCGTCGTGGCTTGCCGACTGTGGATTCACGTATCGCTTTCAACGCCGGCAGCGCTCGCGACAACACCCTGCCAGGGCTTGCCCGCATGACGAGTAATCTCCTACTCGAGGGAACCGCTGAGCAGACGGCCGGTGAGATCTCACAAGCGCTCGAGCAGCATGGCGCACGCGTTGAAATGCGCTGCGGCCGGGATACCGCCGATGTCAATATTCGGTGCTTGAGTCATCAGACGCACCTCGGCCCCGTCTTTCAGACCATCGGCGAGTGCATTGGTGGTGCGGTTTTTCCATCTGATTCGGTCGATCGCATTCGGCAGCGCATGATCGCCGGACTCGCTCAAGAATCCACAGCGCCGATGGAGAAAATCGAGAAAGGCTTCACAGAAGCGATCTTCGGGGATCACCCCTACGCCACTTCGCCCGGTGGTGAATCGGCTAGCCTGCAGGCGATTGATCCGCAGCGCTTGCGGTCGTTTCATGGCCGTTACTACGTCGGCGCCAACACAACCGTGACGCTTGTGGGCGACCTGTCCAGAGCGCAGGCCGAGCGTACTGCCGAGCAGCTCGTGGCCGGGCTACCCGTCGGAGAACGTGCGTCGGCGTTGACGCCCGTCAACCCACCGTCCGGACGGCTTGTTTCGCGGCTTCCCTTTGAGGCCGAGCAAACCCATGTCTCGATCGGCGGGGTTTCATTGCCCTACGGCCATGAGGATCACCCGGCGCTCCATCTCGGCTGCCACATCCTCGGTGGCGGCGGCCTGACCTCGATCCTTGCCCGCCGCATGCGCCGTGAGCGCGGGCTGTCCTACAGCAGCGCCTGCAAGCTCACGGCTGGCGCCGCCGGTGGTCGTTTCCAGATGAAAACACATGTCCGCAATGAGGCGCTCAGTGAGGCACTGTCGGTCCTGCGGGCAAGCCTTCGCGAGTTACTCGACCAAGGTGCGGATACGAATGCGCTCGAGCTGGCACGAGAGAACCTGTTGGGCAGCCTGCCGCTGCAGTTGGCGAGTAATCGGGACTTGCTTGAGCGAATCGCAACGATCGGCTTCCACGGGCTTGCTCTGGACGATGTCCAGCGTTTTAGCGAAAAGCTACAGCAACTGGATGGCGAAGAAGTCAGGGCAGCAATGCGACGCCACCTCGATCCGGATTTGATGGCAACTGTCCTGGTCGGGCCCGAGTTGGCGATCAGTCGCGTCGAATAACCCCGCTCCGCTGTGTCTCAACTATCCCGCTCGATCGCCGGCCTGGCCCTTGCCGTGGCCATGGGGCTGACCGTTCTCTCGACACTGGCCGGGGCAGTGCCCCTGCTCTATGCCGGGCTGGCCGCCTGGCTGGCGGGGTTTTTGCTGTGGCGCTCCGTCCCTCGCCGCACCCGCATTCAGAGTCTGGTGTTGATGGCCATCGGCGTGGCCGGTCTGGCGGTGCCGGCGGCCCAGGGTATCGCCGTGGACTGGCGGCATGCCATTTCGGGCAACGCCGCGCTGCTTGCCATGCTGGCGGCGGTCAGCTTTCTGCGATTGATCACCGCACCGGCCGGTGATGCCGAGACCGCGCCCCGGGGCGGGCAGAGCCTGTGGCGGACACTGCTCGGGGTGCATCTTTTTGGCGCGGTAGTGAACCTCTCGACGGTCTTTATCATGGCAAGGCGCATGGCCCGGGATGAGCGGCTCTCGCGCCGGCAGTACGAGGTCCTGGTCAAGGGGTTTTCGGCGGCGGCATTCTGGTCGCCCTTTTTTGCCGCCATGGCCGCCGCGCTCACCTATGCCCCGGGCGCCCGGTTGCCGGTGTTGGTGGGCTACGGTGGCGCGCTCGCGGTGATGGCGCTTGTCCTTGTCTTGTTACAGGCCCGGCGCGGGGGGACGGCGGATTTCGTGGGCTATCCGATGAACCCGGCCGCCCTGTGGCTGCCGGCGCTGCTGGCGGTGATGATTCTCGCCGCCCATGCGGTGTGGCCGACGGTCTCGATTCTGGGGCTGATCGCTTTGTTGGCGCCCACGGTGACGGCGCTGACCCTGTTTGTCAGGCGCCATTCGCCGGGGCTTGCCCTCAGTCGCCATGTCCGCGAGGGGTTGCCCGCGATGCGCGCCGAGCTGGTGCTCTTCCTCTCTGCCGGGGTGACTGCGGCGGGGCTTGCCAGCTTGGTGAATGCCTACGAGCCGGCACTGCCTTTTGCCGGATTTGGCGCGCCGCAGGCCTCGTTACTGCTGCTGGTGCTGGTGGGCGCGGCGGTGGTGGGCATCCATCCGGTGATCGGCGTGGCGGCGGCCGCGGCCATTGTCGAGCCCCTCGCGCCCGATCCGGATCTGCTTGCCAGTGTATTTCTCGCTGCCTGGGGGATCGGCGTGGCGGCCAGCCCGCTGTCCGGGCTCAACCTCGCCATGCAGGGCAGCTATGGCCTGCGCGCCGGCGAGATCCTGCGCTGGAACGCCCCCTTTGCGTTGACCATGCTGATGCTCGCCAGCGCGCTTTTCTGGCTGCATCCGGCGGGCTAGTCCGGCCCTAGTCCTCGTCGCCGCGGTCCAGGAGTTGGGCCATGCGCTTGGCTTCGTCCCGGGCCTGCATCAGCGAGGTGACATCGTATTGCACCCCCAGGTAGTAGATGAGCTTGCCCTGCTCATCGCGCAGCGGCTGGATGGTGAGCTGATTGTAGAAAAGCTCGCCGTTTTTGCGGTAGTTGCGCAGGGTCACCTCGGTGCCGGATTCGTCGGCCAGCGCCTGGCGGATCGCCTCCAGACCCTCCTGGTCCCGATCGTCCCGGTGCAGGAATCGGCAGTTGCGGCCGATGATCTCTTCCTGTCGAAAGCCGGTCATTTCGGTGAAGACCTGGTTGGCAAAGACGATGGGATTATCGGGCTGGTCCGGATCCGAGAGCGTGATGCCATTCACGCAGGTATCAAGGATCTGCGTGAGCACACTCGGGATGATGCAAGGGTCTTTTTCGGGACTGAAATCCATGCCGGTCTCCCCCTGTTAGTCGTTGGCCGGGCGGGTTTCGCGCTCGACGAGGGTTTTAAGATTGCGCGTCACCCGCTCGACACCGCCCTGGACAGCATGCCTGATGAGTTTTTCGAAGGGGCGAAAAGCCATGCCCAGTTGACCCAGCTCAAAGCTGAAGATCAGCTCGGTGCGGGTATCGGACTGCGGATCGAGGCGGAATTCAATGCCGTAGGGGTCGGTGACCCCGCGAAAGGCCACCTTCTGCGGGCGCTGCAGCTCGGTGACGACAAAGTCCGTCGCGGTGCGTCGGCCCTGGTCGACGCGGACCTGGCGTGCCTTCCAGCCCGGGGCAAGCGGCCCCTCGCTCAGCGGGCGCAGGGTTTTGACCTCGGGCGACCAACGCGGATAGTTGTCGAGAAAGCCATCCACGACAAACGCAAAGATCGCCTCCGGTGGCCGGTCGATGATCACCCGCGAGGTTGTCTGGATCATCCGCTTTCCCCCCGAAACTGGACATAAAGGGCGCGTTTGGATCACCTTACCTGTGATCGGGGCGTTCTGAAATCGTCTGCCGCGTCCCGCCGGAGCGCGCTTATGTTGACCAACCGATTTTCCGCCCGGGGGCGCTGGCCCCGTTCCCTTGTCCTGTGCCTGAGCCTGCTTTTCGCCGCCGGCGTCGCCGCCAAGGCCGAACTGCTGCAGCCCAACCCCGAGCGCACCGCCCGCGAGGTCATCGTCATCCAGCTCGAAGCCCTGCAGACCAACGACACACCGTCGATCAACAGTGGCATCCGCCAGGTCTGGGCCTTTGCCCATCCCCGTAACCGGGCGATCACCGGCCCGCTGGCGCGGTTTACCCGCATGATCCGGGGGCCGGGTTACAACATGCTGCTCAAGCATCGCCGCCACCAGATCCAGCGGCTGAGCATCGGCGATGCCGCCGCGGTGTTCGCGGTCCAGGTGGTGTCGCAGGATGGTGGATTTTATCGCTTTCGCTGGCAGCTGCGGCGGGTGAGTACCGATGCCGGCGCGGTGTGGATGACCACCCAGGTCAGCCCGGCACAACGCACCGGCGAGCAGCTCTCGCGACGATTCGGTGGGCACCGGGCGTGACGGCGACGGGCATGACCCGCAATGTCGCTTTGCTGGCGATCTGCCAGGCCATCTTGATGACCGGCAGCTCGCTTTTGATTGCCACCTCGGCGCTGGTCGGGGTGGCCCTTGCCGACAACCCGGCCTGGGGCACGCTGCCGCTGGCGTTGCAGTTCGCCGCGATGACCGCGACCACCGTGCCGGCTTCTTTGCTGATGCAACGGCTGGGTCGACGCCCTGTCTTTCTGGCCGGGCTGGCCTTTGCGCTTTTGGGGGTGGGCCTGGCGGTGACGAGCATCCTCCAGGGGCTTTTCGCGCTGTTTGCCCTCGCCTCGGTGCTGCTGGGCATCTTCAATGGCATCGGCCAGTTCTTCCGCTTTGCCGCCGCCGATGTGGCCGGCGAGGGCAACAAGGGCCGGGCGATTTCGTGGGTGCTTGCCGGCGGCATTATCGCCGGCTTTATGGGACCCAACCTGGGCAGCTGGACCTCGGGGTGGTTCGAGGCGGCCTTTGCCGGCAGCTATCTGGTACTCGGCGCGTTCTATCTGCTGGCGATTGCGGTGGTGGCGGCGTTGCGCATCCCCCGGCCACCGCGGCCGCAGGCCGGCGACGGGGGGCGGTCCATGGCGCGGATTGCCCGGCAACCGGGCTTTATCGTGGCCGTGCTCACCGCGGCGGTGGGCTACGGGGTGATGAACATCATCATGGTGGCCACCCCCTTGGCGATGGCCGGCCATGCCCACCCGTTCAGCGAAACCGCCTTCGTCATTCAGTGGCACGTGGTGGCGATGTTTCTGCCCTCGTTTTTTACCGGCGAGCTTATCCGTCGATTGGGGGTGGTCAGCGTGATCCAGGCCGGCGTGGCAATGATGCTCGGTTGTGTGGCCATCAACCTCACCGGCAACGGGGTCTGGCACTACTGGGCGGCGCTGGTCTGTCTGGGGGTGGGGTGGAATTTTATGTTCATCGGCGGGACGACGCTGCTCACGCGGGTCCATGATGAGGTAGAAAAGGGCCGCACCCAGGCGCTCAATGATTTTCTGGTGTTTGGCATCGTCTCGTTGACGGCGCTGAGCGCCAGCGCCCTGCTCGAGGCGGTGGGCTGGGCGGTGCTCAACCTGAGTGTGCTGCCGTTTCTGCTGCTGGCCGCCCTCGCAGTGCTTGCCTACGCCGGATGGTGGGCGCCCCGGCAGCGGACGACGCAGGCGTCGACGCCCGGATGATGGGTCGCGGCCGCGGCGCGGGCCGGGCCACCGACCCGGCCGCATCCCGCCCGGGGCTAGGCCAACTCGGTGGTCACCTCGATATTGCCCTGGGTGGCATAGGAGTAGGGGCAGACCACATGGGCCTTTTCCACCAACGCCTCGGCATCGGCGCGATCGACGCCCGGCAGCGCGACCTGCAGCTTAACGGCGATGGTAAAGCCGTTGCCATCGTCGCGCTTTCCCAGTGATACCGTCGCGGTGACCGATGTCTCGGCGGGGACGCTGATGCCGGCCTGGCCGCCGGCAAACTGCATGGCCCCCAGAAAGCAGGCCGAGTAGCCACAGGCGAAAAGCTGTTCGGGGTTGGTGCCATCGCCCCCTGGCCCGCCCAGCTCTTTGGGCGCGGTGAGCTTGACATCCAGGTTGCCGTCGGCAATCGACGCGTGACCATCGCGACCGCCGGTGGCGGTCCCCGTTGTGGTGTACATCACTTCCATGACAGACCTCGGTGTTGATGAGTGAGCATCTCACCATACAGGTATGGTCGGCTGTCATCAGCGCTGCCATGATGACGCCGGCAGGGCAGTCACAAAAAACGGAGAGCGACCGTGAAGCGAGGGACCCGCCTGGTTCATGCCGCAAGGCCGGATTACAGCGACGGCCGCCGACCGGTGAATCCGCCGGTAGTGCGCGCCTCGACGGTGGATTTTGCCTCCATGGCCGAGATGCAGGCGGCCATTCGCCCGGGGACCGAAAGCGCCCAGTCCTTTACCTACGGGGTCCGGGGCACCCCCACCGCCTTTGCCCTGGAGGGGCTGATCACCGAGCTCGAGGCCGGCCACGGCACCAAGCTCTACAGCTCCGGGCTCGAGGCCATTGCCGCGGTGTTCCTGGGGTTGCTCCGCCCCGGTGATCATGTGCTGGTGGTGGATACCGTCTACTCGCCGGTTCGGCAGATGCTCAACCGCTTTCTGGGCCAGCGCGGCATCGCCTACGACTTCTACAGCCCCCGCGAGCCGGATCTGGCGGCGATGATCCGGCCCGAGACCCGCATGATCTACACCGAAACCCCCGGCTCGGTGACCATGGAGCTGCAGGACATCGCCGCGGTGGTGCGCACCGCCCGTGCCCATGGCGATATCTGGGTGGCCTGCGACAACACCTGGGCCTCAGGCTATTGCTATCGCCCGCTCGAGGACGGAGCCGATCTGTCCATCGTCGCCGGCACCAAGTATCTGGGGGGGCATTCGGATGTGCTGATGGGCTCGGTGACCGCCACGGCGGCGGCTTACGAGACCCTCCACGAGACCAGTGTCCTGCTGGGCCTGGCGGTATCCGCCGACGACTGTGCCCTGGTCCTTCGTGGCGCCCGCACCCTGCACATCCGCTACCCGGCCCACGCCCAACGCGCACGGGCGGTGGCGGCGTGGCTTGAGCAGCGGCCCGAGGTGGCGGCGGTGCATTACCCGGCGCTGCCCTCCAGCCCCGACCATGCCCTGTGGCAACAGCGGTTTGACGGGGCCGCCGGGCTTTTCACCCTCGAGCTCACGGCCGCCGCTTCGACGCGGGTGACGGCCTTCGTGGATGGCCTCAAGCTCTTTGGCCGGGGGGCTTCCTGGGGCGGGTTCGAAAGCCTCGCCCTGCCCTGTGACGTACGGGCCAATCGCAGCGTCGATGGCTGGGATGATCGCGGTGCACTGGTGCGCCTGAGTATCGGCCTGGAGGAGGCGGATGATCTGATCGCCGATCTCGATCAGGCGCTGGATCGGGCCTGCAACGACAAAATCCGTCGCAGCGACGGCTAACCCTGGGCGTATGGACCACCACGCCAATGCGCTGACCGATCAACCCGGGTTCCACCCCGGTTTTCTGGTGATCCACGGCAACCGAGCCGAGGATCTGCGCGACCTAGTGGTGCGCTGGATGCAGCGCTACCCGCCGCCACCCCTTGGCCGGGACACCGTGATCACCCAGAGCAACGGCATGGCCCAGTGGCTGACCTTCTCGCTGGCCGGCCAGCCGGGATCGGCGGATGATCCGGCGGCGCTCTTTGGCGGTGGCCTGGGCATCTGTGCCGGGTTGGAGACGGTGCTCCCGGCGCGGTTTACCTGGTGGGCCTATCGTGCGGTGCTGGGCGCCGATGCCGTGCCCGAGGCCTCGCCGGTGGACAAGCCACGCCTTGTCTGGCGGTTGATGCGGGTGCTGCCCCAAACCCTCGACGACCCGGCCTTCGCCCCGCTCGCCCGGTTTCTGCGCGCCGACGAGGGCATGCGTCGGCGTCTGCAGCTCTGCCAGCGTCTCGCCGATCTCTATGACCAGTACCAGGTCTATCGCGCCGACTGGCTGGCCGCCTGGGCCGCCGGCGAGGATGTCTGGATGGATGCGCTGGGCGAGCCAAGGCCCCTCGGCGCCGATCGCTGGCAGGCCGCGCTGTGGCGGGCGGTGCTCGAGGATCTGCAGCAGGATGTCGACTGGGCCCGGGCGCCGATCGGCCACGGCCGGGCCGCCGCCCATGCGGCCTTTCTCGAGGCGGTGCGGGACTGGCCGGATGGGTCCCGGCCGGCGGGACTGCCAGCCCGGGTCTTTGTCTTCGGCCTCTCGTCCCTGCCCCGTCAGGCGCTCGAGGTGCTGGGGGCCATCGCCCGCTGGACCCAGGTCCTTTTGTGTGTCCACAACCCCTGCCAGTATTACTGGGCTGATATCATCGAGGATCGGGCGTTAATCCCCGGGGCAGCCGGCCGCCACCCGCGACGGCCCGCGGCGAGCCGCCCCCCGGATCCGGCCGATCTCCACCCCCACGGCCATCCGCTGCTGGCGGCCTGGGGTCGGCAGGGGCGGGATTTCATCGGCCTGCTCACCAACCAGGACCGGATCCGCTCGCGGGACGCGGATACCGCGGTGCTCGAAGCCATGGGCGAGCCGGCGGATATCTTCCGCGCCCCGGGCGGCGAGACGCTGCTCGAGCAGCTCCAGGATGACATCCTCTCGCTGCGCACCCTGCCAGAGACCCGCGCGCAATGGCCCGGCGTGGATCCGGCGCGGGACACCTCGATACGCTTTCACTCAACCCACAGCCCCCAGCGCGAGGTGGAGGTGCTGCATGACCGGCTGCTCGCGCTGATGGAGTCGGATGACGACCTCCACCCGGGCAACTGTCTGGTCATGGTCCCCGATATCGAGGCCTATGCACCGCATATCCAGGCGGTCTTTGGCCGCTATGGCCGGGATGACCCGCGCCACATCCCCTTTGACATCGCCGATCAGGGTCCGCGGCAGACCGACCCCATCGTCCAGGCCGTCGAGCAGCTGCTGCGGTTGAGCGAATCCCGTCTTGGCGTCAGCCAGGTGCTCGATTTGCTCGAGGTCCCGGCTTTGCGTCGGCGCTTCGGCATCGATGCCGCTGATCTGCCCCGGCTCCATCGCTGGCTCGAGGCGGTCAATGTCCGCTGGGGACTGGACAGCGCCCATCGCCAGGCCCTGGGCCTGCCCGCCGGCGACCACCCCCGCCACACCTGGGCCCACGGCTTGGAGCGCATGCTGCTTGGCTATGCCACCGGCGAGACCCGGGCGCCGTGGCAGGATATCGCCCCGTTTGCCGAGACCGGGGGGCTCGAGGCCGCGCTGGTGGGCCAGCTCGAGGGGCTTGTCCGGTGGCTCGGTGAGATCTGGGGACAACAACAAACCCCCCGCGACGCCGATGCGTGGGTGGCCTTATGGCAGGACTGGCTGGCGGCCTTGTTCGAGCCCGCGGACAGCGACGAGCAGGCCGCGCTGCTGGATCTTGAATCGGCGCTGCGGGACTGGCGTGACGAGATGGCCGCCGCGGGCTTTGACGAGCCCTTGCCGGCGAGTGTGGTGGCGGATTGCTGGACCGGGCAACTCGAGCAGGGAGGGGTATCGCAGCGTTTTCTGGCCGGCTCGGTGGCCTTCGCCACCCTGATGCCCATGCGCGCCGTGCCCTTTCGCTTGGTCGCCCTGCTGGGCATGAACGATGGCGACTATCCCCGGGCCCGTCCGGCGGCGGATTTCGATTTGATGGCCGCCGACTACCGGCCCGGCGATCGCTCGCGCCGCGAGGACGACCGCTATCTGTTTCTCGAGGCCCTGCTCTCGGCCCGGCGCTATTTCTACTGCTCGTGGGTGGGGCGCAGCGTCAATGACAACACGCCCCGGCCGGCCTCGGTGCTGGTCGGCCAGCTGCGGGATCATCTCGAAGCCGGCTGGCGGCTGGCCGAGGGCGCCGGCCCGCCGGATCAGTCACTGCTCGATGCCCTCACCCAGACCCATCCCCTGCAGCCTTTCTCGCGGCAGTACTTCGAGCCCGGCACCGCGACCTCGGGGGTGGATGGGCTTTATACCTTTGCCGGTGAGTGGCGCGACCCGGCGCAGGCCGGCGGGGCCGACCCCGGTTCGGCCTTTGCCCCACAGCCGCTGCCCGAACCGGCGCCGGTGGACGGCCTCGAGACCGTGGTTGACCTGGCCATGCTGCAGACCTTTTTGCGCGACCCCACCCGGGATTTTTTTCGCGACCGGCTGGGGGTGTCATTCAGTCAGCGGCTGGATGCCGCCGAGGACGAGGAAGCCCTGGCCCTGGACGGGCTGATGCGCTGGCGTGTCGGCCGGCAATTGATCGAGGCCCTCACCGCAACCCCCGACCCGGCCACCCAGCCGGTGGATCTGCAGCCCGCGCTGGAAGCGATGGCACGGGCCGGGGATATCCCCGGGGAGGGGCCCGGCGCCTGGCAGGCCCAGGCGCTTGTCGGCGACGTGGCCGCCATGGCCGAGCGCTATGCGGCGGTCTGCCGGCGTTGGCCAAGGGCGAGTGCGCCCGGCCGGGTCGAGCTTGATCTCGGCCTGCGGCTGATGGATACCCTGCCGGCGCTGCGGCATCCGGCGGATGACGACCACGCGGCGCTGATCGTTGGTTTTGAGCCCAGCGAGATGAAAAAAAACGGGCTTCGTTACGATCGGTTGGTGGCGCCGTGGCTGGTGCATCTGCTGGCCAACGCTGTGGTTGGCGAGGTGACCACCCGGGTGATCGGCCGCGACCAGGATGCGGTGATCGACCCGGTGGCCTGTGACACCGCGCGCCGGTGGCTGGCCCGGGTGGTGGCGCTCTGGCAGGAAGGCCGGTGCCGGCCCGTGGCGTTGCCCCCTCGCACGGCCCTCGCCCATGCCAAAAGCCCGACCACCACCGCCGCGCAGACCACCTATGAGGGTAACCGGCAGATGCACGGCGAGGTCGAGAAAAGCCCCTACGTGGCGCGACTCTACCCCGACTACGCCGCGCTTTTGGCCGACAGCGATTTTGCAGCGCTGGCCGAGGCCATCTATCGACCCCTGCTCGACGCCGCCCGGGTGGCGGACGAGGCGTCGCCATGAGCCAGGCGCTCGACCCGCTGACATTCCCCCTCGCGGGCAGCCAGCTGATCGAGGCGAGCGCCGGGACCGGCAAGACCACCGCCATCACCCGGCTCTACCTGCGACAGGTCCTTGGCCATGGCTGCCATCCATTGCTGCCGCCGCAGATCCTGGTGGTGACCTTCACCCACGCCGCCACCGAGGAGCTTCGGGATCGCATCCGCGCCCAGCTCACCGCCGCCGCCGGTTTTTTTGGCGACGACCCGTCGGCGGATGCCGATGCCGGCGATTTTCTTCAGCGCCTGCGCGATGCCTTCGACCCGGCGGAATGGCCCTATTGTGCCCGTCGCCTGACCCGGGCGGCCGAGTGGATGGACGAGGCGGCCATTTTTACCATCCACGGCTGGGCCCATCGCATGCTGCGCGAGCATGCCTTTGCCAGCGACAGTCTCTTCGAGCAGCACCTGGTCAGTGATCTGCGCCCCCGTCAGATGCAAGCGGTGCGGGATTACTGGCGTTGCCATCTGGCCTCGCTGGCGCCGGCGGAGGCGGCGGTGGTCATCGATTGGTGTGCCGACCCCGACGCGCTTTACCAATCCATCCGGCCGCTGCTTGGTGGCGGCGAGCGACCGGATACGCCCCTGCCGCCGGCCGCCGCGGTGGCCGCCGGCCGTCGCCGACGGGCGGCGTGGCTGGAAAGCCTCACCGCGCAACCCTGGGTGGCGTGGATCGCCGAATTCCGCGAGGCCTTTCGGGCCGCCGATGAGGCCAACCAGATCGATCGCCAATCGCTGAAACCGGCTAACGTCGAAGGCTGGCTGAAAAAGCTCGAGGCCTGGGCGACCGCGCCCGAGCCCTATCCCCTGGATCTGGGCAAGGGTTGGGAGCGCCTCACCGTCGAAGGCCTGGCCGGGGCCTGGCGGACCGGCGAGCCGCCCCGGACCCAGCTTATCCTGGCGCTGCCCGAGCTCAAGGCGGCCCTTGCCCGGCCACCGGACGATGGCCGCCTGGCGTTTTTCGCCCATGCCGGCGACTGGATACGGCAGCGATTCGAAGCCGACCGGCAGCGGGCCAACGAGCTTGGCTTCGATGATCTGCTCGGCGAGCTCGACGCCGGGCTCGCCGGTGAGGGGGGCGAGGCGCTTGCCGCGATGATCCGCGAGCGCTATCCCACGGTGCTTATCGACGAGTTCCAGGATACCGACCCGCTGCAGTACCGGCTCTTCGACCGGATCTACGATATCGCCGCCAACCGGCCCGAGACCGCCGTGGTGATGATCGGCGATCCCAAGCAGTCGATCTATGCCTTTCGGGGCGCCGACATCCACACCTATCTCAAGGCCCGGTCGGCCTGCGGCGAACGGCGCCATACCCTGCGCACCAACTACCGGGCGGTCACCGGCATGGTCGAGGCGGTCAACGCGCTGTTCGCCATCGCCGAGGAGCGGCCGGACGGGCCCGGCGCCTTTCGCTTTCGGCGCGGCGATGCCAATCCCCTGCCCTTCGAACCGGCCCTCGCCGCCGGTCGGGACGACGCGCTGATTGCTCCGTCCCCGGGACACGATGCGGGGCAACCGCCGGGCAGCGCCCCGGCGCTCACCCTCTGGACCCTGCCCGAGCCCGATGACGACAAAGCGCCCGCCAAGGGCCGCGACCGCGATGCCATGGCCGCCGCCTGTGCCAGTCACATCGTCCGGCTGCTCAACGCGGCTCAGGCCGGTGAGGCCGGCTTTGGCGACGATACCGGGTGGCAGCAGCCGTTGCGTCCCGAAGACATCGCCGTGCTGGTGAATAGCCGCAACGAGGCCGCGCTGATCCGCCAGGCCATGCGCGAGCGGGGGCTTCGCAGTGTCTATCTCTCGGACAAGGACTCGGTCTATGCCACGCCCCAGGCTGCCGAGATGGCCCTTTGCCTGCGGGCGGTCGCCGAGCCCGATGATCCGGTGGCGCTTCGTTCGGCGCTCGCCACTCGCAGCCTGGGCTGGACGGCGGCGGAGCTTGACGCCCTCAACTACGACGAATCGGCCCTCGAGGCGATGATCGAGCATCTGCGGCGGTTGCGCCGGGTCTGGCGGCGACAGGGGGTGCTGCCCATGGTCCATGACCTGCTCCATGGCTTTAAGGTGCCGGCGCGGCTGCTTGCGGACCCGCTCGCCGGCGAGCGGGCGCTGACCGATTGGTTGCATATCGCCGAGCTGTTGCAGCAGGCCGGTCGCGGGCTGGATGGCGAACATGCCCTTTTGCGCCACCTGCTCGAGGCCATCGAGGCCGCCGATGATCAGGCGGCCGGGGATGCCCATCAGATGCGGCTCGAGAGCGATGCCCACCTGGTGCGGGTGGTGACGGTGCATAAATCCAAGGGCCTGCAGTATCCGGTGGTGTTTCTGCCCTTTGCCACCGAAGGGCCCCAGTCGGGAACAGGCGATGCCATTGTTCGTTGGCACGATGACGAAGGGCGGGTACGCGTGAGCGGTCACAACGATGCCGAGGCCGGGCCGGACGCGGCCGAAGCGGCCCTGGCCGAGGCCGTGCGCAAGCTGTATGTGGCCTTGACCCGGGCGGAATACGCGGCGTTTGTCGGCATCTGCCCGCGCAAGACCCTGCCCGACAGTGCCCTTGCCAGCCTGCTGGGCGACCGCCCCGATGATGTTCAGCCCACCACAGGCCACTGGGTGATCGCGCCCGCCCCCGACACCCGGGCCGAGCGCTATCAGGGCCCGGCCGAGACGCCGGCCACCCAGCCGGGGCGGCGCTACACCGGCACGCCCCGGGTGGACTGGTGGATCGCCAGCTACTCCGCCCTGCGCGATCGCCGCGCAGCGATGACCACCGCCGCCCGCACCGAGACCCTGCTGGCCGACGAGTCCACGCCCCACCGCTCGGCCGGTGCCGCGACGGCCGCCGAGATCACGATCTGCCACCGTCTGCCCCGCGGCGCGGCCACGGGCAGTTTTCTTCATGACTGCCTGGAATGGGCCACCCGGCAGGGGCTGCGGCGGCTTCGCGACGATGCCTCGCCGCTGGCCCGCCGGGTCGAGCAGGGCGCGCAGCTGCGCGGCTGGCAGGATCATGCATCCGCGATCAGCGACTGGCTGTGGCGGGTGATCGCCACCCCCTTGCCCCTCAACGATGACGTCGGGGCCATCGCCCTTTGTGAGACCGCCGCCCAGGTGGCGGAGCTCGAGTTCTATCTGGGCGCCAGCAACGGCGCCATCGAGCGACTCGATACGCAGATCACCGCTGCCACCCTGGGGGGTGCCGCCCGCCCACCGCTCGCCCCCGGCAAGCTCAACGGCCTGCTCAAGGGCTTTATCGATCTGGTGTTCGTCCATCAGGGCCGGTATTACGTGCTGGATTACAAATCCACCTGGCTGGGCCCGGATGATCAGGCCTATACGCCGGCCACCATCCAGGCCGAGCTGCTCAGCCGTCGCTATGACCTGCAGTCCACGCTTTATCTACTGGCCCTGCACCGGCTGTTGCGGGTGCGCCTGCCGGACTACGACCCCGATCACCACCTGGGCGGTGCCATCTCGCTTTTTCTGCGGGGGATCGATGCCCCCGGGGCCGGGGTGCACGTCGAGCGCCCCGACCCGGCAGTGATCGACAGCCTGGACCGGGAGCTCGGCCATGACTGAACCGCGGGACATTCTCAACGTCCTCCAGGCCTGGCGGGATGCCGGATGGATCCGATCGGTGGACCTGGCGCTTGCCCGGTTTATCCACGGCCAACGCGCCGGCGTAGACGAGGCGTTGTTGCTGGCCGCCGCCCTGGCCAGCCATCAACTCGGCCGCGGCCATGTCTGCCTGGATCTGCCCGCGGCCCTGGCCGATCCGGGCTCGGTGCTCTCGCTCCCGCCCCAGGACCGGGCGGGCACCACCGCCGAGGCGGATATCCCGGCGCCGGCCACGGTGCTTGGTGGACTGGATCTCGCCGGTTGGCAGCGCGCCCTGGATGATCCGGCGGTGGTCGGCGACGGGCCGGGCAGCACCCCGCTGGTCCGGGTGGGCCATCGGCTCTACCTGCGCCGGTACTGGCAGTACGAACAGCAGGTGATCGACGGGCTCACCGATCGGCTGCGCGATCCGGCAACACCGTCGCCGGCGCCGTTGCGGCCGCGCATCGACGCGCTTTTTGCCGAGACCGCGGGTGCCGGGGGCACCGACTGGCAACGCATCGCCTGCGCCCTGGCCGCCCGGGGGCGGTTGGCGGTGATCACCGGCGGGCCGGGGACGGGCAAGACCACCACGGTGTTAAAGCTTTTGGTGCTGCTGCAGGCCACCGCCCATGCCCAGGGCGAGCCCGCCCCGCGCATGGGGTTGGCCGCGCCCACGGGCAAGGCCGCCGCCCGGCTGGACGAATCCATCCGCGGCCGGCTCGAGGCGCTGCCGCTGGCCGAGGTCAGCGATGACCCCGGCGTGATCCAGGCCGGTATCCCCAGCCGGGTCCAAACCCTGCATCGATTGTTGGGCTTGACCGCCGGTGGCGGCCGGCCCCGTTATCATCCCGACCGGCCCCTGCCGCTGGATGTGCTGGTGGTCGATGAGGCCTCGATGGTGGATCTGCGCATGATGGCCGCGCTGCTCGCCGCATTGCCGGCGTCGGCTCGGCTGGTGCTGCTGGGTGATCGGGATCAACTCGCCTCAGTAGAGGCCGGGGCGGTGCTCGGCGAGCTCTGCGCCCGGGCCGAGGCCGGCCACTACAACGATGCGACCTGTCAGTGGCTAGCGCTTGCCACCGGCGAGGCGCTCCCCGCCGAGCAGCTCGACCCCCGGGGCGAGCCGCTGGATCAGGCGGTGGTCATGCTGCGGGACAGTCATCGGTTTGCCGGCGACAGCGATGTTGGCCGGCTGGCCCGGGCCATCAATGACGGCCGGGCGGACGCGCTGGATGGCGTCGCCGGGGGTGAGGGCGGCATCGACACCCGCTATCCGGAAACCCCGGATACCGCGGCCCTGCGCGAGCCGGTGGTCGCCGGTTATCGGACCTATCTCGAGCAGGCGGCCGCCGCCCCGCCCACGGCGGCCGAGCGTGACCGATGGGCGGGCCGGGTATTGGCCGAACACCGGCGGTTTCAGGTGCTCGCCGCGGTGCGCCACGGGCCCTGGGGCGTGCTGGGGCTCAATGAGCAGATCGAGGCCTGGCTGATGCGCGCCGGGCTGATCCCTGCCGGATCGGTCTGGTACCCGGGCCGGCCGGTGATGATGACCCGCAACGACTATGCCCTGGGACTGATGAATGGTGATGTGGGCGTCACCCTGAGCGTCGATGGACGCCCCCGGGTGGCCTTCCCGCCGGCGGCCGGGGGGGCGACGGTCCGCTGGGTCAGCCCGCTGCGGCTTGGCAGTGCCGAGACCGTCTATGCCATGACCGTGCATAAATCCCAGGGCTCGGAGTTTGACGCCGTGGCCCTGGTCCTGCCGCCGGGCGACAGCCCGCTTTTAACCCGGGAGCTGCTCTACACCGGGGTAACCCGGGCCCGTCAGCGGGTCACGCTGGTGCTCCCCGGCGGGCGGCGGGGCTTTGATGCCGCGGTCCGCCGCCGCATACGCCGGGCCACCGGGCTTAGTGCAGGGCTCTGGCGCGAGTGAGCCGCGCCAGCGAGGTGATCAGCAAAAACGCCACCGTGGCGACGCAGACAATGGTCGGGCCGGTGGGGGTATCCAGCTCCCACGACCCCCAAAGCCCCAACAGGACCGATCCCACACCCACCACCGCCGCGCCGCCGGCCATGGCCTCCGGGGTGGTGCTAAAGGCCCGGGCGGTGGCGGCGGGGATGATCAGCAACGCGGCGATCAGCAACACCCCGACCACCTTGATGGCCACCGCCACCACCACGGCCAGGGCCACGGTCAGATACAGGCTCTCGCGCCGGGGGGTGCCGCCCTCGGCATAGGCCAGATCCTCGCTGACCGTGGCCAGCAGCAGCGGTTGCCAACGCCAGGCCATGAGCGCGAGCACCAGCAGCGAGCCGCTCCAGATCACCGCCAGATCGCCCCGGCCCACCGCCAGGATATCCCCGAATAGATAGGCCATCAGATCGATGCGCACATCGGTGAGAAACGACACCGCCACCAGCCCGAAGGCCAGCGACGAGTGCGCCATCACCCCCAGCAGGGTGTCCATCGCATAGCCCCGGCCGCTGGTCAGGGTGACCAGAATGGCCATGAGCAAAGCCACCGCCAGCACGCCGGCAAAAACCGAGATCGACAGCGCCAGCGAGATCGCCACACCCAGGACCGCGGCATGGGCCGTGGCGGCGCCAAAAAAGGCCATCCGGCGCCAGACCACAAAACAGCCAAGCGGTGCCGCCGCCAGGACCACGCCCAGCCCGGCCAGGGCCGCGCGCGCCATAAAATCATCCAGCATCCCGCACCTCGTCGTCATGATCGTGGGGGTGCTGGTGGGGATCGTGGCGAAAGATGGCGAGTGCGGTCTCGTCGTCGGTGCCAAAGAGCGCGCGGTATTCCGGCGCGGCGGTCACCGCCTCGGGCCGGCCCTGGCAGCAGATGTGGTGGTTGATGCAGATCACCCGGTCGGCGGCCCGCATCACCACGTGCAGATCGTGGCTGACCATGAGGATGCCGCAGCCAATCTCATCACGGATGACTTCGAGCTGTCGGTAGAAATCGGCGGTGCCCGTTTGATCGAGCCCCTGCGAGGCCTCATCGAGCATCAAAAGATCCGGCTCGTCCATCAGCGCCCGGGCCATCAATGCGCGCTGGAATTGCCCGCCCGAGAGCTGGGTCATGGCGATGTCTCCCTGTTGCGGGATGCCCGCCCGAGCCAGGGCCTTGTCGACCTGCGCGCGGGGGTGGCGACCGGGCAGGTTGAGAAACCGCCGCACACTAAGCGGCAGCGTCGGGTCGATGTGCAGTCGCTGGGGGACATAGCCGATGCGCAGCCCCGCCGCCTTGCGCACCTGCCCCCGGTCAGGATCAATGGCGCCGATGAGGGCGCGCAGCAGCGTCGATTTGCCCGAGCCATTGGGCCCCACCACGGTGACGATTTCACCGGGGTTCAGGGCGAGGTCGATATGCTCGAGCACCGAGCGACCGCCAAACCCCACGCAGAGGTCGGTGGCTTCGATCAGCGCGGTGGGTGAGTGGGTCGGGTGCATGGCGGCGCCGGTATCCATCTGTGAGAGCCCGTGGACGATAACGCAATCGGTAGTGTTATAGTATAACATAACGTTTTCGGCAGGAGGTCATGATGTCAACCATCAACCGATCACCCCGAGCATTGATCAGCCGGCTTATGGGCGCTGCAACCGCCCTTATGCTGGTGATGGGCCTGTCGGCGCAGGCCGCGCCACAGGTCGCCACGGATATCACCCCCGTTCACTCGCTGGTCAGCCAGGTGATGGACGGCGTCGGCGAGCCCGCGCTCGTCATCCAGCGGGGCGCCTCACCCCACAGCTACTCGCTGCGCCCCTCCGAGGCCGCGGCGCTGGAGGATGCCGAGATCGTTTTCTGGATCGGGCCGGCGCTCACCCCCTGGCTTGCCAACGGACTCGGCAACCTGGCCGGCGACGCCCGGCAGGTTGGGTTGCTGGCCGCCTCGGTGACCGATCAGCGGATGTTCCGTGAAGATGGCCACGATCACGCGGATGCCCACGATCACGACGCCCACGACCACGAAGCGCATGAGCCCGAGGGAGACGAAGCCCACGATCATGACTCGCACGACCATGAGACTCATGACTCGCACGGACACGAAGCGCACGATCACGATGATCACTCGGATGCACACGCCCATGATCACGATCATGCCCACGACGGGGTCGACCCCCATGCCTGGCTGGATCCAGGCAATGCCCGGGCCTGGCTGGGCCTAATCGCTGATACCCTCGCTGACGCCGATCCGGCCAACGCGGCGGTCTACCAGCGAAACGCCCGCGCGGCCCAGTCCCGGTTAACGGAACTTACCGCGACGATCGACCAGCAGTTGGCGCCGGTCCGCGACACGCCCTACATCGTTTTCCACGACGCCTATCAGTATTTCGAGGCGCGCTTCGGGTTAAACCACGCCGGCGCCATTGCGCTGAGTGATGCCAGCGACCCCAGCCCCGCGCGCATCGCCCGGGTGCGCGACGCCGTCGCCGAGGCTGACGTGCGATGTGTGTTCGCCGAGCCCCAGTTCAATCCCGGACTGGTGGCCAGCGTGGTTGACGGCACCGATGCGGACACCGGGGTACTCGACCCGCTTGGCAGCGACATCCCAAGCGGTGCGTCGTTCTACCCGACGCTGTTGCGTGATCTCGCCGACCGCATGATGGATTGCCTCGGCAATTAACGATTGCGGCTCGCGGATTGGCGAAGCCGCCAAAAGACCCGGTCAGCGCGCTAGACTATCGGCTTTTCAAGTCGGCGTGGCCGGGTCATGCATATCGTTGCCCTGCACAATCTAAAAGGCGGCGTCGGTAAAACCGCCGCGGCGGTCAATCTGGCCGACCAGGCGGCTCGTGGTGGGTTGCCGACGCTGCTATGGGATCTCGATCCGCAGGCTGCTGCGACCTGGTGTCTGAACGCCCGCCCGGGGCTTGGGCGGGCACCCAAGAAGCTGTTCCGCCGCAACGCGCCGATTGGCAAAGAGCGTCAGCGCACCCGCTGGCCCTATCTGGATCTGTTACCCGCCGACGAGTCGCTGCGTCATCTCGATGCGCTGATCGAAAAGGGCAAGGATGGCGGGCGGCTTTTGCACGGGCTGCTCGAGCCCTTCTCCGAGAGTTATGGCTTGTTGCTCCTGGACTGCCCGCCGAGTTTTTCGCGACTGGCCGAAGCGGTCGTCCGGGCCGCCGACCGGGTCCTTTGCCCGTTGATCCCCGCCCCGTTATCGCTCAATGCCTGGCGGCAGATGGAGGGGCATTTTGACCGGAGGCGCTACGGGCGTGACAAACTGCGGGCGTTTTTAACCATGGTCGACCGACGGCGCCGGCTCCATCGTGACTGGGTGGCGGCCAGGCCCACCTCGTTGCGCCGGTGCTACGAGACATGGATTCCCTACTCGACGGAGGTAGAGAAGATGAGTCTACGACGTGAGCCGCTCATGGCATTCGCACCGCGTTCGCCGGCGAGTGTGGCCTATGCGCGGTTGTGGTCCGAACTCGCACGGGAGCTCTAAGCGGCATCATGATTCAGGTGAACTTCCGTGACCTGCGCTATCTGGTGGCGGTGGCCGATCACCAGCACTTCGGCCGCGCCGCCGCGGCCTGCTATGTCAGCCAGCCGACGCTCAGCACCCAGATCAAAAAGCTCGAGGACTACCTCGAAGTCCAGCTGGTCGAGCGCACCAGCAAGAAGGTGCTGGTCACCCCCATCGGCCGGGTGGTCACCGAGCGGGCCCGGCAGATCCTCGCCGAGGTGGACGATCTGGTGCATGTGGCCCGGGCCGCCGGTGATCCGATGAGCGGTGAGCTGCGCCTGGGGATCATCCCCACCCTGGGGCCCTACCTCATCCCGCATCTCTTCCCGGTGCTGCGCGAGCGCTACCCCAAGCTGCGGGTGCTGCTGCATGAAGAGCGCACCAGTGGACTCACCCAGCGGCTGCAGGAGGGCACCCTGGATGCCGCCATCATGGGCGCCCCGGTACCTGATGAAGGCCTGATCGCCCAGTCGCTTTTCCGTGAGCCTTTCGAGGTGGCCATGCCGGCGGACCACCCCCTGGCCCGGCAGCGCAAAATCCGGCGAGCCGATCTGGACGCCGCGCCCATGCTGTTGCTCGAGGAAGGCCATTGCATGCGCGATCAGGCACTGGATTTCTGCTCACGGGTGGGCGCTCAGCAGCAACAGGATTTTCGCGCCACCAGCCTGGAGACCCTGCGGCAGATGGTCGCCTCGGGCGCCGGGGTGACGCTGTTGCCGGCGCTGGCGGTGGACCCGCCGGGCACCGCCACCGAGGGGTTGGTGGTACGACGCTTCGCCGGCGAGCCACCGGTCCGTGAGCTTGCCATCTACCGCCGCCGGGGCTGTGCCCGCGAGCCGGTGATCAACGCCCTCGCCGACCTCATTCGCGAGCTGCCGCCGGTGCGTGATCTGCCCGACACCCTGCCCCGGGCCGGTTGATATACTCGCCGCCCATGGATGTCTCTGATCTCATCGACCCGCTCAACACCGCCCAGCGCGAGGCGGTCTCCGCCCCGCTCGGCCACGCCCTGGTACTGGCCGGCGCCGGCAGTGGCAAAACCCGGGTGCTCACCCACCGGGCCGCCTGGCTGGTCCGGGTAGAGGGTGCCACCCCGTACAACCTGCTGGCGGTGACCTTTACCAACAAGGCCGCCAGCGAGATGCGCGGTCGCATCGAGTCACTGCTGGGGGTCTCCGGCTCAGGCATGTGGGTGGGGACCTTTCACGGGCTCAGCCACCGGCTGTTGCGGCTTCACTGGCACGAGGCCGGTCTGCCCCAGGGCTTTCAGATCCTCGACAGCGAGGATCAGCGCCGGCTGGTCAAACGGGTCATGCGCGATCTCGAGGTGGATGAAAACCGCTGGCCGGTCCGCCAGGTCCAGGGCTTTATCAATGCCCGCAAGGATGCCGGCGAACGGCCCGAGGACCTGGACCTGGATGATCCCTACAGCGGCCAGATGGGCCGGGTCTATCAGGCCTACGAATCCGCCTGCCGCAGCGCCGGGGTGGTGGATTTTGCCGAGCTGATGCTGCGCACCGTCGAGATGCTGCAAAACCACCTCGAGCTGCTCGGCCACTACCGTCGGCGGTTCCGCCACGTCCTGGTGGACGAGTTCCAGGACACCAATGGCATTCAGTATCAGTGGCTCAAGCTGCTCGCCGGCCCCGAGGCCGATGTCTTTATCGTCGGCGACGACGATCAGTCCATCTATGGCTGGCGGGGCGCCCGGGTGGAGAACCTGCAGCGCTTTCGCAACGACTACAGCAACACCCAGGTCATGCGGCTGGAGCAGAACTACCGCTCCACCGCCACCATCCTCGAGGCGGCCAACACGCTGATCGCCCAAAACAGCGACCGGTTGGGCAAAAAGCTCTGGACCGAGGGCGAGCGGGGCGAGCCCATCGCCCTTTATGCGGCGTTCAACGAACAGGACGAGGCCCGCTTTGTGGTCGAACGGCTGATGCGCCAGGTCGAAGAGGACAACCTGCGCCGCAGCGACATCGCCATCCTCTACCGCAGCAATGCCCAGTCGCGGACTTTTGAAGAGGCGTTGCTGGCCCGTCGTATCCCGTATCGGGTCTATGGTGGGCTGCGCTTTTTTGAGCGCGCCGAGATCAAGGACGCGCTCGCCTACCTGCGGTTGCTTGCCAACCGGGATGACAGCGCCGCGCTGGAGCGGGTCATCAATACCCCCACCCGGGGCATCGGCAATCGCACCCTCGAGGCCATCCGCCTGACCGCCCGCGAGCAGGCGGTCAGCCTCTGGGTGGCCGCCCGGGGGTTGATGGAAAACCGCGGCAGCCTCTCGGCCCGGGCGGTCAATGCCCTGGGCGCCTTTGTCGGGCTGATCGACCGGCTGGCCGCCGAGACCGCCGAGATGACCCTGCCCGATCGCATCGAAACCGTGCTCGAGCGAACCGGTCTGCGCGCCCATGTGGCCAAGGACCGCTCCGAACGTTCCCAGGACCGGCTGGAGAACCTGGATGAGCTCATCACCGCCGCTCGCAGCTTTGAGCAGGACGGTGAAATCGAGGAGGGCATGGACACCCTCACCGCCTTTCTGGCCCACGCCGCACTCGAGGCCGGCGAGGGTCAGGCCGACGCCTGGGAGGACTGCGTCCAGCTGATGACGTTGCACTCGGCCAAGGGCCTGGAGTTTCCGGTGGTCTTTCTGGTGGGCGTCGAGGAAGGGCTTTTCCCCCATCGCATGTCCGTCGAGGAGCCCGGCCGGCTCGAGGAGGAACGGCGGCTTGCCTATGTGGGCATCACCCGAGCCCGGCGCCAGCTGGTCATCACCTACGCCGAGCGTCGCCGGCTACACGGCCGGGATGACTTTGGCATCGCCTCGCGCTTTATCCGCGAGCTGCCCGCCGAGCTGGTGGACGAGGTCCGGGCCCGGTTCTCGGTGACCGGCCCGGGCGCGGCCGGCGCTGGCGATGGCCTGGGGGCCGGCGCGGTGGCCGAGGCAGCGTTCGGCCTGGGCGAGCGGGTCCAGCACAGCCGTTTTGGCCAGGGGGTGGTGCTCGATTGTGAGGGCAACGGCCCCAATGCCCGCATCCAGGTCAACTTCGATGATGTCGGCGCCAAGTGGCTGGTGGCTGCCTACGCCAACCTCGAGCGGCTCTAGAGATCGAGCTGGCGCTCGCGCTCTTCCTGCGAAGGCTCGATCCCCCGGCCGCGGTAATGATCGAGCACCGCTTCGAGGACCGCCTCGGGCCGGTCCACCAGGCAGAGCAAATCCAGATCCGTGCGGTCGATGCTGCCCTCGGCCACCAGGCTTTGCGCCATCCAGTCCAATAGCCCCTGCCAGTAGGACTGGGTGACCAGGATCACCGGGATGCGGCGGCTCTTGCCGGTCTGGATCAGGGTGAGGATCTCGCCGAGCTCATCCAGCGTGCCAAAGCCGCCGGGGTAGACCACATAGGCCGAGGCGTATTTCACGAACATCACCTTGCGGGCAAAAAAATGCCGGAAATACAGCCGGATGTCCTGATAGGCGTTGGGGATCTGCTCGCGGGGCAGCTGGATGTTGAGCCCCACGCTGGTCGCCCCGCCCTGCTGGGCTCCCTTGTTGGCGGCCTCCATGATGCCCGGCCCGCCACCGCTGACGATGGCAAACCCGGCCTCGGCCAGCCGCCGGGCGGTGTCCTGGGCGCTTTCATACCAGGGATGATCCGCGGCCACCCGTGACGAGCCAAAGAAGCTCACCGTCGGCCCCAGCGCCGCCAGCCGCTCCGAGCCTTCGACAAACTCGGCCATGATCTGAAAGATCCGCCAGGACTCGCCCTTGAGCAGGCCACCGTCCGGGTCGGGGTTGGATGGATGTCCGGGTTCGACGCTCATTGCTGCGCTCCTCACACCTGTCAGACCCCATGATCGCATGGGCGTTGCCGGCGATGGGCAACCCACCTGAGCCGCTTGCGCGGTTATCATGCCGATACAGTCAGCAGGAGGCGCTCATGGTTGATCCCGACAAACGGTTATTGCTGGTGGATGGCTCGTCCTATCTCTACCGGGCCTACCACGCGCTGCCACCGCTGACCAACCCCGCCGGTGAGCCCACCGGCGCCATTTATGGTGTCATCAGCATGCTCCGGCGGCTGATCCAGGACTACCAGCCGGTGCACATGGGGGTGGTCTTCGACGCCCCGGGCAAGACCTTTCGCGATGAGCTTTTCGCCGAATACAAGGCCAACCGCCCGTCCATGCCCGAGGATCTGGCCTGCCAGATCGCGCCGCTCAAATCGGTGGTCCAGGCCATGGGGCTGCCGCTGATCGAGGTCGGTGGCGTCGAGGCGGACGATGTCATCGGCACCCTGGCGGTGCACGGTCGCGAGGCCGGCCTCAGTCTGCTGATCTCGACCGGCGACAAGGACATGGCGCAGCTGGTCAACGGCGATGTCACCCTGCTCAACACCATGTCCAACACGGTGCTCGACCACGATGGGGTGGTCGAGAAATTCGGCATCCCGCCGGGGTGCATCATCGATTATCTGGCCCTGGTGGGGGATAGCGTCGACAACATCCCCGGTGTGCCCAAGGTGGGGCCCAAGACCGCGGTCAAATGGCTCAACCAGTATGGTTCGCTGGCGGGCATTCGCGAGCACGCCGAGGAGATTGGCGGCAAGGTGGGCGAAAACCTGCGCGCCCATCTCGACGAGCTGGCCCTCTCGCAGCAACTGGCCACCATCCACTGCGATGTCGACCTGCCCCTGGCGCCGCTGGATATCCGCCTGGGCGAACCCGATCGCGAGGCCCTGGTGGGGTGGTTCAAGTCGCTGGGGTTCAACACCTGGCTGCGCGAACTCGCAGGCGATGACGCCGGCGACCCGCCCGGCCAGCCGGCCGTGGACCGGTACAACAGCGACTGCCCCGATGCCGATTATGTCGGCATCCAGGATCAGGCAAGCCTCAATGACTGGCTGGCGCGCCTGGCAGAGGCCGAGTGCTTTGCCCTTGACCTTGAGACGGACAGCCTCGAGTACATGAAAGCCCGCATCGTGGGGGTGTCGTTTGCCGTGAAAGCCGGCGAGGCCGCCTACCTGCCGCTTGCCCATACCGGCCCTGACCAGCCCGAGCAGCTCGACCGCGATGCCACCCTCGAGCGGCTCCGGCCGCTGCTCGAGGACCCGGACCGGCCCAAGCTGGGGCAGAACCTCAAATACGACATGAGCGTTCTGGCCAACCACGGCATCACCCTGCGGGGCGTGGTCCACGACACCATGCTCGAGTCCTATTGCCTGGACGCCGCCGCCTCGCGGCACGACATGGACACCCTGGCCGGTCAGTATCTCAACTACCAGCCCATCGCCTACGAGGCGGTGGCCGGCAAGGGCGCCAAGCAGATCACCTTCGACCAGGTGGCGCTGGACCAGGCGGTGGACTATGCCGCCGAGGATGCGGACATCACCCTGCGGCTGCACCAGGCCATCTGGCCGCAGCTCGCCGACCTCGAAGGCCCACGATCGGTGTACGAAGACATCGAGATCCCTTTGCTGCCGGTGCTCTCGCGCATCGAGCGGACCGGAGTGCGGGTGGATGCCGATCGGCTGCGCCAGCAAAGCCAGGAGCTGGCCGAGACCATGCAGCGCCTCGAGGGCGAGGCTCACGAAGCCGCCGGCGGGGCGTTCAACCTGGGCTCGCCCAAGCAGATCCAGGAGATCCTCTATGAGCGCCAGGGCCTGCCGGTGCTCGCCAAAACCCCCAAGGGTGCGCCATCCACCGCCGAGTCGGTGCTCGAAGAGCTCGCCGCCCAGGGCCACGAGTTGCCCCGGCTGATCCTTGACTATCGCGGGGTCTCCAAGCTGCGCTCGACCTATACCGAAAAACTGCCCCAGCTCATCAACACCGAAACGGGCCGGGTGCATACCTCGTATCACCAGGCGGTGGCGGCCACCGGGCGGCTTTCCTCATCCGACCCCAATCTGCAGAACATCCCCGTGCGCTCGGCCGAGGGCCGGCGTATCCGGCGTGCCTTCGTCCCGGCCGCCGGCCACGTGCTGATGGCCGCCGACTACTCCCAGGTCGAGCTTCGGATCATGGCCCATCTCTCGGGGGATGCCGGGCTGCTCAAGGCCTTCGAGCAGGGCGAGGACATCCATGCCGCCACCGCCGCCGAGGTCTTCGGCGGTGAGCCCGGCCAGGTCGGCGACGAGCAGCGCCGGGCGGCCAAGGCCATCAACTTCGGGCTGATCTACGGCATGTCCGCCTGGGGACTGGCCCGGCAGCTGGGCATCGAGCGCGGCGAGGCCCAGACCTATGTGGATCGCTACTTCGAGCGCTACCCCGGGGTGCGGGATTTTATGGACCGAATCCGCGCCCAGGCCCGCGAGCAGGGCTATGTCGAGACGGTCTACGGTCGGCGGCTCTATCTGCCCGAGATCTACAGCCGCAACAACCAGCGCCGTCAGTACGCCGAGCGCACGGCCATCAACGCCCCCATGCAGGGCACCGCGGCGGATATCATCAAACGCGCCATGATTGCCGTGGACGCATGGATTGAGTCCGAGGCGAGCGATGTGGCGCTGGTCATGCAGGTCCATGACGAGCTGGTACTCGAGGTCCCGGCCGATCGGGCCGAGGCGGTCGGCGAGCGCATCCGCGAGTTCATGACCCACGCCGCCGAGCTGGATGTGCCGCTGGAGGTGGATATCGGCGTGGGCGAAAACTGGGACGCCGCCCACTGAACTCATCGCCACCGGCTGCTGTCATTACAGTTGCGCCAGTGCCCGGCGCGGCCCGCTACTCCCTCCCTTGCTAGCGGGCCACTCGGGGCCGGTTCTGCCCCCAAGGCCGGCCCCAAGGTCCCCGGGGCCCACTCCCCATGGGCTCCGGGGTTTTTTATGCCCGATCATCGGCCAAAAGCCACTCGTCCAGACGGGCCCGGGCCTCGTCCACGCCCTGCCGGGTCGTCGCCGAGAAAAGCTGCACCGTCGCACCGGGACAAAGGCGCGCCGCTGCCGGGGCGATGCGCGCGGCGGTGTTGCCCGCCGGGCCGCGGCGGAGTTTGTCGGCCTTGCTCAAAAGGATATGCACCGCCAGCCCGGCGGCTTCGCACCAGGCGAGCATCTGCTCGTCCAGCGGGTTGAGGGCGTGGCGGATATCGCTGATCAGGATCAGCCCGCGCAGGCTTTGGCGGCATTCCAGATAGGCGGGCAGGGCCTGCTGCCAGTGCTCGCGGACCGCTGGTGGTGCCTTGGCATAGCCGTAGCCCGGCAGATCGATCAGCCGGTGGGTCGCATCCAGCGGAAAGACATTGATCTGCTGGGTACGGCCCGGGGTCTTGCTGACCCGGGCCAGCTGCTTTTGATCGGTAATGGCATTCAGTGCACTGGATTTGCCGGCATTGGAGCGCCCGGCGAAGGCCACCTCGGCCCCGGTGTCCGCCGGCAGCTGTTGCCTGTCCGGTGCAGAGAGCGAGAAAGCGGCCTGACGGTAGTCCAGCGACACGGCAAAATCCCCGATTCAAATTGACCCCTCGAGGGGTCGTTGGTATAAATCCGACGATTGTACTCGAGAGTTGTGCCGACCATGACCAAACATCTGATCCCCGCGCTGTTCGCCTTTCTGCTGCTGACCCCGGTGGCCTGGGCGCAACTGGACAATGCCGATCCCAAGCGCGGCGAGAACGCAGCGGCGGCCTGCGCGGCCTGTCATGGCCAGCAGGGCAACAGCATGTCGCCGGAATGGCCGAACCTGGCCGGGCAGCATGCCGATTACATCTTCGAGCAACTCAAGTACTACAAATCCGGTGAGCGGGCCAACGCCATCATGCTGGGCCAGGCCGCTGGCCTGGACGAGCAGACCATGGCCGATCTGGCGGTGTATTACGAAGGCCTCGAGGCCGAGATCGGCGAGACCCCCGAAGAGCTGCTGGCCACCGGGCGGAGCATCTACATGGGCGGGATCGCCGAAAAGGGTGTACCGGCCTGTGTCAGCTGCCACGGGCCGGCCGGCATGGGTTTGCCCAGCAGCGGGTATCCGCGCCTCAGTGGCCAGAAAACCCAGTACACCATGGATCAGCTCATGCTCTACCGCTCGGGTGAGCGTTCCGGTTACGGCCAGGCCTCGGTGATGAACGGCATCGCCGCCAATCTCACCGATGACGAGATCCAGGCCGTCTCCGCCTATGTCCGTGGCCTGTATCCTGCGGAGATGGCCGCCGAATAACCGTTGGCCGCCCGGTTGATCCCGGGCAAGAATTATCGCCTCGGTTTGTGGTCTATTTAATCGATCAGTCACGTTGGTCACGCCCAGCCTTTAACCACATCGAGCGCCATGGTCCAGACAGCCGCCACCCTATCTCAGACGGAATCCCCGGCGCGCCGCCAGACGCGCCGCGGGCTGGCGGGGGTGTGGCTGGAGTTTCTCGGCTCGATGAACCTGGCCATCACCCTGTTGGTGGTGGTGAGCATCGCCTCGGTCATCGGCACGGTGTTGCCGCAGAACCAGGCCTATACCGAGTACCTGATCCAGTTCGGGCCGTTCTGGTTCGAGGTCTTCCGGCTGCTCAACCTCTACGATGTCTACTCCGCCTGGTGGTTTCTGGCCATCATGGGCTTTCTGGTGCTCTCCACCGGGGTGTGCATCTCGCGGCACATCCCCTCGGTGTGGCGCGAGATCACCCGCTACCGCACCCACGTGCGTGAACAATCCCTCATGGCGCTTTCGCAAAAGCGCCGCTGGCGTCTTGCCGAGGGCCCGGATGACGCCGAGAACGTCGCCGCTGCCGCACTCCAGGGGCATGGCTTTCGCACCCGCACCGAGCGGCGTGGCGATGCGGTGATCGTCGCCGGCATGAAAGGTGCTGCCACCCGCATGGGGTATGTGCTCACCCATGTGGCGGTGGTGGTGATCGCCCTGGGGGCGCTTGCCGATGGCAACATCGGGCTTAAGATCCGCGAGATGACCGGCAACCTCGCCGTCGAGACCCGGGATCTGCCCCTCTCGCAGGTGCCGGGGGACAGCTGGCTGCCGGTGGGCAGCGGCTCGTTCCGCGGCAATGTCACCATCCCCGAGCAGAGCAACAGCGGCGTGGTCTTTTTGCAGCTGCGCGATGGCTATGTGGTCCAGGAACTGCCCTTTGAGATTGTCGTCGAGGATTTCCGCATCGACCACTACCCCAACGGCATGCCGCGGTCCTACGAAAGCGATCTGGTGTTGCACGACCCGGCCCTGGATGAACCCATCCGGCAGACCATTTCGGTTAACCACCCGCTCACCCACCGGGGGCATACCATCTATCAGGCCAGCTTTACCGACGGCGGCACCCAGCTTGATCTCACCGGCCATATCCTGGATGGCTCGGGCCAGACGCTGCCCATCGACGGCCGGGTCTTCGAAGACATGCGGCTGCAGCTCGGCGGTGTTGAGCGGGTACTCGAGATCAATGACTTTCAGTTATTCAACGTCAACCGCGATCCGCGCTCGGTCGAGCGCACCGGGGCGCGGGATGAGTTTGTCAACGTCGGCCCGTCGTTCAACTACAGCCTGCGCGACGAAGCCGGCCAGGCCCGCGATTTCCACACCTACATGGCCCCGGTGGAAGTCGAGGAGCGCTGGTACTACCTCCACGGCATGCGCACCGACGCCAGCCAGCCCTTCCGCTATCTGCATATCCCCGCCGATGAGAACGCCTCGATGGATACCTTCATGGCCTTCCATCAGGCCCTCCACCAGCG
This sequence comes from Spiribacter pallidus, assembly GCF_040838495.1. Classification (NCBI taxonomy): domain Bacteria; kingdom Pseudomonadati; phylum Pseudomonadota; class Gammaproteobacteria; order Chromatiales; family Ectothiorhodospiraceae; genus Spiribacter; species Spiribacter pallidus. Next base: position 97,866 of record NZ_JBAKFM010000003.1, on the reverse strand, counting down.
CGACCGGGTCCGCCGGGCCGGACAGCGGGCGGCGGATGCGGTGCTCGCCCAGATGGGGGTGGCCAACCCGGATCTGGCAAGCCGCGTGGCGGGGACCACCGATGACATGGTCGCCACCCTGGTCGAGGCCGGCCTGGGGGCGGTCAACGCCCGGCTCGAAGCGCGCCTCGCCGATGCTTCGCGACCCGAGATGCTGCGGCAGTTCTCGCAGGCGGTGCTGCAGCGAACGCTCTTCGAGCTCTATCGCGAATCGCTCGCGACCCGCCGCGGTGTGAGCCCGGATCAGCTACAGATCGGTGCCGACGAACAGGCGTTTTTCGAGGATGCGGTGAATGCGGTCTCGGGCGTGGCCGATTACGGCGCGCCCATCATCTTTGAGATCGATCATTTCAACCACCGCCAGGCCACCGGGCTTCAGATCACCAAGGCACCGGGCAAGAACGTGGTCTACGCCGGCTCGGCGATGCTGGTGGCGGGGCTTTTCATGCTCTTCTACGTCTCGCAGCGCCGGGTCTGGGCCATGGTCCGGCCCGGTGAGGGGGGCGGCAGCGAGCTCATCATGGCCGGGGTCAACCAGCGAAGCCCCGAGGCCTTCGAGCAGGAATTCGAGACCATCGCCAACGCGGTGGACGGACAGATCGGCCGGCCCGAGGCGGGATCGGCCCGAACCGAGGATCAGTGAGGGATCAGGCATGGTGGCTTCCCGTGAAGAGATGATTCGGCAGATGCGGCAGCCCTCGCTCTGGCAGCGGCTGGGCGTGCTGGACTGGGCCTGGGCGGCGCTGGTGGTGGCCGCCACCGCCGGCACCTACATTGTCCTGGGCGATGTCATGAATGGCTACGAGGTGGTGATCACCGCCTTTACCGCCGCCACCATGATCGGCCTCGGGTGGCACTGGCCGGCCTCGCGGGGCTACATGATCGCCGTGTGTGGCCTGAGCCTTTTTGCCATCAGTCGTTATCCCGACCTGGCCGCCGCCGAGGCGGATTTCTTTTTGAAATACCTGCTCTCCAGCCAGTCGGCGATCATGTGGATGAGCGCGCTTTTCCCGGCAGCGACCCTGGCCTACGGGGCGGCGCTTTTCACCGGCAACGACTTCATGGGCCGGCTGGGCAGTCGCTTTACCTGGCTGGCCGCCGGCGCCGGGTTGATCGGGCTGCTGGTGCGCTGGCACGAGACCCATCTCTATGAAGGCGGCATCGGCTATATCCCGGTGAGCAACCTCTACGAGGTGTTCGTGCTCTTCGGGGTGATCACCGCGCTGATCTACCTCTACTACGAAAGCGCCTACCGCGCCCGGACCATGGGCTTTTTTGTCTCGCTGGTGATCGCCGCGTCGGTGGGCTTTTTGCTGTGGTACCACTTCGACCGCCAGGCCTATCAGATCGAGCCCCTGGTCCCGGCGCTGCAGAGTTACTGGATGAAAATCCACGTGCCCACCAACTTCATCGGCTATGGCTGCTTTGCCATCGCCGCCATGCTGGGGGTGGCCTATCTCATCCGCGCCCGGGTGGCCGATGACAGTCCGTGGGCGGCGCGGTTGCCAACGCTCAAGCAGATCGATGATGTCAGCTACCGGGCCATCGCCCTGGGGTTTGCCTTTTTCACCGTCGCCACCATCCTGGGCGCGCTGTGGGCCGCCGAGGCCTGGGGCGCCTACTGGTCGTGGGACCCCAAAGAGACCTGGGCGCTCATTGTGTGGCTGAACTACGCCGGCTGGCTGCATATGCGCTTTACCAAGGGACTGCGCGGCAAGCCCATGGCCTGGTGGGCCATCATCGGCCTTTTCGTCACCACCTTCGCCTTTTTGGGGGTCAACATGTTCCTCTCGGGACTCCACTCCTATGGCGAGCTCTAGATAACGGAGACAAGGCATGCCAATGGCACAACCCATCCGGCGGTGGCTGATGCTCGCCGCCGTGCTGCTCACCGCCACCGCGGCCCAGGCCCAGCCCTACACCGTGCTCGAGGTGCCTCAGTCCACCGGCGGCGAGGGCGTCGAGGTGCGCGAGTTCTTCTCGTACGGCTGCCCCCACTGCCGGGACTTCGAGCCGCAGTTCAGCCGCTGGGCCGAGGGCATGGGCGAGCGCATCGAGGTGGTCCACACCCCGGTGACCTTTGGCCGCGACAGCTGGCGGCTGCTCTCGAGGGCGTACTACGCGGCTGAAGCGCTGGGGATTCTGGATACCACCCATGGGGCGATGTTCGAGGCCATCCACGACCAGGGCCGGCGCTTTCGCCGTCCCGAGGATGTCGCCGCGCTCTTTGCCGAGGTGGCCGATGTGGCCAAGGCCGATGCGCTGGCGGCCATTAACGGCTTTGCCGTCGGCGCTAGCGTCAACCGCGCCGAGCGGCTGGTGGCCGCCTACGGAGTGCGGGGCACCCCGGCGGTGGGCGTGGCCGGGCGCTATCTGATCGATGTCCGCGCCGCCGGCGGCCAGCAGGGCATGCTCGAGGTGGCCGAGGGCTTGGTCGAAGAGGCCGGCGACGCCCCTTAAGTGACCGCCATCGCCGCCGATCCCGGCCCGGGGCTGCCGCCGCGCCTGCGGCTGATGAGCTACAACATCCAGGCCGGGATGGAGACCCGTTTTTACTACCAGTACTTCACCCGCGGCTGGCGGCATGTGCTGCCCGACGCCGGGCGGCTGCCCAACCTCCAGCGGATCGCCGATTTGATGAGCGGCTACGACCTGGTGGGGCTGCAGGAGCTCGACGGGGGCAGCCTGCGCAGTGGCTTTGTCGAGCAGACCCGGTTTCTGGCCGAGCAGGGCGGGTTTCCGCACTGGTATCAGCAGACCAACCGCCCCCTGGGGCGACTGGCCCAGCACGCCAATGGGGTGCTCAGCCACTTTGGCGCCTATCAGGTCACCGAGCACCGCCTGCCCGGACCGGTGCCGGGCCGTGGGGCGCTGGTGCTGCATCTGGGCGCGCCCGGCGCCGAACTGGTGGTGGTGCTGTTGCATCTTGCGCTCGGCCAGCGGGCGCGGCTGCGGCAGCTGGCATTCGTGGCCGGCCTGGTGGCGGAGGCCGAGCATGTGATCGTCATGGGTGACATGAACTGCCACGCCGACAGCCCGGAGCTGCGTTATTTTTGCGCCGAGGCGGGGTTGAGCGAGCCCCACCACGACCAGCCCACCTATCCGAGCTGGCGGCCGCAGCGCAACATTGACCACATTCTGGTGTCTCCTCACCTGGCAGTGGAGTCGGTGGGGGTGCTCGATGCGCCGCTTTCGGATCATCTGCCGCTGACCATGGCCATCCGCCTGCCGGCGGCGTTGCGGGTCTGATCAGCCGGCGTGCTGGGTGGCAAGCATGGGCGCGAGCGCTTGCCAGATGTTGTCGAGGATAATGGGCTGGGCATCGGCATTGGGATGAATGCCATCGTCGAGCATCAATGCCGGGTCGCCGGCCACGCCCTCGAGGATGCGGGGGACAAAGGCGACACCGGTTGCATCGGCCACCTGTTGAAAGGTGGCCAGAAAGCGGTCGATGAACGCCGGGCCGTAGTTGGTGGGCAGCCGCACCCCGGCCATCAGGACCCGGGCGCCGGCGGCCCGGGCCTGGTCGATCATGGCGGTGAGGTTGCCCCGCAGGGCCGCCAGCGGGATGCCGCGCAGGCCGTCGTTGCCGCCCACGGCAATGATGACCACATCCGGGGCATGGGCGTCGAGGGCTCGGGGCAGCCGCGCCCGGGCACTGGCCGAGGTATCGCCGCTGATGGCGGCGTTGATGACCTCGGCCCGCTCGCCCAGCCGCTCATCCAGCAGCGCGACCCAGCCCTGCTCGGTGGGCATGTCGTAGGCGGCGGAGAGGCTGTCGCCGATGACCAGTACCCGGGTCTCGGCCGCCGTGCCGGCACCGCTTGCAAGCAGTAGAAACAAAAGGATCAGGAGTCTCATCGCCATGGCCACGCAACCCAATGGGGCAAATCCACAGACCGCCGTCCTCGAGGCGCGTTCCCTGACCATGCAGTTCGAGGCACCGGAAGGTCGCATCAGTCTGTTCGAAGATCTCGATCTTAGCATCGCACCCGGCGATTCTCTGGCCATCCTGGGCACTTCGGGGTCGGGCAAATCCACCCTGCTGGGGCTGTTGGCCGGCCTGGACCTGCCCACCGGGGGCGGTGTCACCCTGGATGGCGCCGATCTCAATGCCCTCGATGAGGATGCCCGGGCCCGACAGCGGGCCGGTCGGGTGGGCTTTGTCTTTCAGGCCTTTCACCTGTTGCCCGGGCTGACCGCGCTGGAGAACGTCATGCTGCCGGCCGAGATCGCCGGCGACAGCCGCGCCCGCACCCAGGCCCGGGAGGCGCTCGAGCGGGTGGGACTGGCGCATCGCACCGCCCACTATCCGGCCCAGCTCTCCGGGGGTGAGCAACAGCGCGTGGCCCTGGCCCGGGCCTTTCTGGGCGAGCCCATGATCCTCTTTGCCGACGAGCCCACCGGCAACCTGGACCACCAGACCGGCGAGCAGATCATCGACCTGCTTTTTGCCCTCAACCGCGACCATGGCACCACCCTGGTGCTGGTCACCCACGACCGGGCGGTGGCCGGCCGGTGTCAGCGTGTGGCCTATCTCCGGGAAGGCCGGCTGGTCGAGGACGCAAGCTGATGCTGGCGCTCAAACTGCTCTATCGGGACTGGCGCGGCGGCGAGCTGCGGCTGCTGGCATTGGCGGTGGTGATTGCCGTGGCGGCGGTGACCGGTGTGGCCTGGCTGGCCGATCGGGTGGCCGGGGCCACCGAGGCCCGGGCCGCGGATCTGCTGGCGGCGGACCGGGCCGTCGAATCCACCGAGCCGATCCCCGCCGAATGGATCCAGCGCGCCACGGCCCAGGGCCTCGAGACCGCCCGTACCGCGGTGTTCCCCACGGTGGTGCTCACCGAAAGCGCCAATCGGCTGGTCTCGGCCAAGGCGGTCAGCCCGGGTTACCCGCTGCGCGGCGAGCTGCGTATCCAGCGCCAGCCCGGCGGGCCGGAACAGCGCGCCCCCCAGGGCCCGGCGCCGGGCACCGCCTGGGTCGAGTCGCGGCTGCTGGGGCTTTTGGATCTGGCCGTTGGGGAGATCCTGACCCTCGGCGCGCGCGAGCTGCGGGTGGCGGCCATCCTGAGCTTTGAACCGGACCGCGGCCAGGGCTTTGGCAACCTGGCCCCAAGGGTGATGTTCAATCAGGCCGATCTGGCGGCCACCGAACTGCTCGGCCCGGGCAGCCGGGTGCGACACAAGCTGCTGCTGGCCGGCCCGCTCGAGACGGTCAATGCCTATACCGATGGCATTGCCGAGGCGCTCGGCAACCAGGTCGAAATCGAAACCCCGGCCGAGCAGGGCCGGGGAACGGCCGAGATCATCAACCAGGCGAAGCGTTTCCTGGGCCTGGCGGCGGTGTTGACGGTGATTGTCGCCGGGGTGGCGGTGCTGCTCACCGTCCGTCACTATGCCGAGCGCCAGATCACCGGCGTGGCGGTGATGCGGGCGATGGGTGCCACCCGAAGCCGGGTCATGGTGCTATTCATCGGCAAGCTGGTCTGGCTGGGCCTTTTTGCCGGGGCGCTAGGGGCGGCGCTTGGCTACGGGCTGCATCTCGCCATGCTGGCGCTGGTGGCGGATCTTCTGGGTGGCCAGCTGCCGGCACCGGGTTGGCAGCCGCTTGCCACCGGCTGGTTGACCGCCGCCGCCGCATTGCTTGGCTTTGCCCTGCCCACGCTGGTCCGCCTCAGGCACGCCCCGCCCATGCGGGTGCTGCGCCAGGACCTGGGCGGCGGGCTGCTGCGGGCAGGCTATCCGCTGCTCGCCGCGGTGGTGATCATCGTCGCGCTCATGGCCTGGCAGGCCGGAGACTGGCGGGTGACAGGCAGTGTCTTCGCCGCCGTGGTGGCCACACTGGCCCTGCTGGGGGCAGGTGCCGCGGCGCTGGTCTATGGCGCCCGGCGGTGGTCGCGGCGCAGCGACAGCGGCCGGCTGCTCTGGCTCACCGGGCTCACCCGCCGACCGGTGACCGCCATCATCCAGACCGTGGCCGTCGGGGTCGGGTTGATGAGCCTCTTTTTGCTGGCGGTGGTGCGCAATGATCTGCTCAGTGCCTGGCAGGCCGAAATCCCCCCGGATGCTCCTAACCAGTTTTTGATCAATATCCAGTCCGACGAGGTGGACGGGGTTCGTCAGACCCTTGCCGATGCCGGCATCGAGACGGTGTTCTACCCCATGGTCCGGGCCCGGATGACCGAGTTGAACGGCGATGCGGTGGACCCCCGCGACTACGATGACCCCCGGGCCCGGCAGCTGGCCACCCGCGAGTTCAATCTCTCATGGACCGATACCCTGCAGCCGGACAACCGCATCGCCGCCGGTCAATGGTGGGGCGGGCAGCCGGATCCGGCCCCGCAGCTGTCGGTGGAGACCGACTTTGCCGAGGAGATCGGCGTCGGCCTGGGCGATACCCTGACCTTCAGCGCCGGGGGGCAGTCGGTGACCGCGCCGATCACCAGCCTGCGCGAGGTCCGCTGGGAGAGCTTTAACGTCAATTTCTTTGTCCTCGCCTCGCCGGGTACTTTCGATGATCTGCCGCGGACCTGGCTGACCAGCTTTTATTTGCCCGATGACCAGACCGGGCTTTTGAACCAGCTGATCCGCGACTTCCCCAGTGTCACCCCCATCGATGTCACCAGCGTGTTGCGCCTGGTGCGGGATATCATCGACCAGGGGGTGCGGGTGGTCGAGTTGATGGCGTTGTTGACCCTGGCCGCGGGGGTGCTGGTGCTGCTGGCGGCGTTGCAGATCACCGGCGAGCAGCGCCGCTTTGAAAGCGCCCTGCTGCGGGCGCTGGGGGCCTCGGGACGGCGTATTCGGGGCATGGCGCGGCTGGAGTTTTTGCTCATTGGCGCGCTGGCCGGCGGCCTTGCCGGTGGCGCGGCCACCGCCGCGGGGGCGGTGGTGGCCGAGGTGCTTTTCAGCCTTGATTACCCGTTCCGGCCGTTGACGCTGATTGTCGGCGCCCTGGTGGGAGTGGTGACCGTCTGGGCGGCGGGGAGCCTGGGAGCGAGGCGCTACTACCGCGCCTCACCCATGCGTCTGTTGCGCGAGGGCGGATAGATTCGGTTACAGCGCATGAGGAACTGAGGCGCGGGCGACGCAGCCCAAAAGGAATCGCGGGTTGGAGCGGAGCCGCCATGACGCGCCTCGAGCATGCCTTTGAAGAAAACGTCGCCGGTCCCGTGCCCTGGGACCGGCTCTTTCACGCCGGCATCGGGCGCCTGACCGGCGGGCTGTCACCCACCGCGCTGCAGCTCGCCTTTTTTGACTGGACCGCCCATCTTGCCCTCAACCCCGGCCGTCAGCTGGCGCTGGTGGAAAAGGGCATGCGCAAGGCCATGCGGCTTGCCGCCTACTCCGGTCACTGCCTCGCCGGTGACGCCGGGGGCCGCTGCATCGAGCCGCTCGCCAATGATGATCGCTTCGAGGATCCGGCCTGGCAGCAGTGGCCGTTTTCGCTGCTCCACCAGGGGTTTTTGCTCCAGCAGCAGTGGTGGCATGTGGCCACCACCGGGGTCCCCGGGGTCGATCCCCACCACGAAGAGGTGGTCAATTTCAGTGTCCGGCAGATGCTGGATATCGCCTCGCCGTCCAACTTTCTGCCCACCAACCCCGAGGTCCTGCATCGCACCGCCGAGGATGGCGGCTGGAACCTGCTGCGGGGCGCTTCCAACTGGCTGGAAGATGCCCAGCAGACCCTGGCCGGCGGCGATGAACACCCCACCGGGGCATTCCGCGTGGGCGAGGATCTCGCCACCACCCCGGGCCGGGTGATCCATCGCAACGCGCTGATGGAGCTGATTCAGTACGAGCCGGCCACCGGCGCCGTCCACCCCGAGCCGGTGTTGATCGTCCCGGCCTGGATCATGAAGTACTACATCCTTGATCTGCGGCCGAGGCGCTCGCTGGTGGAATACCTGGTCAACCAGGGCCATACGGTGTTCATGGTCTCGTGGAAAAACCCGGATGCCCGCGACCGCGAGATGGGGATGGCCGATTACCGCCGCCTGGGGGTCGAGGCGGCCCTGCGGGCGGTCAACGCGGTCTGCCCCGGCCAGCGGGTCCACGGTGTGGGTTACTGCCTGGGCGGGACGCTGCTCACGCTCGCCGCCGCGGCGATGGGCCGCGACCGGGACGAGCGGCTGGCCAGCCTGTCGCTTTTGGCCACCCAGACTGATTTTACCGAGCCGGGCGAACTCGAGCTTTTCATCGACGAGTCCCAGGTCTCGTTTCTCGAAGACGTGATGTGGGCCCGGGGCTATCTGGGTCGTGACGAGATGGCCGGCGCCTTTCACTTGCTGCGCTCGCAGGATCTGATCTGGTCGCGTCACATTCGGCACTACCTCATGGGCGAGCGCGAGGCCATGTTCGACCTCATGGCCTGGAACGCCGACGCCACCCGGCTGCCCTATCGCATGCACAGTGACTATCTGCGCGATCTTTTCCTGCACAACGACCTGGTCGAGGGGCGATACGACATCGACGGCCGGCCGGTGTCGGTGGGCGATATCGATGTGCCGATCTTCTCACTGGCAACGCGGCGCGATCACATCGCCCCCTGGCGGTCGGTCTACAAGATCGTGCGCCTGGCGCGAACCGATGTGACCTTTGCCCTGAGCGCCGGGGGCCACAACGCCGGGGTGGTCAGCGAGCCCGGCCATCCGCGTCGGGAATACCAGCTGGCCCATTTCAGCCCGGATGATCCGACCTGCCCGGCCGAGCGTTTCGAGCGCGAGGTGGTCGCCGAGCCGGGCTCGTGGTGGCCGGCCTGGCAGCAATGGCTGGCCGATCTCAGCGGCGAGCCCGTCGACCCGCCGGCCATGGGCGCGCCCGGGGCCGGCTACGCGCCCTTCGCCGATGCCCCGGGCGAGTATGTGCTAATGCGCTGAGCCGGGCTCAGCGTCGCTCCACTGGCAGGCCTTCGAGGTAGTCCATCCAGCGCCATTGCGGGTCGCCCACCACCACAAAGTTGGGGTTGAGGATCGAATCCTGGGTGTTATAGCAAAGCGCCGTCCCGTCCGGGCTCATGACCTTGCCGCCGGCCGCCTCGACCACGCACTGCGCCGCGGCGCTGTCCCACTCTGAGGTGGGCCCGAATCGCGGATAGCAGTCCGCCGCCCCCTCGGCCACCAGACAGAACTTCAGCGAGCTGCCCATCGAGACGGTCTCGAACGCCGGCAGCCGCTCGAGCAGGGCTTCCACCTGGGGGTGGCGGTGCGAGCGGCTGACCACCAGTCGCAGCGGCCCCGCGTCGATCCTGGCGGTGGCAATCGCCGCCCGCCCCTCGCTGTCCTGTCGCTCGGCCACCGCCGGGGCATCGGCGGGGATCATGCCGGTGTAGGTGCGGCTCAGCACCGGGGCATGCACCACCCCCAGCACCGGCCGGCCCGCCTCGATGAGCGCGATATTGACGGTAAACTCGCCGTTGCGCTTGATGAACTCACGGGTGCCGTCCAGCGGGTCCACCAGCCAGTAGCGCGGCCACTGCCGGCGCTCGGCAAAGGCGGGGATGCCGCCTTCCTCGGAGAGCACCGGGATGGCCGGGGTCAGGGCCTGGAGTTGGGTCTGGATCAAGCGGTGGGCGGCGTTGTCGGCGCTTGTCAGCGGCGAGTCGTCGGTTTTGGTCTCGACCTCGAAGCCGGCGGCATAGATCGACAGAATCTCGCGGCCGGCGGCCTCGGCGATTTGAACGGCCGGGTCGAGCAGGCTCGGTGTAGCGGTGGCGGACATTGGGTGTGCCTTTGGCCTTTCAATCAGCCCATCATCCTACCTTGGCGGGGGGTCAGTTGACATGCCCGGGCCAGGGGGCTATCGTCCGCACATCGCGCCCTAAGGGGCGGATTCCCCCGTCATGATTTCAGCCATAGCGCCGCAGCCAAGGCGGGCACTCCACCCCCGACACTCACAAGCTTGTTTCCCCTGGAGGGTTGTTCCGTGAGCGACAACATCGTCCATGTCTCCGATGCCGATTTCGAGACCGAGGTCCTGCAATCCGACGCCCCCGTGCTGGTTGACTACTGGGCCGAGTGGTGTGGGCCGTGCAAGATGATCGCGCCCATCCTCGAAGAGGTGGCCGCCGGTTACGACGGCAAGATCAAGATCGCCAAGCTCAACATAGATGAAAACCCCGAGACGCCGCCCAAGTACGGCATTCGCGGTATCCCGACCCTGATGCTGTTCAAGAACGGCAATGTCGAGGCCACCAAGGTTGGCGCCCTGTCCAAGGCCCAGCTCTCTGCCTTTATCGACAGCAATCTGTAGCGACAGGGCCCTATCCACCCGTGTCACGGTCGCCCGCCGGGCGGCCTGGAACCAGCGATGAATCTCACCGAACTCAAACAAAAACCCGCTGCTGAACTCGTCGAACTCGCCCAGTCCTTTGGCATTGAGAACATGGCCCGCTCGCGCAAGCAAGAGGTCATCTTTGCGCTGCTCAAGGCCCATGCCAAAAACGGCGAGGATATCTGGGGCGATGGCGTACTCGAGATCCTCCAGGACGGCTTCGGCTTTCTGCGCTCGACCACCAGCTCTTACATGGCCGGGCCCGACGATATCTACGTCTCGCCCAGCCAGATCCGGCGCTTTTCGCTGCGCACCGGCGATACCATCTCGGGCAAGATCCGCCCGCCCAAGGACAGCGAGCGCTATTTCGCCCTGCTCAAGGTCGATGAGATCAACTTCGAAAAGCCCGAGGCGGCCAAGCACAAGGTGCTTTTCGAAAACCTCACCCCGCTGTTCCCCAAAGAACGGCTGGTGCTCGAGCGGGGCAACGGCTCCACCGAAGATCTCACCGCCCGGGTGATCGACCTCTCCGCGCCCATCGGCAAGGGCCAGCGCGCGCTCATCGTCTCGCCGCCCAAGGCCGGCAAGACGATGCTGCTGCAGAACATCGCCCAGTCCATCACCGCCAACAACCCCGAGGCCTACGTCATCGTCCTGCTCATCGACGAGCGGCCCGAGGAAGTTACCGAGATGGAGCGCACCGTGCGCGGCGAGGTGGTGTCCTCGACCTTTGACGAGCCGGCGAACCGCCACGTGCAGGTCGCCGAGATGGTCATCGAAAAGGCCAAGCGCCTGGTCGAGCACAAGCGCGATGTGGTGATCATGCTTGATTCCATCACGAGGCTGGCGCGGGCCTACAACACGGTGGTGCCCAGCTCGGGCAAGGTCCTCACCGGGGGTGTCGACGCCAACGCCCTGCACCGGCCCAAGCGTTTCTTCGGTGCGGCCCGGAACATCGAGGAGGGCGGGAGCCTGAGCATCATCGCCACCTCGCTGATCGAGACCGGCTCGCGCATGGATGATGTGATCTACGAGGAGTTCAAGGGCACCGGCAACATGGAGGTCCACCTGGACCGCCGCATCGCCGAGAAGCGCATCTACCCGGCCATCAACATCAATCGCTCCGGCACCCGGCGCGAAGAGCTTTTGATGACCCCGGACGAGCTCCAGAAGGTCTGGATCCTGCGCAAGCTCCTGCACCCCATGGATGAGCTTGCCGCTATCGAGTTTTTGCTCGACAAGCTCAAGGACACCAAGACCAATAACGAGTTCTTCCAGGCGATGAAGCGCTAGGTGATCTCGTCACGGCGAGTGGGAAGACCTTGTGTCGGTATTGCGACGTCGTTGAGACCCGGGCAGACTACTAAGTCATACCGGGAGGTGCGGCATGACTTATAAAACGACCCTTAGCTTTACCGAGCGTCACCACCGCTTTTTAAGCGAAAAAGTGGGTGAGGGGGTCTTTGCCTCGCAAAGTGCCGCTGTGGCAGCCGCCCTTGAGCAAATGATGCGTGATGAAGAGGAGCGGGCCTTGTGGCTCGACTTCGTGGCAGAGACGGTCCGGGCGCGCTTGCAGACACCCTCTGACGAGTATGTTGATCCCGCAGATGTATTTGCTGCTGCAAAAAAAGACGACCGCTAGCGCCGTTTCAGAATGACCTACCGGATCCGACTGCACCCTGCAGTCGCCGAAGATCTCCAATCCATCGCAGAGATGATTACCGATTATGCCGGGCCGGAAGCCGCGAAGCGTCGCCTGGCGGAGATCGAAAGCGCCGTCCTAGGTCTTGCGGATACCCCCCACAAAGGCAGCCTACGTGATGAGATTGCTCCGGGGCTTCGGGCCATTCCCGCGGGCCGGAAAGCGGTGGTTGCGTTTACGGTCGATGATCCGTCACAGACGGTTTTCGTGCATATCGTGGGTTATGCGGGTTCGAACTGGGTGAAGCGGGCGCCGGCGCGCGGTCAGTGATCGACCCGCTCCCAAGTCTCGAAATCCATGGCGTAGGCGTGTTCGGCATCCGCCGGGTGGTGGGTGGTCTGGGTGCAGCGCCACGCCGGCCCCTCGAATGGCGGAAAAAACACATCCCCGGTGGGTTCGGCATGAACCCGGGTCAGTTCCAGGCGATGGGCCATGGGCAGAAAGGCCGCGTAGATATCCGCGCCCCCGATGATGGCCACCTCGTCGGCATCCGCCACCATCTTGAGGGCCTGGTCCACCCCGCCGGCTACCTCGCAGCCCTCGTGGTGCCAGTCCGGGTCGCGGGTCATGACGATGTTGCGCCGGTTGGGCAGGGGCCGGCCAATGGAGCGGAAGTTCTTGCGGCCCATGATGATCGGCTTGCCCCGGGTCAGCGCCACGAAATGCCGCATGTCATCCGGCAGACGCCAGGGCAGGTCATTGTCCCGGCCAATGACCCGGTTCATGGCCATGGCCACCACCATGACAATCCGGGGCGAGTGGTTGGCGGTCTCGGTCATGAGCGGGCTCCTGGTTGGTGGCCCGGTGACGGGCTAAACCGCCACCGGCGCGGGGATATGCGGATGCGCTTCGTAGCCCACCAGCTCGATGTCCTCAAAGCGGAAATCAAACAGGCTGTCCACCTCTGGGTTGAGCTTTAGCCGCGGCAGCGGCAAGGGTTCGCGGGCAAGCTGCCGATCGGCCTGTTCGAGGTGGTTGAGATACAGATGCGCATCACCAAAGGTGTGGACGAATTCCCCGGGCTCGAGGCCGGTCACTTGGGCGACCATATGCGTTAAAAGCGCGTACGAGGCGATGTTAAAGGGCACGCCCAAAAAGATATCCGCGCTTCGCTGATAGAGCTGACACGAAAGCCGCCCGTTCGCCACATAGAACTGGAACAGGCAATGACACGGCGGCAGCCCCATGCGATCGATCTCGGCCGGGTTCCAGGCGGTGACGATATGCCGGCGCGAGTCGGGGTGGGTCTTGATCTGCTCGACCACCTGGCGGATCTGGTCGATGGCGCGGCCATCCGGCGCCGGCCACGAGCGCCACTGCACCCCGTAGATCGGGCCCAGATCGCCGTTTTCATCGGCCCACTCATCCCAAATCCGCACCCCGTTTTCCTTGAGATAGCGGATGTTGCTCTCGCCGGCCAGAAACCACAGCAGCTCGTGGATGATCGATCGCAGGTGGAGCTTTTTGGTGGTCACCACCGGAAAGCCATCGGCCAGATCAAAGCGCATCTGCCAGCCAAAGATGGAAAGCGTCCCGGTGCCGGTGCGATCGGATTTCTCCACGCCGTGGTGACGGACATGGCCGAGGAGCGTCTGGTATTGCTGCATGGCGGTGCGGATATCCCTTCTAGCGACCGATCAGTATGACGGCGTCTGCCGTCGCGCGGCGGCGATTAGCATAACGCCTATGGCGATCATGGGCAGCGACAGCAGCTGGCCCATGGTCATTCCGGCGAGCAGATACCCCAAGTGGGCATCCGGAAGCCGCACAAACTCCACCGCAAAGCGCGCCAGCCCATAGCCGATGAGGAAAAACCCGGTCACCGCCCCGGCCGGCCGGGGACGGCGCGAGAACCACCACAAAAGCGCAAACAGCACCAGGCCCTCGAGCGCCATTTCGTAGAGCTGCGAGGGGTGACGGGGTTCCGGCCCTAGGGGCGGGTAGACCATGCCCCAGGGCAGTTGGGTGGGCGCACCCCAGAGCTCGCCGTTGATGAAGTTGCCAAGCCGCCCGGCCGCCAGCCCCGGCGGCACCAGCGGCGCGATGAAATCCCCCAGCGCCAGCGCCGGGATGCGGTGGCGCCGGGCATAGAGGGCCATGGCCACGATCACCCCCAGCAATCCCCCGTGGAATGACATCCCCCCTTCCCAGACGCGCAGCAGCGACAGCGGGTCGGCCAGCCACGCGTCGGCGGCATAAAAAAGGATGTAGCCGATGCGGCCGCCCAGCACCACGCCGATGGCGCCATAGAGCAGCAGATCGTCCATCTGCGCCGGTCCCACCGGGGTGTCCGGCCGGCGGGCGCGCAGCCGCCCCAGCCACCAGGCAAGCCCGAAGCCGATGGCGTACATCACCCCGTACCAGTGGATGTCCAGCGGGCCAATCGAGATGGCCACCGGGTCGATTGCCGGATACTGCAGCATGCGCGCATTGTGACCGATCGAGGCACTTGATGACACGCACTTCGGGTGTCCCGGCCACCGGGCTTACGCTAGACTGCAACACTTGTTCCGAAGTGACTGTTCAACGGGGAGTTCGCCGGTGCGGCGTGTGTCAGGAAAAATCGCTGGGATGCTGCTGATGCTGTTGGTGGTGGGCCTTTTCGCGGCCACCGCGGTCCAGGCCCAGACCCGCGCCTATGTCACCGACGAGCTCGAGATCACCCTGCGCAGCGGCCAGGGCAATGACTATCGCATCATCCGCCTGCTGCGCTCGGGGGCCGAGGTGAGCGTCTTAAGCCGGGGCGAGACCTGGACCCGGGTGCAGGTGGGCGAGGATGAGGGGTTCGTGCGCAGCATCTATCTGGATGACCAGCCCGTTGCCGCCGCCCGGCTGGCCGAGACCGAAGCCGGGCTCGAGCGGGTGCGTGCCGATAACCGTCGCCTCGAGGCCGAGCTGGCCCGTGCCCGCGAGCGGCTCGAGGCCCTTTCGCAGCAGAATGAAACCCTCGAGACCGACAACCAGCGGATGGCCCAACGCCTCGAGGAGGCCGGCGAGGGCCTGGCCCTTGCCGATGAAAACCAGCGTCTGCGCAAGCAGGTCATCGACCTCGAGCGGCAGGTGCAGGATCTGCAACGCGGCGCCGAGCGCATGGCCGAGCGCGAGCGCCAGGACTGGTTTGTCGCCGGCGCCGCGGTGGTGGTGTTTGGCATGCTGCTTGGCATTGCCGTGACGCGCGTTCGCTGGCGGCGGCGCAGCAGCTGGGGCGATCTCTAGAGGCCGGTGATGACGCAATCCCTTGCACAGCTGGTGGCCTGGTTTCGGCACAGCTCACCGTTTATCCACGCCCATCGTGACCGCACCTTTGTGGTGGGGTTCGACGGTGAGGCGCTGATCGATGCCGAGGCCGCGGACGCTCTGGTCCACGACCTGGCGCTTTTAAGCGGGCTGGGTATCCGGCTGGTGCTGGTCCCCGGGGCCCGGCCCCAAGTGGACGAGCGCCTGGCCCGGGCCGGCATCGAGCCTAGACGGGCCAATGGCCTTCGCATCACCGATGCCACGGCCATGGACGGTGTCCGCGATGCGGTGGGCGCGGTGCGGCTGCAGCTCGAGGCGCTTTTCTCGATGGGCCTTGCCAACTCGCCCATGGCCGGGTTGCGGCTGCAGGTGGCAAGCGGCAACTTCGTCACCGCTCGGCCCCTGGGCGTGCTCGAGGGGGTTGATTATGCGTACACCGGCACCGTTCGGCGGGTGGATGCCGATGCCCTGCGCCAGCGCCTGGACGACCGGGCGGTGGTCATCGTCAGCCCCCTCGGGGTCTCGCCCACCGGCGAGCTTTTCAACCTCCACGCCGGCGACGTGGCGGTGGCGGTGGCCCGATCGCTGCAGGCCGACAAGCTTTTGTTCCTCCACGAAGGCGACGGGTTAGTGGACGGCGAGGGCCACCGCCGGGGCGAACTCACCCTGGACGAGGCCCGGGGGCTGCTCGCAAGCGCCGAGGCAGAGGCCATGCCAGAGATGATCCGCCAGCAACTGGCCCGGGCCGTGGCGGCCTGCCGCGGCGGTGTGCCCCGGGTGCATCTGCTGCCCCGGCGCCAGGACGGTGCCATGCTGGGCGAGCTCTTCACCCGGGACGGGGTGGGGACACTGGTGGCGGCGCGGCCCTTCGAGCAGCTGCGCACCGCCGGCACCGGCGATATCCCGGGGATTCTGGCGCTGATCCGGCCCCTCGAAGCCGATGGCGTGCTAGTGGCCCGCACCCGCGAGCGGCTCGAGACCGAGATCGATGATTTTCTGGTCATGGAGCGCGAAGGCACCATCGTTGCCTGTGCCGCCCTCCATGGCATCGATGGAGGTGATGGCAGCCCGAGCGGTGGCGAGATCGCCTGCCTGGTGGTGCACCCGGAATACCGCCACAGCCGGCGGGGCGAGCAGTTGCTTGAAAAACTCGAGACACAGGCGCGGGCGCGGGGCTGGCGGCAGCTTTTCGTGCTCACCACCCAGGCCAGTCACTGGTTTGTCGAGCGGGGGTATCAGCCCACCGACCCCGAGGCGCTGCCGCCGGCCCGGCGTGCGGACTATCAGCCCGACCGGGCGTCCCGGGTGCTTGCCAAGGCCCTGACGCCGGACTAGCGGCGGATCAGCGCAGCGCGACCCGCTTGGACTTGCGGGCCAGGGTGGTGTTGGTGGCCAGCCGGTGGAGGCGGTTGGCGCGGATCATCGCGCGGACCTCTTCGACATAGGCCATCCCGCGCTGCGAGTAGTTCTCGAGCCCGGCGGTCATCTCGGCGGGGGTCATGGCCCGGCCCTCGCCGCGCGCCCGGGCGCGAATGGCGCGAAAACGCGCATAGGCCGGGTGGCTGTTGAGGTTTTGCAGATAACTGCGCACCGAGTCGCGCAGGTTATCGAACACCTGCACATAGTGATCGGCGTCCTCGGGCCGATCCAGCGGCTTGAGGCCCTGCGAGGCATCCCAGGTCCACTCGCCAAAGAGGTTGTTGGCCTCGCGGGCAAACCGCGATGTGCCCCAGCCGCTTTCCTTGGCCGCCTGGGCCAGGGCCAGCGCCGCGGGCACCGTATCGATGCGCCGCTCCAGCGCCTGCCAGGTCTCGGCCGCAAGGGGCGGGCCATCCACCCGGTAGCGTTGGGCCAGGCGATTGAGGATGTTCTTGCGCCGCTGCTCGGGCAGCGATTCGCTGAGCGCCTGATGGAGCTGATGCCGCTGGCGCCGGATACGCTCGTTCTCGGCGAGGACAAGCGGCATCAGCGCGCGAAAGAACAACGCCTTGCGCTGCTCGCTCGGCGCCTCGCCCATGTCGTTGGGGAAGGCCTTTAAGGTCAGCGGCGGCACCTGCCGGGCCGGCCAGAAATAGCCCGCCTGACTGAAAATCCCCTCGAGCTGTTCCACGCTCTGGGCCTGGACGGGCTCAAGCGGCGGGATCTCGCCGTCGCTGTTGGCAATACCCGGCCAGCCCATCCACCACAACGCCAGCCCCAGGACCAGTGCGGTCAGGGGGATGGCATCGATCAAGGCCCGCAGTTGATTCAACGCCTTTGCCGGTTCACTCACCTGTCTCGCCCTGCTTTTCCAGATCCAGGATGTGCTGCCACTCGGCCTCGCTGACCGGCATCACCGACAAGCGGTTGCCGCGCTGCACAAGCTTCATCTGTGAGAGGGCGGGATCGGCCTTGAGTTCCGCCAGGGGGATCACCCGGCGGGTGTGGCGGCGGTATTGCACATCCACCATCAGCCAGCGCGGCTTGTCCGGATCGCTTTTCGGGTCGTAGTACTTCTCGTTGGGGTCAAAGGCCGTGTGGTCGGGGTAGGCCTCGCTGACGATCTCCATGACCCCCACGATCCCCGGGACCTTGGTGTTGGAGTGGTAGAAAAACGCCTGATCACCGACCTTGAACTGGTCCCGGAACATGTTCCGCACCTGGTAGTTGCGGATGCCATCCCAGTGGTCCCGCCCGCCGGGCTCGGCGGCCAGGTGGTCGATGCCATAGACATCGGGTTCGGATTTCATCAACCAATACGCCATAACCGATCAGTTTACCAGAGCCACGTCGACGATTCTGTGACACAGGCATCGAGCCGCTGATCCCACGGGTCCTCGGGCAGGGCGGGTATCTGCTGGATGGCATGGGCAAGCCCCACCCGCCAGGGGCGTCGATGGCCGTTACGGCCGGCGAGGGTGCGGTCATAAAACCCACCGCCCATGCCAAGCCGCCGACCCCGGGCATCAAACCCGACAAGCGGCATGACCAGGACATCGAGCGCTGCCAGCGGCAGGCATGGCGCGGCACCGCGGACCGGCTCGGGAATGCCCAGCAGCCCTGGCCGCAGCGGGGTGCGGGGTTGGTAGCGGCGAAAGACCAGATGCCCGGCGCGTCGCGCCGCGGCGGCCCCGTGCTGTCCCCGCGGGGGCTGGATGACCGGCAGATAGATGGCCTTGCCGGCCTGCCAGGCGGCGTCCATCACCGCGGCGGTGCCCATCTCGCCATCCGCCGGCAGATAGACCGCCACGCGCTTTGCATGACGCCAACGGGCAAGCGCGCTCAGTCGCTCGGCCGCGGCCTGGGCGGCGCGATGCTGATCGACCGGGGAGATGGCGCGTCGTCGTTGCCGCAGCCAGCGACGCAGGCCGGGCTTATCCTCGAGGGTCATGGCAGATAACGGGGCCCTGTCGCCCCGATAGACAATGGATGGGTCCCGCAGCGCCGTTCGGGCAACGCCCTTGAACCCTGTGGTTCAGGTCGGGGAGGGCGAATACCGCCTTAGGCTTTCCGCTGCGTGGCGGACCTGCACACTGGCGATAAAACAACAACTCCCCTGAGGCGCATGATTGTAGGGTCAAGAATGCTGAAAGCCCGTTCTCGAACGCCGCAGGAAACCCACCTCCAGTCTGCATACACCAGCGAGGGCCGTCCAGCGCTGTCATCGATGAGACCGCTCAGCCCCGATCGGTGGGCCCATCGCCGCCGTTGGCCTCGGCTAGATACGCCTCGAGCCGTTCGCTCAGCCGGCCGATGCGCTCGCCGGCGTCGCTCGCCGTCGATGCCGAGGCCTGGGCCTGGAGCATTTCGTGGGTGATGTTAAGCGCGGCCATAATGGCAATGCGATCGATGCCCACCACCTTGCCCGTATCCCGGACCTCGCGCATGCGCGCATCGAGCTGTCGGGCCGAGGCCATCAGCCCCTCGCGCTCTTCCGGCGGGGCGGCCACCATGAACTCGCGATCGAGGATTTCGACTTTGACCGGTTCGCTCATGCGTTTTGCTCCAGCGCTTTCAGCCGACTGATCATCGCCTCGATCCGGGCCCGGGCGGTTTCGTTTTTATCAAGCAGCGCCGCGCGTTCGGCGTTGAGGGACTCCTGGGCCTCAAGCAGCAGACGGTTTTCCTCGCGCAGCCGATCGCAAAGCCGCATGAGCTCTTCCACCCGCGTCTCCAGCTGTGCGATCTGTTCGCTAACGGAATCAACCACTTGAGCGACCTCCCTTCGACCCCCCGGAGGCTAGCACGAATGCTAGGATATTGCCCCATGACCGAGACACAAAGCTACACAAAGCTCGCCGCCGCGTTGCAGGCGATCGACGCCGATGTCACCGCCGCCGGGGCGCAGGGGATGCTCTGCGGGCTTTTCTGCAGCCCCGACGAGCCCGAGACTGCCCAGTGGATCGCCCAGGTCCTCGACGGCCTCTCGCCCAAGGGCGATGCCGCCCGCGAGGTGCTCGAGGCGCTCACCGAGACCTACCAGGACACCCGCGAGCGGTTGCGCAATGACAGCCTCGAGTTCGAGCCGCTGCTGCCCGACGACGCGGCGCCCCTGCCCGAGCGGGCCCGCGAGCTGGGCCAGTGGTGCGAGGGGTTTTTGTTTGGCCTGGGGGTGGCGGGCAGCCACCAGCCGGCCAAACTGCCGCGGGAGGCCAACGAAGTAGTCAATGATCTCACCGAGATCGCCCGGGTGGATACGGATCTGAGCGCCGATGAAGACAACGAAATGGCCTTCACCGAGCTGGTCGAGTACCTGCGGGCGGCGACCTTGTTGCTGCGTGAACACACCGCGCTGCCCTCCTCGGCCCAGCCGGTGGCCGGCGCCGGGCCGGCGGGCGGGGATTTTCTGGACAGCTAGGGCGTCCAAGTACCATGGAAATGCTCGAGTATCGAAAACGCCGCCAGGGGTTGATGGCGCATCTTGGCGAGGATGGCATCGCCATTCTGCCCGCCGCGCCCGAGCGGCCGCGCAACCGCGATGTCCACCACCCCTATCGGCAGGACAGCGATTTTTTCTATCTCACCGGCTTTAACGAGCCCGACGCCGTGGCGGTGCTCGTCCCCGGCCGCGAGGCCGGCGCCTACATCCTTTTCTCGCGCGAACGCGACCCCGACCGAGAGGTCTGGCAGGGCCGGACCATCGGCCAGACCGCCGCGGTGGATGTCTACGGCGCGGATGACGCCTTTCCCATCGATGATATCGACGACATCCTGCCGGGGCTGATGGAAGGCCGCAGCAAGGTCTACTGCACCATGGGCGCCGACCCGGCCTTCGACCAGCGCCTCATCGGCTGGGTCAACGCCCTGCGCGGCCGGGCCCGCAGCGGGGTGCGGGTGCCCATGGAGTATGTCGCCCTCGAGCATGTCCTCCACGAGATGCGGCTTTTAAAGTCCCGCGCCGAGCAGTCGCGCATGCGCTACGCCGCCCGGGTGACCGCGGCCGCCCATCGCCGGCTTTTAGGTGTCATCCGCCCGGGCATGCGCGAATACGAAATCGAGGCGGAGCTTTTGTACGATTTTCGCCGCCACAACGGCCACCCGGCCTATCCGGTGATCGCCGGCAGCGGGGCCAACGCCTGTGTGCTGCACTACATCGCCAACCAGGCCGAGCTGTGCCCGGGCGAGTTGATCCTGGTGGATGCCGGCGCCGAGATCGACGGCTATGCCGCCGATATCACCCGCACCCTGCCGGTCAGCGGCCGGTTCAGCGCCGAGCAACGCGCCGTCTACGAGGTGGTGCTCGATGCCCAGCGCGCCGCGCTGGCCCAGGTTCGCCCCGGTCAGCACTGGAACGCCGGCCACGAGGCCGCCACCCGGGTGCTGACCGAGGGCATGGTTGACCTGGGGCTGCTCTCGGGCGGTGTCGACGAGGCGCTCGAGTCGGGCGACTACCGGCGGTTTTTCATGCACCGCACCGGCCATTGGCTGGGCATGGATGTCCACGATGTGGGCGACTACAAGGTCGACGGCCACTGGCGTGAGCTCGAACCCGGCATGGTGCTGACCGTCGAGCCGGGGCTCTACATCCCGCCGGGCAGCGATGTCGACGCGCGCTGGCAGGGCATTGGCGTGCGGATCGAGGATGACTGCCTGATCACCCGCGAGGGCCATGAAAACCTCACCGAGGCCGCACCCAAGGCCATCGACGAGATCGAGGCGATGATGGAGTCGGCGCGATGAGCGGCTTTGACTACGATATCGTCATCGCCGGCGGCGGCCTGGTGGGGGCCAGTCTGGCGGTGGCGCTGCGCGGCTCGGGCTACCGGGTGGCGGTGGTCGAACCGGTCCCGCCCCAGGCCGAGTCTCAGCCCAGTTTTGACGATCGCCAGACGGCCCTGGCCCCCACCTCGCGGCGGTTTTTTGAAAACCTGGGGCTGTGGGAGGCCATCGAGGCCGGCGCCTCGCCGATCCGCCGCATCCATGTCTCGGACCGGGGGCATGGTGGGTTCACCCGGCTGGATGCCGCCGAGGAGGGCCTGCCGGCACTCGGCCATGTCGCCCCCAACCGGGTGCTGGGCGCGGTGCTCGCGCCGGCCATGGCCGAGGCGGCGGATGTCTTCTGCCCGGCGCGGATTACCCAGACCCATCCGGTGATGGAACCCGCCGAGGCGGGATCGGACCCGGATGCGGCGCGCGCCCCGGCGGATGATCCGGCGGGCCATGCGACCTCGTCGCCGGCGGAGACGCAGGCCGTTGCCCGTCAGGTGGTCATCGAAACCGAGTCCGGCCCGCAGACCGTCTCGACCCGGCTGCTGGTGGTCGCCGATGGCATGCGCTCGACCACCCGCGAGGCCCTGGGGGTCGGGCTTGATGAGCGCGACTACGGCCAGAGCGCGATCATCGCCAACCTGCGCACCCAATATCCCCACCACGGCACTGCCTACGAGCGGTTCACTCCGGACGGGCCGCTGGCGGTGCTGCCGGCGGGGGAGGACGCCGCCTCGCTGGTCTGGACCCTGCCCCATGACGAGGCCCAGGCGGCGGCGACGCAGTGGAGCGAGACGGCGTTCCTGCAAGCGCTGCAATCGGCCTTCGGCTGGCGGCTGGGCCGGCTCGAGGCGGTGGGCAAGCGACAGGTCTATCCGCTCTGGGCGGTCACCGCCGATCAGTTCTGCGCCCAGCGGGCGGTGATCATGGGCAACGCCGCCCACGCCCTGCACCCGGTGGCCGGCCAGGGGCTCAACCTGGCGCTGCGAGATGTGGCCGGGCTGGTGGAGGCGCTGGGCGGTGGCAGGCCGCTCGGCAAGGCCGGCGAGACCGACGACGCATGCCGGCCGGCGGAGACGGGCGAGTTGGGGCCACCGGCCGAGGCGGATGGTTCCGCCGGGCCCGCGGACCCCGGCGACCCGGACCGGCTGGCCGCCTATGCCCGCAGCCGCCGCAGCGACTATCGCCGCACCTTTACCTTTACCGACGGATTGGTGCGGGTTTTTTCCAACGAATTCCTGCCGCTGGTGGCGGCGCGCAATGTCGGGCTGACGCTGCTCGATCTCTTCCCGCCGGCGCGGCGGGCGTTGCTTAAACAGGCCACCGGCGCCGCCGGCGATGTCCCCGAACTCTGCCGCGATCCCGTATGATGCGCCGATGATTGCGAGGAGCCCTTGTCGATGAGCCATATTCCCGCTGATTTACGCTATGCCCGCACCCACGAGTGGGTCCGCGACGAAGGCAACGGCCGTGTGACCATCGGCATCACCGAGCATGCGCAGCAGTCGCTGGGTGATCTGGTCTTCGTCGAGCTGCCGGGGGAGCAGGGCAACGTCCAGGCCGGCGATACCTGCGCGGTGGTGGAGTCGGTCAAAGCCGCCTCGGATATCTACGCGCCGGTGGACGGCGAGGTGGTGGCCGTCAACGAAGCGCTTGCCGACGCCCCGGAGCAGGTCAACCAGGACCCCTACGGCGAAGGTTGGCTTTTTGTCATGCAGGCCACCGACCCGGGTGAGCTCGAGGAACTGCTCGACGCCGACGGCTACGCCGAGGTGGTAGCCGAGGAGCGCTAGGGCTCGGCTTGAGGCCCTCAACAGGAGAACAACAATGACCACAGTGACAAGACGGGGTGAGACGGTACAGCTGAGCGGCGATCTGCCGCGGGTCGGCAACAAGGCGCCGGATTTTCGCCTCACGCGCACCGACCTGAGCGATGTCACGCTGGCCGACTATGCCGGCAAGCGCAAGGTGCTGAGCATTGTCCCCAGCCTGGATACGCCCACCTGCGCCATGTCCGCCCGTCAGTTCAACGTCAAGGCAGCAGCCCTCGACGACGCGGTGGTGCTCAACATCTCTGCCGATCTGCCCTTCGCCGCGGCCCGTTTCTGCGAGACCGAGGGCATCGAGGGGGTGGAGGCGCTGTCGATGATGCGCGACCACAGCTTTGCCAGAGACTACGGCATCCTCCAGCTGGACGGCCCCATGGCCGGGCTCACCGCCCGGGCAGTGCTGGTGCTCGACCGGGATGACACCGTCATCCACGCCGAGCTGGTCCCGGAAATCCGCCAGGAGCCGGACTACGACGCCGCGCTCCAGGCCCTGCAGAACGCCGACTAGCCCCCGGCCATGGGCAAGCGCACGGACGGCATCGCCAGGCTGTTGCAACGCGCCCGCGCCTGGCGCGACGCTGATTCGGATCCCGATACCCGATCGCAGCTGGCGCGGCTGATCGCACGGGCCGAGGCGGCAACTCTGGTTGACGCGCCAGCGAACGCAGAAAGCGCGGCACCCGCCGAGGCGCCAGCATCAGCTGAGGCGGCGGCGTCCGCCGACGGCGCCCTTGATGCGCTGCGTGACTGCTTCGATCCACCGCTGAGTTTTGGCACCGCAGGGCTCCGCGGCCTTGCCGGGCCCGGGCCGGCGCATATGAACGCGCTGCTCATCCAGCGGGTCACCGCAGTCATCGCCGATGTCCTCATCGCCGAAGTCCCGGACGCGGTCCGCCGCGGCGTGGTGATCGGCTATGACGCCCGCCACGGCTCGCAGGCCCTGGCCGAGGCCGCCGCCCGCACGGTGGCCGGCGCGGGCATCGGAGTACACACCTTTGATGGCTACAGCCCCACGCCACTGGCCGCCTTTGCCACGCTCGAGCTCGAGGCCGCCGCCGGCCTGGTGCTGACCGCCAGCCACAACCCGCCGGAATATCTGGGCTACAAGGTCTACTGGTCCAACGCCGCCCAGCTGGTCTCGCCGCTCGATGAGCGAATCGCCCGCGCCCTCGCCGCACTCCCGCTGGATGCAAGGCTGCCGACGGCCACGCCGGAGCAACCGGGCGATGCGCCGTACTGGCAGGTCCATGGCGATGCGTTGCGTCGTCGGTATCTAGAGGCGATCGCCCGGCCCCGGAGGACGATCCCCGAGCCCCAGAAGGTGATCCCGCGGCCCCAGAAGACGATTCCGCGGTCCGGGGAGGGTGCCGCCACGGCGACGGATCCGTCCGGATCGGAGACATCGGCGGGGCCGGTGGCATCGAGTGGTTCCGCGGCATCGGCCGGACCGGCACCCCTTCGAATCGCCTACAGCGCCATGCACGGGGTTGGTGGCGAACTGCTCAAGACGGCCCTGGCTAACCAGGGAGATATCGAGCTGCACGAGGTAGCCGATCAGGCCGCGCCGGATGGCGATTTTCCGACGGTCAACTTCCCCAACCCCGAGGAGCCGGGCGCCCTGGACCGGCTGACCCGTCTGGCCGCGATGGTAGAGGCGGATCTGGCCCTTGCCACCGATCCGGATGCCGACCGCCTGGCCGTGGCGATCCCCGATGCCGCCGGTGACTGGCAGGTGCTGATGGGCGATCAGATCGGCGCGCTCATGGCGGATTACCTGTTGGCATGCCGGGCAGCCGACGCCGAGCGGGGGGGTGCCTCGCCTGCGGCCGGGGCCATGCCGGCCGGGTTTGTGGTGAACACCGTGGTGAGTTCGCGTCTGCTGGGGCGCATCGCCGAGCACTATGGGGTTGGCTTTGAACAAACGCTCACCGGGTTCAAGTGGATCTGGCATCGCGCGTTGCAACGCGAAGCCGCCGGCGAGCAGCTTATCTTTGCCTATGAGGACGCCATCGGCTTTTGCCCCACCCGCCGGGTCCGCGACAAGGACGGCATCGCCGCGGCGGTGGTCATGGCGGAACTCGCCCGCGACACCCTGGCCAGCGGCCGCAGCCTCCACCAGCGATTAATGGGGCTTTATGCCCGCTTAGGGGTTGCGGTCAATCGCCAGGTCAGCCTCAAGCTCGAAGGCGCCGATGCCCACGAGCGCATGACCCGCCAGCTCGCCGGCCTCCGCGCCTGCCCGCCCGCATCGCTGGACGGCTTGCCGGTCCGCCGGGTCTTTGATTATGCCGGCGCCGAGAGCTTCCAACCCGGCGAGGCGGAACCGGCGGATGCGGAAAGCCCGCAGGCCAAACAGATCCCATCGGGTTCGCGCCGCGAGCGACTGGACGCCGAGCCGATCGCGCTCCCCAACACGGACCTCATCCAGCTTGCCTTCGACGAATGCCTGGTCAGCATCCGGCCCAGCGGCACCGAACCCAAGCTCAAGGTCTATCTGGAGTACCTGGGCGATCCAGGTCAGATCGGTGCGCCGGATCAAGCCGATGAGCCCGGTCAGGGCGATGAGTCGGACCAGATTCATGAGGCGGCCCGGAGCGGTGAGCCGGCGCAGATCGGGGGTGTGGATATGGCGGGAGAGGCGAAAGAGCATGCGGTCTCCGAACAAATCCGTGCTGCTGACCGTCGGCTTCAGTCACTGGCAGCGGCCGTGGAGTCCCTGCTGACCGGTGATTGATCAAGGGATCGGGGGCTTGCAGGCCCCCGGGGCATGGGGGCGCGATGCCGTGATGGCGATTGTCGGAGCCCCCGGCTGGCGGGGCCCGGGGCCACCGGTGCGGACACCGTCGCGGGAATGGGGGACAGGCGCTATCACCGAAACATCGAGGGGCAGGCTTTCTTGCCGGGGAGGATGTACCCCCTTTCTCAGGCAATTTCCTGGTTTGCCGTACAACATCTCGACGGATGACGTCTTCCGTAACGCGTCATAGGGCCTGAGCGCCTCTTGATGTCACAATAAATCAATCGCTTACCGGTGCTGATGGGCGTTTAGGGCCCAGTTTTTTACGCGTGACGGAAGTCGGTTTCCGTTAATCGTCGAGGCGTTATACGGCAGCCGTGAATAGGCTGCCGGAAGGCATTGAGCATCGGCCGTACCGCCCGAGTCGACGAGTTACGGAATGCGTATCGCACATGCCCAAGACCAAGCCCGACCCTTAGCCCGAGCCTTAGCCCGACCCCGACCGCATGCCCGAGCCAAGCCTCAGCTTAAGCCCGAGCCCCGACCGCATGCCCAAGCCCAAGCTCCAGTTCAAGCTTGACCCCCGACCGCATGCCCATACCCGAGCTCGAGCTCTAGCCCTGACCGCGTACCTACGCCTACACCCGAGCCCGAGCCCGAGCCCCGCGCGCATGCCCACGCCACACCACGCCGAGTTCACGCCCAATCCGTAACTGAACTAACGCTGAAGGTCAGTGCCGTCGTTAGGCCTCACCACGGCATCTCTCCTACCTGTGATCGATAGAAAACGATATCCTCTCGACTCAAACAAATTCGACATCTCGAGTTATAACCGGGTCGCAATACCGCGCTAGGTCGCAAAGACTGGATCGCATCGACTAGGTTGTACCAACCAGGTCGCACTGAACTGATAGGCACTCACGGGACATTGATATGGCTGAGCAGCAGGGATCGAATTCGCAGCCGCAGGGAAAGCCACAGCAGGCTCAGCAGCCGCCTCAGGCACCAATAGCGCCGTACCCGTACCCTTACCAAGACGATGAAATCAGCCTCTATGAGCTCTGGAACACCCTAGTCGAACGCCGTCTTCTGATTGGCGCGGTGTTCCTGCTGACCACTGTCGTGGCCGCTGCCTACGCTCTCACCCGGACGCCGACCTACCAGTTCGATGCGGTGATCGAAGTCGGGCAAGTGCCGAGCTTCGACGAGGCAGGAATGCAGCGGATCGAAAGCCCCAGGGCCCTGGCAAGCCGTCTGAACGAGCTCATCATCCCGCGTGTGATGGAAAAGCGCGGCGCAGGCGAGGCGGCCGCCCAGGTGTCGGAGGCCGAGGTGCCGGGACAGCTGCCAGTGCCGGCCGCCGAAGTGCTCAATGAAGACGCTGGCCTTCTGCGGGTGGCTGTTGCTATCCCGGCGGAGGCAGCCGAGGCAATGAATCCGGTGCTGCGCGGCATCGTGGACGCCGTTGTAGACATGCACGACCATCAGCTCGCTACTCAGCGTGAGCGTCTCGAGCAGCGTGTGGCTGATCTGCGGGCAGAGTTGCAGACGCTCAAAGAAACCCGCGAGCGGGTGTCTATCGCCAGCCCTAATTCCGACAGTGGATCTGGTGGCGGTGCCGAGCAGCCCGGCAGCAACGCCGATCGGCAGCTCGCCGCGATGCTCGAGGGCATCGTCGAGACGTTGGTTTCCCGCGACATCAACAGCGACTTTGTCCGACTGAATGAGACGGTTGCCTCGCTTGAAGCTCGCTTGTCATCGCTTCAGTCAACCGCCATGGTCCGTCCACCGGCCATAGCGGACTCTCCCGAGGGTCAGCCCCCCACCACCATCATCGCCCTCGGTGCTGTGCTCGGCTTGATGCTAGGGGTTTTTGCGGCCTTTGGCCGGGAGTTTGTCGCCAATGCCGCGGAGCAGACGTAAACGTTGCGCTTGGGCTAGCACTTGACGCCGCCCGCGGGGGCTATACTGACTCGCGGCAATGGAGGGCGGTGAGCTTGATTGAGATAGCGACGCAGCACTGGCCGGTCTTGTTACTGGCGTTTGCCACCGTGGCGATGCTGCTAAAGGCTCTGCGTCGGCCGGCCATGCGTATGGGCTTGGTGGACCAGCCCGGCGGGCGCAAGGCGCACAAGCGTGCGACCCCCACCATCGGCGGGCTGGCCATTGTCGCCGGGTTCGCGACCGCCTACAGCCTCTCTCCACCGGCACAGATCAGCGTGCCGGCCTGGATCGGCCTGGCGGGTCTGGCCTTTGTCGGCTATCTGGATGACCTCAAAGGGCTTCGGAGCTGGCCAAAATTGATGGCGCAGTTGGCGGCTGCACTCATCGCCACGGTTCTGGGTGGTCTGGTGATTGAAGATTTGGGCACCTGGCCTGGGGGCTCGAGCATGGCGCTTGGCGGTGCAGCGATTCCGTTGACGGTCTTTGCCTTGGTCGGCTTCGTCAACGCCGTGAATATGCTCGATGGCCTGGATGGTCTGGCTGGCGGAGTCGTTGCGGTGATGCTGCTTTGGCTTGCCTATGCCGCAACGCTTGCCGGCGCGCAGGACGCCGCCTATCTGTCGCTTCTGCTCGCCGCCGCCGTGCTCGGCTTTCTGCTCCACAACCTGCGCTCTCCATTCCGGCGCCGCGCCAGCGTGTTCATGGGGGATGCCGGCAGTCTGGCGCTGGGGTTTGCGGTGGCCTGGCTTGCCATTGAGATCTCGCAGGCGCCGCAGCGGGTGATCTCGCCGGTGGGCATTGCCTGGATTGTGGTGCTGCCGGTCATGGATACCGTCAGCCTCATGCTTCGGCGTCTGCTGCGGGGGCAGAACCCGTTCCATGCCGACCGTAATCACCTGCACCACATTCTCGGACGGGCCGGGTTTAGCACCGGGCAGTCCGCAGCGATATTGATTGCCCTGTCGGCCGGGCTGGGTGCGGTTGGTGTCGGTGGCTCGGCCATCGGTGTGCCCGATGTGGTGCTGGGCAGCGCGCTGATCGCCGTGGCCGGAGCCCATTATCTGTTTGTCCGCTATGCCTGGCGCAGCACCCGTGCACTGAAACGTCTACGAGCCCAGGCAGGCCCTATGGACTGGCCGACACGTATGGCGCTGGCCGGGGGATACATCGGGCTCGCGGCGGTGCCATTTGCCGCAGAGCGGCTGATGCTGGCCGCTTATAGCCTGGTTCTGCTTGCCAGTGCTCTTTGCATCAGGGCTGTCGCAGCCGATCTTAGACGCCTGCCTTTTACCTGGTTGGCGCTGGGGTTGTGTGTCTGGCTGAGTCTGGCGATGTGGCAAGGTCCAACACCGGCAGTGGCAGCTAGCTGGCTGCCCGTTGCCTTGAGCGGGTTACTGGCGCTGCCACTTGGCTGGTGGCTGGTCCGCCTTCGTACGCATGGTCTGCCGCTATTGGTTGTGCTGGTGGCGAGCACCCTACTTGCGCTAGGCAGCGCCGCCGAATGGCCGGCGTTGGAAGCAGGCTTCATCCAGACCAGTAGTCACTGGGGTAACCCGACGGCTGACGGGCTGTTGCTAGCGCTGGTCTTGATGCCGTTGTCGGTGGCCGCCGCGACTGGCCTGGCAGCCTTCCGCCAGCGCTGGCGTGCGAGGGCTGTGGCGGTGACCGCATTGGTGACCATCGCGATTACGCTGTTATTGCTGCTTGGGACCAGTTCGCGAACGGCGCTCGCTGCGGCACTGATCGGGCTTTTCGTGCTCGTGATTGCATCGGCAGCCCATGGCGTTGGACAGCGGGTCTGGGCCGGGATTGTCGGTTGCGCCATCATTCTGGTGTTAGCCACCAGTCTGCTCGCCAACGCCTTCAAGCCCCCAGGCCTGTCGCTTACTGAAGAGTACTGGGAGCCGGTGCAGTCGGCGATGCTATATGCCGCCGGAGAAACCGAACTGGCGGGCGAGCGTTACCCGGTCGTGGCTGTCCGCCTGGATCAGTGGCGTCGCGCCTGGAAGGCCGTCGCGGAACGGCCATTAGCCGGCTGGGGTGTTTTGTCGGTGTCCGACGTGGATGGCGTGCAAGACGGAGCGGTCGGTGAGGTGACTGGCCGCGAGGCGCCTCACCTGTCCGCGCTTGCCGACCAGAAATCATCGGCATACGCCGTGCTGGCGCTGATGGGGGGTTGGACGGCGCTAGGACTGTTTTTGTTGATTGGGTTCAGTGCGGTCGTTGGCATCGCGCGTGCCGGCGCCGGCGGTCATTGGCCGCTTGCCCATGCCATTGCCGCGCATGGCGCAATGGGGATGGTCCTGGCATTTCTCTTTTTCTCGCCGCTGGTTATGTCGCTGGCCGGCGCCGCTCTTTTGAACGGTGTCCTGGCGCTGGGCGTGGCCGCCGCCGTTGGCAGTGAGCGCCGGCGGGCTCAGATCCCGTAATACTCCCGATACCAGTCCACAAACCGGCGCACGCCCTCTTCCACCGGCGTAGCGGGCTGATACCCCACGGCCGCGGCGAGATCGTCCGCGCTGGCCCAGGTGTCGGGGACGTCACCGGGCTGCAGGGGCAGCATCTCCATTTCCGCCTTGCGGCCCAGGCAGTCCTCAAGCACCCGGATGTAGAGCAACAGCTGCACCGGCTGGTTGTTGCCGATGTTAAAGATCCGCCAGGGGGCCGCGCTGGTGGCCGGGTCCGGCGCGTCGCTGTCCCAGTCCGGGTTGCCGGTGGCCGGGTTGTCACAGGCGCGGACCACGCCCTCGACGATATCCTCGACAAAGGTGAAATCCCGCTGGTGGTGGCCGTGGTTGAAGACAGGGATGGGTTCGCCGGCCAGGATCTTGCGGGTGAAAAGGAATAACGCCATGTCCGGCCGGCCCCAGGGGCCATAGACGGTAAAAAACCGCAGCCCCGTACAGGGCAGGCCAAAGAGATGGGCGTAGCTGTGGCTCATCAACTCATTGGCCCGCTTGGTCGCGCCGTAGATGGCCAGGGGGTGGTCCGCCGGCTCGTGTTCGGTAAACGGCATCTGCGTATTGGCGCCATACACCGAGCTGGTCGAGGCATAGACCAGATGCTCCACCTGGTTGTGGCGGCAGCCTTCGAGGACGTTTAAAAAGCCGGTGATGTTGCTGTCCACATACGCTTGGGGGTTTTCCAGCGAGTAGCGCACACCGGCCTGGGCGGCGAGGTGGATGACGCGGTCGACACCGGATTCGGCAAAAAGCCGTTGCATGGCTGACTCGTCCGCGAGATCCAAGCGATGGAACTGGAAATCGCCGCAACCGCCGCCCTCTTCCCTCAGCCGGGCGAGGCGCGCTTCCTTCAGGCTGACGTCGTAATAATCGTTGAGATTATCCAGCCCGACCACGGTATCGCCCCGGGCCAGGAGCCGCTTGCAGGTGTGATAACCGATAAAACCGGCCGCGCCGGTGACCAGGATCTTCATGGGGGAACGATACCGGGGGCGGACGTCCGGCGCCACCAAAGCCGAGCCCTCAGCCCCCACCCGTCTCACTGCCGACGAGACGCGGGCATCACCCCTCGGGGGATTGCCATTCACCGCAACTCTTGGCAATCTGTGTGTAATCATCGTTCAGCGGATGAACGTATAAGGAGGCCAAGGCAGCGTGCAACACTGGTATGCGGTCTACTGCAAACCCCGCGAAGACGAGCGCGCCGAGCTGCATCTCCAGAACCAGGACTTCGAGGTCTTCCGGCCCAAGCATCGGGTCCGGCGCAGGCGCCGCGGTGGCATGACCACCCTCATCGAATCACTCTTCCCCCGATATCTTTTCATCCACCTCGACGACATCACTCAGAACTGGGCGCCCATCCGGTCCACCCGCGGGGTTGCCGGTCTGGTGCGCTGGGGCGACCGGGTACCCTCCGTCCCCGACCCGGTGGTCGACTGTCTGCGTGAAAACGTCGATGAAGTGGGCTGCATCCCCACGCCCCAGGCGGACTACAAAAAAGGCGACCGGCTGGTGATCCGGGAAGGGGCCTTCGCCGGCTATGAGGGGCTTTTCTACGGCCGCTGTGGCGAGGATCGGGTGATGCTGCTGCTCGAGATCATGAAACAGCCCCAGAAGATGCTCTTCCCCGAAGCCTCGGTGGTGAGGGCCTGAGGCGGTTGGCCATGGCCGGTTGGCCACGCCCTCGGCTGACGTCCCGCCTTGCTAACCGGCCCCATATGTGGATACTGCCGTCATGCTAGGAGACGGTAATCGATGAGCAGTAATGACCCGCGGCCGCCCGCTCCCGTTCAGTACTATCCGGATGACGAGATCAGTCTCTACGAGCTCTGGGATATCCTGCAGCGTCGGCGGATGGTCGTTATCATCACCACCGCCGTGATCGCGCTCGCCTCGGCGGTGTTTGCCCTTAGTCGTGAGCCGGTCTAAGAGATGGAGGCCATCATCGAGATCGGCGAGGTTCCCGGCCGCGTGGTGGAAACGGCCTCCAACGCGGCGGGTGGCATGGAGCTGCTCACCGCCACCAAAACGGCCGTGACGCGGATTAATGAAATTATCATTCCACAGCTGCGCGAGCGCGACAGTTTCCTGGACGCCGGGTTTGCCGAGGTGACCGCCGCCATCGCCGATGACGAGGGTAGGCTGCTGCGGCTGAGCGCGGAGGTGGTCGATGCCGCAAAAGCGCCGACGCGGGCGTTCATGGATGCAGTGATTGCCGAGCTCGTGCAGGTGCATGACGCGGAATGGCAAACGAAAGCGGAAACGCTCGATGTCCGGATCCAGCGGTTGCAACAACTACAGGAGCGGATCGATGAGCGCTACAGCCAGACGGCCAGCGGACCGGATGATGAGCGCCGTGAGGGGGTTGCGGAGGGTGCCAGCGGTGAGACTCCCCGCTTGCAGGAGGTGATCGTCTCCCTCATGGCCAGACAGATGGAGAACCTTTGGGCCGTCGAAGACCGGCTCATGGTGTTGGATAGACTGCGTGCCGAGGCTGGCCCCACGAAGGTGCAGCGCCCGCCGACCGCCTCCGATGAACCGGTGAGCTCCGGGCCGGAACAGATCATCGCCATTGGTGCGGTGCTCGGGCTGATGCTCGGGGTGTTCGCGGCCTTTTTTGCTGAGTTCCTCGTCAACGCCCGGGCACAGCGCGGGCCCGTCGATCCGCAAGACTGACAGCGGATGGCGCGCAAACCCCGGGTGAGCGTGCTGGCGACGGCGCCGCGACGCGTAGTAGCTGTCGCGCTCGCCGCCGCCCTGCTCTGGTGGGCGTTCATCTCCATCCACCAGCCACTGACCATTCGGTTTGATGCCCGATCCGCCGAGATGGCGATGGCGGAGGCGTTCGTGGCCGAGCAGCCCGGTCAGTACGTCGCCGAGCGCAGTCGTCAGGCCC
The DNA here is from genome assembly GCF_040838495.1 of Spiribacter pallidus. NCBI lineage: Bacteria > Pseudomonadati > Pseudomonadota > Gammaproteobacteria > Chromatiales > Ectothiorhodospiraceae > Spiribacter > Spiribacter pallidus. Next base: position 64,562 of record NZ_JBAKFM010000003.1, on the reverse strand, counting down.
GGCTCGACGCTAGTCGTACGGTCGGCGTCAGTCTTGATTTCAACGTCTTCTATTCCTGGCGTGAGCTGAGGCTGGATCCCGCCAAGCGGGCCATTGATGTCATCATTGGCCGTGTCGAATTGGAGAGCCGCTGGAACACCCAGTCGCTGGAACCGGCCCGTCTCCTTGAATCCATGTCCGGGCGCCATGACATTGGCCCGCCGCGATTGGTCGGCGAAGGCCTGCTGTTGCCGGGAACCGGTCGGGACCCGCAGTTCCGCATCGCGATTGAACCGGCTCTCTTTAAACCCGCCCCCCTGCAGAAAGCCCTGGCCGTATTACCGGCACTGCTGCTGGGCGGGTTGTTGTGGGGTTTGTTCGAGCTCGCGGCGCGATGGGCAGGACGGCAGCGCGTCATCGCCGTTGGGCAGCGCCTGGGTGGTTTGTTGGCGGCGATCGGCACCCTTATTGAAAACCGGCCGCAGCAGGTTGTGGGGATACTCGGGTTGGTGGCGCTGCCTTTGCTGCTGGCCTTTCAGCTTGAGCTTGCCCGAATGGTGCCCTTCTATCAGGGACCGGATGAAGAGGCGCAGATCCCGGTGGCGTTCGCCGGCTTCCACCAAATGGCGTTCGATGGCGAGGGCCGATGTGCGCATATCTGGGAGGATCTTGTGGTTGCGCGGGATGACTACATGCCGCTTGCAAGACGGCACCGACTGCCCGTGACACAGGCGCATGTGGATGTGCTCGAGCGTCTGCGAGAAAACGCACCGCCCACCGCCGAGACCCCGCTGCAGCGGGTGAGTCGACAAACTTGTGGCGATAAGTATGCGCTTACCTATCTCTACAACCCGCTGCCGGCATTGTGGTTTCGTGCCAATCCCGACACACCGGCTGTCGACTATTTAACGCTGGTGCGTCACGGACAGACGCTGCTCACTTACTTTTTGTATGGCGTTCTGTTCTGGGTGCTCGCCCGTGGACAGTCACTGCTGCGGCCCTGGCTGAGTGAGGCCGGTGATGGCCGATTGCGCCTGGGGCTTGGGGTGTCGCTGGTTGTCTACGCGGCGATGCCGCAGATGCTTTTCATGACCAGTGTGGTCAACGATTCAGGCTATGCCGTGCCGATTGGGATGTTTTTGCTCGTGTCATTTTTCTACTGGCATCGACTGGTGACCCCCGTCTTGCTGGCCCTCGCGCTCTTTCTTTTCGCAAACGACCTTGTCGCCTATCTGGCGGTGGCCGGCGTGTTACTGCTCTGGTTGACCGGTCGCGGGCTCTACCAATGGCGCCCGCATCCCCTCTGGCTGTGGCTGCCGGTCGTGATCACCCTGGGCGGTATTGCCGCGGGGCCCGTCCTGCTGCAGCTGATGGATGCTTATCGGCACGTCATCCCGTTCCGTTTGCCGGGCACGCTGGCCGGTGCGGAATACCCGGGGCTCTATTACATGCACCTGCTTGAGATGCTGCATCTGAATGTGAGCTTCGGCCTGCTCGATTACAACAGCTTTTTCGGGGTGCTGGGGCAGTTGGATACCGTGATGCCCGAGCGGGCCGTCATCGCGTACAAGTCCTGGGTTTTTGGTGGATTGCTTGTGGCGGGCGTTGCAATGGCGGTGCGGCTGTGGCGGCGGCTATGGAGTGCCCGCACGCCGACGGTGGCTGAAACATCCGCCCCCGTTGGCCGGCTCGCGGTTCTAGCCATGGTCGCTGTGTGCGTACCCCTTGCCGTGGCGTTGGCTGCCTACGGAATTTATAACGCCCACGGCTCGGGCCCGAACGACTGGGGACCTGGCGTGCAGGGCCGCTATTTTCTGCCGATTTTCCTGTTCCCCTTCAGCTTTCTGGCGATTGCCACCCTGCTCGCCGCGCGCGGGGTGCGGATGGTCGGTCTCATTGCCGTGGTGTTCATCACCGTCAGCGCCGGTGTCATCCTTTACACCGCCGGTCTTGTTCATGAAACACTGATGTTGCGCTACTACGCGAGCAACGAAATATTCGAGGCCTACCGGGCATTGCTGCCAGGTGGCTGAGGAGAAGGTTGTTTGTGACATTTGGTTTGGTTTACCGCTCGAATCGCCTGACTGGCGTCATACTGGGTTTTTTCCGGCGCCGGCTATCAGTGAGGGATTTTTCCCATTCAACGGGTATTGCCTGGACCTCTGGCCGTGTCGCAGAGACGATTGAGCCAGGGGCGAATCTGCGCTCCGTAGTGCGGTTGAAACCAGGTGATTACTGGCTGCGCCTCCATATTGAAACGCATTCCCGTGAGCTTGATGGCATCCATGGAAATGCCCGGATCTACAAGACGACCGATCGTGGTGACGAGCCCGACACAGCCATGGGGTTGCCATATCGAAGTGGCGAAGTGGCCGAGCGCCGCCTTCGCCTGGAAAGGCCGGCGAGGCTGCGCATCGATCCGGTTGAATTCGTAGGACCCTTTCGGATTAAGGCCCTTTCCGTGGAAAAGTTGCCGACCACCAATCTCGACTGGTGGTCGTACAACGGCCAATTTGAACGTCGCCCGGATGAATGCCTGAGTTACGCCCGGTGGATTGCGGAAGTTGAGCCGAGGCTGATCGCTGGATGGGTTGTGGCCTCCGGTCTACCGCTTCCCAGGTCAGCCGGCTGTCCGTGCACGTTCCGTTGCCGGGTGGGTTCCCGGGAAGACCTGCTCCAAAGGACGCTCGAGTCGCTTCGGCAACAGACGCATGGTCCCTGGGAGTTTGTGGTTTTTGGCTCGTCGACGGGCCTGGAAAAGGTTGGCAAGTACTTAGGGTTGGGTGAGGGGCGAGACCATCGCATTCGACTGATTAACGAAAAAGACGCCGAGCGCACCGGTGAGAATGGGGAGTGGTCGATGGATCTGTGTCCGGGGGATCGGCTCCATCCCGAGGCCCTGGCTTGTCTCGAGCGCACGGTTGCTGACCGTCCCGAGCTCAAAGTCATCTACTGCGACCATGATCAGATGGATGAAAATGGATTCCGTCATGATCCACGATTGAAGCCTGATTGGTCACCAGTGCGCTATGACCATGGTGACTACATAGACCGGAGCCGCTTCGTACGAAGCGGTTTTGCGATTGACCAGAGCATGCCGGCTGATGAGATCGCTCACATCCCACTGGTGCTTTTCCATAAGTCGCCTGCATCTTCCCAGGAGCCGACCGTCTCGGTAATACCGGAACCCAAGCAAGAAAAGCCCACCGTTAGTCTGGTGATCCCCACTAAAGACGGAGGCAAGCACCTCAAGCGGCTGCTAGAAGGTCTGTCCGGCTCAGTGTCCGCAGACTCGACGGAGGTGATTCTGGTGGACAATCAGACGAGCGATGAGGAGAGTCTCGAGTCTTTGCATCAACTGAGGCAAAAAGGCCATGTGCCCGGCTCGCACCTTCAGGTTTCGATCCTTTCGTTCAATGAACCATTCAACTTCGCAGCGATGATCAACCTTGGCGTGCATCACGCCCGCAATGAAGTCATTGGTCTTTTAAACGATGATATTGAACCGCCAGAAGAGCGTGACTGGCTTGGCCATCTGTCAGTGCCATGCGCCTGGCGGAACGTTGGGTGTGTCGGGCCATTGCTGACTTATCCCAATGGCAGCATTCAACATGCCGGGATCGCACTTGGGTTGGGGGGTGTTGCGGGGCATCCCATGCGGGGGCTTGATCCCAGACGCACAGAGGCCGCTGGGATGCTGGGGGGTGTCGGCGAGGTCAGTGCGGTCACCGGTGCGGCGCTTTTCACCCGCAAGACTGCTTATGATGCGGTCGGTGGGATGGACGAATCGCTATCAGTGGCCTACAACGATGTTGACCTTTGCTTGAAGATGATGAGTCATGGTTTTAGTAATCTGCTCGTTCCCGGTGTTCGGCTGAAACACCATGAATCGCTTTCCCGTGGAAGCGATGTATCCGGCAGGAAGGCCGAACGCCTGGCGGAAGAGAGTCGAATTATGCGGGCGCGCTGGAGTGAGAAGCTCAACACGGATCCTTTCTACAATGCCAACCTGTCCAGGGCAAGGGAGGACTTAGCGTTGGCAGACCACGGGTTACACACGGGTGGCGCGCCGGATGGATGAACCGCGCCAAACACCAGCCGAAGAGGTGAAAACCCTCCGTCGGGAGCTTGCGGCGTTGAGGCGGGATTACCTCGAGACCGATCGGGCACGGCTCGCGGCGGAGCAGCGCGGCGATGATCTGGCCGAAAGGCTCAAGGCAGCACGGGAGGAGGTGGGCGCCCTGCGGCGGTCGGCAAGCTGGCGGGCCAGCGCACCACTGCGTTGGCCGCGGCTGATCAGCCTCTGGGCACGGGACTGGCAGGCCACCGTGGTTGAAAAAGTTGATCGCCACGACGGCGTCTTCGCGGCCATCAAGGCGTTGATCGCAGCATGGCGCAGCCCTAATCAGCCGCAAACCACCGAGGCCTATCAGCGGTGGATTGGTCGGCAGTCGACGCGAGCCGACACCGCGGGCGTTGAGTCGCTCGCCTACCAACCCCGCATTTCCGTGCTGGTACCCGTTTTCAACCCGCCGCCGGATTTGTTGAAGGCTGCGATTGACTCGGTCTGCCGGCAGTATTATCCGCACTGGGAACTCTGCCTTGTCGATGATTGCTCAACAGACCCGGCGGTGGCAGCGCTTCTTGCCGAAGCCGAGGGTTGGGATGAGCGGATTAAAGCGGTTTATCGGTCGAGCAATGGCCACATATCAGCGGCATCCAATACAGCGCTTGAGGCGGCCAGCGGTGAATACGTGGCGTTGCTTGATCAGGATGATCTGCTCGCGGAGGAGGCGTTGCTGGCGGTTGCCGATTCCATTAATGCGCACCCGGAGGCCGTCATTCTCTACTCCGATGAGGACCGTATCGCGGAGAATACAGATTGTCGAATCGACCCCTACTTCAAGGCGGACTATGACTATGAGCTGCTTCTCGCACAGAACCTCATCAGTCATCTGGGTGTTTACCGGCGAAGCGAGATGGAAGCGGTGGGTGGTTTCCGCGAGGGCTTCGAGGGTTCCCAGGATCTGGATCTCGCCCTGCGGGTGATTGAGCGCATCCGCCCCGAGCAGGTCATTCACATCCCCCGGGTGCTCTACCACTGGCGGGCCGTTGCCGGCAGCACAGCCCTTGCCAACGACGAAAAAGGATACGCCACGGGGATTGCCACCCGCGCGGTGACCGAGCACCTGCAGCGTACCGGGCAACAGGCGCGGGTTGAGCCCTGCCCGGATTTAACTATCTTTCAGTCGGTCAACTACCGCCATGGCGCTTTCGGGCTTGCCGTGACCGCAGCCCTCGCCGACCCGGTGTCCCAGTCGCCGATCGAAAAAACCGTTGAAGATGCCCGGGTGGACTACTTCGACGCCCGTGGAGAGGGGGGATATGCCCGCCGGTTCAACCGGGCGGTTGCGCATTCGAAGGCGGATGTCCTTTTCTTCCTTGATGATGGCATCGCCAGTGCCTCGCCGGGTGCGCTGGAGCATCTCGGTGCCTGGGCGATGCAGGAGCGCATCGGTTGTGTTGCCCCCCGGGTGTGGTCGACCCGTCGCCGGCTGGATCATGGTGGGCTTGTTTTCTCAGACAACGATGCGGCGCATTTCGTCTTCCAGGACTGGCGTCGGGGCCTTTACGGCTATGGGGCGAGGGCGGTGCTGCATCAGCGCTACGCCGCTTTATCGCCATTGGCCGTCGCCATCGCTCGCAGCACCTTCGAGTCCCTTGATGGATTTGACGAGGGCTTCCACAGCCATCTCGCCGCGGTGGATCTCATGCTGCGCGCCCACCGTGCCGGGCTACACAATATCTGGCTGCCGGCGGCCAGTCTCAAACTCCTTCCAGGCCGCGGCCGGGGCAAGGCCGACCTGTTCGTCGACGCCCGGATACCGGCGTCGGACCGGCGGCGCTGGCGTGAGCGCTGGCCGGACTGGCCGGCCGGTGAAGGTGTGCATCCCTGTCTGAGCGCTGATGGGGATTACGATCTTGTCTTTCAATAATCCCCGGCGAGATTGCTACCATTGTATGACACCGTCGGAAATGGATTGCCGAAAACGTGGTGGATGGGCTTAGGAACTTCATCGCACTGCAGCCAATAGCGCTCGCCAAGTCTTTATTTTTTATCGCGCTCGTCGCTGCTGTTGGCCTGCTCTTTGCCGTGGAGATGCAGGACTTCTCCCTGGTGTTCCGCGGAGAGCGCCGGGCTCTGCAGGCCATTCTCGCCACACTGCCGTTGGTCTGGCTGTATATCGCTCTTGCCACGGTGATGGCTCGGCCTTTGGCGGCGGCGATCGCCCTGCTGGCGGGGTATGTGCTCTCGCGCATGAATGAGGTGAAGTTTGCCGAGACCGGTGAACCGCTGGTCTGGTCGGATATCTCCAGCACCGCCAACCTGGATGTGGTCCTGCCCTACGCCAGTGCCCTGGATGTTGGGGCGATCAGCCTCGCCATAACGGCAGTCACGGTTTCTGTGCTTTACTTCCGCCGCCGTTGTCTGCGTTCTTCCCGGCATTATTTCCTAACGGCCGTGCTCCTGACACCGCTGGTGTTGCATGCACCGCTCAGCCGCAGCGTGGAACCGGTGGCCCAGCCCATGGAAGTGGTGCTGAGCAAAATGGGCATACGGTATCTATCCTTCGACTGGTCGCTGAATGTGCGTTACAACGGCCTTTTCTGGCATGTCCTGCACACCGGGCGCATCGCTTTGCCGGATGCGGCAACAGAAGCCGAACAAAAAGCCTATCAGCAGGCTGCCGGCCGGTCGGCTGATCCGCCGAGCAGTGTCGATGAAGTCATCGTCATTCTTTGTGAGGCCTGTTGGCACGATACGCTGCACTTCACGGACAACTTCCAGCCGCTGCGCGATCGCGGGTTCCAGGGATTTCGCGCCATATCTCCGGTCTATGGGGGCAGGACAGTTAATGCCGCTTTCGAGCTGATCACTGGTCTTCCCGCCAATGGAGCACTCAACGGTGTCATTTACCAGGGGTATATCGATTATATCCGCTCGTCCACCGACAGCTACCCCGCCGCGCTGGTTGAGAATGGCTGGAGCACCCGGGCTGCGCACAACAATTGGGCGGCCTTCTGGCGCCGTGACGTGATGCTGCCCAGGTTGGGCTTCGAAGACTTCCTGTCGCTGGAGGACATGGCGGCCAAAGAGGAGGTCTGGGCGCGTGATCGCATCCTCTACGATGCCGTTTTCGATAGCCGGGGTACCGTGCCCGGTCCGGCGTTTTTCTTTCTCACCTCAATTTATGGTCACGGCCCCTACGGTGAGGAGGATGACTGGGGTGAGGCCCATTTCGCCTACAAAATGAAGCGTTCCATCCAGGACATGACTGCATTCGCGGATCGAGTATTGGCCGATAACCCGGATGCACTCATCCTTGTGTTGGGTGACCACAAACCATCGCTGGGGCGGTATTTTCACCGCCACGGCATACTGCCAAGGCATTATTTCCTCTCGGTGGGTGAGAGCAACCGTGACTATGCCCTTGGCTTTCACGCTGACCCGGCAGTGGTGGGTGATGTCCCTGCCTACGTCTATCACGCCGACGCTGAGCGCCGGCAGGCATTGATCGAGGAGATGTCGGGCCGGCCCTTCTACTGCCTGCCCGAGGTGCTCTCCCGGCTCTACACTGGCGGTTCCACGCCGGTCCTCGCCTATATCCGCGAGTCGGGCGTCTGTGCGCAGTTCGAGCCCGGTGAGTATAAAAAACGCAGTCAGGCCTTCCCCGACTGGCTGTATCACCAGGCGCTCTTCGCGCCGGGCGAGCGAACCGACAAGCGTGTATCCTCTGGTCTCAATGATTTAAGCGATTGAGACTGAGGCACCGGGGGCATGTTGAAACCGCTGCTGCGCTATCTATTGCTACAGCACTGGCTGCAGCGGTGGTTGCGGGCCATTTATGGCAATCTCTTCGAAGAGATCAGCCGAATCCGGCATGCCCGGCCCGAAGTCGGCGAAATAGATCCTCTACCGGCGGTAAGGAGGGCATCCTCACGGCGCCGTGTGACGCTGCTTCTGCCCGGCCTATCCCGCCGTCATTACTTTGGTGGCATTGCGACCGCCATGGGTTTTCTGGAGGGGTTTCGTGGCCAGGTGGATGATCTGCGCATCGTCGTCACCGATGAGGCGTCGCTGGATGCCGAAGAGCATGCCCGTTTTTCGGACTGGCGCATTGCCGGGCTGGGCGAGGAGGATGCTCCGGGCAATGTCATTATCCCGGCCGGCGGGCGCGAGGCGCCGCTTGCAATGCGGCCGGATGAGTGTGTGATTGCAACGGCCTGGTGGACGGCCCATCTCGCCGCTGAACTGACCACTAAAGCCCCTTTTATTTACCTGATCCAGGATTTCGAGCCCGGGTTTTATCCCTGGTCATCGAGATATGCCCTGGCCGAGCAGACCTATCGCAGCCCGCAGCGCATCGTGCCGGTATGCAACAGCACGCTGCTGCGGGATTTTATGGCCGGTCATGGGTATTTGCCGGCGGATGCGCTTGCGTTTGAGCCGGTGATCAATGAAACCCTGGCGGCCACCATCAAGGCCGATCCCTGCTCGCGGGAGCGCCGAGTGCTGGTCTATGGCCGACCGACGGTGGAGCGTAACGCCTTTGCCGTGGTGGTCGATGTCCTCCGGCGGTTGGTGGCCCACGGCCGATACGACGACTGGGCCTTTATCTCGGTGGGCGAGCCGCATGCGGACATCGATCTCGGCCGTGGCTGCCGGTTGCAGTCGCGGGGTAAGCTCAAGCTGGATGAATACGCCGCTGAGCTCCGGCGAGCCCATGCGGGGCTGTCGCTCATGGTCTCACCGCATCCAAGCTACCCGCCGCTCGAAATGGCGGCCGCCGGGCTGCAGGTCGTAACCAATCGCTATGCCAACAAAGACCCGCAGGCATGGAGCAACCGGGTCAGCGCGCCGGCACCGGGGGACCTCCGCGGCCTGACCGACGCCCTGGCCCGCGCACTTGATGCTTACACGGCCGAACCGGTGGGCATGCCCCATGCCCAGGATCTGCTCGCCTATTATCAGGCCCACACCCCGTCATTCAGTTCGCTGGCCGAAGCCGTCTGGCAGCAATGGCAGGAGAAATCCGGGAGTGTGGCCAGTGACTGACGCCATCAGCGCATCCAACGGTCGCTGGAGCTGGACGGTGGTGATGCTTGCCGTTGTGGTGGCGGCGCTGGCCGTCACCATGGCCGCCCGGGTGACGCCTTTTGGCGACACACCCGATGAATCCGGTCACTATTCTTATGTTCATGACCTTGCCAATGGCGAGATTCTGCCAAGGCTGGGCGAGGCAAAAATGACCGTCGGGCGCTGGGGGTATGACCCGGAGGTCTGGGGGGTCGAGGACCGCAATAACTACATTACCCAGCATCCGCCGCTTTATTACGCCATTGCGGCGCTTCCCTACCGGGTGGTGGACCAGGTGAGCGGTGGTGATCACTATTGGCTCGGCCTTGTGCCGCGCCTGGTCTCGGCACTGTCGCTGGGTCTGTTGGTCCTGGTGCTCTATCGGATTCTGGTAACGGTCGGGCTTGACAGTGCCAGAGCGACCATAGTCGCCGGTGGCGTTGCCTTTATCCCGACAACCCTGCACCTGGCCTCAGGCGCCAATAACGATATATTCCTTTTTCTCGTCTCAGCCCTGGCGACGCTTTTCTTTGCTCGATTCGTCCAGCGAAAGCGTTGGCAGGATGCCTATATCTGTGCCGTGTGGCTTGCCATGGCGGGTGCGACCAAGATGACTGCCTGGGTGCTTATTGCCGTTCTCGGGCCCATGCTGGTTTATGAAATGTCGGCACGCGGCTGGCGCTGGTGGCTGCATGCCTTTGGTCTGGCCGCGGTTTCAGTCTCAACGGCCGGGCTATGGATGCTGCGCAACGCGGTGCTTTTCGGCGAGCCCTTTTACCGCTCCGGGCTCGATGCGGCGTTCGAGGGAGAGCGTCACAGCGCCGGCTTTGCAGAGTTGTTGACCAACTGGCCCGTGATGGAATGGTTCATGGCTCATTTCCATGGATTGATCGGGTTCTCGGGTCAGTGCGTCACCCCGGCGTTGCAGGATATCTGTAGCGGCATCCGTATGACGCAGGTTTTCGGGCTATCGCGGACGGTCTTTGCCATCGTGCTCGCTGCCGCTGTTGGTGTTTTCATGGTTTATCTGCTTGCCGTGGCGCTGAAGCGCTGGGGTAAATATGGAGAGCCCAGCTTCGATGGCACTGAGCGGGATGGCTCGGTGCGCGGGTGGGTTGTCTCGCATGTGGCCCGAAAGGGTCGGTCACGTTGGCTCATTGCGGTTGGTGCCCTGGTTGGAGCGAGCGTCAGTCTGGCGCTTTTTACAGCCAGTCAGTGGCCTGCTTACCGCTTCGGCGACCTGCATACGGCTGTCATGCTTGCCCCACCCATTGCCGCAGCCCTGGCACTCCCCTTACTGGTGATGGGCGGATCGCCGCGAGAGCGGATTGCTTTTTACGGCCCGGTCGCCTTCGCGGTTTTCGGGGTGATTCTCTTTTTGCAGATCCACAAGGGCTTCACCATTCTGGGCTATCCAACCGGCGTGCATGGGCGCTATCTCTATCCGGTCTTCCCGCTTTTGATTGCCGGACTGGGCGTCGCCGTCAGCGGCCTGCGTATTCCGGCGTGGCTTCTCGCCCTTGCTGGCATCGCGATGGTGACGGGTCTTGGTGATGCGCTTATCGCGCATGTCATCCCGTTTTATCTGGAGACGCGACTTTGAGCGGCAAGGCATGGCGGGTGTTTTGGCGCAGTCTGGCGCTGCTGGGGGTCACGGGGCTTGCCTTGCTGATCCTGTCGGCCCGATATGATGAGGTCATTGCCGACTATCGCCTCAAGCCGCTGGACAATAAACCGCATCTGGCGCATCCGAAAAAAACCGATCGGCTCGCCACCGGGGTCTCGGTGACGCAACCGGTGGACTGGTCACGCCTGCAGCCCCATTCCTTGGCGCGTTTCGGCGATCGCCCGCTTTGTCTGTCTTTTTATTTCGCCACTTTCGGGAATGCCGATAATGTGGGTGTCCTGGATGTGGTGATTGACGGCGAGGCACAGACGGCTGAAGCCGAGGTTTTTGTCGATGAGCTTCGGGATAATCGCTTTCATGCGGTTTGTTTTGATGCGCTCAGCCTCGAAGCGATCGCCCGACAGCCGGCTACGGTTACAATCACCGGTCGTGACAGTCCGGCCGAGCAGGCCGTGGCCCTGTGGCAGGATCGTGAAAACGCTGGGGGCGAGCCTTTCATCGTCCATCGCCTGCTGGTGAAGCGCCCTGCGCCTGAGGCGAGGGAGGATGCGTATGCGCTGCTCGCGATTGTCTCGTTTACTATTGCCGTCCTGTTGATGGCGGCCTGGCGGAGGCCCTAGAAGATGAAACTCATCATCCAGATCCCCTGTTATAACGAAGCGGAAACCCTGGCGCAGGCCCTGGCGGAGTTGCCGCGCGAGATACCCGGCATCGATCAGGTCGAGTGGCTGATTATTGACGATGGCAGTAGCGACGAGACCGTGCGGGTCGCGCGGGAAAGTGGGGTCGATCATGTCGTACGGCACCGTCGCAATCAGGGGCTCGCGAGGGCCTTCATGACCGGGGTTCGAGCGGGCCTGGAGCGAGGGGCGGACATCATCGTCAACACCGATGCCGATAATCAGTACAACGCCGATGACATCCCCGCGCTGGTTGAGCCGATCCGCACCGGCGAGGCGGATCTGGCCATCGGCGGTCGACCCATCTCGAACATTGAGCATTTCAGCATGCTGAAAAAATGGCTCCAGCGTCTGGGCAGCTGGGTGGTGCGCGTGGCCAGCCGGACCGATGTCGCTGATGCCCCCAGCGGTTTTCGCGCCATGAGCCGCGAAACGGCGCAGCATCTGATGGTGTTCAGTGACTACACTTATACCCTTGAGACGGTGATCCAGGCGGGGCAGAAAAATCTGGCCATCAAGACCGTACCGGTACGGGTCAACGAGGATCTGCGTCCGTCCCGGTTGATGACGAGCATTCCCTCCTATATCCAGCGCAGTCTGGCGACCATCATCCGCGTCCTGGTGATCTACCGACCGTTCCGTTTCTTCTCCACCCTAGGCGCGGTGATCTTCACCGCGGGTCTTCTTTTGGGTGTGCGCTATCTTTATCTGCGATGGACCGGCCAGGGGCTAGGTAACGTCCAGTCGGTGATCCTCTCCGGATCCTTACTGGTGGTCGGCTTCCAGACCTTCCTCGTGGCTTTCCTCGCCGATCTGCTGGCCGCCAATCGCAAGATGCTCGAAGAGATCCGCACCCATGCGCTGATGCTGCGCTATGACCGAAAAGCTGATCAGCAACGTGACGGAGACCTCTAAGCCGGCGGCAAACCCCTGGCCACGCCGTCTGGGTCTGGCCGTTGTTGTTGTTGGGCTGGCGTATTTCATCACCGCGCTGATGCGGCACAGTCGCGAAATGCCGCCGTTACGAACGGACGGTTTGGCCCTGGGCTCGGCGCTTTTTGCGATTGCGGTCGTACCCTTAACGGTCTCTCTGGTGGGGATCATCTGGCGCGCATTGATGCGCGATCAGGGCGTGCATGTGGGCGTGGGGGCCGCGGTGCGGATTGTTGCCGTTTCCCAGATCGGCAAGTATCTGCCAGGCAATGTGGGTCATTTTCTGGGCCGTGCGGCCCTGGCGAGGGCGGCTGGGCTTCCGCTGGGTCCGGCACTGGGGACAAGCCTGCTTGAGGTTCTCTGGACACTGGCGCTGGGTTTTGGCCTAGCTACCATTACCCTGGTCTGGTTGCTGGATAGGCCGCTGGAGGCTGGGTTTAGCCTGCTGAACAACCCCGGCGTCATCCTGCTGCTGGGTGTCGCCAGTGCCATTCTGCCCTGGCCGGCTATTGCTGCGCTCAATCGCTGGCTGCCGGGTGTTGCTCGCCGTCTGGGCAACAACGCGACAATCGCTCTGCCACGCCCGGTCACAGCGCTTTTCACCGGCACCATGCTGCTTGGCTGTTTCGGTCTGCTCGGCTTGAGTGTGACCGCCCAGCTACGGGCATTGCTGGGTGTGGAGACGGGCGGTTTTCTGGTCTTTACGTTGCTGTTCTCCACGGCCTGGGTTGCTGGTTATGTCGTCCCGGGTGCACCGGGGGGGTTGGGTGTGCGGGAAGGTCTTCTACTGGTGTTGTTCTCGCCGGTGATTGGGCCGGGGCCGGCGGTGGCGCTGGGGATCAGTACGCGTTTGCTCACCACCATCGGGGATGGCGTGGCCTTTGCGATCGGGCTGGCCGGACAGCATCGTCGGCGCTTGAAGCGCTGGCTGACCGGGCAGCCCGGCGGGGACTATGCCGTCTGGTGTCGTCGCCAGGCAGCTCGTACGGTGGTGCAGGCGCGCCATGTGGCTGAGCGTCTGGATGAGGCCCGCACACCGGTGATTTCGGTGTTGCTGCCGGTCTGTGACCCACCCATGCAGTGGCTGGATGCCGCAGTGGCGTCGGTTCGCAATCAGTCCTGGCCGCACTGGCAGCTGTGTATCGCCGACGATGCCTCGAGCGATCCGGCCGTGAGAGCAAGGCTCAGTGCGCTGGCGGCCGAGGATGACCGCATTCGGGTGAGCTGGCGCACGGAGCGCGGCCATATTGTCGCGGCCAGCAATAGTGCCCGGGCCCTCGCTGAGGGGGACTGGGTGGTGCTACTCGATCATGATGACTGTCTTGATGCCGATGCACTGCTATGGCTGGCAGCGGCCATCCAGGACAACCCGGCCTGGCGGCTTGTCTATTCCGACGAGGATCAGATTGATGGGAAAGATCGCCCCCAGGCGCCTTTTTTCAAGCCGGACTGGTCACCTCATCTTGCCGTCAGCCAGGCCTATCTTGGGCACATGGTGGCCCTGGAGCGGGCACTGCTTGAGCAGGTGGGCGGCTTCGATGCCGGGGTGGACGGCGCCCAGGACTATGCCCTGTGGCTGAAGGCGGCGCAGGCGGCCGGCGACGCAGCGGTTGGCCATATCCCGCGGGTGCTCTACCACTGGCGTGTCCATGCTGGCAGCACCGCTCAGGGCGATGGCGCCAAACCCTATGCCGAGGCGGCCGGCCGCAAGGCGGTCGCCGGTTATGTCCGCTCTCGCTATCCGTCCCTAAACGCCACGGTAGAGGCGGGTGAGTATCCGCTCACCTACCGGCTGGCCTTTGCAGCGGATCCGTCGTTCAAGGCCTCGATCATTATTCCGACCCGCGACCAGCTTGCCTATCTGCGGCCGTGCGTCGAGAGCATCCTCGAGAAGACGCGTGATATCGATTTCGAGATCATTATCGTCGACAACGGCTCCAGCGATCCCCAGACCCTCGCCTATCTCGCCGACATCGATGCTGATTCGTCCCCCGTGCGGGTTATTCGCGCGGACATGGCTTTCAACTGGTCGGCGGTCAATAACCTGGGGGCCGAAGCGGCGGATGGCGAGGTGCTCGTTTTTCTCAATAACGACACGGAGGTCCTGAGTCCGGACTGGCTCCTGGCCCTTGCCGGCTACGCGGCACTGCCGGACGTGGGCGTTGCGGGGGGACTGCTCTTCTACCCGGATGGCACCCTGCAGCACAGTGGGGTCGTACTGGGCATGGGAGGCTGGGCGGACCATGTCTTCAAGGGTGCGGCGGCGGCCCATCCCGGGGTGGACAATCCGTTTGTCTCGCCGGTGATCACGCGGAATGTGCTGGCGGTGACCGGTGCGTGCATGGCCGTTCGTCGTAGCGTTTATGATGCCATTGGGGGTCTGGACGAAGCGTTTCTGATCTGCGGCAGTGACGTGGCCTTTGCCCTGGCGGCGCGCAAAGAGGCTGGCCACAACGTCCTTGTCGCTGAAGCGCGGCTTACTCATCACGAGTCGAAGTCGCGCAGCCCGGTGGTGCCGGCGGTGGACTTTGCGCAGTCCCGTCGGGCCTACGCGCCGTATCGCCTCGAGGCCATCGACCCATGTTTCAATCCCAATCTTTCGCTGAAGCAGACCTGGCCGACAGTGAACACTGGTGAGCCGCGGCCCGCGGCTGGTGATGCGCAGGCCACTTCCATTGGCTGAGCCCATGCGCATTGCTGCGGTTGTCGTGGGTTATCGGGTGGATTCGGACGGTCTAGCCGAGCTGATCGACCGTCTCCAGTCCGTCTGCTCGGCCACCATCGTGGTCATCAACAAGGCCGATAAGGCCCAGCGAACAGCGTTGCCCGAGGCCCATCCCGCGGTCGACTGGCTGTTCAATGAAGACAATCGGGGTCTGGCCTTCGCCCAGAACCAGGGATTGGCTCGGGCGCGGAACCACGGTGTGGATGCCGTGCTGTTGCTCGATCAGGACACCCTGCCAACGGCGGAGGGCATTGAGACGCTCGCCGGAGTGCTCGCCCGCCGCTTTAATGATGGTGAGCGGGTGGCGGCCGTGGGGCCTGCCTATCATCAGCCCAATGGCGGTGAATGGCCAGGATTCGTGGTCTACCGGCCGTGGGGGTTCTCCCGTGTCCATCCCCGCGGTGAGCGTGCTGAGGTGGCCGTGGACTTTCTCATCGCCTCCGGATCGCTGATCCCGGTGGCCGCACTGGACGATGTGGGTGACATGGATGAGGGGCTCTTCATCGACCATGTGGATACCGAATGGTGTCTGCGTGCCCGCGCCCGGGGCTGGTCGCTGGTGGGGGTCCCGACGGTGTCGTTCAGCCATTGCCTGGGCGAGCGCCAGCGGCGGGTCTGGCTGGGGCGGTGGCGCTCGGTGGCGGTCTATCCGCCATGGCGCTATTACATGATGATGCGCAACAGCGTCCTGCTCTATCGAAGGGCTGGATTGTCGGGGCTGTGGAAATGGGGGGATGTCTGGCGCAGCCTGGGGCTCCTGGCCTGGGTGGGGCTGGCGGGTCCAAGACGCGAGGCGTCGCTCAGTGCGATGGTCCGGGGGGCTGTGGACGGCTGGCATGGGATGACAGGTGCGCCACCGACCAAGCTTTTGGTCACGGTCTAGGTGCTGGTGTCACGGTCAGCCTTTGCCCCCCAATGTCCAGGGTATCCAGCGCCGCGTGACGACGCTGGCGGCGATTGTCAGCAAGGCTGTGAGGCATAAAACTCCCAGGCCCGGCAGAAATGTCTCGGTCAGCGCGGCCATGTCCAATCCGGTTGCAACGGCCAGGACCACCTGCACCGCCTTAATGATCAACATATGCCAGACAAGGATTTCCAGGCTGTGACGGCCGATGGTGGCAAAGCTCCGGTTCAGTGCAAGCGGCAGCTGAGAGAAAAGTAACACGGTGGCGCTGCCCGCGGTTGCAAAGACCAGATAAAGGACCGGGTTGCCGACAAGCCCATGGCCGAGCTGCATGTGCCCGTTCAAGGGGGCCGCCGCGGTGATCGCAGCCGTTGCCAGCAAGGCGGCGATGCGGGCGCGGCCATCCAGGCGTGAGAGGGGGTTGGTCTGTCGCAGTGTCATCCCGGCGGCCATGAAAGGCAGTGCCAGCATGGCGGGCGCCATGCTCCAGGGCAGGGTCCAGCGTGGACCAATCCACAGGCCAAGCAAAAAGATCGCGCCAATCGCGAGCACGCGGAACACCGGCCGGTGGAGCCCTGCATGGATGAGACGGATCATGACAAAGGCCGAGAAAAGCCCGGTTAAAAACCAGATTGGGCTGTTGGCCAGCCTCCCGTCGCCCAGAGAGCCGTAAGCGAGCCCGAGAAGCGGCTGCAGAAGGCCGTAGCTGAAGCCTTGCAGCCGCAGGCCGGCCGTTTCAGCGAGAAGATAACCCGCGGCATAGACGCAATACCCCAGCAAGCCGAAACAAAGATAAGGAATGAGCAGCGTCCGGGCCTTGCGGGCCAGTGCCCCGGTTGTCGATTCCCGGTCAGGATTGAAAGTGAGCCCGGCCAGGAGGAAGAAAAGCGGGACATGGAAGCCGTAGATGATTTGGTAGGCCAGGCTCGGCTTGGTCATCGACCAGACATGGCCGATGACGATCAGTGCGATGCCAATGCCTTTCGCGGCATCGATCCACTGAACTCGGCCCACCGTCATGCCCCGGGGCTCAGAACGCCATGCTGAAGTTGATGTCGAACTGCTCGGTGTCGGCATCGTTGCGCTCGACCCGGGCATAGCCCATCTCCATTGACGTGGTGTCGCTCAGATCCAGGCGGGCGCCCAATCCGGCACGGCGTTCATTGAGATCCCCCAGCGCCACTCGCTCCACCTGGCTGACACCGGGGAGGGCCGTTTCCTCGAATGTGAAATCCACATGGGGGTTGCCCAGTCGCTCGCGCATCCCCACCGAGCCGGTGATGTTGAGCAGGCCCAGGCGGCCGAGATCGAAGGCCGGGGTGTAGGCCTCGACGCCCAGCCCCGCCAGCCATTGGCCATAGCCGCCGGTCGTGACGGTGCTGCGTGAGGTGTAGAGCGTTTCGTAGCTGGCGTCATCCATCGCCTGCTGCTGATGGCCGATCGACCCCCAGGGTGCGATAGTGAATCCCCCCATCGGCATGAAGGCCTGCAGGCGCTGGCGCATGGCGTAGGTGCGGCTGCTCACATCTCGTGAGATCTGGCGCGCGATGAGATCGTCCTGTCCGCGCCCGGTGTGACTGTGGCTCATCAGGTTGAACTGGGTGGTGCTCTGGAGCATGCCCTTCTCCAGCGCCATGTAAGCGGCCATGCCATCGCTCGCGAGATCCCGCTGACGGGTGATGCCGTCATCCGCCAGGCGCTGACGCTCAACGCTGTCACTGACCAGGGCCATGCCCAGCCGCAGCCCGCGGTCGGCACCGGCGGCATAGTCAAGCAGCAGCCCCCGGTCATCGCCGGCATCCCCCAGCGGCATCAGCGACAGTCCCCGCCGCTCCAGTGGGTTCGCGCCGCTGTCTTTAAAGCGCATGAAGACCACACCGCTGTCGATGTCCGAGGCCAGGCGCTGGCTGGCGCTCGCCCCGGCACTCAGGCTGTTGGCCCAGTCCCAGCCGCGTGTGAGGTAGTGGTTGAACGTGCGGGCGATGATCGTGGCGCCACGGGCGCCGAAATGCAGGTCATCCGAGTAGAGGTAGTCCACCGATGCCCGACTGCGACTGGCGTCGGTGACGTTAACGAACCCGAACCGCGCCGGGTCGGCATAAACGCGGTTGAGCGCGGTGTAGAGGTCGACCGCCACCATGCTGGATGAGCGGTTGGCGACGCCAGCCACAAAGGCATTCCAGCTCTGTACCTCGGGCGCGACGGCCGGGTTCACGCCGGGGTTGCGGCTCCAGTCGTGGATCTGGGTGAGAAAAAGCCGCTGGCCGGCGGCGGTGACGCCGGCATTGAGCAGACGGTTGACTCCCAGTTCATAGCCGGCCCGGGCAATACCCAGGCCATCGACGCTGCCCCCGCGGCCAATGTCGTTATAGCCGAAATAGGCCACGGTCAGGTCCCGGGGGCCGACCGGCGAGCCGGAGGCCAGGAACCGATCCACCTGCACGTTGAACGAGTTCCGCAGTCCTACGGCGGCCTGAGCACCGCCGACGGCGTAAGGCTCCACCGCCTGCACCCGACCCAGCGAGGCCAGGTAATCGCTCCAGGGCAGACCGTAGGACCCCGGTGTGGAATAGCTGTCGCCGAAGGTGCGCATGGTCGCCACCTGCACACCCCCGGTCTCCACCACGTAAGGGTTGGGGACGCTGGCCACATCCGATCCACTGCTGGTACAGCCTGCCAGCGTGAGCCCTGCCAGCAGTGAGATGATTCCCTTCCTGCGTTCCGGCAGATCCTTTAGTGCCTGGTGCATCCCGTCATCTCCCTTATGCCCGACGCGAGGCTCCTTTAATGAGCGGTATCATACCTTTGGCAGAGTGATCATTTCACGTGTCGTTTGAGCGTGCTGTATATTATGCGCACATCCAGCGCAGGCATTTCTTACGTCCATGACCCATTCCTATCGTGCCGCCGCGGCCCAGGGGCTCGCCGATGTCGGGGCAGCGCTGCGCCACGGGCATATCACCCTTACCCTGGGCTGGCAGGAGATCGCCACCCGCTATCGGCGCTCAAAAATCGGACCCTTCTGGCTGACGATCAACCGAGGCGTGCTGATTGCCGCACTCAGCCTGGTGTTCGGCAGTCTCTTCGGACTCGATCGAGAGACCTTCATTCCCTACCTGGCGATTGGACTGATCCTCTGGGGCTACATCTCCGCGACCCTGGGCGAGGGTTGCACCGCCTTCATCGATGCCGGCGAGACGATCCTGCAGGTGCGGATGCCGCTGGCGACGCATATTGCCACGGTGGTCTACCGCAACATCCTGATCCTGGCGCACAACCTGATCATCATCCCAGTGGTTTTTCTGGTGTTCTTGCGTCCGGTAGGCCCCGAGGCGCTCCTGGCCTTGCCCGGTCTTGTGTTGTTGACGCTCAATCTGACCTGGGCGGTGCTGATTCTGGCAATCATCTGCGCGCGCTTTCGGGATGTGACCGAGATTATCGCCAATATCCTGCAGGTGACCTTTTACCTCACGCCGATTCTCTGGACGGTGGAGCTGCTCGAGCGCCGTGTGGATGTAGCGTTGATCAACCTCAACCCCTTCTACCACTGGATCACCATTATCCGCGCGCCGTTGATGGGTGAGGCCACACAGGCGCTGAACTGGTTGATCCCGGCCGGCATGGCCGCGCTGGGCTGGCTTGTCGCCATCTTGTTTTTCGGTCAATACCGCAACCGCATCGCCTACTGGTTATGAGCAGCAAACAACACGAAAAGGCCGCAATCAGCCTGCGGGATGTCTGTGTCGATTTTCCGGTTTTCAACGCCGCGACGCTGTCCCTTAAAAACCGCATGCTGCAGAGCATGACCGGCGGTAGCATCAACCGCGGCGCCCATGGTCACGTCACCGTCCGCGGCCTTGAGGGGATTACCCTGGATATCCGCGCCGGCGATCGGCTGGGGCTTGTGGGGCACAATGGCTCGGGCAAGAGCACCCTGCTGCGGGTGCTCTCCGGCATTTATCATCCCACGGGGGGAACCGCCGAGATCCACGGCGAGTGCGTGTCGCTGATCAACATCAGTCTTGGCATCGACCCTGAAGCCACCGGACGGGAGAACATACGCTTGCGCACCGCCATGATGGGCCTGCCACCGGCGGAGTCACGGGCGCGGATGGAGGGGGTCATCGATTTCTCGGGGCTCGGTGATTTCATTGATATGCCTTTTCGGACCTACTCATCCGGCATGCAGCTGCGACTGGCCTTTGCGGTCTCCACCGCGATCCAGCCCCAGGTCCTGGTGATGGACGAGTGGCTGTCCACCGGTGATGAGGATTTCCGGCATCGGGCCGAGGCCCGCATGCGCTCGCTGGTGGACAACACCGAGATCTTGGTGCTGGCCAGTCATACCCGTTCATTGCTGGAGGCCACCTGTAATCGGGTCATCTGGCTTGAGCATGGGCGTATTCGCGCCAGCGGCCCGACCCAGGACGTTCTCGATGACTATTTCGGCTGAGGCGCCACTCAAAGTATCGGTCATCTCCCATGACCAGGGCGCCTGGCTCGAGGGGCTCGTGGCAGATCTGGATGCACTGGCCACGCCCCTCGCGCTGACCATCACCCTCAACGTCCCTGAGGCATTGCCGGGCTCCATCGCTTCACGCACCGACATCCGGTGGCGGCACAATGACCGGCCGCAGGGATTTGGTGCCAACCACAACCGCGCCTTCGAGCAGGGGGGCGGTGAATGGTTTGCGGTGCTCAATCCGGACCTGCGGCTGCCATCAGATCCTTTCCCGGCCCTGCAAGAGGCCGTCGATGCCGCCGAGGTAGGGGTGGTTGCACCGCGCATGCTCGCGCCAGATGGCGCGTTCGACGATAACGCCCGCTTCTTCCCGTCGCCAATGGATCTGGTGCGCAAGGCCTTCGGACGTCATGAAGGCCGCGTCCCGATCTCCGGCGACGCTCCCCAGGCGGCAGGCTGGCTGGGTGGGATGTTCCTGTTCTTCCCCCGGGCGGTGTTCGCCAGGCTGGGCGGATTCGACGAGGGCTTTCATCTCTACTACGAAGATGTCGATCTCTGTGC
The DNA here is from genome assembly GCF_040838495.1 of Spiribacter pallidus. NCBI lineage: Bacteria > Pseudomonadati > Pseudomonadota > Gammaproteobacteria > Chromatiales > Ectothiorhodospiraceae > Spiribacter > Spiribacter pallidus. The sequence continues at coordinate 43,552 of NZ_JBAKFM010000003.1, read as the reverse complement.
CCGGCTATGGAAACGGGGCTACCGGGTCGAGGTTGTCCCTGGTGCGACCGCGGTTCACCACGCCCAGCGTGCCAGCCGCCGTGACCTGCGCTACATGGGGTGGCATCTGCGCAGCATTGCCCGCTATTTTTACAAGCACTTCGGGCGCCTGCCTGAAAAGCCGGGATCTCAAGCCGCATGAAATTCGTCACGTTCGCCCACCTCAACCAGACCATCGGAGCCAATCTGCACAGGCTGCCCGAGGATATGGACCTGGTGGTCGGTGTGCCGCGCAGTGGCCTGATGGCAGCCGTGCTTATCGCCCTTCAGAAGAATCTTCCGGTGACTGATCTGGAGGGGCTGGCCGAAGACCGGCTAAAGCCTGCCGGCACCACGCGGCCCCGTGCCAGCTGGATTGAGTCGGTCTCGAAAGCCCGTCATGTGCTGATCGTGGATGACAGCATCAGCACCGGCGAGGCAATGGATCGGGCCCGCGCGCATGTCGAGTCCCTGGGTCTGAATGCCCGGGTCACCTATCTGGCTTTATTTGCCCTACCCAGCAACTTTTTCTCGGTGGATCTCTATTTTGAGATCATCAATCATCCACGGCTCTTTGAGTGGAACTACATGCATCACTGGGCGCTCGCCCATGCCTGTGTGGATATCGATGGTGTGCTCTGCGAGGATCCGGGACGGCGGGAGAATGATGATGGGCCTCGCTACCGGCAGTTTCTCGAACAGGCCGCACCGAGGCTTCTGCCAACGAAGCCGGTCGGCACGGTTGTGACCTCACGGCTTGGCAAATACCGGGCGTTGACTGAAGACTGGCTGGCCCGGCATGGCGTCGAGTATGGAGAGTTGGTGATGCTTGAGGGCGTCACGGCCCGCGAACGCCGCTGGGGTGGCGGCCATGCAAGATTCAAGGCAGAGGTTTATGCCAGCACGCCGCATGCGCTTTTTATTGAAAGCAGTTATGCCCAGGCTGTGGAGATCTGCCAGCTAACCGAGCGCCCGGTATTCAGTGTCGAGCACAGCAAATTGATCGAACCCGAGGGCATTGCGCCACATCTGCGCACACTGGCCCGGGACTGGCGGATCACGACCCGGCAAGTGGCGCGCAAGCTGCTCAGCCGGCTGCAGCGCTGATTCGCTGGGCACCCCGGGCCAATACCTGCAATCCGTACCAGCCGACAACCACCAGGGCGATCATCATCAGCGGATGGGTCGGGGCCATGTAACGCGGGATGCTGTGGGTGAGCATGGCATAGGCGGCGATGGTTCCGCCGGCCATCAGCGTCCAGCCCACCAGCTCGCCCCGTCGGGCGAGCAGTCCGGTTAGGAAAAGCCCGATTAGCGCTGCGCCGCCGGTGAGGTTGAGCATGTTCTGAATGAATGTCTGGCGCTGCACGGAGAGCGCTGGCAAGTCTGCATCCGGCAATCCCCAGTAGCCCCGCCAGAGGCAGGGAATGCTCATGACCAGATGCCGGCCCGGGTTGCTGAGAATACTGTCGATGGCATCCCGCTGCATGCCCGCGCCGGCGGCGAGGCGGGGCCGTGGGTGGCCGTCATCACGGTGCTGCTGGATGCGGCGGTTGTATTCAGCCCCCACCCGGCGGTGAAAGCTGATGGCATCTTCGGGGCGGCCGGCGGCCTGGGCGCGCAGGTCGGCACCGGCAAAACTCGAGGCTCCCCGGTTCAACCGCTGCCAGCGCCCGCCGCGCTCAAAGTCATTGCCAATGGGTCCCAGTTGCGTCCCGGCCACTATGGTTTTGTAGAGCTGCGGGCCATAGAGGTAGAAAACACCCGGGATTTCTTCGTTGCGCATCTGATTGAGAACGCTGCGGCCATAGAGGATCAATCCGCCGCGGTCGGTGACACTGCTCTCGTCGAGCAGCATCATGTTCCGTGTCATCCAGGGTGTGATGACGAGCGCGGTGCCCAGTGCCATGACCAGACCGGCACCGATGACGCCCAGGGATGTCTGCGGTTTTGGCCGGAGCACCAGCACAAACAGCGGGATGGCCACCAATGCGACGTACAACATGATGCCCTTGGTCAGTGCCATCAGCCCCATCAGAACGCCTGCCGTCAGCGCCCACCTCCAGTTCCTTGTGGTGGCCAGGCCGTGCAGTGCAATGCCTGACCAGAGCATGAGCGTGCCGGCCTGGAGTTCGGTGTAGAAGGTATCGATGCGCTCGGGAAATCCGAAAAAGTACAGCCAGCTCAGCAATAGCGCGGAGAGACTGGCGTAAACGCTGCCGGTCAGTCGCTGCACCAGCCAGGCGCAGCCGATGAGCCCCAGCGCAATCCAGATAAGGTTGCTGCGCTTTAAATCAATGCTGTGCTCGCCACGGGATAGAGATTGGGCGGTGACAGCCTCGCGCTCCGGCATGGTGGCTTGTAGCCAGATGGCGGCGGCCATGGCAGGTAGCGGTTCACGCCAATTACTGGGTGGCGGTGGGCTGCCGGAGGCGTGGGAGAAGACGCCATGTTTCCAGAGGTTGTAGGTGGTGACCGCATTCTGCGCCCCATCGCCATAGATGGGCTTGTCGGTGATGAGCGGCCAGGACTGGAGCGTCAGCAGCAGAATGGCGCCTGCCAGCATGATAATGCCCGGGCGAGGGCGTCGTCGCGCTGGTATGAGCGGCCGAATAGCAAGGCCGAGCGCGGTGAGCAGCAAACCGCCGGCGCCGCCGGCGATCAGCAGGCGGTAGGTGACGGAGGCCGGCCGCTCGATGGCTGTCGTGGGGAGGTCGATGATGAGTTGCGGGTCGGCTCCGGTGCTGAGCGTCTGCAACGCCTTATCATCGATGCCATTGATCTGAAGGTCATGGTGGCGGCGCAGAGAGGCGAGCAGCGCATCGCCCTGGGCCTCCCAGGTCCTCCAGGGGGTCTCGACGCGCACCTCGGCAATGTCGACATGCTTTCCCGGCGCCTGCGCCGGATCCACTCGGATGGCCGTGAGTGGGCGGACCCCATGCAGGCTGTGGCGCAGGGTGGTGGGTTCGTCATCTGGCAGTCGCCAGGCCTCGGTGCGGGTCTGGTGAAATCCCTGCTCACCCAGGTTGTAGAATAACTCCGCGGGCGTTCCCGGTCCGGTCAGGGTCATCGAAACGGTTGCCGGGTGGTTGAACGCCAGCCCGGCAGCAGCAACCGCTACGCCCATGAGCGACCCGACCGCAAGGGTCAGGAAAACCTTCAATCGTCGTTGCTCGGGCATGCAATCCTTCGCCTCACGACGAGACGCCTCCGTTTGCGAGCGCTATCATGATCCATTCAGCTAATCGTATCAGGGGCTTGAATGGGAATCTGCATTGGCGTGACAGGTGCCAGCGGGCTGGTCGGCCAGGGCCTTTGCCAGGCGCTGATGGCACAGGGCCGTCCTGTCCGCGCGCTTACCCGGCAGCGCCTGGGTGAACGGCCGGATGAAGTCGTCGTCGGCGATATCAACGCGGATACCCATTGGCGCACGGCGTTGAGTGGTGTGGATGTGGTGGTTCACTGCGCCGCTCGGGTGCATGTCATGGATCGCGCAGCGCAGTCCGACCAGGCTGCTTTTCGCGAGGTCAATACCCATGGCACCGCAAGACTGGCCGAGGAAGCCGCAGCCGCCGGCGTGGGCCGATTGATTTTTCTCTCCAGTATCAAAGTCAATGGCGAGCGTGCGTCGCCCCAGGCGCCTTTCCGAGCGGAAGATCCACCCCGTCCGGCGGATGCTTATGCCCGCTCTAAGGCCGAAGCGGAGTCCCGCCTCTGGGCGATCGCCGAGAAAACCGGGCTGGAGGTGGTGGTCATTCGACCGCCGCTGGTCCACGGGCCTGGTGTGGGGGGCAACATGGCCACGCTGCTCGCTGCGGTACGCCGGGGTTTGCCGCTGCCATTTGGCGCCTGCGATAATCGGCGCTCTCTTATTGGTCTCGATAACCTCATCAATGGCATCTGCTATTGCATCGACACCCCGGCGGCTGCTGGGCATGTCTGGCTGATGCGCGATGCACGGATGCCGTCGACGCCGGACCTTGTCCGGTATCTGGCTGCCTCATTGGGGCGATCGCCCAGGCTGCTGCGTGTCCCGCTGCCGGTGTTGCAGGCTGCCGCGGCTGTCACGGGGCAGTCACAGCGCCTGCTTCGGCTGACGGAGTCACTTTGCATGGATGCCGCCGACACCCAGGCGGCACTCGGGTGGCAGCCACCGCTCTCGCTGGAGGAGGGGTTGCGGCGCATGGTCCGCGCGGCAGTCTGCGATGGGACAAATCCGGGACAATATCGTCCATGAGCCGTGCTGACGCCGGTATTGCGCTCATCTGGCTGGCCCCTGCGCTATGGATTGCCGTTGGCCTGGCCGCCGTTTTCACCGGTGCTTTGCGGGGCTATGCGCTGCGTCACTCGATGCTGGATATTCCCAATGCGCGCAGTTCCCACAGCGTGCCTACGCCGCGCGGGGGCGGGCTGGCCATTGTGGCCGTCACCTTCCTTGGCCTGCCCTTGATGGCCCTGACGGGCTGGATCAGTCCTGCGCAGTTCTTGATGTTTGTCGGTGCCGCTGGGCTGGTCGCTGCCGTTGGCTGGCTGGATGATCGAATGGGTGTTGCGCCGGTCTGGCGGATCGGGGTTCATGGGCTCGCCGCTGCTTGGGCGCTGCTGTGGCTGGGCGGTCTGCCGCCGCTTGCTTTAGCGGGTGACACCCATGACCTCGGTTGGTTGGGGGATGGCCTCGCGTGGATCTACCTTTTGTGGATGATCAACCTTTTCAACTTCATGGATGGCATCAACGGCATCGCCGGCATGCAGGCGCTGAGCGTTGCCGGGGGGCTTGCGTTGATCTCGCTTGTCCTCGGGCCGCACCCGGCCGTTGTGGCTGTCGGGGGGCTCATTGCGGCGGCCAGCCTCGGCTTTCTGCCCTGGAACTTTCCGGCCGGGCGCATCTTCATGGGGGACGCGGGCAGCGGGTTTCTCGGTCTCTGTCTCGGGCTCCTCACCCTGCTTGCCGGCCACATACAGCCCTTGTTGCTGTGGGCGGGTATCGGCCTTGCGTCGGTTTTCTGGGTGGATGCCACCCTTACGCTGATAATGCGTCTTTTGCGGGGCGAACGTGTCCATGAGGCGCATCGCAGCCATGCCTATCAGCACGCGGCCGCAAGGCTGGGCCACACCCGGGTGACGCTGGCGGTGTTTTGTTTCAACCTTGGCGTACTCTGGCCGACGGCGTTTGCGATAGGCAGCGGCGCGGTTGCGCCAATGGGGCTGCCACTGGTGGTGCCTGTAGCGCTCGTCGGCCTGGCGGCCTGGCTTGGTAGTGGGCGGGATGCGGCCTAAGTGACGGGCTCTATCGCGGCGATCTCTTCGGCGGCGCGTTTACCGCTCATCATACTGTGGTCCATGTTGTAGTACTCCCAGTCGCCAAACCGGCCACAGGGGTGAATACCCTGACTGAGCAGCCACTGGTGGATCGTCTTCACGTTCTCGTGATAGTCCAGATCGTATATGACATAGGCCGGATCGATTGGCAGGACGTCTGCTGCGAGCACCTCGTCATCGTGGCGCATGATCCCCGCTCTGCAGAGTCCGTCGATGACTGCCTGGATGAGTTGGTCGTGATCATGAATGCGCCGCGGGCGATGGTCCGAACTTGCCACCTCGCAGCAGACTGAGCTTGTCCCCGGGGGGCAGGTAGCCGGCGAGAAGTTCTGAGGAAAGCTGATCCGGTGGAAGATGAAGTCATCCTCATAGAAGTAGAGCCAGTGATGGGGGCTCATGTCCGGGCGATTGATCCCGATGTTCACGCAGTCGATGCGGTTGAACTGCAGGCCATCAATGGCGCGACGGACCGGCTCGGGCACACTGGGCATCAGTTGAGGCAGCGCAGTCAGCGGCAGCGTGTAGATGAGATACTCGTAGTGAATGCTGCGCCCATCCGAGAAGCTCACGGTTTGCGTGATCGGGTCAATGCCAGTCACTACCTGCTCGAGACGCAAATCCTCGACCCTCGCGGCAAGGGCTTTGGGGAGTGCTTCGATGCCGCCATCCTTTGGATACCAGAATTCCTTGGTCGCTCCCGACTGACTGCTCTCATCATGCAGTGCCCCCCGCAGTACGGTCTCGATGTCGGGTTCGGGCACCCGGCGGTCAATCCAGTCAAAGTTCATGTGTCGCGGATCAATGGTCCAGACCCGCTCGGAGTAGGGGATCATCAGATGCTCGGCGATACCGCGGCCAAAGCGCCAGTAAATCCACTCCCGATAATTCGTCGGCTGAGGGCGATCGGGGTCGCGCATGACCTCCATCAGCCCGGCCAGACAGTCCACGATGACATCCACCGGCAAGCCGTGGAGATGCGACTGGAAGGGGAACCGAGAGTAGAGGTCATACTTGAGGTGATAGAGATAGGCCTTGCGTGCCTGCACGTTGAGGTTATCCCCCAGAAGCTCCCGAACCAGGTCTGCTGCGTATTCGGTCTCCGGGAAAAGAATGTGGGGCGCATAATCAAAGACAAAGCCGTTGGTCTGCTCCGAACAGGCCAGCCCGCCGGGCCGACTCGCCTTCTCAAAGACCGTCGCCTCGCCTTTGCTGTGATAGGCGGCAGAGAGGCCGGCAAGTCCCCCGCCAAGTATGGCTGTCTCGATGTTTTCCTGACTCAATTCTCCGTCCTTTCTCTGGGTGAGACGTCATGCGCTGTCATGGCTTCGGCCAGTATCTCTTCGAGGCCTGCCCCGAGCTGTTCCGTGGTTGAGTGGCTGAGAAACGTCTGGTACCCCGCCGAGGCAAGATGGTCTCTCAGCTGTGGCCGATCGCCAAGTTCAATAATGGCGTCGGCAAGCGCCTGTGCGTCTGCCGGTGGGACAAGGCGGGCGTTCTCGCCATCCTCCAGCAGTTCCTGGACTGGTCCGGTCATCCGGGTAATCAGGGGTCTGCGCATCCCTAATGCCTCGATGACTTTGTTGGTAATGACAAGTTCCGCTCTCGGGTTGTCACCAAAGATGCCCAGGCAGATATCGGCGCGCGCCATAAGATCGGCCAGTTCGGCGTAGGGTACCGGATCGATGAAACGAATGTTGTCCGCACCCAGCGACACAGCCAGTGCACGATCCGCGTCGTAGGTGATGCCGCGCCCGACAATCTGAAACATCACCGGTCGGTCCTTGAGCCGCGCGGCGGCGCGGATAATGGTGGATACACCGTGGAAAGGCGTGAACTCGCCGTGAAAATGAACGATCAGCGGCTGATCGGGCGTGGGCGTCGAGGCGCTCTCCTCCGGCTGGTCCTGCCGCGGATGGATGACGCCATCGTCGACGGCCAGAAAAAGCCGCCTCATCCGTTCGGTCTCGACATTGAAGAGACGACCAAAATGATCGATGACCGTTTGACTGTCGAGGATACTGATATCTGCCAGCTGATAGGCGATCCGATCCGGAAGTCCGTAGAACCAGGCCTTGATGGTTCCGGCACGGGCTTTGCCGCGATCGAGCACCATGGTGTCGTAGGTGGTGACATAGGTGTCAAACACAATGGGTTTGCGCGTGACCGCGCGGACAAGCGGGACGAGGAACTGACCGTAGAAGCCGATCAGGACCACGTCGCAGTCACTGGCCCGCCGCAGCGCCTGCCAGGCCAGCCGTGGGTAGTGACGAAAGCGCCTATCCGGCGGCAAGCAAGTCACCACGTCATGGCCTCGCTTTTCAAGTGCGGAGATGATGATGCGCGTGCGGGAGTAGGCCTCTTCCCGGCCCGCGACGTAGAGCACTTTCATAGAGAACCCACTGATACCGATTAAGCTATATTATACCAGTCCAGCCTAGACGGCGTCTTGTTTTTCGCTTGAGAAGTGCTTTTCCGCTCAGGATCTATGTTCCTTATGCGGTAGGGTCGGGTTTGGATGGGATTGTTGGAAGGAATGGCCTGCGGTATTTTGACGGTTCTGATATTAATTCTAAACTTTTCTTTCATCTTCCCTTCCAGCAGTAGTTGCGCAAGTATCGGAGGCTCAATGCCTAGAAAAAAGGATTTCGCCAGTTCCTCGTCCGGTTCACCGGGAGTGCATGCGCGTACGTTGAGTGAATCTGAAGCGGAAGAGCTCAGCGAGGTCCTGACAAGTCTTGAGTTGGAGAATGAGTCGTTTCAATTCCGCATTCTAGAACTGATGCGGTTTATGGAGGAAATGGCTTCAGAGATCGTAAGGCTCGAGGACATTATTTTGTCCGAGGAAGCATCGGATCACCGAGTTGAAGAACTTCGGTGCCAGCTGAGTATTGTTCAAGATGAGCTGCGTCGACTTCATGCTACACGATTGATGCGATTTACTTATCCCTTTCGGAAGTTTTATGCGGATTTGAGGAGACGTCATGCGTCAAAATGATATCCCTGTATTTATTCCGGTTCGTGACAGGCTTGAGCCATTAAAGCAGTTATTGAGTTGGCTCACGCAATCGGGACATTCAGATATTTGGCTAGTCGATAATGCTTCCACCTACCCGCCATTAGTAGAGTTTCTTCAAAAATGCTCCTTCAGTGTGGTCTTTACAGGGAAAAACCTCGGCCACCGGGCGCCATGGCTATCTGGCGTAATTCAGCGACATGCGTCTGATCGGCCCTATGTCTTGACCGATCCGGATGTTGTGCCTAGTGAAGAGTGTCCTTCTGACGCTGCGCTATATCTATTGAAGTTGCTCCAAAAATATCCAGACGTGTCTAAAGCTGGACTTGGTTTAAGGATTGATGATCTTCCGAGGCGCTACCCATTAAGAGAAGAAGTCATGAAATGGGAGTCACAGTTTTGGAGGACAGAGAGAGAAGCGGGGGTTTTTGAGGCCGATATAGACACGACTTTCGCCGTTTACAGGCCTTATGATGGGCTGCAGTCGCATCACCCGTGTCTTAGGACGGATTTTCCTTATGTTGCGCGTCATTTGCCGTGGTACCAGGATCCTAACGATTTAAGTGAAGAGGATCATTATTATCGGTCTCATGCTAGCTCCGCGATTTCCAATTGGGATAGGGGGAGGGTTGCTGCGTGGAAGGAAAGGCTTATGCAGAGTGATTGAAGCGGTTGGTGATATTGCGAGTATTGCGAGGATCATCACAAAACTAGGCTGAAACGAGTGCTGCAATGGCGGTATGTCCCCGCCGCTCACTCCCCGCAATATCGTCATCCTCTGCGACGGCACCGGTCAGGATCGTTCCGATCCGGCGTCTAACGTCGTGCATCTGGCAAGGCGGCTGCCAGAAAACGCCGCGGATCAGTCGGTCTGCTACATCCCGGGTCTGGGGAACGGCCCGGAAGGGCTGCTGGGGCGCTGGTTCGGCTATGGATTGGTCGCGGATATGGCCGCCGGGTATCGGTTTCTGGTGCGTCACTACCGCCCGGGTGATCGGGTGTTTCTTTTGGGTTACAGCCGCGGTGCCTATGCCATGCGGGCGCTCAGTGGGCTGCTGGACCGGGTGGGGCTGATACGGGAGCCGGATCCACGGCGCCAGCACCAGGCGCTGCGGCTCTATACCCGGCGAGCGCCGGCCAGCGAACGGGCGGCATTCGCTGAACGTTACGCCCGGGCCTGTCCCGTGCATTTCATCGGCGCCTGGGACACGGTGGCCTCGCTGGGTTATCTCTACGGCCGTGCAGTGATTATGGACACAACGCTCGCGGCGTCGGTGCGGCATGCCCGGCATGCCCTTGCCATCAACGAGCGCCGGCCCAAGTTCGAGCCGCTGCTGTGGTCCCCGGACCGTCTGGGCACGAACCAAACGCTGCGGCAGCGCTGGTTTACCGGCGCCCACGGCGATGTCGGGGGTGGCTATGCCCGACGCGGGCTTGCCGAGATTGCGCTGGGCTGGATGCTGACCGAGGCCCAGGCCGTGGGGCTCCGCGTGCGTGAGGATTACTCCGTTGCCCAGCCACCGGATCCCTTCGCCCCCATGCATCGGCCCTGGCAACGGTGGCCGGGGCGTTTGCTGGTCTGGCTCTTTGGTGGTGAGCGGCCGCGTCGGATACCGGAAGACGCCGTTCTGCACCCGTCAGTGCATGCAAGGCGGCGGCAGGCGAACGCGGGGCGACTGGACTAGCGCTGCCTCCGGCGCGCCTTTGCGCTATAATCCGCGGCATTTCCAGGCACGCAGGCAGGCTGACATGATTCTCGTCACCGGCGGCGCTGGTTTCATCGGCGCCAATTTCGTCCTCGACTGGCTGGCGCAGCACGATGAGCCGGTCATCAACCTCGACAAGCTCACCTACGCCGGCAATCTCGAGAACCTGGCAACGCTCGAGGGTGACCCGCGCCATGTCTTTGTCAAAGCCGATATCGGCGATCAGGCCCTGGTGGAGCGGCTGCTGGCCGAGCACCGGCCGCGGGCGGTGGTCAACTTTGCCGCCGAAAGCCATGTCGACCGCTCTATCCACGGGCCGAGCGAATTTGTCACCACCAACGTGGTGGGCACCTTCGCGCTTCTCGAGGCCGCCCGGGGCTATCATGCCGGGCTGACTGGCGCCGAGCTTGACGGTTTCCGCTTTCTGCATATCTCCACCGACGAAGTCTACGGCTCGCTCGCCGCCGACGACCCGGCCTTCACCGAGGCCCATGCCTATCAGCCCAACTCGCCCTACTCCGCGAGCAAGGCCGGTGCCGATCATCTGGTGCGCGCCTATCACCACACCTATGGCCTGCCCACGCTGACCACCAACTGCTCCAACAACTACGGTCCCTACCAGTTTCCGGAAAAGCTCATTCCACTGGTCATCCACAACGCCCTCGCCGGCCGGCCGCTGCCCATCTATGGCGATGGCAGCAATGTCCGTGACTGGCTCTATGTGGGCGATCACTGCAGCGGCATCCGTCGGGTGCTCGAGGCGGGCCGCCCGGGGGCGGTCTATAACATTGGCGGTGAGAACGAGTGGACCAACATCGCCATCGTCCGCCATATCTGCGCCCGGCTGGATGCCCACCGGCCCGATCCGGCCGGGCCTTATGATCGGCTGATCGACTTTGTCACCGACCGCCCCGGCCATGACCGGCGCTATGCCATTGATGCCACGCGGCTGCGCGAAGAGCTCGGCTGGCGGCCGGCGGAGGACTTTGCCAGCGGCATTGAGCGGACCATCGCCTGGTATCTGGAACACCCGGACTGGGTGAATCGCGTGGTCAGCGGCGCCTACCGCGAGTGGGTGGCCCAGCAATACGGTGACGCGCGGTGAGGATTGCGTTGACCGGCTCCGGGGGGCAGGTGGGCTTCGAGCTGCGCCGGGCGCTGCTGCCGGTGGGTGAGGTGATTCCCCTGGATCGCGGTGGCTGCGATCTGGCCAACCTGGATGGCCTGCGCGCGGCACTCACTGCCGCCCGCCCCGATGTGATCGTCAACGCGGCGGCCTACACCGCGGTTGACCGGGCCGAGTCCGAGCCGGCGCTGGCCGAGGCGATCAACGCCGAGGCCCCCGGCGTGATCGGCGCCGTGGGCCGGGAGCTAGGGGCGCGGGTGGTGCATTATTCCACCGACTATGTCTTTGAAGGCACTCTGGATCGGCCCTATACCGAGACGGACGCCCCCCACCCCCAAAGCGTCTATGGCCGCACCAAGCTCGCCGGGGAGGCCGCGCTCGCGGCAACCGGCGCCCGGCACTGGATCTTTCGCACCGCCTGGGTGATCGGCGCGCGGGGGCATAACTTTGCCCGTACCATGCTGCGGCTTGCCGCTGAGCGCGACAGTTTGCGGGTGGTGGCCGATCAGATCGGCACACCCACTACAGCCGCGCTCATCGCCGATGTCACCGCCCAGGCCCTGACCCGGGATGGCGAGCGACCCGCCGAGGATGGCATCTACCATCTCACGGCCACCGGTCACACCAGCTGGCATGGCCTGGCCTGTCACGTCATTGAAGCCGCCCGGGCCGCCGGGCATCCGATCAAGGCCGGGCCGGAGTCGGTGGCCGCCATCTCCACCGAGGACTTCCCCACCCCGGCGCCGCGGCCGGCGGACTCAAGGCTTGCCACCGACCGGTTGCGTCAGGTCTTTGGCGTCCACCTGCCGGACTGGCAGACCGCCCTCGAACACACCCTGGAGCAGATCCTATGACCGCCACCGCGCGCAAGGGCATCATCCTCGCCGGCGGCTCGGGCACCCGGCTCTATCCGGTCACCCGGGCGCTCAGCAAGCAGCTGCTGCCGGTCTACGACAAGCCCATGATCTACTACCCGCTGGCAACCCTCATGCTCGCCGGGCTGCGGGAGGTGCTCATCATTTCCACTCCCCAGGACACGCCGCGCTTCGAGGAGCTGCTGGGGGACGGCAGCCAGTGGGGGATGTCCCTTGAGTATGCCGTCCAGCCAAGCCCGGACGGCCTGGCCCAGGCCCTGACCATCGCCGAGCCTTTCCTCAACGGCGCGCCCTCGGCGCTGGTACTGGGGGATAACATCTTCTACGGCCATGACATGGCCGAGCTGCTGGATGCGGCTGACCATCGCCGCCAGGGGGCCTCGATATTCGCCTATCGGGTGCATGACCCGGAGCGCTATGGCGTGGCGGAGTTCGATGCCGATGGCCGGGTGCTGAGCCTGGAGGAAAAACCGGCCCAGCCGAAAAGCGCCTACGCCGTAACCGGGCTTTATTTCTACGATCAGCGAGCGGTGGACTATGCCCGCGATCTCAAGCCCTCCGCCCGAGGTGAGCTCGAGATCACCGACCTCAACCGCCTGTACCTGGATGAAGGGGACCTGCACGTGGCGCTCATGGGCCGGGGGCATGCCTGGCTGGATACGGGCACCCACGACAGCCTCATCGAAGCCGGGCAGTTCATTGCCACGCTGGAGCGCCGCCAGGGCCTGAAGGTGGCCTGCCCCGAGGAGATCGCCTACCGCCATGGCTGGATCGACGCCGCCGCGCTGGAGCGCCTGGCCCAGCCGCTTGCCAAAAACGGTTACGGCCAGTACCTGCTGCAAATCCTGAACGAATCCGGAGCCCGCCCATGAAGGCCACCCCGTCAGCCATCCCCGATGTCCAGCTCATCGAACCCCGGGTCTTCGGTGACCACCGCGGGTTTTTCTTCGAGAGTTTCAATGCCCGGGCGTTCGCCGAGGCCACCGGCTGCGAGGAGGCTTTCGTCCAGGATAACCATTCGCGCTCCGGCCGGGGCGTTCTGCGGGGGCTGCACTATCAGATCGAACAGGCCCAGGGAAAGCTGGTGCGCGCCGTGGTGGGAGAGATTTTTGACGTGGCGGTGGATATCCGCCGCAACTCCCCCACCTTCGGGCGATGGGTGGGGGCAAGCCTGAGTGCCGGGAACAAGCACCAACTCTGGGTGCCAGCGGGTTTCGCCCATGGCTTTATCGTCGTCAGCGAGACCGCCGAGGTGCTCTACAAGACCACCGATTACTACGCCCCCGAGCACGAGCGCTCGATCATCTGGAACGACCCGGCCATCGGGATCGAATGGCCGGCGGGCATCGAGCCGGTGCTCTCGGCGAAGGATGAGGCGGGCGTGCCGCTGGCCGAGGCGGACTGTTTCTAATGGGATGAGTGGTACACTCGACCTGACGATCGGGCAGGGCGTTCAGTATGACGGTCAAGCGTAGGACGGAGCGGATCCGTGAGTGGCTGCTGGGGCTGCCCCGCGGCGTCAAGCGCGTCATTACCATGGGCACTGACCTGCTCATGCTGCCGCTTGCCGTGTGGCTGGCGTTTTTCCTTCGCTTGGGCGAGCCCTTTCATCCGTTTTTCCTCGTCCACTGGTGGGTGGTGCTGGTGGTCCCGCCGCTGGGTATCGCCTGCTTTGCCCTGAGCGGTCTCTACAGCATGGTGGCCCGCTACATCGGCCCGCGGGCGATCTTTGATGTCTTTAAGGCCGCGGTGCTCAGCACCCTGGCCTTCGTGGCGCTGGTGGAGCTGATGCGGCTTGCACCGTTTCCCCGCAGCGCCTATCCCATCTTCCTTGGGCTTGTGTTCATGATCCATGGCGGCATCCGTCTTCTGGCGAGCAACTGGTTCAAATCGTTCCTGAGCAAACCCCGGGGCCGGGAGCCAGTGGCCATCTACGGGGCCGGCCGGGCGGGTGTGCAGCTTCGCAGCACCCTGCTGGACAACAGTGAGTTCCACGCCCGGCTTTTCATTGATGACGATCCCAAACTCCACGGCCACGTCATCGCCGGACTCAAGGTCTATGCGCCCGAGGATCTGCCGCGGCTGATCGAGCGCTGTGAGCTGCGCCATGTCCTGCTCGCCATCCCCTCGGTCTCCCGCGGCCGGCGCCAGGAGATCGTCCAGTCCCTCGAGGACTACGCGGTGCACGTCAAGACCCTCCCGGACATGGCGGATCTGGTCTCGGGCCGCGCGCGGGTGGAGCAGATCCAGGAGATCGACGTGGACGATCTGCTCGGCCGCGGGCATGTGGATTCGGACAACGCCCTGGTGCGCGAGGCGCTGGACGGCCGGTCGGCGATGATCACCGGGGCCGGCGGGTCCATCGGCTCGGAGCTGGCCCGTCAGGCCATGACCCGCGAACTCACTCGGCTGGTGCTCTTCGATCACTCGGAATACCTGCTCTATCGCATCGAACGCGAGCTGCGGCAGACCGCGGCCATGGCCGGACAGGCGGTGGAGATCGTCCCGCTGCTGGGCTCGGCCACCGATCAGCGTCGGCTGCAGTCGGCGTTCCGCGCCTATGCGGTGGAGGTGGTCTACCACGCCGCGGCCTACAAGCATGTGCCGCTCGTGGAGACCAATCCGCTGGAGGGGATCCGCAACAATGCCCTTGCCACCCGTGGCGTGGCCGAAGCCGCCCAGGCCGCTGGGGTGAAGGACATGGTGCTGGTCTCAACGGATAAGGCGGTCCATCCGCACAACGTCATGGGGGCGACCAAACGGCTGGCGGAGCTGGTGCTGCAGAGCCTGGCCGCGGAGCGCCCGGGCGGGACCCGCTACACCATCGTGCGTTTTGGCAATGTGCTCAATTCCTCCGGCTCGGTGGTGCCGCTCTTTCGCGAGCAGATCCGTCATGGCGGGCCGGTGACCGTCACCCACCGGGAGGTGACCCGGTATTTCATGAGCATTCGCGAGGCGGCCTCTCTGGTGATCCAGGCTGGAGCGCTGTCAAACGGCGGCGAGGTGTATGTGCTGGATATGGGCAAGCCGGTGAAGATCCTCGAGCTGGCCCGGCGGATGGTGCGGCTCTCGGGCTTTACCGTGCGCGATGAGGCCAACCCCGAGGGTGACATCGCCATCGACTTCATCGGCCTGCGTCCCGGCGAGAAGCTCCATGAGGCGCTTTTCTACGGCGCGGATGTCCGCGACACCGCGCATCCGATGATCATGCAGACCGCCGAGCCTTCCGTGCCGTGGAAGGACCTCTCGGTCATGCTCGATGAGCTCCACCGTGCGGTGGAGGGCTTTGACTATGCCCGTGCCACGCAGGTGCTCTGCCGCTCCATCCGTGGCTCGGGGATGGATCGGGAGGCCTACGACCGGCTCGCCGGGCGGCTGGAGGCCTCGCTTAACGAGGCCGATCGCCCGCAGCTGCATTAGGTCTTTATGGGGCCGCTTCTCGTCCAGGCCATCGGTCCCCCGCTAGCGGCGCTTTGTTTCGCGCTCATCCTCATCCAGCTCTTGCGACAGGCGGCTCCCGGCCTTGGTCTGGTGGATCAGCCGGGGGGGCGCAAGACCCATCGGCACCCCACACCGGTGGTCGGCGGCCTGGGGATGGGCTTCGCCCTGCTGCTGGCTCTGCCGTTTTTGTTGCATGGCCTGGATGGTGCGGTGGGTGCCGGCTGGCTCGGTTCGGCCAGGCCCTGGCTGCCGTTGGGGATTGCGGCGCTGCTACTGGTGTTGGCGGGGCTGGTGGACGACGCCCATGGGCTTTCCAGCGGTCCAAAGTTCGCCATTCAGGCCCTCGCCGCGGTGCTTGCCATAGCCTGGGGCGGTATCGAGCTCGCCTCCCTGGGGCAGTGGCCGAGCGGTGAAGCCATGGGCTTGGGCCCGTTGATCCTGCCGCTGACCCTGTTGGCGCTGGTGGGGTTTGTCAACGCGTTCAACATGATCGACGGGGTTGTGGGCTTGCCGGCAGCACCGCGGTGGTCATGCTGGGATTGTTGGCCGCCGTGGCGGGCTTCGCCGGGGACTGGGATGATGCCTTGATTGCCTTGACGGTGGTCGGGGTGTTGGCGGGGTTTTTGTGCTTTAACCTGCGCACACCCCTGCGCCGACGGGCTGCTGTCTTCATGGGGGATGCCGGTAGTCTGCCTCTGGGCCTCGTCATCGTCTGGCTGGCCATTGATATTTCGCAGCACCCGGAGGCGCTCGTCTCGCCCATGGGGATCGCCTGGGTGCTGGCACTACCGGTCACCGACACGTTAAGCCTGATGTTCCGAAGGCTGCTTCGCGGCCAGAGCCCGTTTCATGCCGATCGCAACCATCTGCATCACATCTTTGGCCGGGCTGGGCTAGGTCCAGGCGCCTCGGCCATGCTCTACAGCGCGCTCACCCTGGCGCTGGGGTTCGCCGGTGTTGGCGCATCGCTCACCGGCGTCCCGGATGTGTTGCTGGGAGCGGGTCTGATACTGCTGGCGTTGGCCCATTACTTTTTCGTCCGCTATGCCTGGCGCACCGCCCGGGCGATTCGCCGGCTGCGCAGTTGGTTCACCCAGTCCGATCAGCATCGCTGGCCGCTGGTGGATCGCGCGGCATTGCTGGGGCTCTACGGTATGGCATTGGCGGTGCCGCTGGGCGCTCGGACAGTGGGACTCTTTGCGGGCGGATTGCTGGCAATGGCCTCACTGGCGCAGTGGCGAGCCCTGCTGATGGCGGTGCGTGGGCTCGGGCTGGCCCGTGTGTCGCTGGCGCTGGCGGTGTGGCTGGGGCTTGCCATCGTCCTCCGCCCGGCGGCCAGCGCCGAGGCGTTACCGGTTTTATGGCTGAGTGGATTGCTAGCCGTGCCGGCCGGCTGGTGGTTTATGCGGCTGCGCCATCACGCGTTGCCTGTATTCGGTCTGGCGGTGGCGGCGCTTCTGGCGGTGTGGGTACCTTCGGTGGACTGGCAGATGATTGAGGCGGGCTATTTCCGTACGCCAGGCTATTGGGGGGATACCCAGACCGGCGGTTTGCTGCTTGTGCTCATGCTCTTGGTGCTGGTGGGTGGTGGTGCTTCAGGGCTTGTCAACTACCGCCGCCGCTGGCGGGCGCGGGCCAGCGTTTTGGTGGCCGCGGTGGGGGCGACCCTACTTTTGGTGCTTTTGCTCGGGCTACAGCTTAGAAGTGCCGTCACCGCCGGGTTTGTCGGGCTGCTGGCAATGGTCATCGCGGTTTTGTTGCACCGCGCCCCCAAACGACTGGTGGCAAGCGTGACCGGCGGGGCTCTGGCGGTGGTGGTGGCCGGCGTCCTGCTTGCCAATGCCCTCAAGCCCCCGGGCGTTTCCATTAATGCCAATTATCTGGGGCCCTTACAGGCGGTGCTGGTCTATCTGGGCGGTGCGCCGGAGCTCGGCGCTGCGCGGGCACCAAGTATCTCCGTCCGGCTGGATGACTGGCGGGTGGTGGGTCGGGCGCTCGTCGAGCGCCCGCTTGCCGGTTTTGGGGATCCGGCTCATGGAGCGAGCGCCGGTGTGATCCCGCCGACGCGCTCGGCCTTTGCCGCGCTTGTGATGACCGGCGGGCTGACCGCCCTGACCGGTTTCTTCGCCCTGCTGGTTGCCTGGGTCCGTGCCGTGGCCTCAGCGGGCCAGCCTGGCGACTGGCCCATGGGTCAGGTCATCGTCGCCCACGGGGTGCTGTGGTCGGTGCTAGGGCTGATGTTGCTCTCGCCGGTGGTGGGCAGCATTTTCAACGGGGTCATCATTACGGCAGTGCTGGCGCTTGGGGTGATGGCCCGACTGGATGTCGCCCGAGTGGACGAGGCCGCAGGCTCACTGCCAAGGCAGACGGAACAGGTGGTGCATTTCAGCGAGCGCCTGTCATCAATGCCTCGAAGGCCTCGCCGTCCCGGCCCATGATGTTGGGCACAAACGGCGCATAGACATTGAATAGCATCCCCGAGTCCGCGTGGCCCAGCAGGCGGGAGACGAAAAGCGGGTTCTCACCGGCAGCCAGATGCAGAACGGCAGCGGTGTGTCGGGTCTCGTAGACGCGGCGTCGCTCCAGGCCGAGGCGTTTGAGCGTCGGTTGCCAGAATTGCTTTGCAACCCATGTCGGGTCCAGTGGCTGGCCCTGGAAATCAGTAAACACCAGACCATCCAGCGGATGCTCGGGCCGGCTGGCATCGGGCACCACGAGCCTTGGATTGTCGGCGAAATCCCCCGGGTCCGCCGGGTCGCGATCGTTGCGGGCACGGTCACGGACCCCGGCGGTGTTGGGGTCGAACCCTTCGGGCTGCTCGGGGACGCCGCCTTTGAGAAGCGCCAGCATCGCCGGGCCATGATGTTCGGCCACGTAATCGGCCAGGGCCTGGCCGAGCCGCGACGACAGCTGGATGTTGCGGCGTGAGCGTCGGGTCTTGAGCATCTGCAGCATGCCGTCGGTCAGCGCCACCCGTATGCGCAGGCGATTGCGGGGCAGATCCAGATCGCGCAGCCGCAGGCCGTTGACTTCGCCGGTTCGAAGCCCGGTGTAGAAGCGCAGTTCGAAATAAAGCCTCATCCGCGGATCGACGGCCTGCAAAAAGGCATGGACCTGGTCGACGGTCAGCGGCTTTGGATCCTTGCGATCGTCCGGAAGTGGGGGCAGATATTTAGCCGGGTTGTCGACGCCCAGCTCGCGCTCGGCCAGGTTCATGATCGCTGAGATATGGGCCATCAGATTGGTGATACGGCTGTTGCTGAACTGGCGCTGACCGTTGGGACGCGTGGCCTGCAGCAGTTGTTGCCGGAATAGCCGCAGCGCCCGCTCGTCGATTTGGTCCACCGGGTAGTCGCCTAGAAACGGCACGATATGGCCACGCAGGTTGCGCGCGACCCGTTTGCGATAGGCCGGCTTCCAGTCGGCTTTACACATCTCATACCAGCTCCAGGCGTAGCGGCCAAAACGCTGCCCCGGGTCGTTGCTGCGGTTCTCGCGCAGCAGGCGCTCAGCCGCCTCGATTTTCTCGCTGTGGGGGAACCATTTCGCGTAGCTGAAAACGCCGGTCTCGAGCTCGGCATTGATGCGCTTGATGTCACGGCGCATGCGTTGGCGGTTTGCCGGGGTGTCGGGCAGACCCGTGCCCTCGCGGAAACGTTGCCCGTTGATGAACAGGTCATACTGAAGGATGCCGTTTGGCCGGATCACGAAAGTCGCCATGCATTCAGAATGCGGTGAGTGGCGGCTGCCGTGCTGTGATCGAGTTCGCGGGTGATAGCCCAGCGCTTGTGAGCGGACAGAGGGGCTGGATTCCATCCCGGCGGAGCGTCATCTGGATCGATTGCAACCCGCAGGCCGGTCATGAAATGCGGGATTGTCATCCGTTTCTGGTTTGACTTCCGAAGGCGTTCAACGCCAGGACTCTGACCCCCATCAATTGACCCCACCCCGGGCATTAGTTCACACTTTGAACGCTGACCAACGCCGCTGATTCGCAAAACACCGCGAGATCGGCATCGGCGGTAGCGTGCCTGAAGCCTTGCCGGCGGCCTCAAAAAGCCGCCCAAGGCCGTCGCGCTAAAAAGCCCGCACCGCCTCAATAAAACTATGCCCACTCCAACCAACACCCCCGCCCTCGACGAGGCCCTGGCCCTGCGTGCGCTGGAAGCGCTTGAGCAGGACCCCCGCCTGAGCCAGCGCGCGTTATCGCGCGAGCTGGGGGTGAGCCTGGGCAAAACGAACTACTGCCTGCGCGCACTGATCGACAAGGGCCTGATCAAGCTGCAAAACTTTCAGCAGAACCCGCAAAAACTGAAATACGCCTATCTCCTCACGCCTGAGGGCATCGAAGAGAAAACCCGCATGACCCTCGCCTTCCTGCGCCGCAAAGAGGCCGAGTACCAGGCCCTGCAGGCCGAGATCGCCGAGCTGCGCGAGCGGGTGGGCAAAAATGCCGAGGGGCAAAGCCAGTGAGGCTCACGGAGAGAAAATGTTCCGCGCAATTGACGGAAACGCCCGGGGGAGCGACTTCAAGGCGGTATGACGGCGTTTTGGGGTGATTCAAGGGCGGGGGTTGCCGTCTCAACCCCGGCAGCCTCCGAGAATAAGCGGGGGTTGCCCCGGGGATTCGCGTATAGCGGGTTGAACGGTAACTTCCGGTCCGAAGCGGAAGTTTCACCGCCGCAAGCCCTACCAAGAAAGACACACCGCCACAGGCATCCACCGCCGATAAGGCCCGCACGACCGCTATGATCAGAAAACTCTTAAGCCTCTTTACCCGGCGTGAAAAAAAACGCGGTGCCATCGTGCTCATGATGGCCGTGGGTATGGCCGTACTCGAGACCGCCGGCGTAGTGTCCGTGATGCCCTTCCTCTCGGTGCTCGGTAACCCCGGGATCGTCGAGACCAACCCGGTGCTCGCCACCGCCTATGAGTGGGGTGGATTTGCGAGTGTGGATGCGTTTTTGATGGCGTTGGGCATTGGGGCGTTCGCGCTGATCGTGACCTCGGCGGTCTTTCGGGCGGTGACGCTCTACGCCATCCAGCGCTGGGCGTGGATGCGCATGCACAGCCTCTCGGAGCGCCTGCTCGAGACCTACCTGCGCCAGCCCTATGCGTATTTCCTCGATCGGCACAGCGGGGATATGTCGAAAAGCATATTGACTGAGACCCAACAGCTCCAGAGCCAAGCCATACTGCCGAGCCTCAACGTTGTTGCCCACGGGACCGTGCTCATCGCCATCGTGACGCTGCTTGTCATTGTCGATCCCATCCTGGCGCTTGGTGTCGCAGCCGTGATCGTTGGGGCCTATGCCCTGATCTACATCCGTGTCCGCGGCTTCCTCCAGCGCATTGGCAAAGATCGCGTCCGCGCCAACCAGGAGCGCTTCACCGCCGCTGGTGAGGCAATGGGTGGCATCAAGGATGTGAAGCTGCTCGGCCGGGAGCATGCCTACTTATCGCGATTCCGCGGGCCGTCGGCGCGGTTCGCCAAACACCAAGCCGCGAGCCAGGTGCTCGGTCAGGTGCCGAAGCACCTGATCGAGGCCATCGGGTTCGGCGGCATCATTGTTTTGACGCTGGTGTTAATGGCATCCAATGGTGGAGTGAGCGGCGGCGGCCTCGGCGGCGTGCTGCCGATGCTCGGGCTCTATGCCTTCGCCGGTTATCGCATGCTGCCCGCCGCGCAACAGGTCTATCAGGGCATCGCGCAGTTGCGGTTTGGCTCAGCGGCGGTGGACACGGTCTATGACGATCTGCACCGCCGGGCCTCGCTCGCCGAAATCCGTAAGACCGCGCCGACGTCGATGCAGCTTAAACGCGAGATCGCGCTGGATCAGGTGGCCTATCACTACCCAAGAGCGACCCAGCCGGCGCTGGCGGATATCAACCTCACCATCCCGGTCGGCAGCTCCGTGGGACTGGTCGGCAGCACCGGCGCCGGCAAGACCACGCTGGTGGATGTGATCCTTGGGCTACTGCGCCCGACCGAAGGCGCGATCACCGTCGATGGCGAGCCGGTCACCGATGACAACCTCCGCGCCTGGCAGGCGGCACTTGGCTATGTGCCGCAGGACATCTTCCTCACCGACGCGACCGTGACTGAGAACATCGCGTTTGGGATCGATCCCGAGCGGATCGACGCCGAGCAGGTGGAGCGCTGCGCGCGCATGGCCCAGGTCCATGACTTTGTGATCAACGAGATGCCGCAGGGGTATGGCACAATCGTCGGCGAGCGGGGCGTTCGCCTGTCGGGCGGGCAGCGCCAGCGCATTGGCATCGCCCGGGCGCTCTACCACGATCCAGATATCCTTGTGTTAGATGAAGCGACCAGTGCGCTCGATACCGTCACTGAGCGGGCGGTGATGGAGGCGATCGATGCGCTCCATCATCAGAAGACCACCATCCTGATCGCGCATCGGCTCTCAACGGTCCAAGGCTGCGATCAGGTGGTGCTTCTCGAACAGGGCCGCGTCGCGGTCAATGGAACTTTTGAGATGTTGAAGACCGAGAGCCAGCGCTTCTGGCGGATGGCGGATGGCGGTTGGCAGCACCATACGGTGATCCGCCCGTGAGATTGTTCACCTGACCTGGAAGTGGCCGCTTTTTAAGGTGCTGCATTGATATGCGAAAACCCGAAGACAAAGCGCTTGACGAAGTTTTAAGTAGTGATCTTTCGCATTGGAAAATTTCATTACCACTAACCAAATTTGTGCAACTATCGCAATAGCTTTGTCTCGTTCCGGTTTGTAAAAACACTCAAACTCAAAAAGACGTCATGACGACAAAGAAAAAGACTCTATATATCCACATTGGCTACCCTAAAACTGCCTCAACAACCTTGCAGGATAACTTATTCTCAATACACAGCGAAATAGATTATTTGCATGATAAAGATTTGGGAGAATTGTCAGAAAATATTTTCTTTGGAAGAGAAAACGCAATATTGCGTAATAAAAAGCATATAAATGCGGATCTAGAAGAAGTGTTGTCAAAATTCTCTGAGCCTAACAATAAAGTTGTTTTGTCAAGCGAGTCCTTGACAAGCTGTAGCATGTTCTTCCGTTTTAATCCTTATCCGTTTGTATGGGCACCAGACCCAAGTCAGATCGCTCGGAAGCTCTACATGATTTTTGCAGAAAGCAATCTCTTTGGCGAAATAAAAATAATCATATCTATAAGGAGACAAGACCTACTAATCAAATCAATGTATGCTCAAGTATACAATCTGGCTTTTAAGCGTCACAAAGGGACGAGAAGCTTTAATAGTTTCTTGAATTATGCTCTTTACAAAAACCCAAAGCATTTTATAATTGATGCCTTGCATTATGAAAGTATAATTCAGCTTTATAAGACGCTTTTCGGTAGTAATAATGTTGTAATTTTAATTTTCGAAGATTTAGTAAATAACCCAGAGAAATATGCTGAAACCCTCTCTCGCGCAATAGGCATAGATAAACAGTATGTTTATGAGTGCATTACACGGAATAAAGTTAATCAAAGAAGTAACAGAGACAACTTTTATCCCTCAGATTCCAGAAACCTAGTAGAGATCCTGGCGCCACATAAAAGACGCTGGCTTGGCGAGCGTTCTCTAAACCTCAGAAATAAACGCATTTTTAATTTGCTCCAAAGAATTTATATTCCTGGACAAAAATTAAGAGATGTATACATCCCGGACCACCACATAGATAGGCTGAATGAAGAATTCTCCGCCTCCAACAAGGACCTACACGAAAAGCATAACCTTGACTTAATGGGATACGGCTATTGTACCTTTCCGTATGAAGCGCCAAGAACATAAAAATCGAAAAAACCAACTAAAAATGAATCAGAACTATTATGTTCACAAGGACACCCGTACCATTTTTGAAAGTCCGACTGACGGTCACAGCTACTTTTTCGGCTACTATGATAAGTCACCATTTGATGCCACAGATACCCTCTTACTTACCCATCGGACTGATTTTGATGGGCGGCCCATCACCGCAGAAGACGAAGCAGAAGTCGGCTTTTGGAACATAGGCACGAGGGAATTTACCACAATAGGTGTCTCTAGGGCCTTTAACTGGCAGCAGGGCAGCCATTTGCAATGGATGCCACCCGATTTTCAGTCTCGGATTATCTATAACGACAGGCGGGATGGGCAATTTGTTTCGGTCGTTTACTCCGTTGACAGCGGTGAAGAAACAGTCCATTCGTGCCCCATTTATGCGGTACATCCCTCAGGTCGGTTCGCACTAGCAGCCAACTACGAGCGGCTGTACTTCTGTCGGCCGGGATACAACTATCCGGGTGTGATAAACAGGACCTGGGATGTGCCTATCCACGAGGAAGACGGGATCTATCGGCTCGATTTCTACACGGGTGAGGTAACCCAGGTCATACGCACTAGGGACGTTGTCGATATTGGTTACCAGTCCGAGTTGGAAGATTGCGATAACTGGCTTGAGCATATGATGTGGAACCCAAATGGTACACGTTTCGCTTTCTTGCATCGCTGGGATAGCGGTAACGAAGGCCACAGGACACGCTTATTTACTGCCGACGCGGATGGCCGAGATATTTATATGTTTCCGGATGTAGGCTTTTATTCGCACATGAACTGGAAAAATGATCAGGTCTTTACCATCTGGGCCTTGGTCCCTTCCGGACGATCCAAGATTATGCAGGATTTTTCAACTAGTTCGTCTCTTTTATATAAAACAGCCAAATTAGCCTATCAGCCTATCAAGATGCTATTGGGCAAGAAACGCGCTGCTCGGCTTGTTAGGAATACAGCGTTTATTAACTATACGGACCAATCCAGAGAGTTGACTATACTCGGCAGAGAAGTTTTACCGGACAATGGGCACAATTCTTGGAGCCATGACGAGCGATACATGCTCACGGATACCTACCAGGACGATGATTGTTATCGCCATCTGTGGATATATGACAGCGAAAATAACTCGACTGAGAGTATTGGCAAATTCTACTCGCTATACAATGATTCTGAGTACCGAGCAGACCTGCATCCCAGATGGAGCCGCAACGAAAGGATGATTGCAGTTGATAGTGCGCATACTGAGAATAGAAAATTAATTGTTCTATCTGCTACGCGAAAAGAATAAGAAGCCGCCCGTGTCAACCACTATCTGTATAATAGGCCATGCCCTAGTCCAAGAACCACCGCGAAAGCGATGGCGCATTTTGGCAGAAGAATATGGGTATGATGTTCATTTGCTTATCCCACGGGTTTGGGAGTCGTACTGGTTTCAGGAAAAACAAGTATTTAAGTCTCAGGAAGAGCATAGCCATAATTTCCATATCCATCCAATGGCTACCACGAGCGTAAAGAATTGGGGGCGGTATTTTTTCCTTTCCTTGGATGTGAAGCTTCGCTCTATCAAGCCAGACCTGATCTACATCCTTCATGAAGAAAGCAGCTGGGTGCATCATCAGATATATCTTTATAGAAAGCTGTGGTGCTCGAAGGCAAAAATCATCTTCTTCTCCATGAACGCTCGCGGGATTCGGACCGAACGGTTTTACCACCGTCTGATGTGGAAAGACATTAAGGAAAATACGGAAGCCGCTCTGGTACATTATCCGGGTTGTCTGGAATCCCTTCGGGCCGGGGGGTATGAAAAGCCAGTCTACATGCAGACCCAGATCGGCGTAGACGAGGACATGTTCTGCCCGGATGAGGGCAAGCGTAAGCATATACGGGAGCAGCTCGGAGTAAAGGGCAAGTTTGTCATCGGCTATGCCGGGCGGCTGATTGAGGACAAAGGGCTGGACGATCTCATATCCATACTGCCCCTGGAGGGTGTGGATTGGGCGCTTCTTTTGGTCGGCGACGGTTCCATGCGGCAGGAAATCGAAGACTTACAGCAAAACAGTCCCTGGGGCGAGCGGATTATTCTCACTGGATCAGTATCCATGGATGAGGTTCCTTCCTATATGCGGGCCATGGACTGCTTTGTCCTTGCCTCTAAGACCATGCCCCACTGGATAGACACCTTTCCCTTGGTCTCTGTCCAAGCCCAGGCGTGCGGGGTGCCGGTGATCGGATCTGACTCCGGGGCTATTCCTTGGCAGTTGGGTGAGAGCGCGCTGCTCTTCCCCGAGGGGGACCGGGAGAGCTTTAAAGCGCGGGTCAGGGCATATGCGTTGGATGAAGGACTACGCCTGGGCTATGCAGAGGCTGGGCGGCTGAGATCGTTGGAAAACTTTTGCACCCGGCGGATGACGAAGAATTTCCACTATGTTGTCCAGCAGGTGATGCGTCAGGAGTTTGCTTACCACGAGATCGGTGAGGAGCATCTCCAATGGAAAGCATATTGAGGTATTCGAAGGCGAGTACGTCTAAAGGAAAGATCCGGTGACTTGCCAGGTGTCACTGCGCAGTGGACCGACCAGACGAGTATTTAGATCTTCCCCAGCAACAAAGGTGACTCGATTACCCCGTCTATTCGGTCCTCGAACGTATCAGGACTTATGTGACCAAAAGCGGAATAGCAACGCGTTCGGTCGTACGCCACTTCGATGTACTGAAGTGACCTTCTCTAAGCCTGCACAGATTAGAGTTCAAATGACAGGAGGGCATCATGAGCGACGAAGCACTCCTCAAACGTTTGACCACGAAGCGCAGATCAGCGGTGGTGATCAATATCTTCAGGGGCAAGACCACGCCGGTTGGAGTAGCCTGGCAGCAGGACCTCACCGTTGCTGAGATGGAGCGCTGAGTCGATGAAGCCGAGTGGGACATGGAGAGCTGCTTCCGATGCAGTTCTGGACGCGTCACTTCAAGCTGGTGCTTGAGTCGGGTATTGTCCTTACCGGGTGGTGCTAGCGCTAACTGACGCAGTTCTCGTGGCCGCCCTCAGCTTGCTATTGACAGATCGGGTTCTACCCCACAGCTGCGGACACATCTGAAAAGCTTCATCATGGGAAGCAGGAGGTGTCCGATGGCACAGAAGAGACGACAGTTCAGTCGAGAATTCAAAGAGGAAGCGGTCGAGCTCGCGAGTCGGCCTGACGTGACGATCAAAGACGTTGCGCATGACCTGGGTATTCATCGCTCGGTTCTCGAGCGTTGGTGCCGTGCATCCAACACCGCTGGCAAGGAGGCTTTCCCCGGCAAGGGGCAACCAGAGACGAAGAGGTCGCCCAGCTACGGCGAGAGCTTGCTCGGGTGAAAAAGGAACGGGATTTTTTGCGCGATGCGGCAGCGTTCTTCGCCAGGGAGTCACCCGTCGGTACCAGGTGATCCAGCGCTGTCGCGGTGAATACCCCATTCGACTGATGTGCCGTTGTCTGGAGGTCTCGCCAGGCGGTTTCTATGCCTGGCTTGCACGACCGGTGAGCAAGCGCGCTGCTGAGAACCAGCGGCTGCGCCGGCGTATGCGGGACCTTCACAAAGACCATCATGGTGTTCTTGGGGCCCCTCGTGTGCATGAGGAGCTCTTCTATGAGGGGGAGTCTCTCAGCCTCAATCGGGTGGCCCGGTTGATGGCCGCCGAGGGTCTCCAAGGCATACCGCAACGTCGGGGATGGCGGGGCAAACGCTCTGGCAGCCGACCGATGGCGGTGAGTAATCATCTCGAAGGGGACTTCAGCGTGGCAGCGCCCAACGAGCGTTGGGTGACGGACATCACCTACATCCGCACCGGCGAGGGTTGGCTGTATCTGGCTGCGGTCATCGACCTCTACAACAACGTGGTCATCGGCTGGTCGATGAGTGTACGGCAAGACCGGCAACCGGTGCTCAAAGCGGTCCTGATGGCGATCTGTCAGCGGGAAGACAACAGCCCGGTGATCCTGCACTCCGACCGCGGGACGCAGTTCACCAGTGGTGAATACCAGGCGTTCCTGCGCGATCATAACGTCATCTGCAGCATGAGCGCGGTTGGCCATTGTGGCGATAACGCCGCGGCAGAGGGGTCTTCGGTCTCCTCAAGCTTGATCGGGTTCGTCGCCGGCGCTATCTAACGCAGGCCGAGGCGCGAAGTGATGTCTTTGGTTATATTGAGTGATTGCACAACCCGAGAATGCGTCGGCGGGTTGAACAACCAATGGATCAGAAACGACGCTTAACGAAATCGTCCGCAGTGGTGGGGTAGAACCCATCTGCGTGCAGGCCGAGCTCTCTGCTTGCGGCTCTAACACCGATGCTTTGAGTGCCAGCGCCTCGGTACGGTACTCCGCGTTGTAGCGGGCCTTCATTCGCTTGGGCATGTCGTTGGCTGCTGCTGCCATGGTTCACCTCCAGTCTACTAACTTACTGAGGTGTCCATTGCCGGTGGGAAAGATAATTTCATGTTGTGCCGCGTATGCACCCCGATGCCCCGCACCAACCCCTTCTTGAATAAGTCTAACTAGAGTAAGACCTAGCCCTTCGCCATTCTACCCTTGGATACATTAGCCCTGATGCATTCGAGGCCCGGATAGCGGCGTAATCGAGTGTTCACTGGTACCGGGAGAGACCAAGCTGTGCGTATTTCAAATACAGAATTAAAGGCAACCTCCCATAGAGGTGTCGTGCGATCCTATCGTCATCCCGGTGTGAATCCTTTGAAAAGCCAGTTGCTGCGCGACTATTGCAATACGGGTTCCTTGTTGGATGTTGGATGCGGTAACGGCTTATATGCTTTATCTTGTCAAGACAGATGTCCCGAAGTTATCCAAGTCGACTTGGAAGATAGAAGAGATCCGCAAGCAAGCAACTTCACGTTTTATGCCATGAACGCTGAGGATCTTTCATTATTGAATGGCCCTTTCGACAACATAATAGCTTTCGATATCATTGAACATCTTGATGACGATGTAGGTTTTCTCAAAGAAGCTTATCGGTTATTAGGCAGCGGCGGCCGACTTTTCTTGAGTGTGCCGAATGAAGACAATTCATTATTAGAAAAGTTAAATTTAGCGCATATTCATTTTACGGATAAGACCCATCGTCGCGAGTACTCATATGCAGGGCTAAAATCGATTTTGGAAGATGGCCATTTTAAAAATGTGAAAATATCACCTCATATCAACAGCTCTGTTGTAAATATACCGCAACTTCTTCAAAAAGAAAATACAATATCTAGATATATGGCGAAATTTTTTAAAATACAGATGCGATGTTGCGAAAAAATTGGTATTTTCGAGAATAGAATAATTGCTGACTGGTTTGCGGTTGTGGAAAAATGAAAACAGCTAGTTTATTTGTCACGTCCTGGATAATTCCATCTCTCTGAAGAGCTATCCTTTGTGGTGCGCACGCGAACTGCTGAACACTGTGCTCGAGGAGGCTCAACGTTGAACATCCGGTTACATGCGAACGCAACCGGTGTCCGTCAACCTAGTTTTCGCATTTTGCTATGCCGCTTCCAGGGCCTTTTCCGGGTTCAGGCAGACCGCACCCACGGGTTTCCAGTTGCGTGTGCGGCCTGACCAGCGCCGGGGATTGGTCTGCTTGGCGGCGGTGTAGATCGCATGCCTTCTGGCGAGGATCTCCTTATCGCGGCCGACATGCCGCTCCCGCGGCGTGACATAGCGCAGGCTGCTGTGCCGATGCTCATGGTTGTACCAGCAAACAAAGCCAAGGACCCAGTCTCGAGCCTCATGGACGTCAGCAAAGCCATTCGGCGGGTAGTCCGGGCGGTACTTGCAGGTGCGGAACAGCGCCTCGGACAACGGATTTTCGTCGCTCACCCGAGGGCGGCAGGCTCGCGAACTCAGGCCGGTGGCACTGCTCGAGGATCTCGCACTGCTCCGCTTCAGTAAGCGCATGCGGCTGCGGTGGACGCTCTGCCATCGGGCGCCGATCACCTATCGTGTCCTGCTTCCAGGTTCGGTAGGTCTTGGCGTCGGTAATCCCCCCGAAAAATGATCGAGGTGATAAGTGGAATTTTGTACCCTAGCAAGGACAGGAGATTCCACATGCGTAAATCACGATTCACCGACAGCAAGATCATGGCGGTACTTAAGCAGGCTGAAGCGGGGGTCGAAGTCCCAGACCTCTGCCGCGAGCACGGCATCAGCAATGCGACGTTCTATAAGGGGCGCTCAAGGTTTGGCGGCATGGACACTTCAACGATGAAGCGGCTCAAGGAGCTCGAGGACGAGAACCGGCGCTTGAAGAAGATGTATGCCGAAGAGCGGCTCAAGTCGGATCTGCGCCAGGAGGCCCTTGAGGGAAAGTGGTAAGGCCATCTCATCGCCGTGAGATGGCCCGAAAGGCAGTCGCCGCCGGTCGCTGTAGCGTTCGACTCGCCTGCTGCGCCTTTTCCATCAGCGAGACTTGTTATCGGTATCGGGCAAAGCTTGGGCACGAGAATGCAGTGATTGCCGATTGGCTGGTGCGTCTAACGGACAATCACCGCAACTGGGGCTTTGGGCTCTGTTACCTATACCTTCGCAACGTCAAAGGCTTCCGCTGGAACCACAAGCGCGTGTATCGCATTTACCGGTCGCTTGAGCTCAACCTGCGGATTAAGCCGAAGAAACGCCTGATCCGGGAGAAGCCCGAGCCGCTCGCGGTGCCGGAGGCTGTAAACCAAAGCTGGTCGATGGACTTTATGCACGACCAGCTATCGGATGGACGGACCTACCGGCTTTTCAACGTCATCGATGACTACAACCGTGAAGGCCTGATCATCGATGCGGACTTCTCGCTGCCCGCAGAGCGCGTCATTCGTTCTCTCGAGCAGCTAATTGAGTGGCGAGGCAAGCCGCAGGCTATTCGCTGCGACAACGGGCCGGAATACGTCAGCCATAAGCTCATTCCGTGAGCAAAGAAACAGCGCATAGACATCAACTATATCCAACCCGGAAAGCCGCAACAGAATGCCTATGTTGAGCGCTACAACCGAACGATCCGTTATGACTGGCTAAGCCACTATCTGTTCGAATCGATCGCCGAGGTCCAGGACTTTGCCACCCGATGGCTATGGACTTACAACAATGAACGACCGAATATGGCACTAGGCGGCATAACCCCGAAACAGAAGGTGGCCATGGCCGCCTGATGAGCTCTACTTATCGCCCCGGTTATAAATGGGGGGAATACCGAACCTTTTGCGCTTGAGCATGTCGCTGGCTGCTGTTGCCATGCGCCACCACCAGTCTACTAACTTACTGAGGTGTCCACTGCTGGTGGGAAGGATCAGAGCGCTGAATCACCGAACACCCATCCAGGCCATGAAAAACTGGCGGACTACTCACCCGCAGTTTCATTCGGCAGGTGAGCAATCATGCGGGACTTGACAAATAATTACAATAATGAAAATTATGGCAATGAATGTCTAAAGTTTAAAGAAATAGACTTTGAACAACCGATTGTAAATACTGATATCTATATCGGTCAGCATTGGTTCGCCAAGTATTGCAACGTCTTGATAATAGAGTAATCCAAAATTTATTAATCAACTTACAGTCATTTAATTATGTCATAATCACTGGGCATCAGACTAATAATTCTAAGGTATTTGACAAGAATATACAACGCGGTTCAACCAATAGGAATGAAAAAGCCTTAGGTGTATATTTGGATAAAGAACCATTCAAGTAATATATTGTTGATTAAGGTTGTTGGTTAGCATTCCAGTTGAGACAGAGACAAGTATTAACAGCTATATCGTTTCAATGAAATCTGAAAAAATATAATGAAAATATTAATAATAAGTAATGATTTTTCCAAAAATGGAGGAATAGAATTTTTAAGTGAGCTTGTATATAAAGCTATTTACAAGCATTTTATAGTACAAAAGTTTAGCAAAAGATGCAATAATAAACTCATTCGTATCCTTAAAGAAATTAGTATAAGGCGCTCTTTAAGAGGCAAAAATCTTATAATATTCATGCACTCCTTTTTGTACAATAGGTATAAAAAATATATACCAAATAAAACTAAAACTATAATTTGGACTCATGGTATAGAAGTGTGGGGTGCATGGGGAAAAAAGAAAAATCCGAATCTCGAATATGCAGATAAAGTTATAGCCGTTAGTTCTTTCACTGCAGAAAGAGTTCATGAAAACTGGCCTTCAGCTAATGTATCTATTGTCAATAACGCTATTGAACCTTTTGAGTTAAGCAACGATGTTGAAATGAAAAATGAAATAGTGATTCTAAGCAGGATAGATTCAACGGAAAAATATAAAGGGCATGAGCTTGTTTTTGAATCTTTGTCTATTTTAAAGAATTCAGATACTGCTGATATTCCAGTTTTTCATGTTATAGGTCAAGGGGATGATAGGGATCGATTAGAAGAGGTTGTGAAAACATTAGGAATTTCAGATCATGTGATCTTTCATGGATATGTAGATGACGCAGAGCTAAGCCATATTTTCTCAAGGTGTTTCGCGTTTGTTATGCCTAGCTTTGTCAGAATAAATCCAAATGACATTTGGGGTGGCGAAGGTTTTGGTTTGGTTTACTTGGAGGCCGGTTTACATAAGCTTCCTGTTATAGCCTGCAATGAAGGTGGACAGACTGATTGCGTTATTGATGGCGAGACTGGTTTTCTCGTAAATCCGAATCCTGATGAGATCGCTGAAAAAATTGAATTATTGATGAACAACCCTGAGCTTGCCCACAAAATGGGTGAGGCAGGGTATTGGCATGTCAAAAATAATTTTTTATTTGACCATTTCGAAAAGAATGTAGTCAATGTCATTAAGGAAGTCTTTGCTTAATGTGCGGCATAGCAGGTTTATACAACACGCCCTCCCCCGAAGCGCTCCAGCCTATGCTCCAGGCCATATCCTCTCGGGGGCCGGATGACGGGGATATACTTGTGGAGTGGGAAAACGGCATTTGCCTGGGACATAAGCGGCTGTCTATTATCGACCTGTCGGCTGGCGGCAGGCAGCCCATGACCGATGCCTCAGGCAGGTTCTCCATTACCTACAATGGGGAGATCTACAATCACCTTGAGTTGAGACGGGAGCTGCAAGAGCTTGGGCATTCCTTTCGGACCCGGACGGATACCGAGGTGGTGCTCAGCGCCTACAGGCATTGGGGACAGGACTGCCTACGCCGTTTGCGGGGGATGTTCGCTTTGGCCATTTTGGATCGGGGACCTGACTACGGGGGCAGTTGGCTTGGCGGGCAGAAAGTACCGGATAGTCCGTACCTGTTTCTGGCCCGGGACAGATTCGGGATCAAACCGCTGGTGTATACCCAAACCGGGCGAGGGTTTGCCTTTGCCTCGGAGCTGAAGGCCCTGCTGGCGTCGGGTCTGGTGCAGCGCACAGTCCGGCCCGAGGCGGTGGTGGAATATCTGTCTTACGGGGCGGTGTCCCAGCCGGGCACCATATTAAAAGGCGTCTATCAGCTAGAGCCAGGCACTGCCGTGTATGTATCCCAGGACGGTTTTGTCTCGACACCCTCCCGGTACTGGGACCTGAGCTGGGGGATGGAGGCCAATCGGGATGCCCTTGAGACTCTGGCCTATCCAGACCTAGTTCAGAAAACTCGGTCTCTCCTGGAAGAGGCCACTCAGAACCATTTGGTATCCGACGTACCCGTGGGAGCGTTTCTTAGCGGCGGGGTGGACTCCGCGGCTGTCTGCGCGCTGATGCAGCGTGAAACCGGAGAGCCAGTCCAGACGTTTTCCCTGGGCTTTAAAGGACTCGTGGAAGTGACGGATGAGACTTCGTTTGCCAAAGAAGTGGCTAAATATATCGGCTGTCAGCATACCGAGGTGCTTGTTAACGATCGAGACGTTGCGGAGTGTTTTGACGATATTATTAGTGCGCTAGATCAGCCTAGCGTCGACGGAACCAATACCTATCTAGTCAGCCAGGCCGCAGCGCAACAGGTCAAGGTAGCGGTTTCTGGCTTAGGTGGGGATGAGCTATTTGCCGGGTATCACCACTTTGCCGCATTCAAGGAAGCGGCCCGGGGCGAGGCAGGTCCCGTGGATTACATCGCTTCGATGTTGCACAAAGCTAGGCCTAACCGATTCACGGTCCGTAGAGCCTACAAGGCAGCCAGTTTTGAGCAACGTTTGGCGATGATGCGTAACTTAACAGTTCCAAACAAGCTGCGTGGACAACTATCCGGCTCCCTAGCCGCCCTGTGTGGTCCGTATACGCATCCGGCTCTTCTCGGCAGTGATCTCTCGGACTGGGATGCAGTTAGTCAACTTAGCTATGCCGAATGTAAGGGTTACCTGCAAAATACCTTGTTGCGAGACAACGATGTCATGAGCATGGCTCATTCTTTGGAGGTCCGGCCAGTGCTCCTAGACCATAAGTTGGCGGAACATGCGTTAGCGTTACCAGCCGAGGCGAAAATCTGTAATGGGCAGATGAAAGCAGTTTTGGTGGATGCCGTGTCTGACCTAATCCCGCCCGGTTGTTGGCAGCGGCCCAAAAAAGGCTTCGAGCTGCCTTTTGCTACTTGGATGAATGGACGCTTACGGCCTAGAGTGCGAGACGCGTTCTTTTCCTCCGAAGCCAAGGAGATTTTCGATAGATCCTACCTAGATAGAATGAAGAATCGTATCAATAAGGGTAGTATCCCCCGCAGTGCTTGGGCGCCTTTTGTTTTACTCTCTTGGATAAAGCACACATCCTGCCGGTTATGAGTTTGGGGTGGGTTAGGCTTCGAGTCAAAAACTTCCTTCCTAGAGAAATTATTCCGTGGTCAATGTTTCTAGTTTCGGCATGGTTGGTATCTTGTAGGACAGTTGTGATGGACATTTGCCAGCCAATGATTGGTTTAGTGAAGAATCAGTGCTGGTCGATATATATGTCACGCCCTACCTCTGCAGCCAAAATAACAGTGCGTAGAGATTGATTTGAACGTCCTGCACCTCCAATCTGGCGAACTAACCGGTGGCGCCGCACGTGGTACCTACTGGTTGCATAGCGCCTTACGTGAGATTGGTGTTGATTCCCATCTGATGATCAGCGGGCGGGACGCGCGGGGCGACGATTCCGTTACCGCGCTCGCAGACTCTCAGGCTAAGCGGGTTGATTATGCGTTGCGTAATCGAATTGGTAATTTTCCGACACGCCTCTATACGAAGCGGCAACAGAGTATCTTCAATACAGGCCTTGCTGGGATTAATTTCACTCGGACGTCTGCGTACCGAGCAGCAGATGTTATCCATCTGCACTGGATCAACGGATTAGTGGCGATGAGGTCGCTGCGTAGGCTTGACAAGCCGATCGTGTGGACCATGCGCGACATGTGGCCGTTGACCGGTGGATGTCACTACGCGATCGACTGCGACCGATACGGGATTGGATGCGGTCATTGCCCACAGTTAGCTAGTAAGAGCCGCTGGGATCTCAGTAGGGCTATAGTAAAGGCAAAAAATGCGACCATACCGAGCGGATTGCAGGTTATCGGAATAAGCGACTGGTTAAGCGAGTGCGCGCGTCGCTCCGAAGTTTTCCGGGGACATCAAACCCGAACGATCAGTAATAACATCGACACGCGCTTGTTCTCGCCGTTACCAATCCAGGTAGCGAGGCAGGCACTTAACTTGCCGGCCGATAAGAAGGTTATTTTAGTCGGCGCGCAGCGGCTGACCGACTTCTACAAGGGGTTTGATCGGTTCCTTCAAGCATTGTCGCAGGCAAACAGCCGTTCCATGCACATCGTCACCTTCGGGAGATCCGCTCAAGCGGCGATGGAAGGAGTCGATCTACCAAAGACGCACCTTGGCTTTCTCTCCGATGCTGTATCGCTTCGTCTAGCGTATGCGGCCGCTGACGTCTTCGTCGCGCCTTCGTTAATGGATGCATTTGGAAAGACCCTCGCCGAGTCCATGGCCTGTGGGACGCCAGTTGTTTGTTTCGATGCGACTGGGCCAAAAGACATCGTCGCGCACAAGGAGACGGGTTACCGCGCTAGGCCTTACGAACCTGGCGATCTGGCGGCGGGAATCGACTGGGTCCTGAGACAGGACACGGAGGGTGCGGAATGCCTGCGCCAGCAGTCGCGCAAGCGTGCAGTCGATCATTTTGACTCTAGGGTAATCGCACGCCAGTACAAGACGCTCTACGAGGAGATGCTCGGCTCAACGGCGGGAGAACAATCTTGATGGGAAACGGTCAGGGTGTCGGAGGCATCTACATCGCGGGTCACCGAGGCATGGTTGGCTCCGCCATCCGTCGCGCGCTGGAATCTGCGGGGGAGGCGAACGTCCTCAGCGCGACTTCCAAGGATCTGGATCTGCGCAACGCCACCGCCGTTGACGAGTTCCTCGCCGCTAATCGCCCGACACAAGTCTATCTGGCCGCAGCCAAGGTCGGCGGCATCCAGGCGAACAATGCGTATCCAGCGGAGTTCATCCACGACAATCTGGCCATTCAGGATAACGTCATCCATGCGGCCTGGCGCCACGGGGTCCAGCGACTGCTGTTTTTGGGGAGTTCCTGCATTTATCCACGGGATACCAAGCAGCCGATGCGCGAGGAGGTACTCCTTACCGGCCCGTTAGAGCCCACCAATGAGCCTTATGCAATCGCAAAGGTCGCGGGCATCAAGCTGTGCGAGAGCTATAATCGCCAGTATGGCACCGACTTCCGCTCCGTCATGCCAACCAACTTATATGGCCCAGGCGACAATTTTGACCTCGAGACCAGCCATGTCCTCCCGGCCCTCATCAGAAAAACTCATGAGGCGAGGGTCACCGGCGCCGAGTCGATACCGGTCTGGGGCAGCGGGCGGCCGATGCGGGAGTTTCTGCACGTGGATGACATGGCGGCGGCCTGCGTCCACGTTATGAATCTGGACCGGGCGACCTGGCAAGCGCACACCGACCCGCGCTGTTCGCACCTCAATGTGGGTACGGGTGAAGACCTGTCCATCGGTGACTTGGCGCGCTTGGTGGCCGATGTCGTTGGGTTTGAGGGTCAGTTGGCATTCGATCCCGATCGTCCTGACGGCACGCCGCGCAAGCTCCTGGACGTCTCCCGCCTTAAAGGCCTCGGCTGGCAGGCATCCATCGGCCTGCGCGAGGGCATTGAACAGACCTATCAGTGGTATCTGGAAAACCCCGCATGAAAAAAGCCCTGATTACCGGCATCACCGGGCAGGACGGCAGTTATCTGGCTGAATTTCTGCTCGAGAAAGGCTACGAGGTCCACGGCATCAAGCGTCGATCCTCGTCGTTCAATACCGAGCGCATCGACCATATCTATCAGGACCCGCATGACCGCGAGCAGCGCTTCGTCCTGCACTATGGCGACCTCACGGATTCATCCAACCTCACTCGCATTATCCAGGAGGTGCAGCCGGACGAGGTCTACAACCTGGCGGCGCAGAGTCATGTGGCGGTGAGCTTTGAGTCGCCGGAATACACCGCAAACGTCGATGCGCTGGGCACGCTACGGTTGCTAGAGGCCATCCGGCTGCTCGGCCTGACGGAGAAGACCCGTTTCTATCAGGCCTCCACCTCCGAGCTCTACGGGCTGGTCCAGGAAGTCCCGCAAACCGAGTCTACGCCGTTCTATCCCCGTAGCCCGTATGCCGTGGCCAAGCTCTACGCCTACTGGACCGTCGTGAACTACCGCGAGGCGTATGGGATGTACGCCTGCAATGGGATCCTGTTCAACCACGAGTCCCCCCGCCGAGGCGAGACCTTCGTCACCCGCAAGATCACCCGCGGGCTGGCCAATATCGCGCAGGGGCTCGACAGGTGCCTCTACCTCGGCAACCTCGATGCGAAGCGTGATTGGGGCCACGCGAAAGATTATGTGCGCATGCAGTGGATGATGCTGCAGCAGGACGAGCCCGACGACTTCGTCATCGCGACTGGACAGCAGTGTTCGGTGCGGGAGTTCGTGGTGGCCGCGGCGCGGGTCTTGGGGATTGAGCTGGAATTCCGCGGAGAGGGTGTTGGCGAGCAGGCGGTTGTGACAAGTGTGAGCGGTAACGATGCACCCGGCGTATCGGTGGGCGATGTCATTGTTGAAGTCGATGAGCGCTATTTCCGGCCGACGGAGGTGGAGACCTTGTTGGGTGATCCTTCTAAAGCGCGGCGGGAGATGGGTTGGGAGCCAGAGATTGGGATTGATGCTTTGATTGAGGAGATGATGCAGATCGATATAAAAACGGGTACGCAAAGAGCGCTGTTGCTGGGCTGGGATTCCCAGAGAAAGTAGAGAATTAGAGTTAATGACCGGAAACGGTTCGGTCGTGGCCAAAAACCTGGGCTTCGGCACGGGGTGATAGTTTTGTATAGGTCTAAACGACTGGCTTTGAGTGAAAGTAAGATGTTCAGTTTTGTGACAATTAACAAAAATAACGCTCTCGGCCTGGAGAAAACTCTAGATGGCTTCGTTGAGTTAAATAAATACTTTAGTGACTTTGAAGTAGTGGTTGTGGATGGGCTCTCTGGTGACAACACGCAATCCGTTATAGCGAAGTACAGAGATGTGATTGACAGTTGGAGATCAGAACGGGATAAAGGTATTTACGATGCAATGACAAAAGGGACGCAACGCGTCCGTGGGAAGTATATTTGTTTCATGAACTCCGGAGACCAAGTAATACCGAGAGCAATGGCCGAGCTAATGCGAATTCAAGAGAACGAGTCATTCGCTGTGGCTGGTCAGCACCTCTGGGAGAACCGTTCCTATGGGGCTAGCGGCCGCATGTGGCCGCGTCTCCTTAAAATGCCATCACACCAAACAATCTGGTTTCCGACGCGGTTCTGCGTAGATAATCCATTCGATTTGACTTTGGCTATAGGCGCGGATCTTGACCAAAAACTAAAGGCATTGAATTCCATCGGCCTCAGGTTCTACAAAATGCCAGTTGCCATTTGTGAGCTGGGCGGTGTGTCCCATAGTGTGGAAGGCATAGAAGCTTTGGTTTCTCGCTCTAATGACCAGTTTATTATAGCTCGACGTCACTTCGGTTTAACGTGGGGTATAATAAACTGGCTTAAGTGTATCTTTTGGACAGGGGGTCGGAGGCTTTTGCCGCAATTGCTGCCTTATAGAAAGTAGCGTGAATGCTTATAAATTGTTATTTGATTTTAAGCTAAATAGCCCGAGCTGAAATGCCCCCATCTGTAAGATTCTTTTAATCGCGATCGGGTTTTTCAAGGTGTTATTCGACTTTAAAAATCTTTAGATCCATTTCTTTAAAGATGGTCAGGTCCTCTAGAACAACACTGATCTAATCTCTCCCACCAGCAGTGGACATCTCAGTAAGTTAGTAGACTGGTGGTGGCGCATGGCAACAGCAGGCAGCGACATGCTCAAGCGCAAAAGGGTCCACTTCCCCGCGGAGTTTGGTGTCTCGCGCAGTGGCTATTACGCGTGGCTGCGCCGTCGAGATATTAGGATGGCGATGGAAGGGAGGGGTAGTTGCCTACACTGCCGAGGTGACAAAAGCAGTTTGTTACTGTGTACACTCCCGGAAAGCAAGCGGTTTTAATCATGTATAGATGAAGGATATAGCGTTGTTTGTTTAATCGACGATAGACTAGGCAGAATTTCTTAAGAGATCACTATGTTATCATCGGAATCTAAGTTCAAGCGAAGCTTAGTGCTGAGTATTTTAATAGGCCTAGCTCTCGGTTCAGGCTATATGACGGCGCTTCGCTTTTGGGGTCCAGTTGGTATCTCGGAATTGATCTTTCTCTTTATAACATGTGCTTTGCTAACAAGAGGCGGTCGCAGAATTTTTAATTTTCGAAGAACACTTTTAGGATGGAGTGAATTATATTTAATAGTTGCTTTTTTCTTAATATGTCCGTCGGTGACCGCCTTTGTTTATTTTTTTAGTCACTATTCAGAGATGTCGGATCCAGTGTACGTTTTTTCTTTCGCAGGGGGTTTGATCCTGGCTTTTTTGATAGCCGATGAAATTAGGTGTGGTCGTATCGATATGCGCATCGTTGCGGTTACTTCGCTTGCGACTTTCTTGGTGGGTAATCTAGTTTCTGTAACAATTGGATATAATGCCGGCTCGTTCAGGTATACGGGGTTCGCAAACAATCCAAATCAGCTCATATTTTATATCGCTTCCATTTCGTTATTATTAGCTATGTATGACAAACGATTCCTGGTTCTAGGTTTGCCGTTGCTTGTTTATATTGGGGTTTTGTCAGGCAGTGATGCTTATGTTGCTTCTGTTACGATAGGTGCAATCTCCCTAGTTTATGTAGTGTTTTTCTATTATCAAAAGACGCCACTTATTTTTAACATCGGGGTTTTATCTCTCTTAACAGCAATTGTTGTGATATCTTATGGTGAGTTAGTCCACGAGTATTTGGTGCAGATCTGGGATGAAGCGGATGAAGGTGGGAGCAGAGTTGCGCTGTTAGTTAATGCGGTTCGCGCGAGTTTGGCCTCGCCTCTATTTGGCTGGGGAGCCGGCTCTTTTTCAGGTATTTTTTCTCCATTTGAAGGGTATGAGGCGCATAATAATCTGCTCGATTTGTCCATGCAGTTCGGGTTTTTGGTTCCGTTAGCTATATATGGCGTTATAATAATTGCGATGACTGAAGCCCTTAAAAGGCGTCAATATGTGATTTTCGCATTTATCGTATCCTACCTCGTAAGTGGTATTTTCCATTTTTCAGCAAGGCATTTTGTTTTCTGGGTCGAGTTTGGGGTCTTCCTCGCATACATTTCAAGTCCTCGTAATTCCGTATCTGGACGATTAGATGAGCCCAGTGCTAAGCGTGTCTCATGTGCGGAGTGATTGGGGTATTTGGAGATGCGGTGACGAGGCAAAGTACGATTCTCCGAATGGTTATAGCGCTCGAGAGTCGTGGCCCTGATGATTCTGGAATATGGGTCGACTATGATGCTGGACTAGGTCTCGGGCACCGACGTCTCTCGATCTTGGATCTGTCGCGATCCGGGCACCAGCCGATGCACTCACCGTGTGGCCGCTATGTCCTCGTATACAACGGTGAGATCTATAACCACAATGCAATTCGGCAGGAGCTCGAAAGCAAAGGTGGTGCATTTGCTTGGCGAGGCCATTCAGATACGGAGGTTTTACTGGCTGCGTTGCGCCACTGGGGTATTCAAGGCGCCCTTGAACGATTGAATGGCATGTTTGCCTTCGCGCTGTGGGACCGCACAGAGCAGACCTTGTTCCTGGCGCGTGATCGTATGGGGGAAAAACCACTCTATTACGGTCGTAATGGCGATACGTTGCTATTCGGCTCTGAACTTAAGGCATTGAGCGCGCATCCGGATTGGCGGGGTGAGGTGGACCGAGGTGCGTTGGCCCTTATGCTCCGCTATAATCACGTTCCTTCCCCGTGGAGCATTTACCGCGGTATCTATAAATTACCGGCAGCGCATTATCTGGCGGTTCGGGACAAAGGGCGTCATGTGGGGGAGCCCGTCTGTTACTGGAACCTTGCAAACATCGCGATAGATGGCGCTCGAGGGGCAGTAGGTGAGCCAGACGTACTCGCAGAGGAACTGGACAGCTTACTTAGCGATTCTGTCGGACGAAGAATGATGGCGGACGTGCCGTTGGGAGCGTTTCTGTCTGGTGGATTCGACTCCACAATGGTAGTGAGCCAAATGCAGGCGCAGAGTGCTCGCCCCGTAAGGACATTTTCGATTGGTAATGCATATGCGGAGTATGACGAAGCGCATCATGCCGCGGCCGTGGCCAGTCACCTCGGCACGGATCACACGGAACTGTACGTAACGCCGGAAGATGCCCAGGCTGTCATCCCCCTCCTGCCACGAATGTTCGACGAACCGTTTGCAGATTCATCCCAGATCCCTACGTACTTGGTTAGCGAGCTCGCACGGCGCGATGTCACCGTCGCGCTGTCTGGTGATGGCGGTGATGAACTCTTCGGAGGCTACAACCGCCATGTTGTTGGGTCGGAGGTGTGGCGCCGCGTAAACAGACTGCCTGCTGCTCTGCGAAGGTTCTTAGGGGGTGGGATCGGAACCTTGTCACAACGGGATCTTCAGAGATGGAAGAGCCGTCTGCCGCCGCGTATGCAGGCCCCGAATCTAGAGCTGAAGCTGGAAAAACTCGGCAAGGCTTTGGGCGCGGCGGACGGGTTTGAATTCTATCGTTCGCTCCGATCCCATTGGAAAGCACCAGAGCGCATGGTCTTGGGGGTGTCGGAACAGCGAGAACACGGGGGTTCGGTGGATCGGCTTTCGGAGTTGCCCGGCTTGCGGGAGCAGATGATGCTCCTAGACATGCTCACATATCTGCCGGACGATATTCTGACAAAGGTTGATCGGGCCAGCATGGCGGTCAGCCTGGAAGCGAGGGTGCCGCTCCTCGACCACCGATTGGTTGAGTTCGCCTGGCAGGTCCCGACCGAATATAAAGTGCGCGATGGTCAGGGTAAGTGGCTATTTCGCAAGGTTCTCGATCGCTATGTTCCGCGCTCACTGATGGAAAGACCGAAGCAAGGCTTCGGCATACCTATCGAACATTGGCTTCGGGGGCCCCTTCGAGACTGGGCGGAGTCTTTACTCGAGGAGAGGCGGCTTGTGAACGAGGGATTTTTCGATCCGGCGCCAATCCGAAAAGCGTGGTCTCAGCACTTGTCGGGGCAAGGCCGGAATCAACATAACCTTTGGTGCGTCCTGATGTTTCAGGCATGGCTTGACGAGCAGCGCAGTGTCGTCGGAACGATTAGTTAAAAGCGGCTTTTCCATCCGATATGCCAAGCACGCGGAAAAATCGGAACGAAAATCCTACTTTTCGGTAGCTTCTCCCGGTCCTTCCTGAACTTCAGCAGCCCACTTTTCCAGCCGCTCCGCCGTGGCGGTCATGCAGTGGCTACACTCAGCTCCCCAAATCAAGCTTAGGCTGGACGGCCAAGACTCTACATGCAGCTCAAACCGAACGGCCCTGACATACCCGAAGCCTTTCTGCGTGCACACGAAGACGGCAGCGTGGTGTTCTTCACCGGCGCGGGCATTTCCATGCCAGCGGGGTTACCTGGCTTCAAGAGCCTGGTGAATGAGCTCTATGCGAGGTTGCCGGTGCCCAAGGCCGGTAGGCACAACAACGCAATATGCGCAGAGCAATACGACGTCGCAATCAGTTTATTGCAGAAAGACCTTGCGAATGGTCGGGAACAGATCACCGACGCACTGATAGACATCCTTACGGCGAAAACCTTCAAGGCCAAGAATTGGGAGACTCATCAGGCGTTGCTGACGCTCAGCCGTACGTCCGGCGGCCAAACGCGGCTGATTACAACCAACTTTGATCGGCTCTTCGAATTAGCGATCGAGCAAGCTTCTCAAAGTGTGTAGAAATTCACCGCACCGCAGTTGCCGATTCCAAAGAATCATTGGGATGGCCTTGTCTATCTCCATGGGTTGTTACCCGATACGAACCGGGCCGGTGGTTCAGACCGGCTGGTGCTCTCCGGTGGCGACTTCGGTCTGGCGTATCTGACAGAGAGTTGGGCGGCGCGCTTCGTCAGTGAGCTGGTCCGGCGCTATACGGTGTGTTTCGTCGGCTACAGCGTGTCAGATCCCGTGATGCGATACATCAGCGATGCGGTGGCCGCCGATCGCGAATCGGGTGAATCGCTACCGCCCATGTTTGCATTCGTCGGCTATCAACCCGGCACCAAGGCCGAGGTGGAGGAGGAATGGGCGGCCAAAGACATCACGCCAGTCCCGTACCTGGACGAGGACAATCACAAGCATCTGCACCATACCCTTCATGCGTGGGCGGTCCTGTATCGCGACGGACTGAAAGGCAAGCTTCAAATCATCAATCAGGCAGCGATGTCTCCGCCACACGAGAGCACACAGGAGGATGACTTTGTCGGCCGCGTTCTCTGGGCGATCAGCGACCCAGGCGGCAAGCCTGCTCGGCATTTCGCTGATCTCACGTCAGCCTCCTCCATTGAATGGTTAGAGCCTTTGAGTCATCGCTTGTGGTTAGAGCCTGATGCGGGTGGTACAGAACCCGAAACACTGGTGGCCGTGTAGAGAGCAGTCGCTATAGCGCCCTCAGTGTAAACACCGGATCCAGAAGGGCCCTTTTCACCGGAGTGAGATGTCCCCCGATCATCACATCAAGGTCTCGTCTTCCCCGGGTTCCTCTATAGCGGCCTCCTTGACGGTCTGAGATGAGCGGTTTT